>NZ_JAQGNT010000111.1 GCF_028291725.1 Hydrocarboniphaga sp. | reverse complement strand
CTGGATCAAGGCCCTCACTCAGTACGGCCTGATCCCCGCAGCACCCTGATCTCCACCCCGCTTCCCATGGCCTCAAAAGGCCAGGGACCTCTGCGCCCTAAATCAGGTCTCTTTCACGTTAATCTACTCAACTGGCGCGTCAAACACGGCGCGCCCGTCGATGAACCCGCTCGACGTCACCGACGCCGTGGACCGGCTGCTGCTGGAACAGGGCGAGCTCGACATGCTGCGCCTGCTGCAGTGGCTGGGCCTGATCGAATGCCAGCCCGGGGCGTTGCCGGCGCCGATGCACTGGCCGGCGGATGCGGCGCGCGCCAGCGCCATTCTGGAATCGGCCCAGGCCTATTGCCACGGGCAGGGCCTGGAAGCCGTCGCCCACGCCGCATCGCCGGCCTGGCCCGCCGCATCGACGCGGGCCGAACGCGAACTCACCGAGCGCTGCGGCATCGTCATGCGCCGCCCGGATTCGGCGACCCAATTCGATCTGTTTCACGACAGCCGCAGTGCCTACGCCGAAGCCGCGGTCCGCAGCGCGCTGCTCGAACGCCGGCTCGACGAGGCGCGCACCGCGCTGCAGCGCTGCGACGACCCGGCGACGGCCGCACAACTGTCGCAGCTGATCGAGGCCCTGGCATCGCCGCCGAGCGGCGCGGCACAACGCATCGCCTGGCTGGACCGGGAGATCACGGCGCTGGCACAGCGGCGCCTGGGTAGCGCCGCGAAGGTCTATCTGGCCGGGCTCTGGTCGGATCTGGCCGCCGAGCTGGACGGCGTCGCCTTCGATGCCGAACGCCCGCTGGAACATGCCAGCCATGCCTGGCTGCGAGCCGGCGACGGCGAGCGCGCCTGCGCCTGCATCGAGCAGCAGGCGGGCTGGGAACAGCAGCCGGCGCTGCTGGCCCGGCTGGCACGGGCAAGAGCCCGGACCGGCCGTCTGGACAAGGCGCGGCTGGCCTGGATGCAGCTGTGCTGGCGCTTTTCCGATGAGGCCGAAACCGCGCTGAACGAAGACCCGGGCGAATTCGCGCTCAAAACCCACTGGGGCAACTTCCGCTCGGCCGAACTGGAATTCGCGACCGCCGACTTCCCGGCCTGGATGCTGGTGGCGGACAACCGCCATCTCGATTTCGTGCCGGTATCGACGGCACCGCAAGACGCAGTAGGTGCGGCCTACACCGCACTCCACGAACTCATCCGCAGCGGCGGAGAAATGAGCGCGCGACGACAGCTTCACGCCCGACATCCGGCGCTGCTGCAGCTCTACCTTGCTGCGGTGGTCCCATCGAGGACCCGCCCGTAGACTCGCCCGAAGTTGGGACCCCCGGGCCGGAATTCACCCGTGGAAACCGGCGCTCTCTCACCTACCGAAAAATATTTCTGAGGCTCGTATGCCGGCCACTCACCATTTGAAGATCGTTCTCAAAAACACCGATCCCAGCATCTGGCGCGAATTGGCCGTGCCTTCCGATCTCCGCCTGGACCGGCTGCATGACGTGATTCAGATCGTCATGGGTTGGGAAGACGACCACTTGCACGAATTCAGCAATGGCGTCCGCGGGCCGGGCGAGTTGCGCTTCGGTATCCAAGACGACGAATTCGACGACGGCCTCGGCCCGGCACTGCGCGATGAAAAGAAGGGGATTCTGTCCGACTTCGCCCCACGTAAAGGCAGCAAGTTCCGATACTGGTACGACTTTGGCGACGACTGGGTACACGAGATCACGGTCAAGGCGATCGGTGCGGCCGAACCCGGTGCGCCGGAAGCGGTCTGTCTCAAAGCCGCCGGAGCCTGCCCGCCGGAAGACTGCGGCGGCCCCTGGGGCTACATGAACCTGCTGACGGTCCTCGCCGATCCCGCCCACGAGGAGTACGAAGAGCTGCGCGAATGGGTCGGCAGCAACTGGGATCCTCAGCGTTACGATATCGTCGCAGCCAACAAGGCCTTGACGAAGCTTGCAGCGCGCTGGCGCCGGCCGGCTCCTAGGCTGAAGGCCAGCAAATGATGCGATTGGCACGACTATGGTTGGGCAACTGGCGCCCGGAGCGTGCCCAAGCGAGACGCCCGAGCCTCAGCCGAGCGCTGCGCGCGATTTCGGGATCGACGCCATGAGCAGGCTTGCAGTCGCAAACCCAATCCCCAGATAGCCCAGCCATGCACGCCCGCGACGCCGATCTGTTCCGCCACGTCTCCACCGAAAAAGCGGGGATTTATCGCGCCGTGCTCGACTGCTTCGCCGCCGCCAAGCGCGCGTTCCGGCTGCATCTGCGGCCGGACGATCTGCTGCGCGAGGCGCGCTGGCCGGGCACGCCGCCGTCGGCCGAAGAGCTGGCGCAAGCGCTGGATCAGCTGGTGGCCTGGGGCAATCTGCGCTCGCAGGCCGATACTGCGCGTGTCTCCACGCTGGAGGATTTCTATCGCCGGCGCCTGCTGTATCGCCTCACCGCCGGCGGTGAAGCGGTGGAGGCCGGACTCGCCGCTTTCGCCGAGGCGCTGGCGCGCAAGGGCGAGCTGCAGACGGTGGCGCTGGACGACATCCTGGCGCGGCTGACGACGCTGCAGCTGCTGTCCGCCGACACCGAACCGGATGCGCCGAAAGTCCACGAGGCGCTGCGCGATCTGGTGCATGTGTTCGAAGGCCTGGCGCGGCATGCCGAGGCCTTCATGGCCGATCTGGCGCGCACGCTGGAGCTGCAGCGCGCGGAACTCGACGCGGTGATGGGCTTCAAGACCCGGCTGATCGACTACCTGGAGCGTTTTATCCGCGAGCTGGTCGAGCGCTCCGGGCGCATCGCCGCGGCGCTCGAAGCGCTGGAGCCCTCGGTCGAGACATTGCTGGGTCTCGCGGCGGCGCGTGAAGCCGGCGACGCCGCGCCCGACGATGCCTCTGGCCAGCAGGCCGCGCTGGCGCAGAAGCTCGCCGCCTGGGCCGAGCGCTGGAGCGGTTTCCGGCTGTGGTTCTTATCCGACGGACGCTCGCCGGCGCAGGCCGAGCTGCTGCGCGCCGCCGCGCGCTCGGCGATCCCGCGGCTTCTGTCGGCAGTTTCCGCGCTCAACGAACGCCGCGCCGGACGCAGCGACCGCAGCGCCGATTTCCGCCGCCTGGCGCTGTGGTTCGCGCAGGCCCGCGATACCGCCGAAGCGCACCGGCTATGGCGCGCTGCTTTCGGTTTGTCGCCAGCGCGGCATCTGGCGCTGGCGGTGCCGGCCGATGTGCCGGCGAGCACGCCCTGGGGCGCCGCGCCGCCGCTGGCCATCCATCCGCGGCTGCGCGAGCAGGGCCAGCTGCCGACGCGCGGCGGCCCGCCGCTGATCCGCGATCGCAGCCAGGCGCGCGCACTGATGGCGGCGCAGATGGCCGAGCAGGCGGCGCAACTGGCGCAGGCGCGCGAGCGGCTCACGTCCGCCGGCATCACGCATCTGTCGCAGATCGGCGTGCTCGACGCAGATGCGTTCCGGCTGTTCCTGAACCTGCTCGGCGAAGCGCTATCGGCACAGACCCATCCGGACCAGCCGATCGAGCGCAGCAGCGCCGACGGCCTGCTGCGCGTGCGCCTGATTCCGCTGGCCAACGGCCGCGAGGCGGTGATCGAAACCGAGCTGGGGCGCTTCGCCGGGCGTGATCATCTGGTCGAAATCACGGCGGTCTAGTGCAAGTAAACTAAGGGTACGGGTAGGTTGGCGGTGAGCGCAGCGAACCCCAACATCGGCGCGGGCACACGTTGGGGTTCGCTGCGCTCACCCCAACCTACCAAGCTACCCAGCCGCACTGCCACCTTCACATTGAACATGCCCATCGCCGACCGCTCCGACCTCTCCGACGTGCTCGCCCGCCAGCAGGCGGCCGAGCAGGAGCAGGCTCTGCGCGCGTTGCTGATGCGGCCGCTGCTGCCGGCGAGCGATCCCGCCTACGCGCTGGTGCGCCGGCATGTCGCGCCGCTGCGCGAATGGCTGGCGCGCGAAGCCGGCTGGACACTGCTGGTCGAGCGTGAATGCGCGCGGCTGTACAAGCGCCCCGGCGCGCTCGACGACGACACCCGCGGCGCGGCCGGCTTCGACGGCGGCCTGGCGCGCGAGCGCTACGTGCTGCTGTGTTTGGTGTGCGCGGTGCTGGAGCGCGCCGAGCCGCAGATCACGCTGCAGATCCTCGGCGAGCGCCTGATCGAGGCGGCCGGCGACGAAGAGCTGGCTGCGCAGGGCTTCCGCTACACGCTCGAAGGCGCGCGCGAGCGCCGCGACCTGGTCCACGTCTGCCGCTATCTGCTGCAGCTCGGCGTGCTCAGCCTGGTCGCTGGCGACGAGAGCCGCTTCGTCGAGCGCGGCAGCGAGGCCGACGTGCTTTACGACGTGCATCGCCGCGTGCTGGCGGCGCTGCCCGGCAGCAGCCGCGGCGCCAGCTGGCTCGCCGCCACCCAGCCGCAGCTCGACTTTGAAGACCGGCTCAAGGCCCTGGTCGAGGACTTCGTTCCCGACAGCCTGCAGGGCCGGCGCGAAGCCGCGCGTCACCGCATCGCGCGCTGCCTGCTCGACGATCCGGTGGTCTATCACGACGAACTCAGCGAGGCCGAGCGCGAATACCTGGCCAGCCAGCGCGGGCCGATGGCGGCGCGCCTGGCTGACGCTTTGGGGCTGGTCGCCGAGCTGCGCGCCGAAGGCCTGGCGCTGGTCGATCCCGACTCCGAGCTGACCGACGAGCGCATGCCCGCGGTCGGCACCGACGCGCACGCGACGCTGCTGGTGGCCGAGCATCTGGCCGCGGCCGAGCGCGAAACCCCGGGCCGCGTGCACACGCCCGTGGAGCTGGCCGCGTTCCTGCGCGCGGCGGCGGATCGCCACGGCCGCTACTGGAACAAGGCGGCGCGCGAGCCCGGCGCCGAAACCGCGCTGGCCGAACAGGCAGTGAACCGGCTGGTCGCGCTGAAGCTGCTGCAACGGCGCGCCGGCGGCGTCACGACGCGGCCCGCGCTGCTGCGCTACGCCTTTGCCGAGCCGCAGATCGGCAGCGGCAGCGATGCACCCAAGCAGGCGGCGCTGCTGTGAGCGACGGCACCATGCCGCCGCCGCTGCCCGAACCGGCGCTGGCCCGCTGGCAGCCGCTGCGCATCGGCCTGGTGGAAATGTTCTTCTACGACGCCGAGGAATTCTGGTTCCGCGACGGCCATCTGCTGCTGCGCGGCAACAACGGCACCGGCAAATCCAAGGTGCTGTCGCTGACGCTGCCCTTCCTGTTCGACGCCAGCCTGCGCTCGGAGCGCATCGAGCCCGACGGCGACCGCGGCAAGCGCATGGAGTGGAATCTGCTGATGGGCGGCGCGGCCGGCGAGCGCCGCACCGGCTACTGCTGGATCGAATTCGGCCGGCGCGACGACAACGGCGTCGCGCACTACCTGACGCTGGGCTGCGGCCTGCGCGCGGTGGCCGGTAAGCCGGTGGACCCCTGGTACTTCCAGACCGCGCAGCGCATCGGCCAGGAGCTGTGGCTGACCACGCCCGAGCGCACCGCGTTGTCGCGCGATCGTCTCGAGGCGGCGATCGGCAGCCGCGGCCAGGTGTTCGACAGCGCGCAGGCGTATCGGCGCGCGGTCGACGAGCGCCTGTTCCGGCTCGGCGAGGCGCGCTACGCGGCGCTGATCGACACGCTGATCCAGCTGCGCCAGCCGCAGCTGTCGAAGCAGCCCGACGAAAAGCGTTTGTCGCTGGCGCTCAGCGAGGCGCTGCCGCCGCTGGACCGCAGCCTGCTGGAGGACGTCGCCGAATCCTTCAACCGGCTCGACGATCTGAAGCGCGAGCTCGATGAGTTGGACGCGATGCACAAGGCCGTGAGCGCGTTCGAGAAGCGCTACCGCGTCTACGCCCAAGTGGCCGCGCGACGCCGCGCGGCGACGATGCGCAGCGCGCAGACACGCTTCGACAACGCCAGCACCGAACTCAACCGGGCCACGGCCGAACTGGCGACCGCCGGCACCGAAGTGCAGCAGTTCGACGCGCTCGACCTGCAGCTCGCAGCGCAGCTAGACGAGGACGAAGCACGGCTGCAGGCACTGAGCGAAGACCCGGCGCATCTGGACGCCAAGCGGCTCGACGAGGCGCGCAACGACGCCGACAAGACGCTGCGCTGGCAGACCGAGGCCGAGCGCCGCGAAAACGCCAGCCGGCAGCGGCAGGCGCATGAAGCCGCGCAGACCGGCGAGCGCCAGCGCCAGTCCGCAGCCTCGCGAGAACGGCTGCTCGGCGAGCTGCAAGCGAGCCAGCAGCTCGCCGATCTCTCTGGTCTGGCGAGTGCGCATGCGCTAGCCCTGCAAGGCCTGAATCTGCCGGACGGCGCGGAAGCAACCGCGGCCGAGCAGCCCGAGCGTCTGCGCCGCGCCAGCGAGGAAGCGGCGCAGACGCGGCTGCGACAGATCGATCTGCTGCGCAAGCGTCTGGCCGCGCTGCTGCAGGCGCAGCGCGAGCAGGACAATGCTGCCAACGACCGCCGCGCACGCGCCGACGACTTCGATGCTGCGGCCGCCAGCGTCGACACTCGTCAGCGCGAACAGCGGCAGGCCGGCGAGGCGCTGCTCGAAGCCTGGCGCCGACATCTGGACGGCTTGAAAATCTTGTCGCTGGACAAGGCCGACGACGCACTGGCCGCGCTCGAAGACTGGATCGCCAGCGGCGGCACGCGCAATCCGCTGCGTGTTGCACTGGAGCGCGCCGTCAGCGCGCGCGAACAGGCGCTGGCGATGCACGAGGCCGAGTTGCGTCAGCGACAGCGCGCACTGCAGGACGAACAGCGCGCCTTGCACACCGAACGCGATGCGCTGGCACGCGGCGACGACCGCGTTCCGCCACCGCCGCCGACGCGCGCGCCCGATGTCCGCCACGCGCGGCTGGGCGCTCCGCTGTGGCAACTCGTCGATTTCATCGAGGGCGTCGCGCCGGACGCGCGCGCCGGTCTCGAAGCGGCGCTGCAGGCGTCCGGTGTGCTCGACGCCTGGGTTACGCCGGCCGGCGAATTGCTAGACCCGTCGACCCACGATCTGGTTCTGGTCGCACGCGAGCCTGCGGCCGGCGACAGCCTGCGGCGCTACCTGCAGGCCAGCATCCCTGCACAAGGCGCGGCGGCTGCGGCTGCCACCGAGACGATCACCGCCCTGCTCGACAGCATCGCCGCGAGCGATGCCGACGACCAACACAGCGAAGCCTGGATCTCGCCACAGGGCCGTTTCCGCATCGGCCCGGTGCAGGGCGCCTGGTCCAAGCCGCAGGCCGAATTCGTCGGTCACGCCGCGCGCGAAGCGGCGCGCCAGCAGCGGCTCGCGCAGATCGCGCAGCGGCTCGACGAGCTGGAGTTGCAGGCGCAAGAGCTGCAGGCGCAGCGCGACGACGCTGCGCAGACGCGCGACGCGATCCGCCGCGAACTGGAGACCGCGCCCAGCGATGACGCATTGCTGCGCGCGCAGGCCGCGTTCACCGAAGCCGAACGCCAGCGGCGCCTCGCACAGGAGCGCCTGGCCGCCGTCGACGCGCGCCTGAGCACTGCAACCGCAGCGGTAGAGCGCGCCCGCGACGCATTGGAAATCGCCGCCGCCGACCTCGGGCTACCGGCCGACAGCGCCGCGCTCGATGCACTAGTCCAGCAGGTCCAGGACTATCGCCGTGCCGCGGCTTCTCTCGCTTCGACGCTGCGCGAACACCGCCGCGACCGCATCGAACTCGCCGCGCAACTACAGCGCCAGGCCAGCGCGCTCGAGGAACACCAACGCGCGCTGGCGGACTGCGAGCAGCAGACCCGCGCCGCACAGCAAGCGCGCACCCGCTTCGAGACGTTGCGCGACGCGGTCGGCAATCGCGTCGAGACCCTGCAAGCCAAGATCGGCGCCGCGCGCGATGCGCTTGAGCAGCATCGCCGCCAGCGCGAAGACACGCGCAAGCGGCAGATCGGCGCCAGCGGCCGCCTGGAAGCGGCGCGAACCCAGGACCTCAACGCGCGCCAGCGCCTGGAAGAGCGCAGCGAGGAGCGCCGCATCGCCATCGGCGTACTGCAGTCCTTCACCATCGCCGGACTGATGCAGCAGGCGCTGCCGGAGATCGAGCTGCCGGCAGCGGAAACCGCCTGGGGCGTGGACGCCGCGCGCAGTCTCGCGCGCCGTGTCGAGCAGGCACTGACCGAGGTGCCGGCCGAAGACGCCGACTGGCAGCGCGTGCAGAACGGCATGGGCAGCGACCTCGCCGAGCTGCAGCGCGCGATGTCGGCACAGGGCCACGAGGCGGTGATGGAGGTCGCCGACGACTGCATGCTGGTGCACATCGTCTACCGTCAGCGCGCCGAGCGCCCCGACCGCTTGCGCGCGCAGCTCGACACCGAGCGCGAGGAGCGCCGCCGCCAGCTGTCGGCCAACGAGCGCGAGATTCTGGAGAATCATCTCCAACAGGAAATCGCCTCGGAACTGCAGCGCCTGATCCAGGAGACCGATCGCCGCGTCAACGCGATCAACGCCGAACTCGAACGCCGCCCGACTTCCACCGGCGTGCGCTTCCGCCTGGCCTGGCTGCCGGCCGACAACGACGACGCGCCAGCCGGCCTGGCCGAAGCACGGCAGCGCCTGCTGCGCACGCGCAGCGAAGCCTGGTCGCCCGAGGACCGGCGCGTGGTCGGCGAGTTCCTCGGCCGCCGCATCGAGGCCGAACGCGGACGCGACGAGCAGGCGGTGCAACTCGACGTGCTGACCGGCGCGCTCGACTACCGGCGCTGGCACCGCTTCGCGGTACAGCGCAAGCTCTCGCGCGGCGACACCGACTGGCGTCCGCTCAGCGGCCCCGCATCCAGCGGCGAAAAGGCGCTGGGCCTGACGGTGCCGCTGTTCGCCGCCGCCAGCAGCTTCTACCAGAGCGCCGATGCACGCTCGCCGCGCCTAGTGCTGCTCGACGAAGCTTTCGCCGGCATCGACGACGACGCGCGCCAGCACTGTATGGCGCTGATCCGCGAATTCGATCTGGATTTCATCATGACCAGCGAGCGTGAATGGGGTTGCTATGCCGAGCTGCCGGGCGTCGCGATCAGCCAGCTGGTGCGCCGCGAAGGCGCCGACGCGGTGTTCGTGTCGCGCTGGACCTGGGACGGCCGCGAGCGCCGCCGCGAAGCCGATCCCGAGCGCCGCTTCCCCGCCACCGAGCGCGCATGAGCGCGGATGCGGCGCGGCTGCAAAGCCTGCTCGGCGGTGCCGAACTCGCGCAACTGCGACAGCGCCTGCGGGCACGCTTCCGCCGCGCGGCGCCAGCCGAAAGCTTCACGCTCACGGCGCTGACCGCAGCGGAGCGGCACGCGCTCGAAGGCCTGCTCGGGCGCAGCGCCAGTTCCGCCGGATCGATGCGGCTGAGCCAGCAGGTTCTCGATCAGGCGCTGGCGCGCGCCGGCATCGCCGCTGATCTGCGCACCGCGCTCGAAGCACTCGACGGCCCGCTGGAATCGCACGCCGAGCGAGCGCAGCGAGCGCTGGCCTGGACTGAACTGGCGCAGCGGACTATGGAACCGCGGCTGCTGAGCCTGCTGCAGACGCCGGCCGGCCTGGGCCTGCTCAAGCGGCTGGCGGGCAAGCCGGACAGCGCGGCAGCGATGATCAACGCCGCGACTCAGGTGCTGGAACGGCTGCCCGCGCAGGGCATGCCGCTGGCACAGCTCGCCGCCGTAGCCGTGCACGACGCCCATGCGCTCGACGCCGGCGGCGGCCTTGCCGCGCTGGTGCTGCGCGCGGCCGAAACGACAGATCTGCTGCCGGAAGAAGCAGCCGCGGACGCGAGCCTGCGTTCCAGCGAAGACACACGCTCCCGCAACCGCTGGGCGCGTCTGGGCATCGTCGTCAACGAATTCGCCTCGCCGGTGTTGTGCCTGAATCTCGAAGCCGACACCGACAGCGTCGGCGGCCGCATGCTCGCCAGCGCGCGCGACGCCGGCGAGCCGCTGCACCTGAGCCTGAGCCTGCTGCTGCGCGAGCCGCCGCGCTGGCGCGTGAGCGGCCGCAGCGTCTACGTCTGCGAGAACCCGGCGATCGTCGCGATCGCCGCACGGCAGCTGGGCAAGGCCAGCGCGGCGCTGATCTGCACCGACGGCATGCCGTCGGCCGCGCAGCGCACGCTGCTCGATCAACTGTCGGCCGCCGGCGCGCTGCTGCGCTATCACGGCGACTTCGACTGGCCTGGCATCACCATCGGCAACTTCGTGATGCGCCGCTTCGGCGCCCGCCCCTGGCGCTTCGCCGCAGCCGACTATCGCGGCCGCAGCGGCAAGCCACTCGGTTCCGGCGCTGTTGCCGCGTCATGGGATCAGGAGCTTGTTGTTGCCATGTCGTCTGCCGGTTACCGGCTGCACGAAGAAGCCGTGGCCGAGCTGCTGCTGGAAGATCTGGCGGCTTGATTCGTATGTGGCCGTAGTCGCCAGCGAGTGGATCACCTGCAGATTCAGGGCGATGTTCCGCCTCGGCCCAGCCAAGCATCAACCGTCGACGAAGCTCGCCTGGATGCGTGAAGCGCGGCGATTTTGGCTGCCGCGATGCAAGCACCGAACCACGGACGGGCACAGAGTTTTGAGGTATTGCCTCCATCAGCCACTGTGTCGAGCTTCAAAATGGCGTGCTCTACAAGATGGCAACGCGCCTTCCAGCGATTTCATATAACGACTAAGTGCTTGAAGTGGCACGGTGCGAGCTTCACGAACATGCAGCTGAAGCTGGTTGACCAAGTAAGCAAAGCACCGATCAGAAGCAGGCAAAAATGAAAAACTATCGGAATTAAGCAGTGAGAACTGGAGACTCATCCCCCGAGATTGCATGCCTTGAATAAACCCGTCGTTAAGAGAGGCCACAAGATTGGGCATGCATTCGTGGCCATGCATGCGTTGATACTCGATGAGATTGTCCAGTACTGCATCTGGAGTGTTAGTAAATGAGTTGCAAAGGATAAAGCTGTAGATCTGATCCCGATGGTTGAGTTCTTGATTGAACTCGTCTTTTGGCGTGGCGGCGAAGGGAGTCCCCATTCCGAAACTTCAAAAGGGAGCAAGAGGCCCCAATCCTTCGTCAGTCTTTTGAGAATGCTTACGAAGCATTTTCGCTGACCTGACATTATCTAGTGCTTTAAATAAGACGCCTTTATTGACCGAACTCTTGACTTCGCCAGTGGGGATAATGCCCTCTATCGGGAAATAGGTGGCCTCAGGAGCGTCGTTGATTGAATAGACCGGACAGAAGTCGCGTTCAAACATCACGATATCCTGCTGTTTGCTTTGCCCCCGTAACTATCGATCAGCAGGCCTGTTCCGACAGACACGTAGGCTGGGAGCATTTTAACGAGCTGCACGCGTGCAGGATGCTCAAGCGCTTCCAATCGGCCCGGGCGTACCAGCCTCACTCGCATCTGCGAACTCCGCGACAAGCCGCCGGCCAATGCGATTGACGAACTGTGATGGATCAAAACCTGACATGTACCACCTCGTATGATATTGATCTTCTGATGTGTCGTCTTGGCTTGGCGCTAAGAGGAATCGTAGGTCGTATATGGCAATCCTTTGCATGCGTGGGATCCCGATTGCGCGATCGACGGCGCATGTCGGCAAGGGATTGCCGACCTACGAATGCTTCACGTTAGTCTTCTTTACCGCCACTGGCTCGATCACGCTCGTGCGGGACGGCTTGCGCTTGCCGCGGCGGATTTGATCCATCTCTTTGACGCTTGCCAGCAAATCGTCGAAAAGTGCTTTGTCCATATAGGTCACCCAGTGCGGGTGCGTACCAGCTTTTTTGAAGCGTTTTTTTGCGTCACCGCATAACGACTCCGCGGCTCTTGCAGATTGGCGTCGCCCGCGTTCAGGTGCAGGCGCGAGCGCAGCCAGTCTGCAAACGCAGCCTCGCTCATGCGGCTCTCGGCGAGCGCCAGAATCGTCGTGTACTTCTCGTCGGCGTTCGCTTGCAACTCGGCATGATTCAAGGCGAGAAAGCTGCGGTAGCTGACGAAGGCGGTGCGCTTGTTGCCATCGACGAAGGCGTGATTCTTTGCGAGCCCGTGCGCGAGGCTCGCTGCCAGATCGGCCAGATCAGGTGGCGGCTCTCCATAGGCGTACAGCTGCTGCGGCCTGGCCAGCGCCGACTCCAGCAAACCGTTGTCACGCACGCCGGGCATGCCGCCGTGCTCAGCGAGTTGCCGGTCATGCAGCAGCAGAACCAGCGGTTTTTCGATCCAGACGATCACGGCGCGATCAACTGTCGGCGAGCTTGCGCAGCACGGCGCGATCCTCGCGCATCACGCGCTCGGCCACTTCCATCTGCGCCGCCAGTTCCGGGTCATGCGGCATCAGCTTGACGCCGTCCGGAGTCTCGGCCACATAGAGCGTGTCGCCCTTGTCGACGCGCAGCCGCGCCAGCAGCTCCTTCGGCAGCAGCACGCCGGCGGAATTGCCTACGGCGATGATTTTCAGTTGCATGACCTGTCTCCAACTTCGTATTACGATAGTTATAACACACCGACACTGCAACCGGTCCGTCATCGGCGCGCCCTAGGCTCGCGTCTCCCACCCCTTCAAGGAAGACGGCCAATGCCTGTGCGTATGCCTGCGTTTCTGTTCATTGTTGCCACCGGCCTGAGCCTCGCCGCATGCTCCGGCTCCGGATCGAACAACAATGACGACGAGCCGATGACCAGTATCAAACCGCTGCCCGCCGTGCTGGTGATCGGCCATCGCGGCGCCCCGGCCTACCGGCCCGAACACACTATCGCCAGCTATACGCTGGCGATCGAATACGGCGCCGACGTGATCGAGCCCGACCTGGTCGCGACCCAGGACGGCGAGCTGGTCGCCCGCCACGAGAACGAGATCTCCGGCACCACCGATGTCGCCGGGCATCCCGAATTCGCCAGCCGCAAAGCCACCAAGACCATCGACGGCGTCGCGCTGAGCGGCTGGTTCACCGAGGACTTCACGCTCGCCGAGCTGCGCACGCTGCGCGCCAAGGAACGCATCCCGGATATCCGCCCGGACAACACGCGCTACAACGGGCTCTACCTGATCCCGACGTTCCAGGAAGTCATCGATCTGGCCAAGGCCAAGACCCTTGAGACCGGCCGCACGATCACGATCTATCCCGAGACCAAGCACCCGAGCTACTTCCAGAGCATCGGCCTGCCGCTGGAACAGCGGCTGCTCGACAAGCTCGCCGCCAACGGCTACTCCGGGCCGGACGCGGCGGTGTTCATCCAGTCCTTCGAAGTCGCCAACCTGAAGGCGCTGCGCGCCAAGACCGATCTGCCGCTGATCCAGCTGCTGAGTGCGCCGCCGGCGCGCCCCTACGACTTCGTCGCCGCCGGCGATGCGCGCGGCTACGCCGAGCTGATCACGCCGGCCGGCCTGGCCGAGGTCGCGAGCTACGCCGACGGCATCGGCCCCGACAAGAACATGGTGATCCCGCGCGACGCCGACGCGCGCCTGCTGGCGCCGACCTCGCTGGTCGCGGACGCGCATGCGGCCGGGCTGCTGGTGCATCCCTACACGTTCCGGCCGGAGAACAACTTCCTGCCGGCGGACTTCCGCTCGAGCACCGACAAGACCGCGCGCGGCGATGCCTACGGCGAGATCACCCGTTTCCTTCAGGCCGGCATCGACGGCCTGTTCAGCGACGACGCCTTCGTCGCGCGGGCGGCTGTGGACGCGTTCACAGCGCCATAGTAGTCACGAGTCACGCAACCGTAGGAGCGGACCTTGTCCGCGATTGTGCTCTTGAAGATTCAATCGCGGACAAGGTCCGCTCCTACAGTTGCGGCACCACCGCCCAATCGCAGCTGCGCTGGCGCAGTTACGCGACCTGCTGCGCGAGTCAGAAATCGAAAGACCGGCGGTCGATGCATCCGCGCGAACGGTGTAAGCCTTTTGCCATTCGCGCATCAAGCCGGAAACAGTTCCTGCCGTTAGCCACATACGCCGCGCAATGACGCGCGATATGCCCTGACGCGAGGAGCTGCAATGAAACACGCAATAGCCCGTAGTACCCCTGGATTGATCGCCATGGCGGCGAGCCTGCTGCTGATCGGCACGGCCCAGGCCGGATCGCTGAAAGTCATCGACTATTCGCTGCCGTCTGCCACCGAGGCTGCCGCGGCAGCCCCCGATCTGAACGGCGACGGCCGCCCGGATTACTTCGAGATCCGCATCGAATCCACGGTCGGCGGCATCGAGGATCGTCTGCACGCGGCGGCCCTTCAGCCGGCGGCCAACAAGCCGGCTTCAAGCTCATCGCAGACCTGCGTGTACCTGGCGATCAGCGAAGGCGGCGAGCGCTGGTCGCATGACCGCGCCTATTGCGGCAACTGGAGGGTTTCGGCGCTGAACGTGCCCGATCGGGTGACGCCGAAGGACCAGCTGCCCTACGTCGCGCATCTGTCACCGAAGCTGCTGATCCCCAAGTTCGGCTATGTCGCCAGTGCGCGCGATGCGGTGTTCGTGCAGGCCAACGGCAAGCCCAGCTTCCTGTTCTTCGACGGCGTCGACTACGTGCTGCACACCGGCATGGACGCGCATGAAGTCGTCAGCGTCGAGGCGATGGAGATGCTGGCGCGCTTCGAGCAACCGCGCGGCGGCAGCTCTCAGGCCAGCGCGGTGTCGGCACCCTGAGCACAGGCGCTCAGTCGCGGAAGTTCTCGAACTGCAGCGGCAGCTCGATCTCCGACTTGCGCAGGAACGCGATCGCGGTCTGCAGGTCGTCGCGCTTCTTGCCGCTGACACGCAGCTTGTCGCCGTTGATCGAGGTGTCGACCTTGAGTTTGGCTTCCTTGATCCTGGCGATGATCTTCTTCGCCTGCACCTGCTCGATGCCCTGTTTGATGGTGATTTTCTGGCGCGCGCCGGCCAGGTTGATCTCGGGATCGTCGGCCTCGACCGAGCGCAGATCGATACCGCGCCCGGCGAGCCGCTTGTGCAGAATGTCGAGCAGCTGGGTCAGGTGATATTCGCTGGGCGCGGTCGACTTGACGGTGTACTCGGCGTCGTCGAGTTCGAACGCGGCATTGGTGCCGCGTAGATCGTAGCGATTCTCGAGGTCACGCTTGGCCTGGTCCACCGCATTGGTCAACTCGTGCTTGTCGACTTCGGAGACGATATCGAATGAGGGCATGGTGGTTTCGGCTGCATTGCACTTGCGGCCGCTAGTATCGCCGATAATTGCGCATGCATTCTTCAACCGAACCCGCCCGCGTCGCCATCGTCGGCGGCGGACCTGCCGGCCTGATGGCCGCCGAGGTCGCGCGTGCTGCCGGCGCCGAGGTCGATCTGTACGAGCGCATGGGATCGGTCGGCCGCAAGTTTCTGCTGGCCGGCAAGGGCGGGCTGAATCTGACGCATGCTGAACCGGCCGCGGCCTTCGTGCAGCGTTACGCGGAGCGCCAGGCCGAGGTCGGCGAATGGCTGGCCGGATTCGGCGCCGACGCGCTGCGTGACTGGGCGCGCGGGCTCGGCGTCGGGACGTTCGTCGGCAGCTCCGGGCGTGTGTTTCCGGCCGACATGAAGGCGGCGCCGTTGCTGCGCGGATGGGTGCGCAGGCTGCGTGCCCAGGGCGTGCGCTTTCATGTCGAGCATCGGTGTATCGGCATGTCGAGCAATGCGGATCAGACGATCGCGCTGCAGTTCTCGACAACGCAAGGCGAGCGCAGCGTGCACACAGATGCGGTGATTTTCGGACTCGGCGGCGGCAGCTGGCCGGAACTGGGATCGGACGGATCCTGGACCGCGTGGCTGGCCGCGGACGGCGTGCCGATCGCGCCGCTGCGCGCCTCCAACTGCGGATTCGAACTGCACTGGAGCGAGCACTTCTCGGCCCGTTTCGCCGGTCAGCCGCTGAAGCCGGTGGTGCTCGGCTGGGAAGACGCCGAGGGCGGCCGGCACTCGCAGCAGGGCGAGCTGATGATCACCGCGGCCGGGCTCGAGGGCGGGCTGATCTACGCGATGTCGGCGCCGCTGCGTGAAGCCATCGCCGCTCGCGGCAGCGTGCGGATCCGCCTCGATCTTGCGCCCGCCAGGGACGAGGCGAAGCTGCGCCGCGACATCGGCCTGTATCGCGGCAAGCGCTCGCTGAGCGAGCACCTGCGGCGTGCCGCAGGGCTGGACAGCCTGCGCATCGGCCTGCTTTACGAAGTGCTGTCGAAAGAAGCGCTGGCCGATCCGGCGACACTCGCTGCGACGATCAAGGCGCTGCCGCTGACGCTACTGCGCACGCGGCCGCTGGCCGAGGCGATCAGCAGCGCCGGCGGCGTAGAGTTCGGCGCCCTCGACGAGGGCCTGATGCTGCGCGCGCGGCCCGGCGTGTTCTGCGCCGGCGAGATGCTGGACTGGGAAGCACCTACCGGCGGCTATCTGTTGACCGCGTGTTTCGCCAGCGGGCGGAAAGCGGGGCTGGGCGCAGTCGAGTGGTTGAAGTCACCGCCGCACCGTAGGTTGGGGTGAGCGCAGCGAACCCCAACATTTCGTCCGCCCGATGTTGGGGTTCGCTGCGCTCACCCCAACCTACGCCTACGCCGGTTCTCTGGCGAGCAGCACGATGACTTCGAAGTGCTGGGTATGCGGGAACATATCGAGCAGGCGCGCCTGCTGCGGCTTGAATGCCGGCATCAATGCCAGATCGCGCGCCAGCGACTCGGCGTTGCAGCTCGAGTAGATCAGCCAGCGCACCGCGGACTCGTTCAGATACCGGCTCAGCTCGGCGCCGATGCCGCGACGCGGCGGATTGACGATCACCAGCTCCGGCACCGGCGCGTCGCTGCCCAGCGCGAACGCGCCCGCATCCAGCGTCTTGAACTGCAGGCGCTTCAAGCCCAGCTCGTCGCAGCTCTGCTGGGCGCTGGCGATCGCGTCGGCGCTGGTCTCCACACCGACCACATCGCGCCAGGGGCTGGCGCAATGCAGCGCGAAGCCGCCGACACCGCAGTACAGATCCCACAGGCTCGCCGGCTCCAGTTGGTCGACCCAGTCGCGTGCCTGCCGGTACAGCGCGGCGGCCACGGCGGTATTGGTCTGGAAGAAGCTCTGCGGCCGCAGATGCAGCGGCAGCTCGTTGAGCTGCATCTTCAGCTGCGGCGCGTCCGGAGTCAGCAGGATCTCGGTCGGCCCTTCCAGCACGGCCTTGTGCTCGGGCTGCAGGTTCACCGACACCACTTTGAGTTGTGGCAGCGCCTGCATCAGCTCAGGCAGATGCAGCCTGATACGCCCCAGCGGCTCTTCCGAGCGCAGCACGAAGCGCAGCATCAGCTCGCCGACATCGGACTCGGTGACGAGCAGGTATTTGAGCTCGCCGCGCTTGCATGCGACGTTATAAGGCGAGATCACCGCCAGCGTGATGAACTCGGCCAGCGCGGAGAAACAGGATTGCAGACCCGGCGAGTACAGCCCACAGTCGCTCAGATCGACGCCCTGCCCGGCCGCGTCGAGGATGCCGAGCACCGGCCGGCGCCAGCTGCCGCTGACCACCATCTTGGCCTTGTTGCGGAAGCCGGATTCGATGCTGGCGACCGGAGGCAGCCACTGCAGATCGCCGTGGCGCGCGAGCAGGTCGACGCAGTGCTGCTGCTTGGCGGCGAGTTGCTGCTGGTAAGGCTGCGGCAGCTGCGTGCAGGAGCGGCAGCGGCCGGCGTCGTAATGGGAACACTGCATCGTCGGGTAAAAACCTGGAGCGCGAACGCCATGTTACGCGCTCGCAGGCTCAGACGATGCTCTGTGTAGGTTGGGGTGAGCGCAGCGAACCCCAACATTCGACCCGCGCCGATGTTGGGGTTCGCTGCGCTCACCCAAAGCTACGCGTTATGAATGGGCAAGCACCGTCGAGCGGCGCAGCGCGACGAATTCCATCACGCCGTACAGCACGACCGCGCTGATGGCGACGGGGCGCGAGGTGGCGAACTTGCGGATGATCTTATCCATTGCTAGCTCCGGTGCATTCAGAATGGGTCACGCTATCAAGCCCGCGTGACGGCCCGATGGCAGCCCGATGACAATGCACGTCGCGCAACTGACACATTTGCCTCCTACCCTGCCCGGCTACGCCGACCAGGACCGCAATGCCCACAAGCCCCGCCTCACCCGATCTGCCCGAACTGATCGAGCTGCAGCGCCTGATGGAAGAGGGCGGGCCGTACATGGAGGCGCGCGTCGTCGGCGAGGTGCAGGCCGGCGGCCGGCGCTTCCCGCTGCATGCGCTGCTGATGGGCAACCCGGACCCAAGCGTGCCGGCGGTGGGCTTCTTCGGCGGCGTGCACGGCCTGGAGCGGATCGGCGCCGAAGTGGTGATGGCCTACATCCGCAACCTGGTGTCGCGCCTGCCCTGGGATCTGGTGCTGCACCAGCATCTGCAGCAGGTGCGCCTGGTGTTCATGCCGCTGGTGAATCCCGGCGGCCTGTGGCGCGGCACGCGCGCCAATCCGCGCGGGGTCGACCTGATGCGCAACGCGCCGGTCGATGCGACCCAGGCGGTGCCGTTCATGCTCGGCGGTCAGCGCGTCAGCGCCGGCCTGCCCTGGTATCGCGGCGCCGCCAAGGCGCCGATGGAGATCGAAAGCGCCGCGCTGTGCAAGCTGGTCGAGGACGAAATGCTGGGCCGGCGTTTCAGCCTGGCGATCGACTGCCACTCCGGCTTCGGCGTGCAGGATCGCATTTGGTTCCCGTTCGCCCACACCGCCGAGCCGATCCGCCATCTGCCGGAGATGCACGCGCTGAGCACGATCTTCGAGGCCACGCACTCGCATCATCCGTATCTGCTGGAGCCGCAGAGCCGGCAGTATCTGACTCATGGCGATCTCTGGGATCACCTCTACCTGCGGTCCTGCGCACGCGGCGACGACAACATGTTTCTGCCGCTGACGCTGGAAATGGGCAGCTGGTTGTGGATCAAGAAAAATCCGCGCCAGCTGTTTTCACGCCAGGGGATTTTCAATCCGCTGATCGCGCATCGCCAGCGCCGGGTGATGCGGCGGCACATCGCCCTGCTGGAGTTTTTCACGCGGGCGGCAACGGGCTTCGAGCGCTGGCTGCCGGTCGGCGCTGATCGAGAACGGCATCAGGCGCTGGCCCTGCAGCGCTGGTATGCGGACGCCGGCGTGAAGCCGAAGAAGAAAAAGAAATCCGCATGAGCATCGAGGCGACACCCTGGGTGCTGCTGCGCGGGCTGATGCGCGATCGCCGGCACTGGGGCCGATTCATCGAGCGGTTCGCCGAGCGCTTTCCCGGCGCTCCGGTGGTGACGATCGAC
Organism: Hydrocarboniphaga sp.; assembly: GCF_028291725.1. Lineage (GTDB taxonomy): Bacteria > Pseudomonadota > Gammaproteobacteria > Nevskiales > Nevskiaceae > Hydrocarboniphaga. The sequence goes on along the minus strand of NZ_JAQGNT010000111.1, from coordinate 3,990 downwards.
TTTCCCGGCAACGGCGAGCTGCATGAGCAGCGCAGCCTGCCGACCATCGGCGAGACTGCGGATTTCTGTAGAGCCGAACTACAGCGGCGCGGCATCGCGCCGCCGTACCGGGTGCTGGCGATGTCGATGGGTGCGATGGTCGCGGCGTCGTGGGCGACGCGTTATCCGGACGAGCTGGAAGCCTGTGTATTGATCAATACCAGCCTGCGGCCTTTCAGCCGGTTCTGGCAGCGGCTACGGCCTGGGGTGTATCCGTCGCTGCTGAAAATGGCTTTTTTTAAGCCGGATGCGCGCGAGTCGGAAGCCATCGTGCTGCGGCTGACGACGGCGAGCCGGGACCGCGGCGTGCTCGACGACTGGACCGCGTGGCGCGAAGCGCAGCCGGTGAGCACCGCGAATGCGCTGTGGCAATTGGCGTCGGCGATGCGCTACGTCGCGTCGCGGGACGCGCCGCGAGTCAGGATGCTGGTGCTGGCCGGCGCGAAGGATCGGTTGGTGCATCCGGCATGTTCGCGCAAGCTGGCCAAGGCCTGGGGCTGCGAGATTCGCGAGCATCCGAGTGCCGGGCATGATCTGCCGTTCGATGATGGCGAGTGGGTGGCGGCGGAAGTCGAGACTTGGTCGCACGCCTGATCGGGCAATCGCGGTCAAGGACCGCTCTTACAGGATTCTTGCGGACCCTCGATCCGCGACTGTAGGAGCGGTCCTTGACCGCGATGAAGTCGGTGCCGCGGCTACGTTCCGCGCCGCCGCCAGCCGAGCGCATACCAGCCCAGATTCCAGACCGCCAGCAACACCGCCAGCCCGGTCTGCACCGTCGGCGTCAGCCCCGGCGGATACAGCAGCGGCACCAGGTAGCGATCGATGAAGCCGCCGTCGTAACCCGCGACGCCGGCCGCATCCAGCAAGGAATTCTCGATCGTCGTCAGCGGGCACAAGCCATGACTGGCGACGATCCACACACCCCAGGCCAGCGCCGGCAGATGCAGCCAGGCCCAGACGCGCGGGCGCCACGCAACCAGCAGGCCGCCGCACACCACGAAGGCCAGAAAGCCCAGGTGCAAGGCGAACACGCAGCGGGCGGCGATCAGATCGGTCACGGCACGACCATAATAGTCAGACCGAAGCTGCGGTTGAAGCTATGCGCCTGAACCCATGCGCCTGAACAAGTACATCTCCGAAACCGGCATCTGCTCGCGCCGCGAAGCCGACAGCTGGATCGAGGCCGGGCGCGTGATGGTCAACGGCAAGCGCGCCGAACTCGGCACACAGGTTGCCGATGGCGACGTGGTGATCGCCAACGGCAAGCGCGTCGGCGCGCGCGCCAGGAAACATGTCTACATCGCGCTGAACAAGCCGGTCGGCATCACCTGCACGACCGAGCGCCACATCGAAGGCAACATCGTCGACTTCGTGCGCCATCCGGAGCGGATCTTCCCGATCGGCCGGCTCGACAAAGAGTCCGAGGGCCTGATCCTGCTGACCAGCAACGGCGACATCGTCAACGAGATCCTGCGATCGGAAAACATGCACGAGAAGGAATACATCGTCACCGTCGACAAACCCGTCACCGAGGCCTTCATCGACGGCATGTCGCGCGGCGTCAGGCTGCCCGAGCTCAACGTGGTCACCAAGCCTTGCCGGGTGACACGCGATCCGGTGCGGCCCGATCGCAGTTTTCGCATTGTGCTGACGCAGGGTCTCAACCGGCAGATCCGGCGCATGAGCGAGGTGTTCGGCTACGACGTGCGACGGCTGCAGCGCGTGCGCATCATCAACGTGCAACTCGCCGGCCTCAAGCCCGGCCGCTGGCGTGATCTGTCGCCCGAGGAGTTGCGCGGCCTGCTGCCGGAACGTAGCGTCTGGTAATTGCAGAACAGAAACCGATCCAATCCCCAGGAGTTTCCGGAATGAGTCTGACCCAGGTGCAAGTCACCAGCGGCGCGGCCGCCTACACCACCGACAATTACAACGGACGCAAGCACTGGGCCGCGGACGAGCCGATCGAGGCCGGCGGCGGCGACACCGGCCCCGGGCCGACCGAACTGCTGTTGTCGGCGCTCGGCAGCTGCACCTCGATCACCTTGCGCATGTATGCACAGCGCAAGAGCTGGCCGCTGGAGGGCGTCGACGTGCAGCTGACGCTGAATCCGCTCGGCAAGCCGGCCGACGGCAGCACTGAAATCCGCCGCGTGGTCACGCTGCGCGGCGCGCTCGACAACGAACAGCGCGAGCGCCTGCTGCAGATCGCCAATGTCTGCCCGGTGCACAAGATCCTGAGCGGCGGCATCCATATCGCCACCGACCTGGTGCCAGCGCCGTGAGCACTGGCGACGCGAGCGCCGGCAAAACGCAGCGCATCGAGGGCCATGCGGCGATCGTCGGCGACGGCATGCCGATCAACCGCGTGCTGCCGTCGCGGCTGCGCCGGCTGGTCGGGCCCTGGTGTTTCCTGGATCACATCGGCCCGGCGGACATTGCCAAGGTCGGACCGCTGCGCGTAGCGCCGCATCCGCACATCGGCCTGCAGACCGTGACCTGGCTGACCGCCGGCGAAATCCTGCACCGCGACAGCCTGGGCTCGCTGCAGATGATCCGCGCCGGCCAGCTCAACGTGATGACCAGCGGCCGCGGCATCAGCCATTCGGAAGAATCACCGGCAGCGGCGTCCGGCGAGATCCATGGCGTGCAATTCTGGACCGTGCTGCCGGATTCGGCGCGCTTCAGTGAACCGATGTTCGATCACTATCCGGTGCTGCCGAAGATCTCGCGTGAGAACCTCAGCATCACCGTGATTTCGGGCGAGTACGACGGTGAGCACTCGCCGGCGCGACATTTCTGGCCACTGGTCGGCCTGCAGATCAGCGCCGGGCTTGTCGATACGGCACTGAACCTGAACCCGGCTTTCGAGCATGCACTGCTGGTCATCGGCGGCGAAGCACGCATCGACGGCGAAGCGCTGCTGCCGAACGTGATGCTGTATCTCGGCGTCGGCCGCAGTGGCATCCAGCTGAGTTGCGATGGGAGCTGCCACATCATCCTGATCGGCGGCAAGCCTTTCGAGGAAGACGTGCTGATGTGGTGGAATTTCGTCGGCCGCAGCCACGAGGAGCTGACGCAGGCCTGTATCGAATGGAACGCGGGCCGGGGCAGCTTCGGCGAAGTGCATGGCTACGATGGCGGGCGGTTGGGCGCGCCGATGCCGCCGTGGGCCTAGCATGCGTAGGTCGGCAATCCTTTGCCGACGTGAGGCCTCGATTGCGCATCGAAGGTGCACGTCGGCAAGGGATTGCCGACCTACGTCGTCTGCAACAGCTCGCGCTCGAATACATAGCCTAGCGGCGTGCTTGCGACTAACCTGCGACTCGCCGATCCGGACGATCGGCAGAACCAACCAAAATCGGGGAGAACCATGCTGCTGACCATCACACCGTTGTACGCCGGATTGCTCGGGCTGCTGTATCTGACGCTGACGATTCGCGTCGTCAGAGGCCGCATCGGCAAGGGCGCGCCTTCGCTGGGCGACGGCGGCAATCACCAGATGTTCCGCGCGATCCGCGGTCATGCCAACTTCAGCGAATACGTGCCGCTGATCCTGCTGATGATGGCGATGCTCGAGGTTGGCGGCGTGTATTCGCCGTGGGTCCTGCATGCGCTTGGCATCACGCTGCTGGTCGCGCGCATCGGCCACGGCATCGCGCTGAGCTACACCGACAACTGGGTGCTCGGCCGGGCCGGCGGCGCGCTGCTGACCTTCCTGGTACTGGCCATCGTATCGGTGCTGTGCGTGTGGCGCGGCATCGCGGTGATGACGCTGTAGGTTGGGGTGAGCGCAGCGAACCCCAACATCGGCGCGGACGAAATGTTGGGGTTCGCTTTGCTCACCCCAACGGACATGGCGACTCGCGCCACCCCTGATGATGAAAGAGACTCGTGGCGTGTTCGGAGAATAACGGTACATTGTTTTCGCCGATTACATGGGAAAACAAA
>NZ_JAQGNT010000110.1 GCF_028291725.1 Hydrocarboniphaga sp. | reverse complement strand
CCCAAAGAGGGCGCATTGCGGCGTCTCTCCCTCCTTGTGTACGTCGAGTACACCGCGTCGGTCGATCCTTGCACTGCGCCCTCTTTGGGGCCAGCGCAGCGACCAATTAAATGTCAACAGGCCCTAGCCCGGGCTCCAGCGCGATCAGCGCCGCATCGGCCATGGACTTCGCCAGCAGCTTCGGCTTTCCGTCCAGTGTCACGCTGACGGTTTGGATGCCGCAGGCGGCGAACCAGTCGGCGAAATCGGCATCCGCGACCATCGGCAGGCCGCCGCGAACCACCGCGCGAATCTCGCCGCGGCCGATGCCGACCAGGCTGCGATAAGGATCGCCGCCGCGATCCCCGACGATGACCAGATCGGCCTGTTGTCCCGGCGCCAGGCCGCCCACTGTCGGCAGGCGCAGTATCCGGGCTGCATCGGTGGTCACCAGGCGCAGCAGATCCTGCGCCGCCAGATCGCTGTGCTCGCTCGCAAGGATCAGCTCCTGCAGCAGATCGCTTGCACCGCTGAGCCGCGAGTCGCTGCCCAGCGCGAGGCAGCCGGCCGCGAATAGCCGCCGCGGAGCCAGCGTGCGCCCGAGCAGGGACAGGTTGCTGCCCGGGCACCAGACCACCGCCGCGTTCGCCGCGATCACGCGCCCGACGTCCGCATCGCCCATGCCGACTCCGTGAATCAGCACGCTGTTCGCGGCCAGGCATCCGGCTTCGGCGAGTTGCCTCAGCTCGGCCGCCGCCGTCGCATCGGTGCCTTCGGCGAGATGCACCAGCCAGGGCCGATCACGGGCGGTGGCATGGAAGCTCTGCCGGATCGGCGGGCCGTAAGCCCGCCACCCCGGCGCATAACTCCAGCCGTAGTCGCGCAGCAGGCCCACCGGAAAATCCGCGGCGTCGAGCGCGGCATGCCAGGGGTCGTGATGCGCAACGCAGGTGGTGCCGGCGAGCAGGTTTTTCAGGCCGCCATGGCGGTGGCGCAGTGCCTTCGGAACCGACAGTGCGGCGATTACGGCCGGATCGTCGAAATGCGCCTGGAACGCGGCGATCCAGGCGTAGCTGTTCGGAAACGGCGCAGCCGACTTCAGCGGCGGAATGGCGTTCTGGTGCAGATGCTCGTGTGCATTGATCAGGCCGGGAAAAATCAGGTGATCGCGCAGATCGACCTGATAGCCACCAGCGACGGCCGCGGCCGCAGCAATGCGGCCTTGCGCCAGATGCAGCGGCGCTCGCGACACGCGCTGCGGCGATACTAGGGCCGCATTGACCAGGCGGGCGTCCATCAGGCGCCGCTCATCGCTTGCGCATGATCATCAGAAAGTGATCGCCCATGTCGCGTACCAGCGGCAGGGCGCCGAAGCGATCGTCGATGCGCCCGAGCCGCTCGCACAGACCGCGGCGGCGCTCGTAGAAATCCAGCAGATACGGCGGCGGCAGGAACAGGCTCAGCGCGCGGTAATGGTCCAGCGAAAACAGTGCCGAGAACGGCCGGTAGAACTCACGCGGCAGGTAGTAGTAGGTCCATATCGTATGGCGGTTCATGCCGACCGCAGTCACGCCCCGCGCGGCGCGCACGCTCGCCCGCCTGATGCGCCCGCGCAGCGCGTAGTGCCAGACTTCCCAGGGACACAGGCGGCCGATCACCGAGAACACCAGCCGGCCGCCGGGCTTGAGCAGGCGCGCGCATTGGCTGGCGACCGCGGCCAGGTTGGGCGCGCAGTTCAGCGGACCGAAATTGGAGTAGATCCCGTCGAATTTCTCGCCCCCGGGATCGAGTTGGTCGAGTTGCTGGATGCCGACATGGGCCACGGCCAGGCGCTCGTTGAGCCCGGCCGCGGCAGCGCGCGCTCGAGTGCGCTCGACCATCTGCGGCGACCAGTCGGTGGCCAGTACCGAATGCCCGCGCCGCGCCAGTTCGGCGGCGTCGATGCCGGTACCGCAGCCGAGATCGAGCAAGCGCGATCCGCCGGTAAACGTATCCTCGATGGTGTCCCACATCGTCGTCCGCATGCGCTGGATCAAGGCGTTGTTGCCCTTGGGACCGTCGTAATCGGCGGCGACACTGTCGAACGCGCGCTGCGTAGCCAGCAGCTGCGCATCCAGGCCCCCATTCAGACCCACATCCAGACCCCTATCCAGGCCGGCACCGTCGTTTGGCTTTAGAGTTGAGGCCGGCAATCGATTGCGGGTCATCGGGGAGGCTCGATGTTGTTTTCTGCTGTGACCGGCCCGCGTAGGCGAACCGGACTGTTTGCGATGCTGGCGCTCGCCGCATCGCCGTGCGCGCTGGCCGACAACTGGGGCGGCGCGATAGGAGTGAGTACCGACAATGTCGTCCGCGGTTTAACTGCGAGCGACGGAAAGCCGTCGCTGCAGATCGACGCGCACTACTCCGCCGATGCGCGATGGTTCGCCGGCGCCGGCGCGGCGACACTCGACCTCGGCGCCGACCGGGGCACCTCGTCGCAGCTCAGCGCCTACCTGGGCTACGGCTGGACGCTGCCTGCGAACTGGGGCGGCTGGTTGTCACTGAACCATTACGACTACCCGATGGACACACCGCGCAGCCTCTATAACTACGACGAGCTGTCCGGCACGCTGGCCTGGTCGAACCGGGTTTTCGTCAGCATCGCCTGGTCGCCGGACAAGGGCGCACCCACCCGCGACGGCCCGATCAGCGGCGAGAACGCGCTGTCCTACGACCTGGTGGTGCATCAGCCGCTGCTGGGCTCCTTGTCTGGCAATGCCGGCATCGGCTACCACCAGCTCCAGGGTTTCAGTGGCGACGCCTATACCTACTGGAACGCCGGCCTGAGCTACGCGCTCGGCTCGTTACAGGTCGAGCTGAGCTTCATCGGCACCGACCACCAGGCCAAGGCGCTGTTCTACGGCGACACCGCCGAAGACCGCTGGGTCGGCACGGTGCTGTGGCATTTTTGAACACCGGGCACAACTTTTTTTGCGCGCAGGGGCACTAACCGTCTAGCCAGATCATTTCAGATCATTTTTCGGAGTGCGTTCAAATGCAAGCGAGCCTCGCAGCATGAGTTCGGCGACGCCGGAGTTGCCGGCGGAACAGCAGGCCGAACGCGACATTGTCGATCGCAGCCTGCTGCGGGCGATCGCGCAGCAAGACCGGCCGGCGTTCGAGAAGCTGTACCGGGACTATCATCGCCGGCTCGGGCGCTTTCTGGCCCGCGTCACCCAGCGCGACGATCTGATCGAGGAGGTGGTCAACGACACTTTCTGGATCGTCTGGCGAAAGGCCGAGGAATTCCGCGGCCAGTCCCTGGTGTCGACCTGGATCATGGGCATCGCCTATCGCTGCGCGCTGAAGGCGCTGCGGCGCGCCGGGCCACCGCCGCTGGCCGACCCGGTACTGCCGATCGAAGACGAAACCCAGTGGGACGATCCGCTGGTTCAGCAGGATCGGCGCAGCTGGATCATGCAGGGCCTCGAGCGCCTGCCGCCCGATCAGCGCACGACGCTGCTGCTGGCCTACTACCTGGGGCATTCCTGCGAAGAAATCTCGGAAATCATGGCCTGCCCGGTCGGCACGGTGAAGGCGCGCATGTTTCACGCGCGCATCCGGCTGCGCAATCTGCTGCCGACCCTGGGTGGTATGAACGACGGAGCAGCTTATGAAGTCCACAGATGAGAGCGCCTCGCTGCACCCGAAGATCTGGGAACTGATTCCCTGGGTCGTCAACGGCCGCGCGACCCAGGCGCAGCGCCTCAGCGTCGAAACCCATTTGAAAGACTGCGCCGATTGCCGGCTGGAGCTGGAGTCGCAGCGTCGTCTGCAGGCGGCGCTGCGCCACGACCCGGCACCAGCGCAGGCCGACACCGATCCGCTGCCGTCGCTGGAGCGCCTTTGGCGGCGGATCGATGCGGAGCTGGCTGAAGACGAGGCGCCGCCGCGAAAAAAAGCCAGGCGATCGCCGCGCGTCTGGCTGCTGCCCGCCCTGGCCGCGGCGCTGATCGTCGAAACCGTCGGCATCGCCGCGCTGGCCGGCGCCATATGGCAGCGCTCCGCGCCGGTCTATCGCACCCTGAGCGCGGCCCCGACAATGCCGGCGACGGCGACGATCCGCGTGGTGCTGGCGCCGTCGCTGTCGCTCGGCGAGTTCCAGGCGCTGCTGTCGCAATCGCAATTGCAGATCGTCGGCGGTCCCGGCGAGGCCGGGGTCTACTCGCTGGCGCCGCTGGTGGCGCGCGACGCCGCGGCCGGGCAGCTCGCATTGCAGCAGCTGCGCGCCGACCCGCGCGTGCGTTTCGCAGAGCCGGTCGGCACCGCGCAATGATCGTGAATTGTTGGCGGGCCGCAGCCTGCTGCTGGTCGGCTGCGCTGCTCGCGGCCTGCGCCGGCGTTCCGACGAACCCGAGCGCGCTGGCACAGCAGGCGCAGATGCGGGCAGCGCCGGAGCGGCTGATCGTGCTGGCGGTGTCCAACCCGTCCGAACCGGTCGCGACGCATGCGGGCTCGACTCTGCGCGGCTACGACAGCCTGCCGCGCTATGCCGAGGGTGACGCAGCGCATATCGCACTGGCGGCGCTGGCCGCGGCTTATGGCCTGCACGAAGTCGCCGCCTGGCCGATCGCGCCGCTGAAACTGCACTGCGTGGTGTTCGAGATCCCCGAGCACAGCTCGCGCGACGCCGTGCTGGCCGGGCTTGCTCACGATCCGCGCGTGCGCCTGGCACAGCCGCTGCAGACCTTCAGCACACTGGGCAGTTCGTACAACGATCCTTATGTCGAACTGCAGCGCGGCTTCGCCGAAGTCGACGCCGCTGACGCGCACCAGTGGTCACGCGGCGACGGCGTGCGCGTCGCGATCATCGACACCGGCGTCGACGTTTCGCATCCGGATCTGCAGGGGCGGCTGTCCGGCCAGAAAAACTTCGTCGACGACAACGCGCAGACATTCAGGCTCGACCGTCATGGCACCGAAGTCGCCGGCGTCATCGCAGCGGTGGCGAATAATCGTGTAGGCATCGTCGGCATCGCACCCAATGTGCAGCTGCTGGTGTTCAAGGCCTGCTGGCCGCTGAAACCGGGCGAAGACGCGGCGCAGTGCAACTCCTACACGCTGGCCCAGGCGCTGGTCGCGGCGATTGAATCCGGGGCCGAGATCGTCAATCTCAGCCTCGGCGGCCCGGCCGATCCGCTGCTGGAGCAACTGGTGCACTACGGGCTGGACAAGGGGCAGATCTTTATCGGCGCGGTCCCGCCGAGTGGCCGCACGGCCGGCTTCCCGGTCGACATCGAGGGCGTCATCGCGGTGGATACCGAAGATCGTCCGGCTTCCGCTGCGGCGGTACTGCGTGCGCCTGGTCGCGAAATACTGACACTGACTCCGGGCGGCCACTACGACTTCGCTTCCGGCTCTTCGCTGGCGACGGCGCACGTCACCGGCGTAGTGGCGCTGCTGCTGTCCGAACATGCCGGTCTCGACGCTGCGTCTGCCCGGCAGATACTCAGATCCACCGGAGATTCGATCGATGCCTGCCGGGCTCTGGCCAGCGAGGCAGTACGTGTCCATTGCGATCGTTCCGCCAGCCGGCTCACGGTCGGCGGCAGCAATGAGCACGCACCCATTTCCATACCCAGATAGCAGTTCCCCTGCCCCTGTTCCGGGCGGAACCGGGGCTGTGGGAACCCCCTACAGAAGCAAGCATGGAGCAAGCAGCATGAACCCCGTTACCGACCCTTTCCGTCGCCAGTTGCTGGGCTCCGCGATCGCGATCTGCCTGATACCAATGGCCGGCATCCGCTCGAGCACGGCGTTTGCCGCCGACCTGCCGCTGGTGACCGCCGACGATGCGACAGCCAAGGCCGTCGGTTACGTCGACGATGCCAGCCTTGCCGCCAAAGCCAAACCCGGCAGCCGCTGCGGCAGCTGCATGCTCTACCAGGGCGCCGCGGGATCGTCGCAAGGCGGCTGTCCGCTGTTCTCAGGCAAGCAGGTCCGGGCCACGGCCTGGTGCACGTCCTGGACCGCGAAGTCCTGATTTTGTGCCGATAGGCCGGCCGCACCGCAGCGATCAGGCGATCGCGGCAGTCGGGCCGGCGGTGGCGGCAGCCGGCCGCTCGAACGGCCGCAGGCAGACGCGATTGCGGCCCTGGCCCTTGGCATCGTAGAGCGCGGCATCGGCGAACTTGAAGAGGTCGGCGGAATTCAGGCTGCGGTCCGGAATGCAGACGGTGACGCCGAGGCTGATGGTGACATGGGAGGCCACATCGGAATCCGCGTGCACCAGCGCCAGAGCTGCCACGGCCTCGCGCATCGCCCGCGCCACCGCCATCGTCACGGCTTCGTCGGCGTCGGTCAGCAGCATCACGAACTCTTCGCCGCCGTAACGCGCCAGCACGTCGGTGCTGCGGCGGGTGAGCTTGGCGATGGCTTCGGCGACGGCGCACAGGCAGGCATCACCCTGGGCATGACCGTAGCGATCGTTGTAACGCTTGAAGTAGTCCACGTCGCACAGAATCATGCCGAGCGGGCGGCCGCTGCGCTGGGCGCGATACCACTCGCGCTCCAGTCCGCCGTCGAAGGAGCGGCGGTTGGCGACGTTGGTGAGCGCGTCGATCTGCGACACCTTGATCAGCGCCCGATTGGCCGCCTGCAGCTCGGTGCTCAGCTCCAGCAGCCGGCGGCGCATGTCGGTGATGCGCTTCATCGCCTTGAGCTTGGCGCCGAGCACGATCGGGCTGACCGGCTTGAGGATGTAGCCGTCGCCGCCGGCTTCCAGGCCCTTGGCGATGTCCTCGTCGCCGACGCAGCCGCTCAGGAAGATGATCGGCACCCAGTCATCGATGCTGTCGTTGCGGCGGATCTCGCGCGCCAGCGTGTAGCCATCCATACCGGGCATCTCGACGTCGGTGATTACCAGGTCGGGGCGATCGCGCCTATAGATTTCCAGCGCTTCGATGCCGTCGACCGCCTCGGTGAGCGGGTAGCCCATCTCGAGCAGGTAGGCGGAGGTAACGCAACGCGAGGAACGGGAATCGTCGACGAGCAGGATCTTCATGGTGCGTCCCAATGCGCGGCCGCGCTGTACAGGTTGTAGGCAGCTATCGGCAGCCGGGCCGCAAAATTGAGACGCGGAGCACAACAGGCCCTAATGAACCGGATCGCGCTTTTTCGGCACTCACCCGAGGTGTATACCTGCTGCCGGAGCTGATCATGATGACAAGTCTCGTAGCGGCACGGCGCCTGGCCGCCGCTCTGTCGCTGGTACTGCTGACACTGACGGCACCGCCGGTGCAGGCCGCGGCGCCCGACATCGCCTGGTTCGGCCCCGGCCACCGCGCGCTCAATGCGGTGGCGATCTCGCCCGACCACCTGACGCTGGCCACCGGCAGTGCCGACGACTACACCGTCAAGCTGTGGCGCACCTCCGATGGCAGCCTGATCCGCACGCTCGCCGCCCACGACGGCGGCGTGGACACGGTCGCGTTCTCGCCCGACGGGCAAACCCTGGCGTCGTCGGGCGAATTCGTCGCCGGCGATCCGGCCGGCAATATCAAGCTGTGGCGCGTTGCGGACGGCACGCTGATTCGCAGCATCGACGGGCCGACGCAGATTTTCTCGCTGACGTTTTCGCCCGACGGCAGCACGCTCGCCAGCGGCGATCAACTCAAGACGGTGCGCCTGTGGCGGGTGTCGGACGGCGTGCAGATCAAGGTGCTCAACGGCCATACCGGCACGGTGTTCTCGGTGGCGTATTCGCCTGACGGCCAGTGGCTGGCCTCCGGCAGCGCCGACCAGACGGTCAAGCTGTGGGCGGCGCCGAACTGGACGCTGACGCGGACGCTGCGCGGGCACTCCAATTTCGTCTCCGGCGTGGTGTTTGCGCCCAACAGCCAGACGCTCTATTCATCCAGCTGGGACCGCACGCTACGTGCCTGGCAGGTCAGCAGCGGCAGCAGCACCCACGTGTTCCGCGGCCACCTGAGCATGGTCAGCTCGGTGGCGGTCAGCGCCGACGCCAAGACCCTGGTCTCGGGCAGCTACGACAATACCGCGCGGCTGTGGGATCTGCCTTCGGGATCGCAGAGCAAGGTGCTCAAGACATCCGGCCAGTCGGCGATCTTCTCGGTAGCCGCCGCCTCGGACAATGTCTCGGCGTTCTCCGGTGGCGCCGACAGCCATCCGCGGCAATGGAAACTCGCCGACGGCAGCCTGAAGCGCACCTACGGCCAGCATGCCGCCAACGTCGCCTCGGTCAAGTTCTCGCCCGACGATCAATGGCTGGGCACCGGCAGCATGGACTTCACAGCCAAACTCTGGCGCGCCAGCGACGGACGGTTTCAGCGCAGCTATCTGGGCCTGGACGACATCATCAACGAGGTCGCGTTCTCGCCGGACGGCGCGATCATCGCCGCGGCCGCCGGCTCGCCGCCACCCGACACGCGCGACAACCGCATCATGCTGTGGCGCGTCTCCGACGCCACCCAGTTGCTGGTGCTGGCCGGCAACAACGGCAGCACCCAGGCGGTCCGGTTCACCAATGACGGCACGCAGCTGATCTCGGGCGGCTACGACACGCTGATCAAGTTCTGGCGCGTATCCGACGGCACGCTGCTGAGGACGCTCAACGCCGGCGTGCAGTTCGCGGTGCTGTCACTGGCACTGTCGCCGGACGGCGCGACGCTGGCGGCGGCCTACGGCGACACCCGTATCCGGCTCTGGAACGTGTCCGACGGCAGCCTGCTGCGCATCATCGCCACCCCTGCGCTGCCGCGTTCGCTGGCGTTTGCGCCCGATGGGCTCAGCCTGATCGCGGGCGAGGAAAGCTACGGCAACAACATCCAGCGCTTCCGCATCGCCGACGGCGCGCTGCTGCAAACCTATGCCGGCGACCCCGACGGCTTTGTCGGCTCGGTCGCTTTCGCCCCCGACGGCCAGACCCTGGTCTGCGGCTCGGGCTACTCGCGCAAGCTGATGGTCTGGGGCGCCGCCAGCGGCGCGCTGCTGGCGACTTATGACCAGGAAACCGGCTGGGGCCGCACGCCGGTCACACTGTCCACCGCCTACTCGCACAGCGGCGACTCGCTGGCCTACGGCCGCACCGATGCGACGCTGGTGCTGGCGCGGTTTCCGTACTAGTACCGTGGCGCAGAGGTTTCGCAACAAAGGCGCGAAGGGATGGGGGCGCGAGACCAGGCGCGAGGAGGAGTCATAGCCGTCGCTATGGCGACGACGAGCAACGCAGTATCGCGGCACCAGACCGAGCGAATTTGTTTCGAAACCTCTGTGCCACGGTACTAGTCCGCTGGATCATTGGAATTGGCGGTGAGGGACGCCCGAGGCGGGATGCGGTGCAAGGCGCAAAGCACAGCGATACCCGTAGGTATCGCGAGCATTTGCAACGCAGCAGCGCGCCCGCATCGGGTGGACAGCACTGCCGATTTCAGTGATTCAGTGGACTAGGGCCTGTAATCGCTGAAAAGCATTTCCCGGCAACGGTAGGTCGGCAATCCCTTGCCGACGTGAGGCCTCGCTTGCACATCCGAGGGTACACGTCGGCAAGGGATTGCCGACCTACGTTGTCTTCAGGCACTGGACGCCGAAGCCGCCTCAGGCCCGGCTGCGCGGCAGGCCCAGGCGCCTCTCGGCCACCATGCTGCGCAGCACTTCGCTGGTGCCGCCGTAGATCGAGGTCGCGGTCGAATGGCGGTAGCCCTTCTCCACCAACCCCAGGCCTTGCTGTCCGCGCAGCAGCGAGCGCGGCGCGGCCACGTCGAGCAGCTCGGCGGAATCGACGATGAAGGCTTCGGTGGAGAAGACCTTCGAGGCGGGGCCGAAGGCAAGATCCGGGATGCCGGCCAGGCGCGAGCCGAGCACCCGGCCCGACAGCACTTCGCTGATGCGGCTGTCGGCATAGGCCTTGGCGATGCGCGCGAGCAAGTTGGAATCCTCGATCAGCGGCCGGCCGTTGCGCTGCTCGCCGCGCGCCCATTCCGCCACGGTGTCGGCCATCTCGCGGATCAGCAGGTGGTAGTAGCCGCCGCCCTGTTCCATCGTCAGCGCGGCCGCCAGCACCTTGGCACCGCCATTGATCTCGCCGAGGCGATACTTGTCCTCGACCCGAACATCGGAATAGAAAGTCGCGTTGGTGCGCTCGTCCATGAAGGTATGCACCGGCGTGATCTCGATGCCGGGCTTGTTCATCGGCACCAGGAACACCGTGATGCCCTTGTGCTTGGGCACGTCGGGATCGGTGCGCGTGATCAGGATCACGTAGCTGGCGAGCTCGGCGCCCGAGGTGAACATCTTGGCGCCGTTGATGATCCACCCCGCGTTCGGGTCATCGCCGTCGCGGACCGCGCGGGTCTTGGCGGCGAACACGTCCGAACCGCCGGAGGGCTCGGTGTAGCCGAGGCAGGCGCTGATCTCGCCGCGGCCCATGCGCAGCAGCACTTCTTCCTGCAGCTCCGGCTTGGCGGTCTTCTGCACGACGTGGCCGATCATCGAGGTGGTGCTGCGCGGCAGGCCGGCATAGCCGACTTCCTGCCACACGGTGAGGCTGGCGCGCGTGGAATCCGCGTCGGCGCCGCGTCCGCCCCACTTCACCGGCCAGTCCGGGTACAGCAGGCCGGCTGCGCCGATGGCACGGTGCACGTCCCAGTCGTGGGACTCGAAGTTGTGATCAACCAGGTTGTGTTTTGCCGGATCGAGGATGCGCTTGAACAGCGCGCGCGTCTCGTCGGCCAGCTCCTTGCCTGCCGTGGGCGGATAGAAGTCCACATCGACCAGCCCCGGGTCCGGCAGCGTCGCCGTCTCGCCCAGCAGCAGGCGACGGCCGGCGCGGACCAGCTCCGCCTGCGGATCGCCCAGCACCAGCGCCCAGGCCTTGGCGCGGCGGTGATACAGCTGGATGTCGTATTCGACCGACAAACCATAGCCGCCGAAGGTGTGCAGCGAATGCGCGACGCAGCTGGTGGCCGTGCGCACGCTCCACCAATAGAGCATCGACACCGTCGCCGCCGCGTCGGGGGCGCCGTCCGCGATCGCGCGCAGCGTCCACCACAGCAGCATGCCGCCGCCATCGGCATCGATCACGTCGATCGCCAGCGGATGGGCAATGCCCTGGTTCGCACCGATGGGCTGACCAAAGGCAATGCGCTCGCAGGCATAGGCGGCCGCCATCGCCAGCGCTTCCTTGGACAGGCCGATCAGCGCGGCCGAGGTCAGCAGCTTCCACTCCTCGATGCCGGCGGCCCAGATCTTGGCCGCGTCCGCACCGCTGGAGATGACCAGCCGCTGGCCCTTGCCGGGCTCGAACACGCCGATGGCCGAGCCGCCGAGCGTCGCAGGCGCGGCCAGCGGCGCAGCGGGGATTTCAATGGCAAGCTCATTGCCGTCGAAAGTCAGCACGGCCTTCGCCACGGCGCCGCCGGGCACCAGCTGCGCCACGCCCGGCTTGGCCTCGCGGAGCGCCAGGGCGAGCACCGTCTCGCCGTCGCGGATCTTGTCGATCCACAGGCGCGCCGCATCCCCGCCGAGTTCGCCGAGTATCCGCAGCGCGACCACCGCCTCCGCCAAGGGAGCGGAGGCCAGCCTGCGGCCGGCCTGGTCCATCATCAGGCAGGTATCGAACAGGCTCATGCCGCCGCCACCCGCATCCGCCGACAAGCGCATGAAGGGCGCCTCGATCGCGACCAGCTCGCGCCACAGGGCCGCATCGAAGCCCAGCGGCTCGGCGGCGCGCACGCGGACGGGCGTGGACTCGGCGGCGAAAAATCCCTCGAACATTTCCTGAATGGGCAGGCTGTCGTCCGGCAGACCAAGCTTCATACCATGGCTCCTCGATGCTCTATTGGTTGATCCATCGTGTTGGTTCGCCGCAACCGGCGGGACGCGCGCTCTTTGCTGCGCTGCGGTCCCGATCCAGGCCCGGCGAGCCCTCATCGAGTCCTCATTGTATGAGCTGCGGCGGTCTGGCGTCCTGATGAGCATTACTGTTGACTACTAAGATCCGTGAACCTGCGGGCGCCGCGAATTGACCCAGACAGCCGAGCTTTGTAAATCCCTTGTAAAGAATCCCGGGCGCTCCATCCCCAGCTCCTAAGCTTCGACACAGGTATCCGACCCGCTGCGCGGGATCCATCTTGTATTCGAGCTTGGCGCGAGCCAGGGGGCAACGATGCTTGTCAACACACGGCGTTTTTCGCTGGTTATTTTGCTTCTCCTGGGTCTTGCGGCTGTGACGGCCTGTGGCGGCGGCGGCAGTGACAGCTCCGACTCCAGCGGCACCGTTACCGCCCCGACGATCACGACGCAGCCCTCGTCTCAGACGGTTACCGCCGGCAGCGCGGCGAGCTTCACGGTCACCGCGAGCGGCAGTGGCACGCTGAGCTACCAGTGGTACAAGGCGTCCAGCGCGATCTCCGGCGCAACGTCTTCGACGTATACGATCGCAAGCACCGCGACCAGCGATGCGGGCAGCTACTACGTCACCGTCTCCAACAGCGGCGGCACCACCACCAGCAGCACCGTGACTCTGACGGTTTCGAGCAGCGACACGGCATCCTGCGATACCACCTACGTCGACAGTGTGCTCAGCGCCGTCAGCACTTTCGAAGCCGCACTCGGCAGCTCGCTGACGGCATCGACTCTCTACAGCGACTCGTCGTACTCGAGCTCGCAGCTCAATGTCTACAAGACCAACTGGTCCAACCTGCCGCCCGGCGCGATCAGCTTCAGCAGGCCCGGCATCACGCTCGCGGAGGTGAGCACGTCGAGCCAGATTTCCGCGTTCAACGCCCTTGCCAAAGTCGCGCTCAGCAGCGCGGGATACGCCGATTTCCAGGGTGTGATCGCCGCTGACGATTACCTGGGCTACACGAAGAATGCGAACGGCTATGGCGCGGATCTGTACCACGTCGCGTTCATCGGCACGCCCTCGCAAACCGGCTCGTGGACGCTGATGCTGGGCGGCCATCACATGGCGTTCAACATCAATTTCAACGGCGCCTGCGCCTATCCGACGCCTCACCATATCGGAGTCGAACCGAGGACCGCGTTCACTGCCAACGATCACACCAGCTACAGCTTCTATGATTCCGGCACCTATACGGTGCTCGCGGACAAGGCCGCCGCGATGGTGGCGATCTTCAGCAGCATGAGCAGCTCGGAACTCACCAGTGCCTTCCTCTCCGGGCAGACGTTCTCCGACGTGCTGATCGGCCCGGTCGAGGCCAACACCGGCAGCTACGCCAACGTCACCACCAAGTTCAACGCCATCGCCAGCAGCAGCGATCGGGGCTTGCTGGTATCGAGCCTGTCGACAACGCAGCAGGCATTGGTGATGGCCGCCATCGAACAATTTACCGATGACTACGACAGCACGACGGCGA
Organism: Hydrocarboniphaga sp.; assembly: GCF_028291725.1. Lineage (GTDB taxonomy): Bacteria > Pseudomonadota > Gammaproteobacteria > Nevskiales > Nevskiaceae > Hydrocarboniphaga. The sequence continues at coordinate 28,880 of NZ_JAQGNT010000110.1, read as the reverse complement.
GCCGCCTGCTGAGCGACTACGAGGCGGACTACGGCAGCACCTATGTGGCATGGGCGAATGCCTCCGGCTCCGTCAGCAGCTCGGGCCCGGATGTCTCCGCGAACGGCACGTACATGCGTGTCGACGGCCCGCGCGTGTGGATGGAAATCGCCGTGCAGAATGGCGTCGTGATCTCGGGTCAGACTCACTACCACATGATCTACCGCGACAAAACCTACGACTACTACAACCAGCTGAGCAACTGATGCGCTTGCGTGCAGCCTGTGCGGCGATGCTCTTGCTGCTGTGCGCGGGTGTGCCGCACCCGGTTCTGGCACACGATGTTCCACCGAGCATCGTGATGCTCGACATCGGCCGCAACGCGATCGATGTCGAACTGCAGCTGCCCGTGAGCGAGCTGGGAGCGGCCCTTTTGCTCCCACTCGCCTCAATCCCGGGCTCGGTGGTAGCGCAGCACGGGCCCCGGATCGAGCGGTACATCGGGGACCGCTTGCTGATCCGCAGCCAGGACGGCCGGAGTTATGCCCTGCACATCGAGTCACTCGCCATGAAGGCGACGGACAACGTCAACTGGACGAGCAACGACTGGCTCAGCGTGCAGGCCAGGCTACAGGCGCCGGCCGGCGTTTCGACGGAGGTCTTCGCGCTCGACTACGAGGTGATTCTGCAACAGGTGGTCTCGCACCAGGCGCTGATCTACGTCAGGCGCGACATCCGCAACGGCTTGCTCGGCGACAAGCCGATGCTGATCAGCACGGCCGGCTTCGGCAACACACACATCCAGGTCGACGGCTCCGACGGCAGCTGGTGGCAGGGCTTCCGCCATATGTTTTCGCTGGGCCTGCATCACATCGCCGAGGGCCCGGATCATCTGCTGTTCCTTCTCGCGCTGCTGCTGCCGTCGCCGCTGATCGCCAGCGCCGGGCGCTGGCGCGCACGCAAGAGCCTGGCGGCGAGTGCAAGGACCATCGTCGGCGTCGTCAGCGGATTCACCGTCGGCCACTCGATCAGCCTGGCGCTGGCCGCGATGGGCTGGGTCGTGGCACCGACTCGCATCATCGAGATACTGATCGCCGTCTCGATCCTCGTCTCCTGCGCTCACGCCTGGCGCCCGCTGTTCGCCGGCAAGGAGATCTGGATCGCCTCGGCATTCGGGCTGGTTCACGGCCTTGCGTTCGCCGAGGTGTTGGCGGGCCTCAACTTCGACGGAGCCACGCTGGCACTGAGCCTGGTCGGCTTCAATCTCGGCATCGAGGCCATGCAGCTGCTGGTGATCACGGCGACGCTTCCATTGATTCTGCTGCTGAGCACAACGAGAGCTTATGCGGTCATCAGAGTCGCGGGCGCCGCGTTTGCGGCCGCCTGCGCTCTGGGCTGGATACTCGAACGCGCTTTGGGACGGGCGAATCCGCTGCAGCTCGTCGCGGACTGGATGGCGCCGCCGCCGCTGTGGTTCGCAGTGACGGTATGCCTGGCGAGTACCGCGGCTCTTTGCGTGCTGGCTGGGTTGGTTCTTCGCCAGAGCCGAGGAGCCCATCGGCTAAGTGGTCCTTTCCACAAATACCGCCCCGTATAGGAATCCCTTCTCCCGCTTGCGGGAGAGACCACCGCAGCTTCATAGAAGCCAGCTTGATCCCCGGAATCGGCCAGCTCCTTCCCCCGCATGCGCGGGAAGGTTGGGATGGGGGCGAGACGATAGCGCCGCGCCTGCTCGCCCCCAGCCGCGTTTGGCTTGGTCCTGGGTAGCCCGGTGTTCCTTACGGACCTGCTCACGGGCCATGAACCGATGAATGTAGGTCGGCAATCCTTTGCCGACGTGTGCGCCCTGATCGCTTGAGCACGTCGGCAAGGGATTGCCGACCTACGTCGTTTGCGGAACAGAGCCGGGGCAGGGGTGAGAGGCTTTTCTGGCGCTGTACGAACGTCATCCGGCGCTTCGCGCGACCTTCTCCCGCAAGCGGGAGTAGGGGTTCATACGTCAGCGCAGTCACGAGGGCGTACTAAGCCGGAGGAGGGGCCGACGGCTCATCGCGGGGATGCAGGCGGATGCCGTAGGCCACGAACATGCCATTGCGCACGTCGATCCAGGTGCGCTTCTTGCCGACCGGCGCGCGCGGATATACCAATCGGCGCTGCGGCGATGGAGGCCGGCTATCGATTCCGAGTGTTCGGCGCGGAGCTGATCGTGAAGGAAACGAGAGAAGATCGCATGGTACGTAAACCAGTTATCGAAACCCGGCTTTCACCGAAGACCTCAAAGAGCTGATGCCCGATGAGTCGTACTCGGAGCTTCAGGCGCACCTCGCCCAGCATCCCGATGCCGGCGACATCATTGAGGGCTCCGGCGGGATTCGAAAGCTGCGGCGGAAGTTACCCGGCACCGGCAAGCGCGGCGGCGTTCGCGTCATCTACTTCTGGCGAGTTGCCGAAGCTCAGATCTTGATGCTGACCGTCTACCGAAAGGCGGATAAAGACGATTTGACCGAGCCTCAGAAACGGTTGTTGAGGCGTATCGTGGAGAACTGGTAATGGACAAGAAACTCTTTGCGCGACTCATGGAGAGCGTGACTCAGGCGGACGAGGTTGTTCGCGGCAAGCGCGCCCCGTCTCGCGAATTCGTCGTTGACGCCGCTCAGGTGCGCGCCGTTCGCGTCGCGACGGGTTTGTCCCAAGCCCAGTTCGCTCGATTGATCGAAGTGAACGTTGGCACGTTGAGAAACTGGGAGCAGGGCCTTCGAACCCCAACCGGTCCGGCTCGGGCTCTCATTAAAGCCTTGAAATCGAAGCCGGCCGAAGTGATTGAGGCTTTGAGGGCCGCTTAAAAAATATCGAGGCTCCGCGGTGGGGTCAGGGAATGATCAGGCCAGAGCAGCGTCAAGCCGGCCTGGACCTCGGGGAAGTCACGTAGTGCGCTGCCTTAGATGCAGGCGAGGGTTGTCGCCGAGTCCGCCGGCAGACCCGCGATCCTGGCCCGACCGAGGTCTCCGGCATCAGCTATCAAAAAGCTAGCTCCTGCGCTATCTTTTTGATATAATACTCACATGGGCAAATTCGCCCGCCCCGTTGAATCGAAATATCGGCCTAGGAGAAATGAAAATGTAGCCGACGTTAGCCCAACTTATCGACTCTTAGTCATTAATAGTGAAATTAATCATGAAAACCGCGAAAGCAGGCCCGCCTTTGACCATCAAACCGCCCACCACGCTGTTCAGGTGGAGGGCAAAGGATTCGACCTTTGGACTCACAAAAACAACTGCAGAACGAGCAGCCGAACTGCTCGGCATTAATGAAACCCAGCTCATACACCGCGCATTGGCTGAGTTCGTCTCACGCGAAGTCCCTCACTACGATCCGGATTTCGACGAACTCACCGACGAGCACTATGCAGCGATTCGCGCCAGCGTGCCGCAGCAGCTCCGCGGGAAAGTCATCGGGTCCTTCCTGGACGACTGATTTCGCCGGGGCCGTGCATGTCTAATCGCACGACCCCCACCCTCTACCCCAGGCCGAAGCCTGGCGATGTTGTGCTCTGCCATTTCCCGCAGAATTTGGCCCTCCCCTTGCCGGGACCTAAGCCTCGTCCCGCTTTGATCCTGGCGGCCAGCGAACTTGAACGCGGCGGCTACGACGTGACGGTGTGCTACGGCACAAGCCAAGCGCACCGCAGCTATCCGTGGGACTTCATCCTCGATCCTATCGACAACCCCTCGGCGTTCAAGCGCACCGGCTTGGTCAAGCGCACTCGCTTCGACCTGTCTCAACTGGTGACCTTGTCGTACGACAGCACATGGTTCCTAGTGCCGGAGCTCAAGCCTTACGGCCTGACGCCCAGACTTGGCGAACTCCAGGCTGATGTGGTGCCTGATCTGATGAAGGCGATCCAAGCCGCAAAGAGGAAATAGCCGGACAGCGGCGTGCATCAGCAACCACCTGGTACACGCCGCCTCCTTTAGCGTGCGAGCCCAACTCGAACGACCGGTTGATACCGCTCGATGACTTGGTCGATACACGGTAAGCGCATACCGGGAGAGGCTCCAACGCTGTTCAGTCTGCCCAGGTGCATGGCAGTTCGGAACGGTCAACTTGATGAGCTAACCAATAAGCGACTGACAGATCGCTTTGCGTTCTGCTTCGCTTAGTATTCCAGCCATCGGAGATGCTTGGCGTATGCATTCTCCGCCATCCGTGAGATGGGGCTATCCTCTGGATGCCGGGCAAAAAATAAACTTTTGTCCAATTTTTGCCAAATAGCGAATTTTCTTACGCAATTAAAAGTTACGCTAGGTAATCAATCGATCATAGTGCGAGCGGCATCGATGTACCGAGCGGGGCAGCATTTGCCGGACCGCACACGCACACACCTACCGCAGAGGCGACGCCACGACAGGGTTTTCTTACACTCTTTATAACTACTAGCCTAAAACCACCGCCGTCCGGCTTTCGTCGCACTTGTCAGTGCGCGTTGCGTAGCGTGATTTTTCATATAAATTCTTTATTATTAGTTACTTACCTTATTCTTACACCCCTAGTACAACGCTGACACCCTTTCTTCGAATTATCAAACCTCGTATCAGGTGACCGAACGCTATTCGACAGTCACCGACTTCGCCAAATTGCGCGGCTGATCCACATCGGTGCCACGCAACACCGCGACGTGATACGCCAACAGCTGCAGCGGAATCGTGTAGACCAGCGGTGACTGCACCGCGTCGATGTGCTCGGGCATCAGCATCACTTCGATGCCCTCTTCCGCCTTGAAGCCGGTATTGGGATCAGCGAAGACGAACAGTCTGCCGCCGCGTGCGCGCACTTCCTGCAGGTTGCTCTTGAGCTTTTCGAGCAGCGCGTTGTTCGGTGCGATCGCGATCACCGGCATGTCGGCGTCGACCAGCGCAAGCGGGCCATGCTTGAGTTCGCCGGCCGGGTAGGCTTCGGCGTGGATGTAGGAGATTTCTTTTAGCTTGAGCGCGCCTTCGAGGGCGACCGGATAGGTCGGCCCGCGGCCGAGGAACAGCGCGTGGCGTTTGTCGGCGAACTGCTTGGCCCACTCCTTGATCTGCGGCTCGAGCTTGAGTGTGCGCTCGACCATTTCCGGCACGTGCGCGATCTGGCGCACGTAGGCGGCCTCGGTGCTGGCGTCCATGCCGTTGTGACGCGCGAGCACGATGCCGAGCAGGCTCAGTGCGGCGAGCTGCGTGGTGAAAGCCTTGGTCGATGCGACGCCGATTTCGGGGCCGGCGCGGGTCATCAGCGTCATGTCCGCCTCGCGCACCAGCGAGGACTCCGGCACATTGCAGATCGCACAGGTGGCGAGGTAGCCAAGCTTGCGTGCTTCGCGCAGCGCGGCGAGCGTGTCGGCGGTTTCGCCGGATTGCGAGATCGCGACGAACAGCGTGTTCGGCGGCACCACCGGATTGCGATAGCGGTACTCGCTGGCGACTTCGACCGTGCACGGCAGCTTGGCGCCCTGCTCGATGTAGTAACGCGCGATCAGGCCGGCGTGATAGCTGGTGCCGCAGGCGACGATGTGCACGTTCTTGACGCGCGGCAGCAGCAGCTCGGCCTTGGGGCCGAGCGCGGCCTCTAACACGCGCTTGCCGGTGATGCGTTCGGCCAGCGTGTCGGCGATCGCGCGCGGCTGCTCGAAGATCTCCTTGAGCATGTAGTGCGCGTATTCGCCGCGCTCGACGCTCTCGGCCGACAGGCTGGATTCGCGGACCGGGCGCTCGGCCGGGTGGCCGGCATGGTCGAAGATGCGGATGCCCGCTTGGGTGATTTCGGCGACGTCGCCTTCTTCCAGAAACTGGAAGCGGCGCGTCACCGGCAGCAGCGCCTGCACGTCGGAGGCGACGTAGTTTTCACCCTCGCCATGGCCGACGACGACCGGCGCGCCAGCGCGCGCTGCGACGATGCGGTCCGGGTCGCGCGGCGACATCACGACGATCGCGTAGGCGCCGTGCAGGCGCCGCACCGCGGCCTGCACGGCGGTCAACAGACTGCCGCTCTGCTTGAGGTATTCGTTGATCAGGTGAGCGACGACCTCGGTGTCGGTCTCGCTGCTGAAGTGGTAGCTCTTGGCGCGCAGCTCGGCACGCAGCTCGTCGTGATTCTCGACGATGCCGTTATGCACCAGCGCGACCTGGTCCTCGGACACATGCGGATGCGCGTTGCGCTCGCTGGGCACGCCGTGCGTGGCCCAGCGGGTATGTGAGATGCCGCGAAAGCCCGCAATCGGGCTGGCGGCAATGTTGTCGACCAGCTGCTGCACCTTGCCCTGGGCGCGGCGGCGCTCGAGCCGGCCGCCGGCCGTCAGCAGCGCGACACCGGCCGAGTCGTAACCACGATATTCGAGGCGGCGCAGGCCCTCGACCAGGATGGGGGTGACGTCGCGCGCGGCGACAACTCCGACGATGCCGCACATGTCAGGCGGTCCGGCGCGGCGAGGCGCTTCTGCTGATGGCTGATTTCATGCCCGATTGTATCCGTGAGAGTGAGTTTGGCTCACGCCAGCTGCGGATTCCCGCCTACCTTCGCGGGAATGACCGATCGACCGGTATCAGTAGCACAACAATAAAAACATTTGATATGATATCGCCAGTTATCACTGGGCCATGTCGTGGATCGCAGTCGCATCTTCGGGTTTCTGGTCAAGGACGTTGCCCGCCTGTCCTCGAAGAACTTCGAGCGCCTGGCGAGCGGCCTGAACCTGACGTTGGCCCAGTGCAAGGTGCTGCACGGCATCGAGCGCAGCGAAGGCCTGTCGCAGGTGAAGCTGGCAGAGCTGGCCGATACCGATCCGATGGCACTGGTCCGGATTCTCGACCGCATGGAGCGCGACGGCTGGGTCGAGCGCCGCGCCGATCCGGCCGACCGCCGCGCCCGACAGTTGTTCCTGACCGCGGCCGCGGCGCCGGTGATCGCCGAGATGTGGCAGATCGCCGACCAGTCCCGCGCCCAGGCGCTCGCCGGCCTGTCCGAGGAACAGCGTGCGCAGTTGCTGGATCTGCTGCTGCACGTGCAACGCAATCTCAGTCAGCTGGTCCCCACCACCGCCGATGACGCTTGCGCGCCGCCGGCCTCCGAGGCGGCGGCGCCAGCCACCACTCCCGACGCTGCGCAGAACCCGCGCGCGGCGCGCCGCAAACCGACATGAAGGTTTCAACAATATGAGCACCGCGACTTCATTCCCCGCCGACGACTCGATCGGCAACGACAAAACCTTGGGCGAGCGCCTGCGCGTGCCGCTGATGATCGCCGGCGTGCTGGTCGTCGCGGTATTCGCGTTGGCGATGTATCTGCTCGGCGGCCGCTATATGTCGACCGGCAACGCCTACGTGCAGGCGGCGCGCGCGTCGATCAGCAGCAACGTCGCCGGCCAGGTCGCCGAGATTGCGGTGCACGACAACCAGCCGGTACATCGCGGCGACGTACTGTTCAAGCTCGACGACCAGCCCTACCGCATCGCGGTGGATGCGGCGCAGGCCAAGCTCGGCAGTGCGCGCCTGCAGGTCGGTGCCGGCAAGGCCGCCTATCGCCAGCAGATGGCCTCCGTGCGTTCGGCGCAGGCGACGCTGGCCTATGAGCAGAGCGAACTCGAGCGGCAGAAAAAGCTGCTCGCCTCGGGCATCTCGTCGCAGGCGCAGTTCGCAAAAGCGCAGAACGCGCTCGATACCGCGCGCCAGCAACTGATCGCCGCGCAGCAGCAGGCCGACAGCGTGCTGGCGATGCTGGCCGGCAATCCCGATCTGGACCCGGACCAGCATCCGAGCGTGCTACAGGCCAAGGCCGAACTCGATCGCGCGCTGCTGAACCTGAGCTACACCACGATCAAAGCGCCCGACGACGGCATCGTCACCAAGGTCGAGCAGTTGCAGGTCGGCGACTTCATCAATCCGGCGAGCCCGGTGTTTGCGCTGATGTCGACGCGTGATGTCTGGGTCGAGGCCAATTTCAAGGAAGACCAGCTCACCTACATGCGCCCCGGCCAGACCGCGACCGTGGAAATCGATACCTATCCGGGCCGCAGGTTCGACGCGAAAGTCGCCAGCGTCGCGCCGGGCACCGGCTCGCAGTTTTCGGCGCTGCCTCCGGAGAACGCGACCGGCAACTGGGTCAAGGTCGTCCAGCGCGTGCCGGTGCGCTTGCGCCTGGAGCCGGCCGGCAATAGCGATCTGCCGCTGAGTTCGGGCCTGAGCGCGACCGTGGAAGTCGACACCGGCCATAGCCGCACCGCGTTGGGCGGAGCGCAGGCCGCGCAGTGAACGCCGCCGTGACCAGCAGCAAGCCTGCGTTGAACCGGCGGATGATCACCGCGACGGTGATGCTCGCGTCGATCCTGCAGACGCTGGACAACACCATCGCCAACGTTGCGCTGCCACATATGCAGGGTTCGCTGTCGGCGACGCAGGAGCAGATGAGCTGGGTGCTGACCTCGTACATCGTCGCCGCGGCAATCATGACGCCGGTCACCGGCTGGCTGGCTTCGCAGTTCGGCCGGCGCCAGCTGTTTCTCGGATCGATCCTGGGTTTCACCCTCGCGTCGGTGCTGTGCGGCATCGCGCAGTCGCTGCCGGAGATGGTGCTGTTCCGCTTCATACAAGGCGTCGCCGGTGCCGCGCTGGTGCCGATGTCGCAGGCGGTGCTGTTCGACATCAACCCACCCGAGCGGCATGGCAAGGCGATGGCGGCCTGGGGCCAGGGCGTGCTGCTGGGGCCGATGCTCGGCCCGATTCTGGGCGGCTGGCTGACCGACAATTACAGCTGGCGCTGGGTGTTCTACATCAATGTGCCGCTGGGCATCATGGCCTTCGTCGGGGTGCTGCTGTTTCTGCCGAAGGACGAAACGCGGCCTTCGCAGTTCGACCTGTTCGGTTTCACGCTGCTGAGCCTGGGCATCGGCGCGCTGCAGATCATGCTCGACCGCGGCTCCACACTGGACTGGTTCGGGTCACGCGAAATCTGGATCGAAAGCATCGTCGCCGGCCTGGCGTTCTACCTGTTCGCGGTGCACTCGGCGACCAGCAAGAACCCCTTCATCCCGCCGGCGCTGTTCAAGGATCGGAACTTTTTGACCGGCAACGTCTTCATCTTCGTCATCGGCGTGGTGCTGTTCGCGACGCTGGCGCTGTTGCCGACCATGCTGCAGGTATTGATGGGCTATCCGGTCTACTACGCCGGGCTGCTGACGGCGCCGCGCAGTCTCGGCACGCTCGCGGCGATGCTGATCGTCGGTCAGCTGGTCGGGCGCTTCGACTCGCGGCTGATCATCGCGTCCGGTTTTGGGTTGACGGCGATCTCGCTGTGGCAGATGACGCAGTTCGACATGCAGATGGATGCCAGCCCGGTGTTCTGGTCGGGCATTCTCCAGGGTCTGGGCACCGGCATCATCTTCGTGCCGATGGCGGCGATGACGTTCGCGACCCTGCCCGGCAATCTGCGCAACGAGGCCTCGGCGATGTTCAGCCTTGCGCGCAACATCGGCAGCAGCATCGGCATCTCGGTGGTGCAGGCGCTGCTGATCAGCAACACCCAGGTCATGCACGCTTCTCTGAGCGAACTCGTCAGCCCGTTCAACCTGGCCAACCGCAATCCGCAACTCGCGGCACAACTGACGACGCACGAAGGTAGCGCCGGCCTCAACGCCGCGATCACCGGCCAGGCGTCGATGGTGGCGTATATCGACGACTTCAAACTGATGTTGATTCTGACGCTGCTGGCGCTGCCGCTGTTGCTGCTGGTGCGCGCGCCGCAAAAAGCCAATGCCGAGGATGCACCGCATGTCGCCGCCGAATAATGCCTTGCCGCTGCTGGCTGCCGCGCTGCTCGCGGCCTGTGCCGTGAGCCCGGACTATCAACGCCCGGCCACCACCCGCTCGACGATCTACGGCGACGAGTCGCTGAGCAGCCTGCAGGCCAATGCCGAACAGCAGCTGCTGCCCGGCCAGAATCCGGCGCCGGACTGGTGGACGCAGTTCCAGTGCGAGCCGCTGAATGCGACGATGCAGCAGGCGCTGGCCGGCAATCGCAGTCTTGCCGCCGCGAGCGCGTCGCTGGCGCAGGCGCGTGAAGCGGTCACGGCCAGCACCGGCCAGCTGTATCCGCAGCTCACGCTGGACGCCGGCGCCGGCCGGCAGCAATACGGTGCGCAGTTCAGCGGCCCGAACCGCGCGCCGCCGTTCAACTACTTCTCGGTCGGCCCCAGCGTCCGCTACCTGTTCGACTACACCGGCGGCCAGCATCGCGCGGTCGAGCAGCAGCAGGCGCTGGCCGAATCTCAGGCGTTTCAACTGCAGGCCGCGCAGCTGAGCCTGACCGGCAACGTCGCACAGCAGGCGTTGATGATCGCCTCGATGCGCGCGCAGATCGCGACGCTGGAAGGCCTGCTCGAAGAGGACCAGAAAAATCTGACCCTGGTGCAGTCCGCCTTCGATGCCGGCTCGGTGTCGCGCGTCGACGTGCTCAGTGCGCAGAGCCAGCTCGCCACCGACCAGACCCTGCTGCCGCCGCTGCGCCAGCAGCTGAGCCTCGCACGGCATGCGATGTCGGTGCTGGTAGGACACGCGCCGGGGGACTGGGCGCCGCCGGATTTCGAGCTCGCCGATCTGCAGCTGCCAGCCTCGCTGCCGCTGAGCCTGCCTTCGGAGCTGGCGCATCGCCGGCCCGACATTCTCGCCGCAGAATCGCAGTTGCACGCCGCGACGGCCGGCGCCGGCGTGGCGACTTCAAATTTGTATCCGCAGATCAACCTGACGGCGTCGGTGAGCCAGCAGTCGACCTCGTTATCGCATCTGTTCGACGGCGACAGCCTCGCCTGGGGTTTCGCCGGCGGCCTGACCGCGCCGCTGTTCGACGGCGGCAGCCTGCGTGCGCAGAGCCGCGCTGCGCAGAACGCGCAGCAGGCGGCGCTCGCGCAGTATCAGCAGGTCGTGCTGCAGTCTTTCGGCCAGGTCGCCGACGTGCTCGCCGCTCTGGATCACGACGCCGAACAGCTCACCGCACAGCGCAACGCGCTCGACACCAGCGAAGCGAACCTGAAGCTGACGCGCGAAAGTTATGCCGCTGGCAACGTCGGCGTGCTGCAGGTGCTGGATGCCGGGCGACTGTCGCAGCAGGCGCGGCTCGGTTATGTGCGTGCGCAGGCGCAGCGTTATCAGGACACCACGCAGCTGTTCGTCGCGCTGGGCGGCGCGGTGATACCGGTCAGCGCTGAGCCCGTAGGTCGGCAATCCCTTGCCGACGTGAGGCCATGATTGCGCATCGGGTGTACACGTCGGCAAAGGATTGCCGACCTACGGGCTCAGCCGGGCTCGTCGCAAGGCAAATGATGCTGATCCCGCGCCGACGGCTCGCGCAGTTCCGGATGGTCGTAGGGAATGTAGTTCTGCCAGAACCACGGCAGGCAGGTCGGACCCAGCAGATCGTCGGCCAGATATTTGAAGATGCCTTCGGCGTTGGAGCTGTTGGACAGCAGCATCAGGCAGGCCTGCCGGTTCTCGATGCATAGCACATAGTTGTTGGTGCCGTCGTCATGGCCTTCCTTGAAATACGCCGGCCCCTGCGACGAGCGGAACAAACCCCAGCCGAGGCCGTATGCCAGGGCGATGCCGCGATTGTCGGTGGTGCTGTCGGTCAGCTGCGGCGGAAACTGCTGGACGGAATCGATTTCGATCTGCGGCCGCAGCATCTCTTTTTTCGACGCGGCGCTGATGCCCTCGCCGCGCTGCAATCCGGCGAGGAAGCGCGCGTAATCCGCCGGCGTGGTATCCATCGAGCCAGCGGCGCGCGTCGAGCCGCGCCGCTTGTGTCCCAGCGCCTTGCCGGCTTCGTCGTAGCCGGTCGCGTTATCGGCGGCGAAATCATCGCGCCAGGTCGTGCTGCTGCGCCGCATGCCGAAGCGGTCAAAAACGCGCTGCTGCATCAGCTGCCCGACATCGAGTCCCAGACCCTGCTCGATCACAAACTGCAGCAGATTGATGCCCTCACCGGAATAGCTGAAGCGCGCGCCGGGCTCGAACCAGAAACTCAACTTTGCGTCTTGCCGATACACACCGTCGCGCGTGAAGAAGCGAAAGTTCGGAAAGCCCGCGGTATGGCTCAACAGCATGCGTGGCGTGATCATGCGCCAGCGTTCATCGCCAGCCAGGTCCGAATACTTCTCGTACTCCGGCAAGGGCTTCGGCAGGTACGCGGCAATGGATTGGTCGAGATCGATGCGGCCATCGTCGACCAGCTGCATCACCAGGTACGCGAACGTCGCCTTGGTCAGCGACGCGCCGTACATCACCGTATCCGGATTCAGCGGTGCCGCGCTTTCGACGTCGCGCAGGCCGTAGGTTTTCAGATAAGCAAGCTGTCCGTGCTCGACCAAGGCCACGGCCAGGCCGGGGACTTTCGCCGCGCTCATCAGCCGCTGCACGCTTTGGTCGATGTGCGGCCCAGCCGGTGCCGGACGCAAGCCGCTGCATGCCCCTGCGAGCAGAGCGCACAGCAGCAGTGATGCAGCAACGCCTGCGCGGCGCATTACTTCGGCTTTTTTTGCGGCCGTTTCCAGCCGGTGATGGTCCTCTGATCGCGAGCCCGGCAGATCGCCAGTGCGTCGTCGGCAACGTTGCGGGTGATCGTCGAACCCGCCGCAATGAAGGCACGATCACCGACCGTAACCGGTGCGACCAGCTGCGTATCGGTGCCGATGAAAGCACCGTCACCGATCGTGGTGACGTGCTTGTTGGCGCCATCGTAGTTGCAGGTAATCACGCCGGCGCCGATGTTGACGTCGGCGCCTACCAGCGCGTCGCCGATGTACGCCAGATGCCCGGCCTTGGTGGCGCGGCCGATGCGGCTTTTCTTGATCTCGACGAAGTTGCCGATATGCACCTCGTCGGCGAACTGCGTGTCCATGCGCACGCGCGCAAACGGCCCGATGCGGCAGTCCGCACCGGCGTCCAGATTCTCGAGCACGCAGTGCGACAGCACCTCGCTGCGCAGGCCGAGCTTGACGTTCTTCAAATGCGAATACGCGCCGATGCGAACGCCGTCGGCGAGTTCGACGCGGCCTTCGATGATCACGCCGACGTCGATGAAGACGTCGCGTCCGGCGAGCAGTTCGCCGCGCAGATCGAAGCGTGCCGGGTCGGCCAGCTGCACGCCGGCGCGCATCGCGCGCTCCGCTTCGCGCAACTGGAACAGGCGCTCGGCGCGGGCCAGCTGCACGCGGTCGTTGACGCCTTCGACTTCCGCGGCGTTGACCGCAAGCACGGTCTGCACGCTCACGCCTTCGGCCACCGCCAGCGCGACCACGTCGGTCAGGTAGTACTCGCCGCTGGCGTTGTGGTTCTGCACCTGCGCGATCCAGCGCTTCAGGCTCGCGGCCGGAGCGGCCAGCAGGCCGGTATTGATTTCGCGGATCGCGCGCTGCTCGGCGCTCGCGTCTTTCTGCTCGACGATGCCGATGACGCGGCTCTCGGCGTCACGCTGGATACGGCCATAACCGGACGGGTCGTCGAGTGTCACCGTCACCAGCGCCAAGCCCGAAGAAGCCGCGCTTTGCAAAGCGGCGAGCGTGCCCGCGCCCACCAGCGGAACGTCGCCATACAGCACCACCACCAGCGCATCGTCCGGCACCTCCGGCAACGCCTGCTGCACCGCGTGTGCGGTACCGAGCTGTTCGGCCTGCACCGCGATCTTCGGCATCGTGGTTGCGGCACTCAGGGTCAGCCAGGACTGCACCAGATCGGCTCCGTGGCCGAGCACCAGGTGCGCATCCGCATCCAGCGCGGCGGCGGCTCCGAGCACGTGCGCGAGCATCGGCCGGCCACCAACGGTATGCAGCACCTTGGGCAGCGCGCTGTTCATGCGCGTGCCGCGGCCGGCGGCGAGGATGATGGCGTGGGTCTTCATGGCGTCATGAGGTTTGTTGCAATGAGCGCAAGTTTAGGGGTTCTGGGCGACGGCGTAGCCCGGGTGAAACCCGGGACTGGGCGACCCCGCGTTTCACCCGGGCTATAGCACCCGGGCTACAGTAGGGGCGCACCTCCCCGACAGGGTTCGCATGGACGATTTCCACCATCAGCTTATGCAATGGAACAGCTTTTTCTCATCGACCGCGCAGGTCAGCGGCGGCCTCGTCGGCCTGGTTTTCGTTGCGCTGACGTTCAAACCCGAGGCGCTCGGCGTCGCCGGCAAGGCCGGTGATTCCGGCTTGCGCAAGCTGGCACGGCAGACATTCTCCGACTTCATCAACGTGCTGCTGGTCTCGCTGCTGATGCTGGTGCCGTATTCGAGCAACCAGATCGGCATCGCGCTCGGCATCGTCGGCGGCCTGGGGCTTTGGCGAGCCATACAGCGGATCGTCTCGGTCGCCCGCGGCCCGGTGCCGGGCGCCGCCCGTGGGCAGGTGATGCAGCGTTTCGGATTGTCGCTGCTCGGCAACCTGTTCCTGTTCGCTGCCGGAACCGGCACGGTCATGCGCCTGATCAGCGATCTGATGTTCTGGTCGTTCCTGTTCAGCAGCATCATCCTGCTGCTGATCTCCGGCACGCGCACCGCTTGGCTGCTGCTGATGCACGAGGCCGACGGCGACGCTTAGGGCTTGCGTGCAAACAGGGCGGTAGTGCAGGCAAGCTCGAAGTTCTTTTCTCGCGACAGCTGTTTGACGAACGGCTCCTTCAGCAGATCGATCGGATTCTCCAAAAATCGCGCCAGTTTCATCTGCAGGAACTCCTCCTTTTCGACGCCGGACAAGCCGCTGGCCCAGCCGCTGACCAGGGAGCAGAGCGCCCAGATCGGCAGGCCGCTGGCGAGCATCTCCTGCCGCTCGATGTGCAAGCCCGGCTCGAACAGGTTCCGCAGGCCTTGCGCGGTCATGTTGTAGTAGTGGTGCGGGAACGCATGGAGCGGCTGAAGAAACGGCACGACACAGTAGAGCTTGCCGCCAGGCTTCAGCACACGTGCGATTTCGGACGCGCATTTGAACGGATCTTTGACGTGCTCCAGCACGTTCAACGAGAGCACGCCATCGAAGACGCCGTCCTTGAAAGGCAGAACTTCGCCGACGCCCAGTACGTCGGTCGTGTCGTAATCGACAATCTCGAAGTTCACCACGTGGTCGTAATACCGTCCACGCTTTCCGGCGCCGCAATCGAGCACCCAGCCCTCGCTCGCCGCTTCGATCAGCCTGAGTGCGAACGGATCGTAGTCATGGGCCGACACGCCGTCGGTTGCGACGATCTTGAACTGCCGCTGCAACTCGGCGCTCAAAAAATCGTAGTTCCGCTGCGTCCGTCGATGCGGCATGTCGGATCGCACAATGGACGCAATGAGATCAAGCTTGCGCCGCTTCTGATCGAGGATGTCGCTGCGATCGACTAAGGGAATCTGCTCCGGCAGAGACATCAATACCGGCTCGCCGGAGTTCCGTCGGGCCAGCTTGCTCCAGCCCAGAGAGACGATGCGATCGAGCGATCGCCACCAAGGTCGCAGCCCACCTTTCTCACCGCTGTGCATGGTTATGGGATTGCGATGGCCGACGGGATCTCATCGCTTCCATTATGCAATCGCCGGTCGGGATGCGAGCGGGTGCGGGCAGCGCCGCATCGAACATGGCTGGCGCTGTCGCGCTCTTGCATTTTATTTCGCATACGAAATATATTAAGCGTACGCCAGCGTATTGCCGCGGTGCGGATGCAGGAGCAACGGCACCATGCCCATCACCGAAACGATTGAAATCCAGGCCGCCGACGGCTATCGCCTGCACGGCACGCTGCATCGTCCCGAAAGCGGGCCGCACGGCCTGGTGCTGATCCATCCCGCGACCGCAGTGACCGAGAAGCTGTATTTGTCGTTCGCCGAATTCCTGACCGAGCAGGGTCTGATGGCGGTCACTTACGACTATCGCGGCATGGGCCGCTCGGCACCGAAGTCCTTGCGCGGCTTCCAGGCGCGGATGCGCGACTGGATGGAGCTGGACGTCACTGCGGTGACGGAATGGGCGCAGCAGCAGTTCCCGCAGCTGCCCTTGCTCGCGGTCGGTCATAGCGTCGGCGGCCATGCGCTCGGCATCAGCGATGCGACGCGCCATCTGCGCGCGGCGGTGATGGTTGCGAGCCAGGCCGGCTACATCGGCAATATCGAACTGCCCTCCGAACGCCGGCGCGTGCACCTGCTGCTGACGGTGATCGCGCCGATCGCGCTGCGCCTGTTCGGCTATCTGCCCGGGCGCCTGGGCCTGGGCGGGGATCTGCCCGCCGGCGTCGCACGGGAGTGGCTCGCCTGGTGCTCGCAGCCCGATTATTTCTTTGAAGATCCGACGCTGCAGGCGCGGCGACGCTTCGGCGACAAGCATCTGCCGCTGTTCGTGATCGGCTTCGACGACGATCTGTGGGCGACGCCGCGCGGCATCACCGCGCTGGTCCGCAATTTCAGGCACTGCGATATCGACCGGCGCCAGTTCTCGCCGATTGAGGTCGGCGTCGAGGCGATCGGCCACATGGGGTTCTTCCGGCGGGCGATGAGGCCGCGGCTATGGCCGCAGGTCAGCGGCTGGCTGCTGGCGCAGCTGGAGCGGCACGAGGCGGCGTAGATCGATAACCATTGTAGGAGCGGACCTTGTCCGCGATTGAGGCCTTCAAGAGCACAATCGCGGACAAGGTCCGCTCAAGGTCCGCTCCTACAGTTGCGAAATCGGGAGGCACTATGATGTGCCGATGAAGCCTCCCACCGATCGACGGCTGTTCTTTCTGCTGAACGTCGGCCAGCGTCGCGTGAACCGCTGGATCGAATCGCGATTCGGCGCCGAAGGCGGCGCATCGGCGGCGCAGGCCGGCGCGCTGTTTTACCTGGCGAAGCACGACGGCGCGCTGATCGGCGAAATCGCAGAGGCGCTGGACCTGGCGCCGTCGGCGATGACCGGTCTCGCCGATCGCATGTGCAAGGCCGGCCTCGCCGAGCGGCGACGCGACGAGCAGGACGGGCGGGCCATGCGACTGCATCTGAGCGACACCGGCCGCGACAAATTGCAGACCGCGCGCCGTGGCCTGGAGAGCATCAACGCGAAGATCAGCGAAGGCTTCAGCGAGGCCGAGATGGAAGTCGTTGCGCGCTGGCTGGCGAGCCTGCAAACCAAATTCAGCAACGACGATCGCGGCCGCATTCCGTAGGTTGGGGTGAGCGCAGCGAACCCCAACATTTTGTCCGCGCCGATGTTGGGGTTCGCTGCGCTCACCCCAACCTACGCTTGCTAGTGGTGACCCGGCGCGTTGAGCTTGCGCACGAACTCTAGACGCGCCGCGGCCTCGATCATTTCCTGCTGGGCCTTGGCCAGGTCCATCTCGGTCTTGGCGCCGGCGAGCTTGGATTCGGCGTCCTGCTTGGCCTTCAGCGCGGAGGCTTCATCCGCATCCTTGGCGCGCAGCGCGGTGTCGGCGAGGATCGTCACCAGATGCGGCTGGATCTCGAGAATGCCGCCGGAGACGAAGAACTGCAGCTCTTCGCCGCTGGGCGTGCGCACACGCACCGCGCCCGGCTTCAACCGCGTCAGCAGCGGCGAGTGGCGCGGCGCGATGCCGACTTCGCCCATTTCGGCCGGGGCGAACACCATGCTGGCCTCGCCCTCGTGGATCTGGCCTTCGGCGGAAACGATGTCGACGTGGATCTGCGCCATAACTCAGTACCTCAAAAACCTGCTTTTAAGTCCCCTCCCCCGCAAGCGGGGGAAGGAGACAAACTACGCCGCCGCCATCTTGGCGCCCTTCTCGATGGCCTCGTCGATGGTGCCGACCATGTAGAACGCCTGCTCCGGCAGGTGATCGTACTGGCCGTCGACGATGCCGCGGAAGCCGCGGATGGTTTCCTTCAGCGAAACGTACTTGCCGGGCGAGCCGGTGAACACTTCGGCGACGTGGAACGGCTGGCTCAGGAAACGCTGGATCTTGCGCGCGCGGGCCACGGCGCGCTTGTCGTCTTCCGACAGCTCGTCCATGCCGAGGATCGCGATGATGTCCTTCAGTTCCTTGTAGCGCTGCAGCACGCCCTGCACGTCGCGGGCGGTGTTGTAGTGCTCGGCACCGACCACGTCCGGGTCGAGCTGGCGGCTGGTGGAATCGAGCGGGTCGACGGCCGGATAGATACCGAGGCTGGCGATGTCACGCGACAGCGTAACGGTCGAATCCAAGTGAGCGAAGGTGGTCGCCGGCGACGGATCGGTAAGGTCGTCCGCGGGAACGTAGACGGCCTGGATCGAGGTGATCGAGCCCTTCTTGGTCGAGGTGATGCGCTCCTGCAGCACGCCCATTTCTTCGGCCAAAGTAGGCTGGTATCCCACCGCCGACGGCATACGGCCGAGCAGCGCGGACACTTCGGTACCGGCCAGCGTGTAGCGATAGATGTTGTCGACGAAGAACAGCACGTCGCGGCCTTCGTCGCGGAAGTATTCGGCCATCGTCAGGCCGCTCAGCGCCACGCGCAGACGGTTGCCCGGCGGCTCGTTCATCTGGCCGTAGACCATCGCCACTTTCGACTCGCTCAGGTTCTCCTGCACGATGACCTTGGCGTCCGACATTTCGTGATAGAAGTCGTTGCCTTCGCGGGTACGCTCACCGACACCGGCGAACACCGACAGACCGCTGTGCGCCTTGGCGATGTTGTTGATCAGCTCGAGCATGTTCACGGTCTTGCCGACGCCGGCGCCGCCGAACAGGCCGACCTTGCCGCCCTTGGCGAACGGGCACAGCAGGTCGATGACCTTGATGCCGGTTTCCAGCAGCTCGGTCGAACCGGCCTGCTCTTCATAGGTCGGCGCGTCGCGGTGGATAGCCCAGCGCTCGGTGGTTTCCACCGGGCCGACTTCGTCGATCGGCTCGCCGAGCACGTTCATGATGCGGCCGAGCGTGCCCTTGCCCACCGGCACCGAAATCGGCTTGCCGGTGTTGGTCGCGATCAGGCCGCGCTTCAGGCCGTCGGACGAACCCAGCGCGATGCAGCGGACCACGCCGTCGCCGAGCTGCTGCTGGACTTCCAGCGTCAGGTCGGCGCCTTCGACGGTCAGCGCGTCGTAAATGTTGGGGATGGCATCGCGCGGGAATTCCGCGTCGATAACCGCGCCGATGATCTGAACAATCTTGCCGGTATTCATTGTCATTACTCTCAAAGCGGGGCCTGCGGCCCCGTCCTAAAAAATTAAACGGCCGCAGCGCCGCCGACGATCTCGGCGAGTTCCTTGGTGATGCTGGCCTGGCGTGCCTTGTTGTAGGCGAGCTGCAGACCCTGAATGATTTTGCCGGCGTTGTCGGTGGCGGCTTTCATCGCCACCATGCGCGCGGACTGTTCGGACGCGGTGTTCTCGATCACGGCCTGGTAGACCTGCGACTCGATGTAGCGCTGCAACACAGTGTCGAGCAGCTCGGTCGCGTTCGGCTCGTAGATGTAGTCCCAGTTCTTCAGCAGGCCTTCGGCCGGTGCCGCGACGATCGGCAGCAGCTGCTGCACGGTTGCGCGCTGCGTCATCGTGTTGACGAAGCTCGCGTAGACCACATACACGCGATCGACTTCACCAACGCGGAACGCGTCGGTGACGACCTTGATCGTGCCCAACACGCTGTCCAGCGTCGGCTTGTCGCCGAGACCGTGAGCGGTGGCCAGCACCTTGCCGCCGACGCGCTTGAAGAAGCCGATACCCTTGTTGCCGACGATCGCCAGGCTCGCGTCGACGCCCTTGTCTTTCCATTCCTTGATCGAACGGACCGAGACACGGAAGCTGTTGACGTTGATGCCGCCGGCCAGACCGCGGTCGGTGGAGATGATCAGGTAGGCGACGCGCTTGACCGGGCGATCGACCATGTACGAATGGCGATATTCCGGCTGCGCGTTGGCGAGATGGCCCATCGTGCGACGGATCGCCTCGGCATACGGGCGCGCAGCGAGCATGCGCTCCTGTGCGCGGCGCATCTTCGACATCGCCACTTTTTCCATCGCACGCGTGATCTTCTGCGTGTTTTTCACGCTCTTGATCTTGGTGCGGATTTCCTTTGCGCCGGCCACGTGCTCAGTGCTCCTTATTCGTTAGTGCCCATCCGAAACCCCGTTCCTCCCGAGTAGCCGGCCCGTTCGCCCCGAGTAGCGCCGCAGGCGCGTATCGAGGGGAGCGGCGTATCGAGGGACTGAGCGAATCGGAGGGCTGCCTCGATACGCGGGCTGCGCCCGCTACTCGGCACGAACGGCTAAAAAAATGACAGGAAGATGCTTGCATCTGATTCTGGCTTAGATCGCGCTCTGCTTCTTGAACGCGTCGAGCGCTGCTTTCAGCTCGGCTTCCAGCGCGTCGTTCCAGTCGCCCTTGACGTTGATCTTGTCGATCAGCGGCTTGTAGGTCGCGGCCAGGAACTGCTGCATGCTGGCTTCCCAGGCGCCGATCTTGTCGACCGGCACGCTGTCCAGATAGCCCTTTTCGGCCGAGTACAGCGAGGCCGCCATTTCGGCGACGCCCATCGGCGCGTACTGCTTCTGCTTCATCAGCTCGGTGACGCGCTGGCCGCGCTCGAGCTGGGCGCGGGTGGCCGCGTCGAGGTCCGAGGCGAACTGCGCGAAGGCCGCGAGTTCGCGGTACTGGGCGAGCGCCAGCTTGGTGCCGCCCGAGAGCTTCTTAATGATCTTGGTCTGAGCGGCGCCACCGACGCGGCTCACCGAGATACCGGCGTTCATCGCGGGACGAACACCGGCGTTGAACAGATCGGTCTCCAGGAAGATCTGGCCGTCGGTGATCGAAATCACGTTGGTCGGAACGAAGGCGGACACGTCGCCGGCCTGGGTTTCGATGATCGGCAGCGCGGTCAGCGAGCCGGTCTTGCCCTTGACTTCGCCGTTGGTGAACTTCTCGACGTAGGCGGCGTTGACGCGCGCGGCGCGCTCGAGCAGACGGGAGTGGAGATAGAACACGTCGCCCGGATAGGCTTCGCGGCCCGGCGGGCGCTTCAGCAGCAGCGACACCTGGCGATAGGCGACAGCCTGCTTGGACAGATCGTCGTACACGATCAGCGCGTCTTCGCCGCGATCACGGAAGTATTCGCCCATGGTGCAGCCGGAGTACGGCGCGATGAACTGCAGCGCGGCGGCCTCCGAGGCCGAAGCGGCGACGACGATGGTGTGCGCCATCGCGTCGTGCTGCTCGAGCTTGCGCACGACGTTGGCGATCGACGAGGCCTTCTGGCCGATGGCGACGTAGACGCACTTAATGCCGGTGGTCTTCTGGTTGATGATCGCGTCGATGGCCATCGCGGTCTTGCCGGTCTGACGGTCGCCGATGATCAGTTCGCGCTGGCCGCGGCCGACCGGGATCATCGCGTCGACCGACTTGTAGCCGGTCTGCACCGGCTGATCGACCGACTGGCGGGCGATAACGCCCGGCGCGATCTTTTCGATCGGGCTGGTGCCGACCGAGACGACCGGGCCCTTGCCGTCGATCGGGCGACCCAGGGCATCGACCACGCGGCCGAGCAGGCCCGGGCCGATCGGCACTTCCAGAATGCGGCCGGTGGTCTTCACCGTGTCGCCTTCCTTCAGATGCTTGTAGTCGCCCAGCACCACCGCGCCTACCGAGTCGCGCTCCAGGTTCAGGGCGAGGCCGAAGGTCGGCGCACCGCTCTTGTCGGCCGGGAACTCGAGCATTTCACCCTGCAGCGCGTCCGACAGGCCGTGCACACGGACGATGCCGTCGGCCAGCGAGACGATCGTGCCGGTGTTGCGCGCCTCGACGGTCGCGTCGAAGTTCTGAATGCGGGCCTTGATCAGGTCGCTGATTTCGGAAGGGTTGAGTTGCATGTCTGATGCCCTGATTGTCCGTAGGGACGCGCGTTGCTTGCGCGTCCGGCTGATTCTTTACGGGCGTTTTCGCGCCCGGCGTTCTGGTGCTTTTGCTGGTACTTACTGGGTTCTTACTGCGTCAGCGCGCTTTTCATCCGCGCCAGCTCGCCGCTGACCGAGCCGTCGATGACGAGATCGCCTGCGCGAACCACCGCGCCCGCGATCAGGCTCTCGTCCGTCTTCCAGTCGATCGCGACTTCACGATGCAAACGCTCGCCGAGCGCCGCGCCGAGGGCCGAACGCTGCGCGCCTGAGACTTCGGCGGCCGAGGTGATCTCGACGTCGACCCGCGACTCGGCCGCGGCGCGCAGCGCCTCGAACTGTTCCGCAATCAGCGGCGCCAGCGTCAGACGGCCATTCTCGGCCAGCAGCTGCGCCAAGCCCTGGCCGTCATGGCCCAGCGATGCGGCTAGGGATTTGCCCAGCGCGGCCGACAGCATCTGCCGGGTGACGCGCGGATGGCCGATCAGCGCGGCTGTTTCCGGCACCTGCACCGCGGCGGCGATGGTCGCCAGCCGCGCCGACCAGTCCTTCAAGTTGCCGCCTTCGCGGCCCAGCTCGAAAACCGCCTTGGCGTAGGGACGAGCGAGGGTTTGCAGTTCGGCCATGAGCGCATCAATCCTGTGTCAGATCCGCGCCGCGAGGTCTTGCAGGATGTCGGCGTGCGCGCTCGCGTTGACTTCACGCTTGAGGATGCGCGCCGCGCCCAGCACCGCCAGATCGCCGACCTGCCGGCGCAGTTCCTCCTTGGCGTGTGTGACCTGGCGCAGGACTTCGCCATTGGCGTGTTCGACGATCTTCTCGGCTTCGTGAGTCGCGGTCAGCTTGGCAGCCTCGACCATCTGGGTCGCCTGCTTGTTGGCGGCGGTCAGAATCTCCTGAGCCTGGATGCGAGCAGCCTTGAGGGCCTCATCGCTCTTGGCCGAGGCTTCCTTCAGCGAAGCGGCGCCACGCTCGGCAGCCGCCAGACCTTCGGCGATGCGCACGCGACGCTCTTCGAGCGCCTTGGTGATCGGCGGCCAGACGTACTTCATCGTGAACATCACGAAGATGAAGAACACGATCATCTGGCCAACGATGGACGGGATACTTGCCTGCATCGAGGTTCTCTTTAAAGACGAGTCGGTCGAACTCTGGAATCAGACGCCGGAGCGTCTTAGCCTGCCGGCTGCAACTGCGACAGCAGCGGGTTCGCGAACATCATCAGCAGGCCCATGGCGACGCCGATGATGGCGACGGCGTCGAGCAGGCCGGCGATGATGAACATGCGCGTCTGCAGCATGTTGGCCATCTCGGGCTGGCGGGCCGCGCCTTCCAGGAACTTGCCGCCCAGCAGGCCGAAGCCGATGGCCGTGCCCAGAGCTGCCAGACCGAAGATCAGGCCGATGGTGATGGCCGTGTTGGCCTGGATTGCTGCGACATACTCCATGGGATGCTCCGTCTCTATATCTATTGCGGTGGTTTAGTAGCGGTTACGACGTACAACATGCAACCAATCATTACAGCGGAAATCGATGCGGCTCAGTGGTGCTCGTAGGCCATGCTGAGATACACGATCGTCAGCGTCATGAAGATGAAGGCCTGCAGGGTTACGACCAGGATGTGGAAGATCATCCAGCCCAAGCCGGGGATCACCTGCGCCCACCAGGGCAGCAGCGCGATCAGGATGAAGATCAGCTCGCCGGCGTAGAGGTTGCCGAACAGTCGCAGCGCCAGCGACATCGGGCGCGCCAGGTATTCGACCGTGTTCAGCAGCACGTTGGCCGGCAGCAGGTACGGGCCGAACGGATGGAACAGGAACTCCTTGGCGAAACCGCCGGCGCCCTTGCCCTTGAAGCTGTAGACGAAGATCAGGATGAACACCGAGATCGACAGCGCGAAAGTCGCGCTCATGTCGGCCGAGGGGACAATGCGGATATAGGCGTGATGAGCATCGTGGCCGGCGGCGCCGTAGGCCAGCGCCCACAGCTTGGGCACCAGATCGACCGGGATCAGGTCCATGCTGTTCCACAGGAACACCCAGACGAAAATCGTCAGCGCCAGCGGCGCGACGAAGGCGCGGCTGCCGTGGAAGCTGCTCTTCACCGAGTTATCGACGAACTCGATGATCATTTCGACGAAGTTCTGCAGCTTGCCCGGTACGCCGGCGGTGGCGCGGACCGCGACGATGCGGAACACCGTCAGGAAGATCAGGCCCAGCAGCGTGGAAATGATCAGCGTGTCGACATGCCAGGCCGAGGCCGAAATGAAGCTGGAATCACCTGCATACGTCAGGTGCTGAAGATGGTGGGTGACGTATTCCGCGGGGGTAGGTGAAGCGCTCGCCATCACTCTTTCCAAAGCAGAGAGAACCAATAAATCGAAAGGGTCGCCAGATACGCCGAAATAAATGGCAGAAACTGATGCCCGAATATTTTAATCGCGGCGACGAAAATCACCGCCGCCAGCCCGTATTTCCAGGCCTGCGCGCGAAAAAAATCCGACAACATCGCGCCAGGGTCCTGATGCTTCCGCCCCAAGGCCTTGACGGCCGTGTACCAGGTCAGCAGACCGCTGGCCGCCCCTCCGGCAACTGCAGCAAAGGCGGCGTCGAAACCCGACCCCAGCCACCACAGCACACCGGCTCCCAGGCCGACCAGCAATTGATACCCGGCGAGGCGCGCACCCAGTGACATCCGCGTTACCGTCTGCAAGGCATCAAGCCCATCAAGTATACGGGGCGATAAACGGCCAGTTCAACTATGAACGGTTACGAATGCACAACGAACCGTTACAAATCCCGGCCAAATCCCGGCCAAATACCCGCCAAATCCCGCCCGATCGGCCTGCATTCTAACCGCCGCCGATGCGGCCGAGCAGGCTCTCCAGTTCCTTGGCATTGCGGAAGCTGACAGTCAGCTTGCCGCGCCCGGCCTGGTTCTGGCTCAGCTTCACCGGCAGGCCGATGGTCTCGCGCAGGCGTGCTTCCAGCGCACTGGCCGGCGCCGCCGGTTTGGCCGGCACCCTGACTTCACCCCGATTCTGCGCCGCCTGAACCAGCGCCTCGGTCTGACGCACGGTCAGATGCTCGTCGATCACCCGATGCGCCAGCGCGGTCTGCGCGGACTTGGGCAGGCCGAGCAGTGCCTTGGCGTGGCCCAATGTAAGCCGATTCTCACGCAGCCATTGCTGCACCTCGCCCTCCAGCTCCATCACGCGCAGCAGGTTGGTGATGCTGGCGCGCTTGCGGCCGACCGCGGTGGCGGCCTGCTCGTGGGTCAGCCCGCATTCCAGGATCAGCTTGTGCAGGGCCTCGGCTTCTTCCAGCGGATTCAGGTCGGCGCGCTGGATGTTCTCGACCAGGGCCACCGCCATCGCACCGCGCTCGTCGAGGTTGCGCACCACCGCCGGCACGGTCGCAAGGCCGGCCATGCGCGCCGCGCGCCAGCGGCGTTCGCCGGCGACGATCTCGTAGCGGCCGTTTTCGGCCGGGCGCACGACGATGGGCTGGACCACGCCCTGCGAGGCGATCGAGTTGGCCAGCTCTTCCAGCGCCTCGGTATCGAAGGCGCGGCGCGGCTGGTGCTTACCCGGCTGCAGGTCGTCGAGCAGCAGATGGCGCAGTTCTTCGTCGGCGTCCAGCGGCGCGGCGACCGCGTTGACGCTGCTCAGCAGTACGTCCAGGCCGCGGCCCAGACCTCTTTTCCTTACGCTCAAATCAGCTCCTCAGCACTCATGCAACCTCTTCCGCATTGAAACGCAATTGCCCGCCGTCGTGGCGGCGCAGCACTTCGCCGGCCAGCGCCAGATAGGCCTTGGCGCCAGTGCTGGCGGCGTCATAGAACATCACCGGCAACCCGTAGCTGGGCGCCTCGGCCAGGCGCACGTTGCGCGGGATGATCGTGCGATACACCTTGTCGGGGAAATGCTGGACCAGCTGCGCCGACACGTCGTTGGCCAGGTTGTTGCGCGGGTCGAACATCGTCCGCAGCAGGCCCTCGATCTCCAGCCGCGGATTGATCACGCGCTTGATCTTCTCGACCGTGTCGACCAGCGCACTCAGACCCTCGAGCGCGTAGTACTCGCACTGCATCGGGATCAGCACACCGTCGGCGCAGACCAGCGCGTTGACGGTGAGCTTGGACAGCGCCGGCGGGCAGTCGAGGATGATGTAGTCGAACTGGCTGGCGACATCGTCCAGCGCGCTCTTCAGCGCAAAATCGCCGGCGGCGACGTCGCGCAGCCGGATTTCGGCCTCGGTCATGTCGGCATTCGCCGGCAGCAGCCACAGGCCGAGCTGCGGCAGATACTGGATCGCGCGCGCCGCCGGTGTCTTTTC
The DNA here is from genome assembly GCF_028291725.1 of Hydrocarboniphaga sp. GTDB lineage: Bacteria > Pseudomonadota > Gammaproteobacteria > Nevskiales > Nevskiaceae > Hydrocarboniphaga. The sequence continues at coordinate 2,713 of NZ_JAQGNT010000110.1, read as the reverse complement.
CAGCAGCACGTCGCGTGCGGTCAACTCCAGCGCGGATTTGTCGACGCCCACGCCCATCGTCGCGTTGCCCTGCGCGTCGAGGTCCACCAGCAGCACACGGCGCTTGGTGGCCGCGAGCGAGGCGGCGAGATTGATCGAGGTGGTGGTTTTGCCGACACCCCCTTTCTGGTTGGTGACCGCGATGACGTGCGTCATTGGCTTTTTAAAGTGAGAAGAAGCGCGTGCCGGTCCTCATTGAGACCCGGCACCTGCAGGCGGTGCGTGGCCTGGACCTGGCAGTCCGCCGGCAGTGCCGCGCGTTCGCCTGCGTCTAGTTTGCCCTTCATGGCCACCCATTGACCACCCGGCGCCAGCAAATGCCGGGTCAGCGACACGAAATCGGCGAGGCGGGCGAAGGCGCGGCTGACGATCTGCGGGAAGGTTTCGCCGGAGGCCAGATCTTCGACGCGGCCCTCGATCACACGCGCATTGTCGATATGCAGAGCCCGCACCGCATGGCGCATGAAGCGTGCTTTCTTGCCGTTGCTGTCGAGCGCGACCACCGGTAACTCCGGCCGCGCGATCGCCAGCACCAGCGCCGGCAGGCCGGCGCCGCTGCCGACGTCGAGCAGCGTTCCGTCGTTAAGGAGCGGCAGCAGGCTCAGCGAATCCAGCAGATGCCGCGTGACCATCGCCTGCGGATCGCGGATCGCGGTCAGGTTATAGGCGCTGTTCCATTTCAGCAGCTCGGCCTGGTAGGCGAGCAAGCGCGCCGGCGCCTCGGCCGGCAGGCTCAAGCCGAGCGTTTTGATCCCCTCGGCAAGGATCTGCGGCGGCTGCACAGCTGGATTTGAAGAACGGCTGCTGACCAAGAACGAAACGCCCGGCAATGCGAAGGGCGCGCAGTATGCCGCCTTCGATTGCCGGGCGCCTGAGAGATCACGACCCTCCGCCGTAGCCCGGGTAAAACCCGGGCTACTTCTTGCCGGCGCCGACCACCAGCAGCACGATGCCGGCAATCAGGATCGCGCCCGACGCGATCGGCGTCACCGGGAGCGAGTTGGTCTTTTCCTTGTTGATCTCGATCGGCCCGATATCGGCCACTTTCTCGGTATGCGTCAGCTTCACGCCGCCGAACACGAAGCCGAGGATGCCCAGCACAATCAGCACCACGCCGAATATTTTCACGGTGACACTCCCTAGCCTCGTTATAAGCGATAAGAGCCCGGAGTGTTGCCGAGCGCGCTAAACCGCTACTGAACGAGCGGCGCCCGGCAGCCACAGCCGCACCTCGAGCCCGCCCCCGGCCCGGTTGGCCAGCGCGACCCGGCCGCCATGGGCTTCGACAATCTCGCGGCACAAGGTCAGGCCCAGGCCGGTGCCGTCGGGCTTGGTCGAATAGAACGGCAGCAGCGCGCTGGCCAGCACCGTGTCGGACATGCCGGGGCCGCGGTCGAGCACGCGGATCAGCACCTGGTCGCCCGATCCAGGCTCTGCAGCGCCGCGAACTTCCAGCTCCACGGCTTCGGCCGGGCCGCCGGACTCGTGCGCGTTCTTCAGCAGGTTGATCAGCACCTGCTCGATCTGCGCGGCATCGAAATGCGCCGCCACGGCCGGCGGCGCGCCGATCGGCGCATACGGCACCGTGCGCCGCAGCCGCGCCAGAAACGCCGGCCATTGGATATCGGTCTTGCGCGGCTGCGGCAGCTTGGCGAAGCGCGCATAGTTTTCGAGAAACTGCTTGAGCCGCGCACTGCGCTCCTCGATCGTGACGAAAATATCGTCGAGCAGATCGTGGCGCTGCGCCTGCACCGCGAGCCGGCCCGAATGCGCCAGCGACGAGATCGGCGCCAGCGAATTGTTCAGCTCGTGGCTGATCACGCGGATGACTTTCTTCCAGGTCTGCAGCTCCTGGCGCGTCAGCTCGCGGGTCAGGCTGCGGAACTGGTAGAGCCGGTGCTCGCGCGTATTCAGCGTGAAGTGATTGCGCGTCACGTGCAGGATCTCGGCCTCCTCGCCTTCCTCCTCCACCGTATACAGGCCGTCGCGCTCGGCGGTTGCGGCTTCGCGCAGGCCCGGCGGCGCGTGCTCGAGCACCTCGTTGAACAGCAGGCCCTCCATGCGCCGGCCGCGATGAAAGCGCTTGCGCGCGGCGGTATTCGCATACAGCACATGGCCGACGATGTCGGTCAGCACCAGCGACTGCGGCGAGGACTGGATCACCGTGTCGAGCAGCAGTTCGCGCTGGTAGAGATTCTGGCGTTCGGTGCGCAGGATGTCGCCGACGCTGTTGTAGACGCTGGCGAGTTCGCCCAGCTCGTCGCTGCGCGTGACCGCCAGGCTGACGCTGAAATCGCCGTCGCGCAGCGAGGACACGCCGTCGACCAAAGCGCGCAGATGGCGGCTGACCGGCGCCATGAATTTGCGCACCACCAGCGTGGTGACCGGCAGCACGATCAGCGCCGCGATCAGTGCAGCCAGCACGCCGTCGGCGACGTACCGCGCCAGCACGATGCCGAGCAGCGCGCCGCCGACCGCAAGCAGGCTGCAGACGGCGAGCGTGCGGCCTTCGAGGGAGATGGTGGTCATGCGCGGCATAGTGCCCATTGTTGGGGTTCGCTGCGCTCACCCCAACGGACATGGCGACTCGCGCCACCCCTGATGATGAAAGAGACTCGTGGCGTGTTCGGAGAATAACGGTACATTGTTTTCGCCGATTACATGGGAAAACAAA
>NZ_JAQGNT010000109.1 GCF_028291725.1 Hydrocarboniphaga sp. | reverse complement strand
GGCGGCGCAGCGGCCGGCGCTGCCGCCGGGCGCGCGGCGCCGGGCTTACTCTTCAGCGACGCAATGATGTCGGCGACCTCGCTGTTCTGCGCGGCGGCCGCGGGCCCTGCGGATGACGGCACAGGCGCATCGGCGATATGCAGGCCGCGCGTCTTCGCCGCGCCGGCGACCATCGCCGTCTCTTCGGGCTTGCCGCGCGGCAGGAAGGCGTAGCCGTTCTGTTCACCGTAGGCGACGCGTACGATCTCGCCGCTGGGCAGCTTGATCTTGCCCGAGCCCTGGATCTGCATCGAGTACAGCGCATACGGATCGTCGACCCAGGCGAACACCGGCGCGCGCATCTCGCGCGTCTCGATCTGCTGCCGCGACCAGTACGGCAGGATCAAAGCATTCGCGCCCTCGCCTTCGATGCGCACGCGGAATTTCTTGTCGCGGATGCCGGGATCGGTGTCGCCGAGCTGCACCGCGTATTCGCGCGCACCGCTGGCGCCGGGGATCGCCGGCAACAGCAGGCGATCGTCGTTGCGGAACCACTGGCGTGCGCTGCCGGTAATGCCCTTGGCGTCGACGAACATCAGGTCCGAAGGCGTACCGTAAACCGGGTAGGCATAGCGCGGAGTCGGCTTGCGGCTGCCGTTGAGCTGCGGCTCGTAGTAGCCGGTGATCAGGCCGTCGGCCGAACGGTCCAGCTGCTGCACCGAATACGCGCGGAAATTCTGCTCGAAGAACTGGCGCCAGACTCCGGCCAGCTGCGGATCGAGCTGATCGCTTTTGGCGCACAGCTCGGTCCACACCGGCTTCCTGCGCAGCGCGGCGCAGGACTGGCGGAACGCGGCCAGGCCTTCGCCCTGCGTGTCGTCGGACCAGCCCGGCACCTGCGTGAACGGCGCCGGCTCGAAGCGCGCGTACTTGGTTTCAAACGGTGCGCCGAGTTCGCCGCCGGCTGCGGCGACGGTGTGCGACGCCGCCGCGCCCTTGACCATCGTGGCGCCGCCGGCTGCGGCGGACGCCGGCAGTGCGCCGCTGTCGCTGCCCGCCGGTGCGGCGGCCGGCTGCGCGGCGCAGCCGGCGAATAGGGCCAACAAGGCAGCGCCGCTGCCGATCAACAAACGGCGGGCCACCACGGGATCGATCACAGACTTGGGCATGGCGCCGCTCCGATTGGTTGCGCGGCGAGTGTGGGAGCGGCCCAGGCGCGGCGCTATCCGCCGCATGGCGTATGACATTCGGCGCCGCCGCGGCAGGCGTTCAGCCTGGCTTTGCAAAATGGGCTCTCATCACTCCGTCCATCGAGGCGACCATGTCATTAGCGATCTATCTCATCGGCTTTTTGATCTTCATCGGCGGCATCGCCTGGGCGCTGGTCGTCGCCGGCGTGCCAACGATGTACATCGCGATCGGCTGCACGATCCTGCTCGGCATCGCGCTGTTCACCGGCGCCACGCGTACACGGACCAAGGATCCGTCCTAAACTGCACAGCTTCTGTAGCTGAGTAGGTTGGGGTGAGCGCAGCGAACCCCAACATCGGCACGGACTTCATGTTGGGGTTCGCTGCGCTCACCCCAACCTACGCGCTGCTTATTAACTATCGCTGTGATGAACCCACCAAAAACTTCGTCTGTGGCGACTCCATCACCCGCGATTCCGACACCGATCCACGCCCGCTTCCGCGAACTTGCCGCACAGACCGAGGGCATCGACGTCGAGGTCTACCAGCGCTTCGGCAAGGACCCGCTGGAACCGATACTCGGCCTGGGGCCGGACGATAGCCGTGTCGGTTTCTTCGGCCGCGATCCGGGCCGCGACGAGGTGCAGCACGGCGAGCCCTTCATCGGTGCCGGCGGCCAGCTGGTGCGACGCGCGCTGTATCGCGCGCTGCACGCCGGCAAGCTGCTGCCTGACTTTGCCGCGTCGCGCGAAATCGGCCGCGATTTCTACTGGGCCAATACGGTTCCGTACAAGCCGTTCGGCAACAAGGCCTGGTCGACGCGGATCAAGCAGCGCTTTCAACCGTCGGTGGCGCGGCTGCTGATCGAACAATGGCGGGGCGACAGCCTGATCACACTGGGCCGTGAAGCTTTTCTGTGGTTCGGCCTGCTGCAGTCACGCGAGACGCGCGAAAAACTCGATGCGTTCTGGCTGCGCGAAGACCGCTTCAGCGAAGCGATCAGCATCACGCTAGCCGCCGGCGATGGCGTGGCTCGAGAGTTTCGCCTGTATCCGCTGCCGCATCCCTCGCCGCTCAATGCAAGCTGGTACGGCCGCTTCCCGGGCTTACTGGATGCACGCCTGCAACAGCTCAATGTCGCACCGGGGACGCTGCGCCGCTGAGCGGCGAAGCTTGCCGGCAGGTGCCCGCGAGTCCAGGTCAACGCGGGCCCAGGCGAACGCGGGCTAAACTGGACCTCGGCCAAGAATAAGAACCAGGAGCACACCATGCCCGGCACGCTTTTCCGCCTCGAACTGAGGCCGCAGATTCCGGCCGCGTTGAGCCGGCTGACGGATCTGGCCTCCAACCTGATGTACAGCTGGGACCGCGACATCCGCGGCGTGTTCTGGCGGCTCGACAAGGATCTGTGGCGCACCTGCGGCAACAACCCGAAGCTGTTCCTGCGCCGGGTGTCGCAGAGCGTGCTCGAGGCCGCGGCCGACGACGACGATTTTCTGCAGGACTACAACGGCGCGCTGGCCTCGCACGACTCGTATCTGGCATCCGATCCCAAGCCCGAGGTGCTCGAGCATCTGCAGCCGGGCCGTGACCTGGTCGCCTATTTCTGCGCCGAATTCGGCTTGCACGAATCACTGCCGATCTATTCCGGCGGCCTCGGCATCCTGGCCGGCGACCACTGCAAGGCCGCCAGCGACCTGGGCGTGCCCTTCGTCGCGGTGGGCCTGCTGTATCGCGAAGGCTATTTCAACCAGACCATCGACGCACTCGGCCACCAGGTGGCGACGCCGCAGACCGCGAACTTCGACGAGCTGCCGATCAGCATCGCGCTCGACGCTCGCGGCACCGAGGTGCGTGTGTCGGTGCCGATCGCCGATCGCATCGTGCAGCTGCGGGTCTGGCGCGCCGATGTCGGCCATATCGCGCTGTACCTGCTCGACTCCGATCTGCCCGAGAACAGCGACGCGGATCGCTCGATCACCTTCCAGCTCTACGGCGGCAATACCGATACGCGCATCCAGCAGGAGATCGTGCTCGGTGTCGGCGGCGTGCGCGCGCTGCGCGCGCTCGGTCTTGCGCCGAGCGCCTGGCACATCAACGAAGGCCATGCGGCTTTCATGATCCTGGAGCGGGTGCGCGAACGGGTTGCCCAGGGCCTGGATTTCGAAGCGGCGCTGGAGGAGATCGCCGCGGGCACGGTGTTCACCACGCATACGCCAGTACCGGCCGGACACGATATTTTTCATCATGCGCAGGTGAACTGGTTCTTCCAGCAGCTGTTGCCGCAGTTCGGCACCGACGAGAGTCGCCTGCTCCGCCTGGGCGCCGACGGGCACGGCGAAACGCGCTTCAACATGACCGCGCTGGCACTGCGCGGATCGCGCTTTCACAACGGCGTTTCCAAGATCCATGGCGGCGTCGCCAGCATGATGGAACGCAGCCTGTGGCCGCAGATCACGCCGGAGGAGAATCCGATCGGCTCGGTCACCAACGGCGTGCATCTGCCGACCTTCATCGCACGCGCCTGGACGCAGCTGTTCCACGACGCGCTGCGCGGCTGGCGCAACAAGCTGCTCGACGTCGATTACTGGCAGCGGCTGGACGAGATCCCGGATCATCGCTTCCGCGCGGTGCGCCGCCAGCTCAAGCGCGATCTGCTGATCGACATCAACGAGCGCATCACCCGCCAGCACCGCCGCAACGAGCTACCCGAGGCGCTGATCGCGCAGGCGACGCAGCACATCCGCACGCATGAGACGCGCACCCTGGTGCTGGGCTTCGCGCGGCGCTTTGCGACCTACAAGCGCGCGACGCTGATCTTGCGCGATCCGGCGCGGCTGTCGAAGCTGCTCAACGATCCGCAGCGTCCGGCGATCCTGATCTTTGCCGGCAAGGCGCATCCGAAGGACCAGCCGGGCCAGGACCTGATCCGCCAGCTGCACGAGATGTCGCTGAAGCCCGGGTTCATCGGCCGGCTGTTCATGGTCGAGGGCTACGACATGCTGCTGGCGCGCAACCTGGTGCAGGGCTGCGATGTCTGGCTCAACAACCCCGAATATCCGCAGGAAGCCAGCGGCACGTCCGGCGAGAAGGCCGGCATCAACGGCGTGGTCAACCTGTCGGTGATGGACGGCTGGTGGGCCGAGGGCTACCAGCCCGAGCCGAACCAGAACGGCTTCGCGATTCAGCCGGTGCTCGACCCGAACATCCGCGACGCCGAGGAATCGCGCCAGCTGCTCGACCTGCTCGAGCACGAGGTCGCGGCGCGCTATTACCACGGTGCCGGCGACGGCTACTCGGACGAATGGCTGCGCCTGTCGCGCAATTCGATGAAGAGCCTGATCCCGCGCTTCAACTCATCGCGCCAGGTGGTCGACTACGTGCGCGGCTATTACGCGCCGGCGTCCCGAGCCGCGGCGCGCCTGAGCGCCGGCGACAGCAAGGCCGCGCGCGAGTTGTCGCGGTGGAAGCGGCTTGTACTGGACGCCTGGCCCGGAGTGTCGCTGCGCCTGGCCGCGACCCCGGCCAGCGTGGTGGCGACCGGCGAGCGCCTGGCCTTGCGCGTGCAGGCCCAGCTCAATGGTCTGAGCGTCGACGACCTGGTCGTCGAATACCGGGTCGGACGTGTCGATGCGCAGGGCCGATTCCAGGTCGAGCAGGTGCTGACTTTGAAGCCGGGCAAGGAGGGCCTGTTTGAGACCGAACTCGAGCCCTTGACCGGCCTGCAGCACTATCAGATCCGCGCGTATCCGCGGCACGCGGCGCAGGCGCATCGCTTCGAGCTCGGTTTGATGATCTGGTTGTGATCAGGATCGGCGCATCGCATCGCCGTTTGATCGCTTGCTAGGGTTTTTCCCCAGGGAAATCGGCTTCAGCGGTGTTAGCCTTGATCGGTTGCGACACCTTTTCTTATCGATTTCAGGGAGATATTTCGATGCGAACCGTTACAAAACTGTTACTCAAGGGAGTGGCCGCGGCGGCCATGATGGCGGCGAGTGCTGCGCATGCAGCGCCCGAGCGTGTGCGGCACATCGCGGTTTGCCCGGCGATCTCCGAAGAACGCATGGCACGCTGCCATTCGCACGTCGTAGTCGACAACGCCGGCAACCTGCTCGAAACCAAGACACCGTCGGGCTACGGCCCCAGCGATCTGCGCTCGGCATACAAGATCACCGCCACCGGCAGCTCGACCACGATCGTCGCCATCGTCGACGCCTACGGCTATCCGAATGCCGAAAGCGATCTGGCGACGTATCGCTCGACCTATGGCCTGCCCGCCTGCACCACCGCCAACGGCTGCTTCCAGAAGCTCAACCAAAGCGGCAGCGCCGGACCGTATCCGAAGACCAACACCGGCTGGTCGCAGGAAACCGCACTGGATCTCGACATGGCCAGCGCGATGTGCCCGAACTGCAAGCTGCTGCTGGTCGAAGGCAACTCCTCGAGCTTCGCGAACCTCGCGGCAGCAGTGAACACCGCCGCCGCATTCGGCGCGCATGTAATCAGCAACAGCTACGGCGGCGGCGAATCCGGCAGCACCAGCTACGAGTCCGCCTACAACCATCCGGGCGTTGCGGTTACCGTCAGCACCGGCGATAGCGGCTACGGCGTGCAGTTCCCCGCGTCCTCGCCGCATGTCACCGCGGTCGGCGGCACGCATCTGGTGACCGCCAGCAACAGCCGCGGCTGGACCGAGACCGCCTGGAGCGGCGCCGGCAGCGGTTGCAGCACAACTTATGCGAAGCCGAGCTGGCAGCTAGATACCGGCTGCACGATGCGCAGCCTCGCCGACGTGTCGGCGGTGGCTGATCCGAACACCGGCGTCGCGGTCTACGGCCCGTCGACGGCGCGTAGATCGGCCTGGCTGGTGTTCGGCGGCACCAGCGTCGCGGCGCCCTTGATCGGCGGTGTCTACGGCGCCAATGGCGGCGCGGTGAACTACGGCAGCGATCCTTACGCGCACGTCAGCGCGCTGTTCGACGTGACCTCGGGCAGCAACGGCAGCTGCACCGTGCCCTACCTGTGCACCGCCGGTACCGGCTACGACGGCCCGACCGGCCTGGGCACGCCCAACGGCATCACCGCGTTCTGATGCTGGAACCGAACCGGCCCCGTTTCCGGGGCCGGTTTTTTTATGCCCGTTGGCCGTTCACCGAACCATCGGCGGCTGGCCGAGCATTTCGGACGTCACCAGCACCACGCCACCGGGCGACATGTGGTAGTTCTTCTTGTCGGCTACCGGATCGACACCGATCTGGCTGCCTTCGGGGATGATGCAGCCCTCGTCGATGACCGCCTTGCGGATCGTGCAGTTGGCGCCGATCTTCACCCGCGGCAGGATCACCGAGTCTTCGATGATGCTGCCGCGCTCGATGGTCACGTTGGAGAACAGCACCGAGTGATTGACCTCGGCGCCGGACACGATCGCGCCGCCCGACACCATCGAGTTGACCGCGGTGCCGCGCTGGTGCGGGCCGTCGAACACGAACTTGGCCGGCGGCGTTTGCTGCTGATAGGTCCAGATCGGCCACTGGTCGTCGTATAGATTCAGCTCGGGCACCACGTCGACGAGTTCGAGGTTGGCCTTCCAGTAGGCGTCGATGGTGCCGACATCGCGCCAGTAGCCGGCGCGGTTCTGGTCATGGACGTCGCGCAGCGCATAGGCGTAGACGCGGTCGTTCTTGATCGCGGCGGGGATGATGTCGTGGCCGAAATCGTGGCTGGACATGGTCATGCCGGCATCGCGTGTCAGCAGGTCGAGCAGGTAGCTGGCGTCGAAGATGTAGATGCCCATCGACGCCAGCGCGGTGTCGGGCCGGCCCGGGATGCAGTCGGGGTTCTTCGGCTTCTCCGAGAACTTGACCACGCGGCTATCGCTGTCGACGTCCATCACGCCGAAGCCGCTCGCCTCCACCAGCGGCACTTCGACGCAGCCCACCGAGATCTGCGCGCCCTTCTCCACGTGGTGCGCCAGCATGCGGCCGTAGTCCATCTTGTAGACGTGGTCGCCGGCCAGGATCAGCACATGGCTGGGCTCGTGGGCGCGGATGATGTCCAGGTTCTGGTAAACCGCGTCGGCGGTGCCCATGTACCAGCTGTTCTCGTCGACGCGCTGCTGCGCCGGCAGCAGCTCGACGAACTCGCCGAACTCGCCGCCGAGAAAGCTCCAGGCCTTCTGCAGATGCTGGATCAGCGAATGGCTCTTGTACTGGGTCAGCACACCAATCCGGCGGATGCCGGAGTTGATGCAGTTGGACAGCGAGAAGTCGATGATCCGGAACTTGCCGGCGATGGGCACCGCCGGCTTGGCGCGCCACTGCGTCATCGGCCCGAGCCGCGAACCGCGGCCCCCGGCCATGACCAGCGCAAGCGTGCTCTTGGTGAGACGGCTGACGAAACGCGGATCGGATTGCGATTGCACGGGGTCCTCTACAGCGCTGGCGAGGTAGGCACTCGGGTTGTCGAATTTCATGATAGCGGCTCCTCCGCAGTCCGTCGCATCGGCCTATCGTCCCTTGTGATCACGCTCGATCCCGGTGCCGGCGACGCTGTGTCAGGCAAGACCAATGCCGTTCCCAATGAAACACTTGCTCAAGGAAGCTCAGGTTGTCCTAGCAGCCTGTCGGGCTTGGGTGATCGCATGCGAAAAAGCGGTTGTGCGAGGACAGATTTCGTCGACTTTGAAGGCCCATAGTCGTGCTATGGGTCGAAAAGGCGGCGGAATATGGACCGCACAGCCGCTTTTGCAGCCGATCAATCCCGAGCCCGACAGGCTGCTTGCGCCGGTGAAAGACGCTGCAAACTCCTACGCTGCGGTTCATCCAGAGCGGCTACATTAGCTGTCGAGTCAGTCAGCTATTCGGCAACTTGCAAGATCAGCGCAAGCCGCCGGGTGCAATAAACCGGACCAGGACAAGAGGACATTCAGATGAAAAAAGTCGTAGCGCTGCGATCCGCGTCGAGTATCGCAATGCTGGTGATCGCCGCGGCAGCGGTGCCGGGTGCCTATGCGGCGGGTTCGGTGCAGGCACGCCAGCAGGCTGCAGCCTCAGTCGCCGGTGGCAGCCCGGAGTGCAAGGCGCTGGGCGACTTCTACTGGGAGATCGGCGACGCCAGCGGCGTCCAGGGCAGCGGCAAGATCGGCAGCGAATACAGCGCCAACGAGACAATCCGCATCGCCTCGGCCAGCAAGTTCGTGTTCGGCGCGTATTTCCTGGAGAAGATCGGCCGCAGCGCGCAGCCCACCGCCGATCAGTTGAGCTACCTGGAAATGCGCTCCGGTTATGCCAACTTCAACCCGCTGATGTGCATGCTGTCGCGCAGCGTCGACTCCTGCATGACCGCGCGCTCCAACGGCGATCGGGACGGCAGCAAGGTCGGCAGGTTCTCCTACGGCGGCGGCCATGACCAGAAGCTGGCCGGCATGCTCGGCCTGGGGCGGATGAACGCCGAGGAGTTCGGCCGCGAGATCAAACAATACGTCGGCCCCGAGATCGGCTTCTCGTACAAATCGCCGCAGCCGGCGGGCGGCATGGAATCCAGCCCCGCGGATTACGGCAAGTTCCTGCGCAAGATCATCTCCGGCCAGCTGCGGATGAAGGAGTTCCTCGGCTACCAGCCGGTCTGCGCCTCGACCAGCTGCCCCGGCGTGGCTTACACGCCGGTCGTCGACAACTGGCACTACAGCATCAACCACTGGATCGAGGACGACCCCCGCACCGGCGACGGCGCCTTCAGCAGCCCGGGCGCGATGGGCTTCTATCCGTGGATCTCGAAGGACAAGACCACGTATGGCGTGCTGGCCCGGAACAAGATGGGCAAGACTTCGTACTGGGACAGCGTGCTGTGCGGGCGCGAGATCCGGAAGGCGTGGATGAGCGGCGGTTAGCGCATCACCACTGATTACCACGGATTACCACTGTAGGAGCGGTCCGTGACCGCGAGTGTGGTCGTGAGGGCGCAATCGCGGTCAAGGACCGCTCCTACAGTTTGTTCTGCTTGAGCGCGACGGGCTCTTCCAGGCTCAGCACCAGCGCCCCCAGCGGCGGCAGGCTCAGCTCCAGCGTGCAGGGCTGGTTCATGCACGCAGCCGCGAACGCCTCGACGACGCCGAGGTTGCCGACGCCGCTGCCGCCGTAGACCGGCGCATCGGAATTCAGCCGCTCGATCCAGCGCCCCAGGCTCGGCACGCCGATGCGCTGGCGATGGCGGACCACCGGCGTGCAGTTCAATACCACGACACTGTCCCGCCCCGAGCGGTCCCGGCGCCGGTACACGAATACCGACTCGTCGAGGTTGTTGCAATCGATCCAGTCGAAACCGCCAGGCTCGAAATCGCGTTCGTGGAATGCCGGCACGTCGCGGTGCAGATGATTCAGATCGCTCAGCCAGCCGCGCAGCCCGGCGTGCAGCGGCTGCGTATCCAGCCACCAGTCGAGCGGGCGGTCGTGGTTCCACTCGCGGCGCTGGCCGAACTCGCCGCCCATGAACAGCAGTTTCTTGCCGGGCCGGGTGTACATCCAGGCGTACAGCAGCCGCAGGTTGGCGAACTTCTGCCAGTCGTCGCCGGGCATCTTCTCGACCAGCGCTTTCTTCAAGTGCACCACTTCATCGTGTGAAAGCGGCAGCACGAAGCTTTCGGTCCAGGCGTACATCAGGCCGAAGGTCATCTTGTTGTTGTCGTAGCGGCGATACAGCGGGTCGCACTTGAAGTAGTCGAGCGTGTCGTGCATCCAGCCCATGTCCCACTTCATCGAAAAACCCAGGCCCTGCTCGTCGACCGGCCGCGACACCTTGGGCCACGACGTCGACTCCTCCGCAATCACCACCGCGCCCGGATGCTGGCCGTGCACGACGATGTTCAGATCGCGCAGAAAATCCACCGCCTCGAGATGCTCGCGGCCGCCCAGCTGGTTGGGCTTCCACTCGCCGGCATTGCGGCCGTAGTCGAGATACAGCATCGACGCCACCGCATCGACACGCAGACCGTCGATATGAAACAGCTCGATCCAGAACAGCGCGTTGGCGAGCAGGAAATTGCGCACCTGCGGCCGTCCATAGTCGTAGACCAGCGTGCCCCACTCGGGGTGCTCGCCGCGCAGCGGATCGGGGTATTCGTACAGCGGCTGGCCGTCGAACTGGCGCAGGCCGTGCGCGTCCTTGGGGAAATGCGCCGGCACCCAGTCGAGGATCACGCCGATGCCGCTGGCATGGCATTGATCGACCAGATAACGAAAGTCGTCCGGTGAACCATGTCGGCTGGTCGGCGCGTACAGGCCGATGGTCTGGTAGCCCCAGGAGCCGTCGAAAGGATGCTCGCTGATCGGCAGCAGCTCGATATGGGTGAAGCCGAGCTGCACCACATACGGCACCAGCCGCTGCGCGATCTCGCGATAGCTCAGATAGCCGTTGTCGTCGCTGCGCTGCCAGCTGCCCAGATGCACCTCGTAGACCGACATCGGCTCGCGCTGGTAGTCGCGCCCCTGCCGCGCCTGCAGCCAGGCGGCGTCGGCCCACGGGTATTGGCTGGGCGCGCCGATCACCGACGCGGTTTCGGGGCGCAGCTGGAACTCGCGGCCGTAGGGATCGGACTTGAGGCGCCGGGCCCCGTCGGCCCCGCAGATCTCGAACTTGTAAAACGCACCGGCCGGCAGATCGGGAATGAACAGCTGCCAGACGCCGCTGCCATGGCCGCGCATCAGGTGGATGCGGCCGTCCCAGGCGTTGAAGTCGCCAACCACGCTGATCGCCAGCGCATGCGGCGCCCAGACCGCGAAGCGCACGCCCGCCACGCCGTCGATGCTCAGCGGATGCGCGCCGAGCATCTTGTGCACATGCCAGTGGCGGCCTTCACCGAACAGGTGCAGGTCGAAATCCGCGATCAGCGGCTCGTCGAAGGCATAGGCGTCGTGGCCGCTGTGCCAGGCTCCGCCGGCGTCCTGCCAATGCAGCCGGTAATCACGCGGCAGCGTCCCGGCCAACTGCGCGACGAACAGATCGGAATCCGGAATGCGCTGCAGCTCGGGGCCGTCGGCCGCGTGCAGATGCACGCGCCGCGCGCCGGGCCTCCAGACTCGCAGGCTGGTGCCGGACTTGCCGGAAGGCCGCCGGCCGAGCAGCTGGAACGGATCACCGAGACGGTTTTCCTGCAGTCGGCGCAGCAGATCCTGCGGGACGGAAGGCGCGTTGTCGGCAACGGTCACAGTTTCGGGTTCCTTGGCGCTATGGGCCAGCAGCGCCGGCGAAGGCGGAGTTCGGGCGACCCGCTTATCCTACGTGCCAATCCTGAACCCATGACAACGAAAGCCGAAATGCGGGTGCTCTTTGCCGCCAGCGAATGCTGGCCGCTGATCAAGACCGGCGGGCTCGCCGACGTCGCCTACGCGCTGCCGCTGGCCCTGACCCGGATCGGTGCCGACGTGCGCGTGGTCATACCGGCCTACCGCGGGCTGATCGACAAGCTCGAAAGCGCGCAGCCAATCCGCCGGATCGAAATCCGCGGCCAGTCCTTTGGCGTGATCGAGGGGCAGCTGCCGGGCACGCCGCTGAAGCTATGGCTGATCGATGCGCCGTACCTGTATGCCCGCGACGGCGACCCGTACCGCGACGCGGCGGGCCACGACTTCGCCGACAACGCCTGGCGCTTCGGCTGCTTCAGCGAGGTGATCTATCGCTTGAGCATGGGCGCGGCCGGCTGGCAGCCCGACGTGGTGCATGCCAACGACTGGCAGACCGGGCCGGCGCTGTCCTGGCTGTCGCTGGAGCCGGTGCGGCCGCGCACGGTGTTCACGATCCACAACATCGCCTACCAGGGCTGGTACGGACGCGAGGCTTTCGACTTTCTCGGCCTGCCGCCGCGGCTGTGGAGCATCGACGGCGTGGAGATGCACGGCGGCTTCTGCTTCATGAAAGGCGGCCTGACCGCGGCCGACGTGATCACCACCGTCAGCCCCACGTATGCGCGCGAGATCCAGACCCGCGAGTATGGCTATGGTCTGGACCCGCTGCTGCGCTGGCGCGCGGCACGCCTGGCCGGCATCGCCAACGGCATCGACATGGAGGCCTGGAATCCGGCCACCGATCCGCTGCTGGCGCGCCGCTATACCGCCGCCAGCCTGCGTCAGGGCAAGAACGCCAACAAGCGCGAACTGCAGCAGGAAATGGGCCTGGCCGCCGACGTCGATGCGCCGCTGATCGGCATCGTCACGCGCCTGGCCGAGCAGAAAGGTACCGACCTGATCCTCGGTGCGCTGGAGCCGCTGCTGCACGCGTATCCGGCACTGCAGTTCGCGCTGCTGGCATCCGGTGATCGTGCTCAGGAGCAGGCCTGGCGCGACGCCGCCGCGCGCCATCCGCAGCGCGTCGGCGTGCAGCTGCGCTACGACGAGCGCCTGGCTCACCGCATCGAAGCCGCCGCCGACATCTTCCTGATGCCCTCGCGCTTCGAGCCCTGCGGTCTCAACCAGATGTACAGCCAGCGCTACGGCACGATCCCGGTGGTACGCCGCACCGGCGGCCTCGCCGACACGGTGACCGACGCGACGCCGCAGACGATCGCCGATGGCAGCGCAAGCGGCGTGATGTTCAACGACGCCGACGTCGGCGGCGTGCTCTGGGGCGTCAACCGCGCACTGGAATTGCGCGGCGATCCGAAGATCTGGAAGGCGATGCAGCTGGCCGGCATGGCCCGCGATTTTTCCTGGGAACGCGCCGCGGCAGAATACTTGCGGCTATACGCGCGGCCCTGAGAAGTAGCACAGCCCAACTGGCGCGCTCACCGTCCGCGCGTAGGTTGGGGTGAGCGCAGCGAACCCCAACCTACATGCTGCCCAACGCCAATCCGGACTCAGGTCTTCGGCAGCGTAACCCCGGTCTGGCCCTGGTACTTGCCGCCGCGGTCCTTGTAGCTGGTTTCGCAGATTTCGTCGGACTCCAGAAACAGCATCTGCGCGACGCCCTCGTTCGCGTAGATCTTGGCCGGCAGCGGCGTGGTGTTGCTGAATTCCAGCGTCACGTGGCCCTCCCACTCCGGTTCCAGCGGCGTGACGTTGACGATGATGCCGCAGCGCGCGTAGGTGCTCTTGCCGAGACAGATCGTCAGCACGCTGCGTGGGATGCGGAAATACTCGACGGTGCGGGCGAGCGCGAAGGAGTTCGGCGGGATGATGCACACCGGGCCCTTCACGTCGACGAAGGTTTTCTCGTCGAAGTTCTTCGGATCGACGATCGTCGAATTGATGTTGGTGAAGATCTTGAACTCGTCCGCGCAGCGCACGTCGTAGCCGTAGCTGCTGACGCCGTAGCTGACGATCTTGCCGCCCTCGTTGCTGCGCACCTGGCCGCTCTCGAACGGCTCGATCATGCCGTGATCACGCGCCATGCGTTTGATCCAGCGGTCGGACTTGATGCTCATGCGGACGGGCAGCCTCTGCGGTCGATGTGGCGGCATTGTACCGGGGCCCCGCCGCCCCGGCGCTAGAACGCCTGCAGATTGTCGACCGGCACCGCCGGCGGCGTGCCGAGCACGCGTGCCAGCGTCGCGCTGATCACGTCGATGTCGTTGTCGAAAGAGCCGTGCGCCAGCGCGATCGACTGGCCGGGCGCGGTGCCGGTGCGCACCAGCTTGTCGGCATGCACCTGCAGGGCGACCGCGCCGCCGGCCGAGAACGCCCGCCACTGCGCCAGGTCGGCGATGGTGACGGCGCTGCTGTTCCATAGCTTGCCGTCGCTGTCCTTGTCCAGCGGATGCCAGGCCGCCTCCATGCCGAGCAGCGGCATCTTGTGCACGCTCTCGAGCGCTCGGCTGACCAGGTACAGCAGCGACTTGCCGTAGGGCCCGACCGTGTCGGCGAGTTCGCGCTCGTTGCTCATCAGGTCAACATGCAGATCCGCCGCGCGCAGCACGCCGTTGCCGGCGGCACCGATGTAGCGCCGGTTGGCGAAGCCGAGCGTGCAGGCCGGCGCGAACAGCGAGGCCGAGCGGATCGCCAGCGCCGGCACAGCGGCCGCCGGCGCGCACAGGTCGAGCAGATGGCCGAGCAGGATCGCGCCGGCGGAATGGCCGACCAGGTGGATCTCCAGACTCGGCAGCGCTTGCTTGAGCGCGCGCAGATGCGTGGCGACTTGCCAGAGGCCGCTGCCGCCGTCGGCAGCCGCCTCGGCGTTCTGCTTGATCTGCATCCACACCGGCTTGACCAGCGCGCGCTCGGCCAGCGCCTCGATCGCGCGATCGGCCTGGTCCCGCGCCCACTCCCAGCCGCTGCCGACGATGCTCGCGCCGAACAGCTTGTCGGTGGTGTCGTGCAGCATGCCGACGATGCTTTCCCAGACGCCGGTGCGCCAGGTAATGAACAGCGGATAGATGTTGTTGGCGGCGAAATACGGCGCCAGCACGCGGATGCGCTTGATCGACGCGGCCTCGTCGTTGAGGCCGCCGTGAGCATAGATCGCGATGCGCGGCGTCGGTCGCGCCTTCAGCCAGGCCAGCGGCGATTCATACGCCGCCATCTGCACCGCGGCGGCGGCGTTCGGTGCGCTGATGAAACGGTTCTGCGGCTCGCCGTTGTTGCCGAGCACCACCGAGTGCTCATAGGCCACGGCCTCGCTCCACGGCAGCGTCGCCGGGTTGGCCGCAAGCGCTGCCGCGGTAACCGGCACCAGCGCGGAATTCGGCGCCGCCTGGCGATCACGCAGCGACTCGCTGCTGCGGGTGCGCGCGGACACGGCGCCGAGCATTGGCGCGCCCATCGCGGCGACCCAGGCGTCGTTGCCGTGCAGCACCCAGTCCTCATAAGTCATCACCGCGAAGCCGTGAAAGCCCCAGCCCGGCCCCCAGGAGTTCTGCACGATGAAGCCTTCAGGCGTGTAGCCGACCAGCGCAAAGGCATGGCCGCCGTCGGTGTCCTTGTGGCAGGGAATCACCGGCAACGACGCGGCCCGCTTGATCGACCAGCCGGCGTGCACGTCGGCCGAAACATAGATCGCGCCGACCTCGAAAATCGCCGCCTGCATGTCGGCGATCGAGGCCATGTCGACGCGGTAGTAGGCGCCGAGCGGACGCAGTGCGGCGTCCTGCTCCCAACCGGCTTTGGGCTTGATGAATTCGCCGCGCCGGTTCGCATACGGCCACAGCGTGGCGCTGCAGACGCCGTGACGATGCCAGCCCTTCATCGCGCCGCGACAGCTGGACCCGTCGTAGTCCTCGCCGGGCCATTCGTCGTACTGGCGCGCCAGCTGGTAGAGCATGCGCGGGCTGACGCCGGCCCGTTTCTGCTTGCCGGCCAGCGAGCGGCGCCAGGCCATGTGGTTGATCACGCCAGCCAGGCCGAAGCCGGTACAGGCACCCTCGCTGCCCTGATCCAGCACCAGACCCTGCGCTGCGTACTCGGGGAAGTATTTGCTGATCTGCTTCGGGTCCGGCGTCTGCGCCGGCAGCGCGATCAACGGCGGCGTGTAGACCCGGTCGCGGAAGTCGACACGGTCGGGGCGAGCATCGAAAGTGCGGCCGGCAGTGCTCGGCTGCGGCGGTGTTTTCCTGGTGGCCATGTCTTGTCTCCCTGACTGACGGCTCGAGTCTGCCCGACCGTTCCCGGCATGAAAGCTAGCGCTTCACGCACCGCGCGGCTATCGCGGGGCCGCGTCAGCCAGTCTCGACCAGCCGGCCCAGCGCCTGCAAAGCAGCGGCCACTTCCGGCGTCCACTGGCGGCCGCAATTCAGGCGCAGGCAATGGCGGTAACGGCCGCTCGCCGAGAACAGCGGCCCGGGCGCGAAGTTGATGCGGCGAAACAGGGCGCGTTCGTATAGCGCCAGGGTGTCGGTGCCGCGCGGCAGTTCTACCCACAACACGAAACCGCCAGCGGGACGGCTGACGCGCGTGCCCGCCGGGAAATGCTGCTCCACCGCGTCGGCATAACGCGCCACGTTGTTCGCACATAGCCGGCGCAGCCTGGCCAGATGGCGCGCATAGGCCTGCGTGCGCAAATAGTCCGACAGGGCGTGTTGATAGATCAGCGCGGTGCCGGCCGAAGTGGTGAATTTGCGCATGCGCACCGCGTCGCGATGCCGCCCGGCGAGCAACCAGCCAATGCGCGCGCCCGGCGCCAGCGATTTCGAGAACGAACCGCACAGCAGCACGCTGCCGCTGCGATCCCAGTGCCGCACCGGTATCGGCCGCTGACCGGCGAAATCCAGCTCGCCGTAGATGTCGTCTTCGATCAGCGCCACGCGGTGCCGCTCGCAGAGCCGCACCAGTGCCTGACGCGCGCGCTCGGGCATCAGCGAGCCGAGCGGATTGGCGAACGCCGGTGTCACCACGCAGGCACGGATCTGAGCGCCTTCCGGCCCGGCCAGCGCCGCGGCAAGCGCATCGACCGACAAGCCGTCACGCGCATGCGTCGGAATCTCCAGTGCCTTCATGCCCTGCGATTCGATCAGCTGCAGCAGGCCGTAATACGTCGGCGATTCCACCGCAATGACGGCACCGGGCGCCGCGACCGTACGCAGCGCCAGATTGAGAGCTTCCATGCAGCCGTTGGTGATGACGACTTCGTCCTCGTCAACGGCGACGCCCAGCTCAGCGTAGCGCCGCGCGATCTGGTGACGCAGCGCTGGCAGACCGAAAAATGGGCTGTATTCACCGATCATCTGCGAATGGCGCCGCGCCGCCTGCGCCGCGTGGCGTTGCAGCGTCGCCACCGGATACCAGTCTGCTTCGGGAATCGCCGCACCAAAGCCGATGATGTCCGGATCGTTACTCGCGGCGAGTAGTCGCGCCGCGATGCTGCTGACCGTGACCGGCTTGGCCGCGGCTGGCGGCCGGCTCGTCGCCGGCTCGGGCAGACGACGCGGCCGCTGCCGCACGTAGTAGCCCGACTGCGGCCGCGCTTCGACGACACCGCGCCGCTCCAGCGCCCGCAGCGCCGCCAGTGCGGTCGTCGCGCTGAGCCGGCGGCGCTGCGACAGCTCGCGCACCGACGGCAGGCGCTCACCAGCCGCCAGCTGACCCTGTGCAATCAGCAGGTCCAGCTCATCGGCCACGGTCAGGTACAGCGGCTGATCAGGGAGCGCAGTGGTGTCGTCGGCAGACATGCGAATCAGCGTTTTCGAGGTGGGCAGATTAGGCCATCGGTGGCAGCGGCCGGGCCAGTAACTGTACTGCCTGGAAAACGCCGCCGCTGTATCTGTACCGCCCCGACCCGGCTGTCTATGGTGCTGCACCTTTCAAGGGATGCAGCCGATGGACGCCACCTCGCTCACGATGACCTCCGGCGCCGCCGCCCTGTCGGCGCAACTTGCCGCTCTGGCCTTCGGCACCTCGATCACGCCAGGGCCGAACAACCTGATGCTGCTGTCCTCGGGCCTGCGCTTCGGTGTGCGCCGCACGCTGCCGCATTGCTTCGGCGTCAGCGCGGGCCTGGCGCTGGTGCTGCTGCTCGCCTACTTCGGTCTCGGCGCTTTGCTGAGCCGCGTGCCGGCACTGCAGGCCCTGCTGTCGATCACCGGTGCGCTGTACCTGCTGTGGCTGGCCAAAGTCACGGCCAGCGCCGACCCTCGCAAGCCGCTGGACGCCGGGAGCGGCGCGGCGGCACAGCCGATGAGCCTGGGTGCCGCAGTCGCGTTCCAGTTCATCAATCCCAAGGTCTGGGGCATGGCCGCGTCCGGCGTCAGCCTGGTGCTCGCTGCCGATGTGTCCGACGTGATGCGCGCGCCGCTGCTGGTGGGTGTCTACTGCCTGCTGAACCTGCCGTGCATCTCGCTGTGGGTCGTGGCCGGTTCCGGCATGCGCCGGCACCTGGCCGAGCCGCGGCTGCGGCGCCTGTTCAACTGCGTCAATGCGGCGCTGGTGGCGGCGACGGCGCTGTGGATGCTCAAGCCGGTGATGACCGCGATACTGCGCTAGGCCGGCCGACACGGCCTCAGTCGTCGGAGATTGACAGGCTCGGGAACGCGTTGACCTCGCCATGCGCGAGGCGCGCCGCAGCACGCAGCGCGATGTCCCGATACGCCTTCGCCGCGTCCGAATCTGGATCGGAGACCACGGTCGGCCTGCCGTTGTCGGCCTGCTCGCGGATGCGCCCGTCCAGCGGCAGCCGGCCCAGCACGTCGACACCGGTCTCAAACGCCAGCTTGTCGCCGCCGCCGCTGCCGAAGATCGCGCTCTGGTGGCCGCAGTTCGGGCAGCAGAACACGCTCATGTTCTCGACTACGCCGAGCACGGTGACTTCGACCTTCCTGAACATCTCCAGGCCCTTGCGCGCATCCAGCAGCGCGATGTCCTGCGGCGTGGTCACGATCACCGCGCCCGACAGCGGGATTTTCTGCGACAGGGTCAGCGCGATGTCACCGGTGCCTGGCGGCATGTCGATAATCAGATAGTCGAGATCGTCCCAGCGCGTCTCGGTCAGCAGCTGCATCAGCGCCGAGGTCACCATCGGCCCGCGCCAGATCGTCGGCTGGGTGTCGTCGATCAGATAGCCGATGCTCATCGACTGCAGGCCGTGGGCGACGACCGGGTTCATGATCTTGCCGTCAGGCGAGCTCGGCCGCGCGCTGCTGCCGAGCATGCGCGGCTGGCTCGGGCCATAGATGTCGGCGTCAAGCAAACCGACGCGCGCACCCTCGGCCTGCAGCGCCAACGCCAGGTTCACCGCGACGGTCGATTTGCCGACGCCTCCCTTGCCGCTGGCCACCGCGATCACGTTGCGGATCTGCGCCAGCGGCCGCAGGTTCTTCTGCACCGCATGCGGCTTGACGCGCCAGGTGATCGACACCTCGGCTTCCAGGCCGGTGTCCAGCCTGATCCGCTCGGTGATCGCGGCTTTTAGGCCCGGCGCATGGCCGGCAGCCGGGAAACCCAGCTCGATGGCGACGATCGCGCGCGCGCCGGCAAGCTCGGCACGGGAGACGACGCCGGCACTGATCAGATCACGGCCGATCACCGGATCGATAAAGCCGGCCAGCGTAGCCTGCAGGCCTGGATAGACAGTGGCGGACATGGCGCTCCCGCATAAAAAAATGGGCGCTGAGTCTATCCGGCCTGCCCGACAGCTGCCTCGGCGGCAGGGCTCACGTTGCAGAGCCGGCCATGTCACCATGGGCTCGGTCTTGCATGTCAAACTACGCAAACAACGCCAAAGACGTTGCACCGCGCCTCAGCTGATCGTTTCCGGGTACAACAGCATGCAAATGTCATCCATCATGGCGCGCGTCGGCGCGCTGCCGATCTCGATAGCCGCCATGCTGTTCTGCGCTCCGGCGCTGGCCCAGTCCGGCTGGGGCGTGTGGGCGACTCCTGACGCCTCCTGCACCGACGTACAGGCCTGGTACGGACAACAGAATATCCAGTCCGAGCCGACCGGCATGCGCAATATCGCGTATCCGGAAGGCAATGCGACCTACTGGGCCGGCCTGATCACCGGCGCACTCGGCAGCTCGGTGACGATCAAGGGCCAGTTTCCGGCGGCGCGCTACATGGGCATCCAGGTCTACGACATCGAGCACAACGTGCGCGGCGCGATCGGCGACCAGGAAATCAATCCGGACTCGGGCAGCAACAACCCGTACCGCTCCGGCTCGACCACGGCGCTGGGCACCTACACGGTCAAACTGGTATTCGGCGCGACGCCGTCGACGCCGGCGCCGAACACGATCTATTCGGACGGCCTGACCGAAGTGGGGCTGGTGTACCGCGTGTACTACGCCAATAACGTCAAGAGCCTGTACGGCAGCACCACCAGCCCGAAACTACCGAAGATCAAGCAGAACGGCGTCACGCTGAGCACGTGCGCGCCGCGGCCGATCCTGCCGAAGTCGGATACGGTCAACGGCCACATCGACAAGTACGACTTCACCGGCACCATCCCGCTCGATACGCGGCCGGTGACCAATCCGCCGAGCCTGCTGCTGTCGATCACCAATCCGTTCACGCCGTTCTATCCGAGCGCCGACAACAACTACATGTCGGCGCTGATCAGCCGCCAGTTCATGACCGCGCCCTACGACTACAACATGGTCGTCATGCGGATGCGCGCGCCGACTTTCCCGAACACGCAGGCCGGCGAAGCGCCGTGGCTGGCGACCACCGACCGGCAGGTGCGCTTCTGGTCGGTCTGCGAGAACGAGCCGCTGACCACCGGCGTCGCGCGCTGTGTGGCCGATGGGCAGACGCAGCCGCTAGACGGCACGGTCACGGTCGTGTTCTCGGACCCGTCGAACAAGCCCAGTAGTTCGCAGCTGCAGACCTGGGGCGCGAGCTGGCTGCCGTTCGGCGCGCTGCTCGACACCGACGTGGTCTACAACCTCGACGGCGAACCGAAAACCAATGCCGACGGCATCTACTACTACGGCTTCATCCTGTATCGGCAGACTCTGGCGAACCCGAGCTGGACGCAGTCGATGGCCAGTGTCGGGCAGCTGCCGCGCTCGCAGGTGAAAGCCGCGATGGGCGACTACTATCCGACGATCGGCTACTGCCGCAAATCCGATTTCAAGACGTTAGGCGCGGGCTGCATCGGCCTCTAGTCGCCGGCATGATCGATGTCGAACGACGCTGTATCTACATCCACCAGCGTAAAACGGCAGGGTCTTCGATCATCAGCGCATTCGGCCTGACGCCGAAGCAGGAAGCCTGGCATCGCTTCAACGACGGCGTGACAGGCGAAGCCTGGAAACGGCGCAGCGAAGAGGACAAGCGCTACTTCGTGTTCTCCTCGGTACGCAATCCCTTCGACCGGCTGATATCGGCCTGGCGCTATCTGCCGGAAACCCGCGAGCGCCCGCTGCTCGACGTGCTGCTCGACCCTCCGCGCAAAGGCCATGCCTATCGTCATCTGACCCGGCCCCAGGTGGCGTTGCTGCGCGACCCCGAATCCGGAGCATTGGTGACCGACGACCTGATCCGCTTTGAAACCCGTCAGACCGACTTTGATCGCGTCTGCGCGCGGATCGGTCTGGCGCCGCGGCCCTTACCTCATCTGGGCGCAGGCCAGCGTGATGGCGACTGGCGCGGCTATTTCGATGCGCGGACGCGGGCATTGGCCGAGGCGATGTTTGGCGAGGATCTGGCCACTTTCGGATATCGATTCGAGATCGGATAACTCGCTTAGCGCGATGCCGAGCCAATGCGCCACGAAAGTCGGTGCGCCGGGGACGGGGCCGGCGCTGAACTCTGGGACGTAGGTCGCAAAAAGAAACCCGAATCCCCCCGACGGCCCGCCACCGTCAGCGTTATAGTCGCTTGCCCTGCGTGACGCTGATTTCGAGTTGCGCAAGGCGGGGGCTTCGCCGGATCGGGCAGCGCCATTACGACGCGAATCGGTAAGGGACAGGGGAACAAATAATGTGGGAAGCAAAATGGGCCGCAATGGCTCTGGTGGCGGCTGGTCTGTGCCTGGCGCACTCCACCGCCAATGCGAAGACCGAGGTCGAGCCCAACAACAGCTGCACCAGCCCCCAGTCGATCGGGCAGTTTCCATCGTCGCCGGTCAAGGGCACGATCGTCGAAGGCGACTCGGACTACTTTCGCCTGAAGGCAACGGCAGGCACCTACCTGACCCTGGAGGCACAGGGAGCCGAGTCAGGAAAGGGAACCATCCAGGTGCCGGTGATCGGGGCCTACGATAGCGCCTGTGTTCTGATCGGCGGCGTTAAATACAACTCGCGGGAGACGCTCATTGTTCCAGCCGATGGACTGCTGATCATCCAGGTCGGCGATACGTATTACAGCAGCCTCGGAAATCCGATCTATCTGGGCAGCTACGTTCTGAACATCAGCACGCCCACCTCGCTGATTTTCGGCAGCGTCGTCGATCCGCAAACCGG
Source organism: Hydrocarboniphaga sp. (assembly GCF_028291725.1). Lineage (GTDB taxonomy): Bacteria > Pseudomonadota > Gammaproteobacteria > Nevskiales > Nevskiaceae > Hydrocarboniphaga. Next base: position 23,388 of record NZ_JAQGNT010000109.1, on the reverse strand, counting down.
CGCTGCACCGCTCAACACCTATCCGTGGTTGTACCACTGCGCCAGTCCGGACTACCTGCTTTGTGTCAACTATTCTCTTAGCGGCTTTCTGGATGCCTCGGGGCGCTATGCGTTCGATACTTCGACTTTGGAATCGGGACGGTACCAAGTCTGGATTCCTGGCGGATCTAACGTTGCCACGCAGTACTCCAATCCGATCGACCTTGCCGGCGGAGAGTCCATTCAACTGGACTTCCAGACCAAGCCCACGCCGATCGAGATCACGCCGGTCAGCACATGTCCTTCCGGACTACCGGTCGGCAGTGACTGCGAGATTTCTTACAAGATCAGGAACACGACGGCCGAGGTTCAGGAAGTCGAGCTGCGCGCGAACGTAAGCAGCGTCACTGACGCATCGGTCTTTACTTCACGCTACGACGTCGGAAAGAACGGGGTGCTTTCTCCGATCAACAAAACCTTGCAGCCAGGTCAGACCCTGAAAATCAGCCAGACCATACCGATCGCGGGCGATCTGCCTACCGGATCGACTGGATTCATTACGGTCTACATCTATCGCAAAGGCATGCCGCAAACCGCGATCGGCGGGGCCAGTCTGGGCGGCTATGTCATCAGTGCGCAGAGCACCGTTACGACGACGCTTTCGCCCGCCGACCAGGCGAAGCAGCCGGCGCCCAATCTGCTCGGCCGGCCGTCGCTGCAACCCCAGCCGCAACGTCCGTCACTCCAACCCTAGCAGGCGGCCCAGACATGCACCGAGTTTCGAACGGGAAAATCCTGATGACGAAAACACAATGGCGGGCCGTCGCGGCCACTCTGGCCTGCCTATGCAGCCCCTTGGCATGGGCGAGCGATGAAGTCGAGCCCAATGACAGCTGCCAGAGTGCCCAATCGATCGGGAGCGTTCCGGCCAAGTCGGTGAGCGGCACCATCGACAGCGGCGATGTCGACTATTTCAAGTTGAAGGCGACACCGGGCAGTTTCCTCACCATCGACCTGAAAGGCAGCCCTTCGGGTGCCGGGACGATTGCCGATACGGTATTGAGTGCATTCACCAGTTCCTGCATCAAAATAACTCAAAGTTCAGCCAGTTCGGGCGAGGCGCGCCTGCTGGTCGAGATTCCCGAGGACGGCAAGCTTCGGCTGGCGGCGGCGGGACAATCCGGCAGCACCGGCACGTACACGATGACAGTCACCGCACCCGTCGGCATCTACGGCAGGGTGACGCAGAAAAACAGCAGCGACCAACCCGCTATCGGACCCGTGTCGTTCAGCGTTTGCCAAGATCCGCAGTATGAACTCTGCGTGTATTACTACGTGCCGAACGCGCCCATTCAGGTCGACTACAACACCGTCAGTTTCTTGGTCGATACGTCGAATCTGGCGACAGGCCGCTACCAGCTTGCCATCAGCGGCTATCCCAAATCCGGGAATGCACTCGCCGTCTGGCGCTCACCGCCCCTGGATCTTGTGAAAGGCCAAAGCCAACAGCTCAGCCCCGAGTTGGAGCCGATGCCCGCAGAGATCAGCGCACTCAGCGTATGCCCATCACCGATTGCGACAGGCAGTGCATGCGAGTTCCAGTATCAGGTGCTGAACACAACAACCGAAGTACTGGATGTCGAACTGCGAGCCAGCATCGAGGTCACAAGCGGTGGGCCGGTCTCACAGTCGGCGTTCGATCTCGGAAGCAAGGGCGGGCCCACGCCGATCGCAAAGACCATCGCTGCTGGTCAGACCGCGACAGTCAAGCAGTCAATCAATGTCCCGAGCGATGTGCCGCCAGGTGCTACCGGCCTGGTGTCAATCTACGCATACCGTCAGGGCCAGCCCCAACGCGCGATCGGCTCCCTCCCTATCTTGTACTACACCGTGGGGACCTCCGGCTCCGCGACAATAAGTGCACCGGATAATCAGTGAGGCGCGGCAGTCGATAACGTCGAGGCCGTCGATGAACGCCAGCGGATCTGCTCACTACTCAGTCACCGACGATGGCGGCTCTCAATGCACCAGCGGCGGAGGCGGCGCATCGGCCGGCGGCTTTTTCGCGAACCAGATCAGCGGTGCGATCAGGAACGCGAGCAGCGCAAAATAGTGATAGTCGTCGATGTAGGCGAGCACCATTGCCTGTTTTTGCACCATGCCAGCGATCATCGCGTGGGCGGTGTCGATATCGAATCGTCTGCCTAGTGTGGCAATGGTCTGCTGGTAGGCCGGGTCGAGCAGGCTGACGCGATCAACCAGTTGGGCCTGGTGCATCTGCACGCCGCGCGACAGCCAGGACACCGCCAGCGAGATGCCGACGCCGGAGCCGAGGTTGCGCATCAGGTTGAGCAGCGCCGACGCATTGCCACCCTCGGACGGTGGCAGGCCGACATACGCGAGCATGTTGATCGGCACCATCAGGAAGGCAATGCCGGCCACCTGCGCCATGCGCATCAGCACCAACTGGTGCTGGGCGAGACCCAGGCTGGTGAAATGCGCCGTCACCAGCAGCCCGGCGCCGAACACCACGAAGCCGACGCTGATGAGGGCGCGGGGCTCCACCTTCGTGGCCACGCGCGCGGCCAAGGGCATCATGCAAAACATCAGCAGCGCACCGGGCGACATCACGATGCCCGCGTCCAGCGCCGAATAACCGAGCACGCTCTGGGTGAACTGCGGCATCAGCACGATGATGCCGAACATCGCCATACCCATGAAGAAGATCAGCAGGTTGGAAGTCGCGAAGTTGCGGTTCTTCAGCAGACGCAGATTCACGATCGGGTGCGGATGCCGCAGCTCCCAGACAATCAGCGCGAGCAGCGCACTCACGCTGACGAACAGGCAGCCGCGGATGAAACCGGAATCCAGCCAGTCTTCCTGCTGCCCCTTGTCGAGCATGATCTGCAGCGTGCCCATGCCGATCACGATCAGCGCAAAGCCCAGGTAATCCACGGTGAAGGTTTCGGTGCGGCGGAGGCGCTGCGCTTCCAGCTGCGCCGGCGAGTCATGCACCAGCCGGAATGCCGCGATCGCCAGCAACACACCAACCGGCGCGTTGAGCAGGAAGATCCAGTGCCAGCTGAAAGTGTCGGTGATCAAGCCGCCCAGCGGCGGGCCGATCGCGGGCCCGCAGATCACGGCCATGGCGTAAATCGCCATCGCCGTGCCGCGTTTGCTCTGCGGAAACGCGTCGGACAGGATCGCCTGTGATACCGGCTGCAAGGCGCCGCCGGCCAGGCCCTGCAAGACTCGCGCAACGATCAGCACCGGCAGCGACGGCGCCAGGCCGCATAGCACCGAGGCCAGCGTGAACAGGATGATCGAGGCGATGTAATAGCGGCGCCGGCCGATCACGTTGGAGAGCCAGCCGGTCATTGGCAGGATGATCGCGTTGGCCACCAGGTACGAGGTCAGCACCCAGGTCGCTTCCTCCTGGCTGGCCGCCAGCGAGCCCGCGATATGCGACAGCGAAACGTTCGCGATCGAGGTGTCGAGCACCTCCATGAACGCGCCGAAGCCGACCACCGCAGCCAGCCAGTACGGCGTGGCGGTGGGAGCTGCGGCCAAGGGTGCCGTCGATGTCACCGCGCGGCCACCGCTGGCGCGCCGCGCGAAGTCGACACGTCGACACGCGTGACCGCCGACATGCCGGGCACCAGGTGCAGCGCTGCGTCCGGCAGCGGATCGAACACCAGTTTCACCGGCACGCGCTGCACCACTTTAACGAAATTTCCGCTCGCGTTCTCCGGCGGCAACAGGCTGAAGGCCGAGCCGGTGCCGGCCTGCACGCTGTCGACGCGCGCATGGAAATCATGCGCCGGATACGCATCGATCTTCACCTTTACGTCTTGTCCGGCGCGCATGTGCTGCAACTGCGTTTCCTTGAAGTTGGCGACGATCCAGGGCGCGTTGCCGACCAGCGCGAGTACCGGAGCGCCAGCCTGCACCTGTGAACCCAGTTGCAGGTTCTTGTGCGTGACCAGGCCGTCTGCCGGCGCTACTACCCGTGTGTACGACAGCTGCAGCCGCGCCTGGTCCAGCGCCGCCTGGGCTTGTGCGACAGCGGCCTGTGCGCTGGCGACCATGGCCTGCTTGGCGGCGGTCTGCTGCGGCGTGGTCTGCGCGCCATCGAGCAAGGCGACGGCCTGCTCGGCCTGCGCCTGCAGCGCGCGGGCGGTGGACGTTGCCTGATCCAGCGTTTGCTTCGAGATTTCGTCTTTCTTGTACAGGGATTCGTAGCGCGCGACGTCGGCCTTGGCTCGCTCGGCCTGCGCCTGCGCGGCGCGCAGCCCAGCCCGCGCTTGGGCGACACCGGCCGGTGCGCTGGTGCGCGTGATCGTCAGATCGGCTTCGGCCGACTGCGCCTGTGCCCGGGCCACGGCCAGATTCGCCTCGGCCTGGCGCACATGCGTTTCATAGTCCGCCGGGTCGATCTCGAACAGCGCGGCGCCGGCCTTGACCGACTGGTTGTCGGCCACATGCACCGCGATCACGGTGCCGGGCACCCGCGATGCGATCATCGTGATGTCGGCCTGGATGTAGGCGTCGTCGGTGGATTCGATGTTGCGCGAGCGCCACCACATCAGAGCCGCGATCAGCACGAGCACCGCGAGGCCGGCTACCAGCCAGAGTCTTGAGCGCTTCGAATTCGCCGCCGGTTCTTCGTTCATCGTTTCACTCATTCCATCGTGTCCGTGTTCCCTCCCCCGCTTGCGGGGGAGGGCTAGGATGGGGGCGAGACGTCGCGGAATTGCTCCCTCGTCGCGCCCCCATCCCAACCTTCCCCCGCAAGCGGGGGAAGGAGTCGTTGATTGAAGTTCGTTCTACAAATCGAACTGCCGCGCCCTGCCCTGCGCCGCCGCCAGATTCACCCGCGCCTGCTGCTCGGCCGCAGCCGCCGCCACGTACTGCGTGCGCGATCGCGCCAAGCTCGCCTGCGCACTGACCACGTCGACGTTGTTGGCGACGCCGTTGGTAAAGCGGTCGCGCGCCAGATCGAGTTCGCGCTGCGCCAGATCGCGCGCCGACACCGCGGCGCGCAGCTGTTCGACGCTGTTCGCCAGCGTCACCAGCGCCAGGCGCACGTCCTGCTCGATCTGCTGCTGCAGGTCTTCCATCTGCAGGCGCTGCTGCTCGATCCGGTTAGCCGCGGCCGCGTCTTCGGCGCGCAGCGATCCGCCGCTGTAGATCGGCAGATCGATCACCGCGCCGTAGCGATAGGTATCCTCCTGATTCTCGCCCGGCGTGTTCGCCGACAGGCCGTAGTCCGCGACCAGCGACAGCGTCGGCAGACGGCGGCGATGCGCGGCTTTCAGTTGCGCGTCGGCCTGGCGCATCGCCGCCTCGCTGGCGCGCAGCTCGCTGCGCGATGCACGGGCCGTGTTGAGCGCCTGTTCCACGGTCACGCCGAGTTCGGGGACCAGGCCAGGTGTCGCACCGGGCTCGCCGTCGAGGCGGCCAGCGAGCAAGGGCGCGCCTTCCATCGGCAGCACCGCAAGACGTTGCAACTGCAGGCGCGCCTGCGCGATCCGCGTCTGCGCCTCCGACACCGCGTAGCGATCCTGGGCCAGTGCGGTCTCGGCGCGGGCAACGTCGACGCCCGAGGCGATACCGGCGGTCTTCTGATCGCGCGCCAGCGTCAGCAGATCGTCGGCCAGCGCCATGTCGGACTGCGCGCTGGCCAGCACCTGCTCGCCGGCCAGCACCTGGATATAGGACAGCGCGACATTGCTGGCGATCTGCTCGCCGTTGACGTCGGCCTGGGCCTGCGCGGCATCGATCGCATAGCCGGCGCCGGCAATCTCGCTGCTACGCGCCAGGTCCAGCACTTTCTGCGACAGCTTCAGCCGCGCATCGAAGACGTTGTAGGGGCCGACCAGGGTCGGCAAGCCGGGAAAGTTGAAACCCGAGGCCGCCATATTGATGGTCTGGCGAGTCTGGGAGACCTCGGCCCCGATCTGCGGCAGCAACGCGGCACGCATCGAATCGCGCTGAATGCGGGCAAGCTCGACGTTGTCGTCCGCCAGTTGCTGGCGCGGCGCCTGCACCAGCGCGCGCTGGATCAGGGACTGCAGGCTCAGCGGCGCGGCCGACAGCGGCTCGGTCCCGGCCCAGGCGGCGCTGCACGCGACCACTATCACGGCGGCCAAGGACGCCGGCAATCGGATCGAACTATTCATGTCGATTGACTATTAGTCTGTTTACGATCGAGCGCACGCTCGACCAGGCGCAGCAGCATTTCCTGCAGCAGCGCGCGTTCACCGGGCGACAGGGGCGCCAGAAACTGCTCTTCCTCGGCCAGGATCGGCACCAGCATCCGGGCATGAGCGGCCTGGCCGGCATCGGTCAACTCAAGAACATAGGCGCGGCGGTCGTCGGGATGGCGGTTGCGCTGCAGCAGCCCGCCGCGCTCGAGATCGTCGACCAGCTTCATGATCGTTGTGCGATCAATGCCCAGGGTGTCGCAGAGATCGGTCTGGCGCAGACCGCTTTGGCGCCCGAGCCCGCCCAGCACGGCGAAATGCCGGACGCTGTAGCCGCTGGCGCTGAGCCGCGCGTCCATCTGCTCGGACAGCAGCTGCCTGGCCTTGGCGACCAGAAACCCGAGATGCCCTCGGTATTCCGGCGGAACCGGGGAGCGGACAGCGGGCGAAGCCTCGTTGGCAGGGGGAGCGGACATGAACGGCAGAGCGGCGAGTTATTAATCAGTTTAGCTGATTATAAGTAAGCTCAGTTGAAGTTCACAAAGCGGCTGCCGCGCGCAAATGAAGACTCGAGCTGCGTTGTAAACTCGTCGCCCTTCATCATCCGGCGCCGACATGCCCCATCCCGCTCCGCGCAAGCTACTCGTCACCCACGCTCTGCCCTATGCCAACGGCCCGCTGCATCTGGGCCACATGGTCGGCTACGTGCAGACCGACGTCTGGGTCCGGTTCCAGCGCATGCGCGGCTTTGAGGTGCATTTCGTCGCCGGCGAAGACGCACACGGCACGCCGATCATGCTGGCGGCGGAAAAGGCCGGCGTCGCGCCCGAGGCTTTCGTCGCCGGCATCAAGGCCGATCACGAGCGCGATTTCCGCGACTTCGGCGTCGAACACGACCAGTACCACAGCACGCATACGCCGGAAAACCAGCGCTACTGCGAGCTGATCTGGCAGCGGCTCAACAACAAGGGTGTGATCGCGGCGCGCACCATCCAGCAGCTCTACGACCCGGTAAAGGACATGTTCCTGCCGGACCGCTACATCAAGGGCGAATGCCCGCGCTGCGGCACGCCGGACCAGTACGGCGACAACTGCGAAAACTGCGGCGCCGCGTATTCACCCACCGATCTGAAGAACCCGCGCTCGGTGGTTTCGGGTGCAACGCCGGTGATGCGCGACTCGGAGCATTACTTCTTCGAACTCGGCAGATTCCAGGTGTTTCTGGAAGCCTGGCTGCATGCCGACGTCGCGCAACCCTCGGTCGTCGCCAAGCTCAAGGAATGGTTCGCCGCCGGCCTCAAGGACTGGGACGTATCGCGCGACGCGCCCTACTTCGGATTTCCGATTCCGGGCGCGCCAGGCAAGTTCTTCTACGTCTGGCTCGACGCGCCGATCGGCTACATGGCCAGCTTCGCTGCGCTGTGCGAGCGCGACGGCCTGACGTTCGGCGACTGGTGGGACGCCGGTGCCGAGACGACAACCGAATTGCATCACTTCATCGGCAAGGACATCGTCAACTTTCATGGCCTGTTCTGGCCGGCGATGCTGCAGGGCGCAGGTTTTCGCACGCCGACCAAGCTGCACGTCAACGGTTATCTGACCGTCAACGGCGCCAAGATGAGCAAAAGCCGCGGCACCTTCATCAAGGCGCGCAGCTACCTGCAGCATCTGGACGCCGAATATCTGCGCTACTACTTCGCCGCCAAGCTCGGCAGCGGCGTCGACGACCTCGATCTGGATCTCGCGGACTTCAAGGCGCGCATCGACAGCGACATCGTCGGCAAGTACGTCAACATCGCCAGCCGCTGCGCCGGATTCATCCACAACAAGTTCGGCGGCAAGCTCGCCGACGATCTGCACGACGAGACACTATTCCGCGACTTCGCCGACGAATCCGAGAACCTGCAGCAGCTGTTCGACGCCGGCGACTATTCCGCCGCGATTCGCGAAATCATGCTGATGGCCGACGACGCCAACGCCGAGATCCAGAAGCTCGCGCCCTGGGCGATGGCCAGAGACCCGGAGCGCGCGACCGAGCTGCATCGCGTCGCCACCAGCTTCCTGAACGCGTTCCGCCAGCTGACGATTTATCTGAAGCCGGTGCTGCCGAAGCTGGCGGCCAAAGCCGAGAAGTTCCTGAACGTCGCGCCGCTGGTCTGGGCCGACGCGCAGAGGCCCGTGCTCGATCACGCGATCAACGTCTACGAGCCGCTGGCGCAGCGCATCGAGCAGAAAGCGATCGACGCGATGCTGGCGGAGGAGGCGCCGGTGGCCGCTAGCATTCCCTCCCCTGCGCCAGCGGGGGAGGCGTTTGGCCTATCGCGGAGTGACATGGGTCACTCCGCGACCAAGCCAAACGCGGGTGGGGGCGCGAAGGTAAAGAGCAGCGCTATCAGCGCGCCCCCATCCCAGCCTTCCCCCGCGGGCGGGGGAAGGAGCAGTGAGGTCATCAGCATCGACGACTTCAGCAAGATCGAGCTGCGCGTCGCGCGCATCGAATCCGCCGATCATGTCGAAGGCGCCGACAAGCTGCTGCGCCTGGTGCTGGACCTCGGCGAGCTTGGCAAACGCCAGGTATTCGCCGGCATCAAGTCCGCCTACGCGCCCGAAAAGCTGGTCGGCCGGCTCACCGTCTGCGTCGCCAACCTGGCACCGCGCAAGATGAAGTTCGGCATGTCGGAAGGCATGGTGCTCGCCGCAAGTACCGAGGGCGGCGCGCCGTTCCTGCTGATGCCCGACGACGGCGCGCAGCCGGGCATGCACATCAAGTGACATGAGCGACGCCGCCGCGATCGACGCGCTGCTGCCGCAGACGCAGTGCACGCGCTGCGGTTATCCGGCCTGCCGGCCGTATGCGGACGCGATCGCCGACGGTTCGGCCGCGCTGAATCGCTGCCCGCCCGGTGGTGATGCGACCATCACCGCGCTTGCGCTGCTGCTCAAGCGCGACAAGCTGCCGCTGGACCCGGACTGCGGAACCGAGTTGCCGGTCGCAACCGTCGCCCGCGTGGTCGAGGCCGACTGCATCGGCTGCACCAAGTGCATCCAGGCCTGCCCGGTCGACGCGATCGTCGGCGCCGCCAACCTGATGCACGTCGTCATCACCGCCGAATGCACCGGCTGCGAACTATGCCTGCCGCCCTGCCCGGTCGATTGCATCGTCATGGTCGAGGCGCCAACCCTGGCCTTGCCGCGATTGCGTGCCAACGAGCACCGCCAGCGCTACGTCGCGCGTGAAGCGCGCCTGCAGCGCTGGGACGCCGAGGAACGCGAACGCCGGCGCAGACACATCGCGATGGACCCGGTCGCCGCCGCGCTGGACCGCGTTCAATCCCGCTCGCCCTAGTGGTAGACCACCCTGCTATCACTGACAGCGTGTAGGTTGGGGTGAGCGCAGCGAACCCCAACGTGTGCCCGCGCCGATGCGTGGGGTTCGCTGCGCTCACCCCAACCTACTCGACTAGACGCTAGACCGCCCTGCTATCATTGATAGCACACAGCAGCAGCTCCGGAGATGAGCCCATGGCCAACCTCGTTGTACGCAACCTGGAGGACGATCTGGTCCAGGCGCTCAAGCAGCGCGCGGCCCGGCATCAGCGCAGCGCCGAAGCCGAGCACCGCGACATCCTCCGGCGAGCTTTGCTGCGCCCCAAACGCAAAAATTTCGCCGAAACGCTCTCCTCCATTCCGAATGTCGGCGAGGATCGCGACTTCGAACGTGTCGGCGCCGACGGGGCGCCACCGGTAATGGTCTGATGTACCTGATCGACACCGATGTCATCAGCGAGCTGCGCAAGAAAGACAAAGCGGACACCGGAGTCCGAAGCTTCTTCGACAAAATATACCTCGATCAGTCGCCGGTTTTCCTGTCGGTAGTCACCGTCGGCGAACTCAGGCGCGGCGTCGAGCTGATACGGCATCGCGGCGACTCGCAACAGGCGCGCAAGCTCGAAAGCTGGCTGCAGAAACTGCTCACTGAACACGTCGAGCACATTCTGCCGCTGGACGCCGACAGCGCGCAGGTCTGGGGCCGGCTGCGCGTCCCGCATCCGGAAAACGCATTGGACAAGCAGATCGCGGCCACCGCGCTGACGCACGGCCTGAGCGTCGTCACCCGCAATCAGCGCCACTATCATGGCACTGGCGTCAGCATCGTCAATCCTTTTGCATCCGAAGCCGTGCGTTAAGAACTCGACAATCGAAGGATAAACTCGTGGCGGAAATCAGGGCCGACGATGCAAATGCGTTTATCGCCAAATGGCGAGGCGTCACCGCGTCCGAACTGTCCACCTCGCAAAGCTTTCTGTCCGACTTGTGCCGTTGTTGCAGGTGGCGCACGGCACAACGGCGCCGGTTGGAGCCGGCTTGAAGGCCACGACAGCCGCACCGGCTTCCGTAGGTTGGGGTGAGCTTGCGAACCCCAACGTTGTAGCTCCCTTCGATGGCGAAACGTTGGGGTTCGCTGCGCTCACCCCAACCTACAACTGGCACGTGCACAATCGCGCTCGCCCTGATTGAAGCAACAGCGATATGCTGGAGGCATCGCTGCCTCAAGGAATGCACATGCGCACCCTGATCGTTGGCTTCTGTGGTTTCGACCTGCTGCTGTCGGCATCGGTGTCGCCGGCCCAGGACTCGATGGACAAGATCCGCCGCGAGATGCAGCAAGCCTCGATGCGCTCCGTGCACACCCCAAGCGTATCGAGCCAGCTGGCCAGCCTCTTTGTGAAAGCTGCCGTCGGAACAACGCACGCCTATTCTCCTTCGGATGTCGATGCGATCCCCGACAGGCTCGGCGATCCGCTGTTCTTCACCAGGGGTGCCTGGCTCCAAGAACCGGATCGATGAATCCACAGAAACGCCTGACCATCTACGCACGCCTGCGCGCCGGCAATCCCGCTCCGACCACCGAGCTGCACTACAGCACGCCGTTCGAACTGCTGGTCGCGGTGGTGCTGTCGGCGCAGGCCACCGACGTCGGCGTCAACAAGGCCACGGCCAAGTTGTATCGCGTCGCCAATACGCCGCAGGCGATCGTCGACCTCGGCCTGGCCGGTGTGAAGGAATACATCAAGACCATCGGCCTGTTCAACGGCAAGGCGAAGAACGTGATTGCGCTCAGCGAAATCCTGCTGCGCGAACACGGCGGCGAAGTGCCGCGTGATCGCGATGCGCTGGAAGCGCTGCCCGGTGTCGGCCGCAAAACCGCCAATGTAGTTTTGAACACCGCATTCGGCGAGCACACCATCGCCGTCGACACACATATCTTCCGCGTCGCCAACCGCACCGGGCTGGCGCCGGGCAAGACCGTGCGCATCGTCGAGGACAAGCTGGTCAAGTTCACCCCTAGCGAGTTCGCGCGCGACGCGCATCACTGGCTGATCCTGCACGGCCGCTACGTCTGCAAGGCGCGCAAACCGGAATGCCCGCGCTGCGTAATCGTCGATCTGTGCGAGTTCAGGCAAAAGACGCTGCCGACGGCGCCGATCAAGGCGTAGGTTGGGGTGAGCTTGCGAACCCCAACAGATGCGAGGACCGATGTTGGGGTTCGCAAGCTCACCCCAACCTACCCGTTCAGCCGATAATCGCGCACGACTTTTCATTCCCGGGAACCCCATGGACACGAGCACCGAAGAACTCGCGCTGTTCCGCGACAACGTGATCCGCTTTCTGAGCGACGAGGTCGAGCCGCATTACCCGCAGTGGGAACGCGTCGGCATCTTCCCCAAAGAGCTGTACCTGAAGCTGGGTGAAGCGGGGCTGCTATGCGTCGACCAGCCCGAGGAATACGGCGGCGCCGGCGCGCCGTTCGCGTTCTCGATGGTGGTGATCGAGGAAGTCTCGCGCATGGGCTTCCTGGCGCTGGCCTCGAACCTGACCGTGCACTCCGACATCGCCGCTCCCTATATCCTGCATCTGGGCAGCGAACAGCAGAAACGGAAGTACCTGCCGAAGATGGCCAGCGGTGCCTGCATCGGCGCGATCGGCATGACCGAGCCCGGCGCCGGTTCCGACCTGCAGGGCATCAAGACCAGTGCGCTCGCCGACGGAGATGGCTATGTCATCAACGGCTCCAAGACCTTCATCACCAATGGCCAGCATGCCGGTGTCGTCGTGCTGGCGGCCAAAACCGATCCGAAAGCAGGAGGCCGCGGCACCACGCTGTTCACGGTCGACACTTCCCTGCCCGGCTTCACGCGCGGCCGCAACCTGGACAAGATCGGCATGCACGCGGCCGATACCAGCGAGCTGTTCTTCGACAATGTGCGCGTCGCGGCGGCCGACGTGCTCGGCCGCGTCGGCGGCGGCTTCGGCCATCTGATCGACGAGCTGCCGCGCGAGCGCCTGACGCTGGCGGTGTCGGCGGTCTGGCATGCGCAGGGCGCACTGGAAAAGACCATCGAATACACGAGCACGCGCAAGGCTTTCGGCGTGGCGATCGCAAGCTTCCAGAACACCCGCTTCGAGCTGGCGAAGATGAAGACCGACATCGAAGTGCATCGCGCCTTCGTCGAGAAATGCACGGCGCAGTACGCCGAGCACAAGCTCGACGTACCGACCGCGGCGATGGCCAAGCTTGCGACCACCGAAATGGAGGGCCGCGTCACCGACGGCTGCCTGCAGTTGTTCGGCGGCTACGGCTATATGGCCGAATATCCGATCAGCCGCTACTGGGCCGACGCGCGCATCCAGCGCATCTACGGCGGCACCAGCGAGATCATGAAGGAAGTCATCGCCAGATCTCTGGTCGGGCGGTAGGTCGGCAATCCCTTGCCGACGTGTACCGTCGATATGCGATCACCAGCCACGTCGGCAAAGGATTGCCGACCTACGACCAGAATCAGCCGTGATAGTCGTTGTCGTGCTTGTCCTTGTGAATCTGGTTGCTCTGATGTTTGTCGCGCTGCTGCTGGTTCTGCTGCTCGCTGGCGCTGACATGGCCATTGGCAGCCGCCGTGCTCTGCGCGCGATCGTCATGCGCCTGGCCGCGCTCCAGCCGGCCGGTCTCGCGATTGCTCAGTGAGCCGTTCTGCATGCCATTGGCGATGCGCTGCTGCTCGCTTGCGTCCTGTTGCACGTCGGCCTGCATGCGCTTCGAAGACTTCGAATCCGGGTTGCCGGTGACGCTGTTGTGCTTGGCATTGTTGATGTTGCGGCTGAGCTTGTTCTGCTCGGCGTTGATTTCGGATTGCTCGTGCGCAGAAACCGATCCGTTGTGATCGGCCTTCTGCTCCATCTGGTCGACGTGCGCTTCCTCGTGCTGCAACTGCCCGGCCTCGCGCGTATTGAGCTGGCCCGACTGCAGGCCATTGTCGATGCGCTGCTCCTGGTTGGCGTCGCGTTGCACGTCGGCGGCGGTACTGCTTTGCGCGTATGCGGGCGCCGCGATCAGCGCCGACAGAGCCAGTACGCAAGCGGTTTTATTGAAGTCCATTTCCATCTCCTGCGGGGTTGTGCGTTTTTCGACCTCGCAGGGAAAAAGCGGGTTCCCTGCCGAGGGCTTACATGAACTTTATTTAAGCTCGAAATATTCAGCAGGCACTCATCGTGAGGCGAGTGTTGCGAAGCCCGCCGGCTTTCAGCTCAGTCCGTAGACGCACCCACGCAAGGCTGCCGCCCGACACTGCGAAGCGGCAGGTCGCCGAGCCGGTACCGGCTCTCGATCGCGTAGTGCCAGAAGCCGTCGGCGGGACAGGTGTCCGGCGCGACGGTGAGCGCAATCTGCAGGTCCGTGCCGTCGACACGGCGCGTGACATAGGTGTGTAGATCCTCGCTATGGAACGCGGTCAGGATGATCGGCGACGGGGTCAGCGCCGTCGATGCGGGGATAGCGTTCATGTCGAAGCGCTGCACCAGGCCGTACGGTCCCTGCCCTTCCTCGGTGAACTCACCCGTGAGCACGAAGGCCGGCCCGATCTGCGGCCGGATGTAGAAGATCTGCGTGGGATTGCCGTTTTTCGGCAGGCCGACAAAGCCCTGCACTTCCGACTCGATGGTGAGCGCCTGGCTGCCCAGCGCCGCCAGCGCCTTACCGCGCAGGAACAGCGAATTCGCCGGACAGACCTCAGGACCCTGTTGCGCCAGCAGCACCGGATCGCACTGCGGAAACAACGCGCCGTTCCAGCGCCCGCCGGTGGGCCAGTAGATCACCAGCTCGCGCTGCGGACGCGGCAAGCCCAGTGCGTTCGAGTAGCTGAACTGGAAGTCGAAGGCGATGGCCGCCTTGGCCACCGGCGGCTCCGCCTGGATATCAACCTGCTGGATGTTGCCCCATCGATCGCGGACCGGCTCACCGGCCCGCGCATTGCCGGCGCACAGAAACACAGCGAGGACGAGCGAAGGCCGCAGCGGTGCAGCGCCGGACTTCTTCATAACCGCCACCATTAAGTTCCCTTAGAAAACTTATGCTGCCATCGTGCGTTCCCTAAAGCAACCGAGGCGCTGGACTAGCGCTAGACTAGCGGTCATGCGTACCGACCTTTCCGGCGTCCATTGCTCGATCGCCCGCAGCATGCAGGTGCTGCACGACGCCTGGGGCGCCCTGATCCTGCGCGACGTGTTCGTCGGCCTGACCCGCTTCGACCAGCTGCAGCAGGACCTGGGTCTGTCGCGGAAAGTGCTGGCCGCGCGCCTGGATTCGTTCGTCGTCGAAGGCATTCTCGAAAAGCGCGCCTATGCGGAACATCCGCCACGCTACGACTACGTGCCGACCGCGAAAGGTGCCGAGCTGTTCGGCGTGATCGCGGCGCTGATGGCCTGGGGTGATCGCTGGAAGGCGGACAAGGCCGGCCCGCCGGCGCGCATCCGTCACGACTGCGGCGCACTGGCGACGGCGCGCGTCACCTGCGACCAATGTGGTGAACCCTTGCTGCTCGAAACCGTGGCAACGGAGGCCGGCCCCGGCGGACGCCTGGGCCCTGGCACGCGCATGCTGGGAAAACTGCTGAGCCAGCGCAGCAAGCAGGCTCGAAAGACCACGCCGATGTAGCTTCAGACGCGCTCTATGATTCGCGCAGCGCCAGCAGCGCGAAGCTCGCCAGCCAGTGCTCACCCATGTAGTCGCCGGCGACTTCGGACAACGCCGCGTCAAGATGGGCACGCACCGCTGTGCTCGCACGGGACTTCAGCGGATCGTCCGCGGCGAGGGCGCCGGTGATCGAACGCCAGCACCAGGCGCGGCTCAGGTTGAGCCCGTCCAGATGCGCGATCTTGCCGTCGCTGCGATCGCTGACCGTCGCCGGCTCGAACAGGCTCGCCGGCTCGCCCAGCGCCGCGCGCGGCAGAAAGCGCGCGAACCATTGGCGAAATTCACTCCGCGGCAGCAGGCGCCGCTGGCATTCGGCTTCGATCAGCGCCGGCGACAGGAAATCATCGCCGGATGGCTCCCAGGCCTGGCATGCGGCATCGGCGGAATACCAGCGCGCCGCCGTGCTCTTCAGCAGCGCGAGCAATCGCGAGTCGGACGACTGCTGCGCATATTCCTGCGCCAGTGCCAGTGCGAAAGCGGTGTTGGTATGCACGCCGGCGCGCACCGGATACGTTGCCTTCGGCAGGAAATTATGGAAGCGCTGAGTGAAAACATCGGCCAGCGCCTGCAAGGCAGCCGCCCAGCGCCGGCCTGGCTCGGTATCGTGCCGCCGCAGTTCCGCCTGCAGCATCAACAGCCAGGCCCAGCCATAAGGGCGCTCGAAGCCGCGGCTCGAAGGACGCGCCAGATACGCGCATTCGGCAGCGACGATATCGGTAGTGAAGCGCGCATCGAAACGCCTGCGGATTTCATCTGCGGCCGCGATTCCCGGGTACAGGCGCAACAGCGTCGCCAGCAGCCAGTAGCCATGCACGCAGGAATGCCAGTCGAAGCTGCCGTGAAACAGCGGGTGCAGGCTGCGCGGCGGCAGGGCATCGCCGTCGCCATCAAGCACGTGATCGAGCTTGTGCGGATATTCGCGGTCGACGTGCCCGAGCGCGATCGTGGCGAAGCGCTGCGCCAGCGCAGCGTCGAGCCGATGGATTCCTGATTCAACGCCAGACGAGGACATACATGGCCACCGTATTGAATGCGAGCAGCAGCAACGCCGTCGGCAACTGCGCCTTGATCACCGCGTTGCGATCGGGCAGTTCCAGCAGCGCCGCCGGCACCAGGTTGAAATTGGCGGCCATCGGCGTCATCAGGGTTCCGCAAAAGCCCGACAGCATGCCGATCGCCGCCATGATCGCCGGATCGCCGCCGAAGCGCTGCACGATCAATGGCAGACCGATGCCGGCCGTCATCACCGGGAACGCGGCAAAGGCATTGCCCATCACCAGCGTGAATGCGGCCATGCCCAGCGTATAGGCCACGACGGCAGCAAGGCGACTGTCGGCCGGCATCGCGCGGGAGGCGAGATCGCCGACCACCTGGCCGACGCCCGCCATCGCGAACACCGCGCCGAGTGCCGCGAGCATTTGCGGAAGCACCGCCGCCCAGCCGACCGAGTCGATCAGCCGGCGGCCTTCCTGCAGCGGCGACGCCCAAGGCTGCCGCAGCAGGGGCAGCGCGATCGACAGCGACACGATGACCGCCAGCGCCAGCGACACCAGCGTCGCCTGCGCCGGATCGACGATCGGATGCCCGGCCGCGGCGAGCTTCTTGAACAAGATCGTGCCGAGCACGGTGACCAGCGGCAGCATCAGCGCCGGCACGAACAGGCGATCACCCCATCGCCGCGCCGAACTCAGGCGTTGCGCGTCCGACGTATTCGCGGACGTGGGTGGCTTGAGTCCGCCGAGGCTGGCCAGCAGGACCAGTGCAAGCACCAGCAGGCCATTGCCGAAATCACCGAGCGCATCGCCGGCCAGAAAACTCAGCGCCAGCAGCGCCCAGAACGCGGAGTTCTTCCAGCGCCGCTGCCCTGCCCCGAGTACGCCGAGCACCGCGTAGGCGGCGAACATCAGGCCTGCCAGATCGTAGACCTCGTGCAGCCCGATCACCGGGCCGCATCCTCGTCTGCAGCGGGTTTTACCCCACCCAGATCCCTGGCCAGGCGACGCTCGAACAGCGCCAGCCGGAGCCCGTGAATCAGCAGCGCGGCGAGCGCGGTCGGGATCGCCCACAGTGACAGCTGCAGCGGTTCGACCCGAATGCCGTTCTGTTCCAGGAAGCCCTTCATCAGCAGGATCGAACCGATCGCGATGAAGATATCCTCGCCAAAGAAATTGGCGATGTTGTCGGCCGCCGCCGCATGCGCGCGAATGCGTTCGTGCCAGAACCGGGGCAGCACGCCGAAACGCGATTCCGCCGCCGCCAGCGCCATCGGCGCGACCAGCGGCCGCACCATCTGCGGATGTCCGCCGAGCGAGGTCAGGCCCATCGCGGCCGTTGCCTGGCGCAGCACGAAGTAGATGCCGAGTAGCCGCCCGGTGGTCAGCAATTTCAGCTTCGACACCAAGGTACCGGCCCGCTCACGCAGCCCGGCGCGCTCGAGCACGCCGATCACCGGCAGCACCAGCCACACGATGCTGACATAGCGGCTCTCGTTGAACGCCTTGCCGAACGCGGAGATCACCGCGACGACGTCGAGCCCGGCCGCGAGCCCGGTGACCAGCGCCGCAGCTGCGATCACCGGCAGCGGATTCAGGCGCAGCGCGAAACCGGCGACGATCACCGCGATACCGAGCAGCTTGAGCATGTGCACTCCCGATCTGAATGCAGCGGTATAGCAAGACTCGCA
Organism: Hydrocarboniphaga sp.; assembly: GCF_028291725.1. Classification (GTDB taxonomy): domain Bacteria; phylum Pseudomonadota; class Gammaproteobacteria; order Nevskiales; family Nevskiaceae; genus Hydrocarboniphaga. The sequence continues at coordinate 5,492 of NZ_JAQGNT010000109.1, read as the reverse complement.
CCTGAGACGCATAGGGCGTCGTAGCGTCGTAGGTTGGGGTGAGCTTGCGAACCCCAACATTTGTTCCGCGCCGATGTTGGGGTTCGCAAACTCACCCCAACCTACCCGTAGCCACCACCGCCCGGCGTCTCGATCACGAATACATCGCCGACATGCATCGCCACCACAGCGGTCGAATCCAGGACTTCAATGCGGCCATCGGCTCGCTCAACGGAGTTTCGACCCACCGCACCGGCACCACCGCCGGCCAGCCCGGACGGCGCAACCCGTCGGCGATTCGACAGAATCCCCGCCGTCATCGCTTGCAGAAACCGCAGCCTGCGTACCACGCCATCGCCGCCGCGGAAGGCGCCATCGCCGCCCGATCCAGCGCGGATGGCGAACTGCTCCAGCAGCACCGGGAACCGCGTCTCCAGCACTTCCGGATCGGTCAGCCGGCTATTGGTCATGTGCGTCTGCACCGCGTGCGCGCCATCGAAGCCGGGCCCGGCGCCCGAGCCGCCGCAGATCGTTTCGTAGTACTGCCGGGCCTCGTCGCCGAACGTGAAATTGTTCATCGTGCCCTGGGCGCCGGCCATCGCGCCGAGCGCGGCGAACAGCACGTCGGTCACCGCCTGGCTGGTCTCGACGTTGCCGGCGACCACCGCGGCCGGGTAGCGCGGATTGAGCATGCTGCCCTCGGGCACGATCAGCTCGATCGGCACCAGGCAGCCGTCGTTCAAGGGAATGTCCTCGTCGATCATGCAGCGCAGCACGTACAGCACCGCGGCGCGGCAGATCGACAGCGGCGTGTTGAAATTGCTGGCCCGCTGCGCGCTGGTTCCGCCGAAATCGATACGCGCACAGCGGCGCTCGCGATCCACCTTGATCGCGACGCGGATGATCGCGCCATCGTCCATTTCGATCGCGGCCTCGCCATCGGCCACCCGCGCCAGCAGGCGGCGCACACAGACTTCCGCATGCGCCTGCACGTGGCCGAGATAGGCCTCCACGACTTCACGGTCGCTCTCGGCCACCAGCAGACGCAATTCCTCGGCACCGCGCGCACAGGCCGCGACCTGGGCGCGCAGGTCGGCGAGGTTCTGATCCGGATTGCGCGCCGGCCAGGCGCCGCTCGCCAGCAGCGCGCGCACTTCGGCTTCGCGCATGCGGCCTCGATCGATCAGCAGAAAGTCGTCGATCAGCACGCCCTCCTCAATGACACTGCGGCTATGCGGCGGCATCGAGCCGGGCGTGATGCCGCCGATGTCGGCGTGATGACCGCGCGCGGCGACATAAGCCAGCAGGCTGCTGCCGTCGGCATCGAACACCGGCATCACGACGGTGATGTCGGGCAGATGCGTGCCGCCGTTGTACGGCGCGTTGAGCATGTAAACCTGGCCGGCGGTGAACGGCGTGGCGGTTTGCTCGCGGCGCGCGATCACCGCGCGCACGCTGTCGCCCATCGAACCCAGATGCACCGGAATATGCGGCGCATTGGCCACCAGACGGGCGCCGCGATCGAACAGCGCACAGGAGAAATCCAGACGCTCCTTGATGTTCACCGAGTGCGCGGTGTTCTGCAGCGCGTAGCCCATCTGCTCGGCGATTGCCATGAAGCGATTGTTGAACAGCTCCAGATACACCGGATCGGCGTCGATACGGCCCGGTACCGAGCTTTCGGTGGCGGCAGTGAATTCCAGGATCAGATTGCGCCAGCGGTCCAGCCGCGCGCGCCAGCCGGGTTCCACGACCACGGTGCCGGTCGATTCGCGGATGATCACCGGGCCGTCGATGCGCCAGCCATCGGGCAGACGATCGCGATCGTAGACCGCGACGCGCCGCGGGCTGCCGCGCAGAATCGCGTCGACCTGCGCCAGCGGCTCGGCGGACGGCGATGCGACTTCGACCGTCCGTGCTCGGCCGCTGCGCGGCGCGCCGATCGCCTCGACCGACATCATCTCGACGAGCACCGGCTTGTCGGGTACATCGAAGCCGAAGCGGCGACGGTGCAGCAGCTCGAAAGCCGCGCGCATCGCGGCTGGCTGATCCAGCGCCACGGCTAGCGCGCTGTCGGTGCCGGCGTACTTGAGCTGCACGCGGCGCTGCAGGCTCAGCGTATCCAGCGGACTGCCCGCCGCCTGCTCCAGCAGTTCGGCACGCGCCTGCTGCGACAGTTCGGCGGCGAGTTCAAGCAAAGTATCGGCAGCGGTATCCAGCGGCTGCTCGACACTGCGTTCGCGCACCACGCGCAGATCCGCCAGGCCCATGCCATAGGCCGACAGCACGCCAGCGTAGGGATGGATCATCACCTGGCGCATGGATAGGGACTCCGCGACCAGGCAGGCATGCTGGCCGCCGGCGCCGCCGAAGCAGGCCAGGGTGTAGCGCGCCAGATCGTGACCGCGCTGCGTGGAAATCTGCCGGATCGCATGCGCCATGCTGTCAACCGCGATGCGCAGAAAACCTTCGGCCAGCGCGGCCGGCGACATCGCTTCGCCAGTCGCCGCCGCGACTTCGGCCGCGAGCGCATCGAAGCGCGCGACGACCGCATCGCGATCCAATCCCTGATCAGCACCGGTGCCGAATACCGCGGGAAAAAACCCGGCCTGCAGCTTGCCCAGCAGCAGATTGCAGTCGGTGATGGTCAGCGGGCCACCGCGCCGGTAACAGGCCGGCCCCGGCACCGCGCCGGCCGATTCCGGACCGACACGCAGACGCGCGCCGTCGAAACGGCAGATCGATCCTCCGCCGGCGGCGATCGTGTGGATCGCCATCATCGGCGCGCGCAACCGCACGCCGGCGACCGTGGTCTCCCAGGCGCGTTCGTAGCCACCGTTTTCCTGGCCGGCATAGTGCGAGACGTCGGTCGAAGTCCCGCCCATGTCGAAGCCGATCACGCGCTCGAAGCCCGCCTCGGACGCGGTGCGCGCCATGCCGACGATGCCGCCGGCCGGGCCGGACAGCACCGCATCCTTGCCGCGATACCGGCGCGCCTCGGCCAGGCCGCCGTTGGATTGCATCAGCAGCAGGCGTGCGCCGCCGAGTTCGGGCTCCAGGCGGTCCAGGTAGCGCCGCAGTACCGGCGTCAGATAGGCATCGGCCACCGTGGTGTCGCCGCGGCCGATCAGCTTGATCAGCGGGCTGACTTCGTGGCTGACCGAGATCTGCGTGTAGCCGATAGCGCGCGCAATCTCCGCCAGCTTTTTCTCGTGTGCCTGGTGCTGCCAGCCGTGCATCAGCACGATCGCGATCGAGCGCAGACCCGCCTGATAAGCAGCAGTCAGATCGCGCCGCGCGGCTGCTTCGTCGAGTGGCTGCAGCACTTCGCCGTCGATCGCGACGCGCTCGTCGATCTCGATGACTCGCGAATACAGCGGCGGCGGCAGTTTGATATGCCGATCGAACAGGCGTGGACGGCTTTGATAGCCGATACGCAGCGCATCGGCGTGGCCCTGGGTGATGGCCAGTACCGTGGGTTCGCCGCGACGCTCCAGCAGTGCGTTGGTCGCGACCGTGGTGCCCATCTTGACCGCAGCGATACGTGGATACGCGTCGCCGTTGCGCGCCAGCAGCCAGGCGATGCCGGCCGCGGCGGCGTCGCGATAGTGCTCGGGATTGTCGGACAGCAGCTTGTGCGTCAGCAGCAGGCCATCAGGCCGACGCGCGACGATGTCGGTGAAGGTGCCGCCGCGATCGATCCAGAATTCCCAGTCGTGAGCGGGCATTTGATCAGTCGACATCGGCGGACACGGTGGGAATCAGCCGACACTTTAGCCACGACCCGCCCTACCAGCCAGATTTTGTGGCGGGTGGTGACCCGCCGCTTCTCAGCGCCGTTTCGAACCGCCGCTACTTCCCACCGTCTGCTGCTGCGAGCGGCGCACGTCCGGCGTCGCGGCCTGTTGCTGCTGTCGGTTGGCTTCCCTCTGACGCGCGGCCAGATAGAACGCCTCGGCTTCTTCGCGGGATTTGAAAACGTAGTTCGAGTAGTCGGTAGCGACCTGGTTGCCGATCAGATTTTTCATTGTTCCTCTCCTTAGACGAAGGCCGGCTTTGGAGCCAGCCTGTTTTGGACGGCATTACACCGCCAGAGTTCAGCGCCTCATCCGCTTGGCGGACGCGGCGGCGGCGACGGCGGCTGACAATCGGATTTTCCACCCAAGACGACGATCGCCCATGGATGCCTCCTCCGCCGCAGATGACTCCGACCTGAGCACCTGGCGCGACACCGTGCTGCGCTTCCTCAACGACGAGGTCGAGCCGCATTACGCGCAATGGGAACGCGACGGCATCGTGCCGAAATCGCTGTATCTGAAAGCCGCCGAAACCGGCCTGCTGTGCGTGGATCTGCCCGAGGAATACGGCGGCAGCGGCGCGCCTTTTGAATACTCCTGCGCCGTCGCCGAAGAAGGCTCGCGGCTCGGCTACATGTCGCTGGTGTCCAACTTCATGATGCATTCGGACATCGTCGCACCCTACATCCTGCACTTGGGCACCGAGGCGCAGAAACAGAAATACCTGCTGCGCATGGCACGCGGCGAATGCTTCGGCGCGCTGGCGATGACCGAGCCTGGCACCGGCTCGGATCTGCAGGCGATCAAGACCTACGCCGTCGCCGATGGCAACGGCGGCTACCGGCTCAATGGCTCCAAGACCTTCATCACCAACGGCCAGCACGCCGGCGTGATCATCGTCGCCGCGAAGACCGATCCCAAGGCGGGCGGCAAGGGCATGACCCTGTTCCTGCTCGACGGCGAGAAGCCCGGCTTCAAGCGCGGCCGCAACCTTTCGAAGATCGGCATGCATGCGGCCGATACCTCCGAGCTGTTCTTCGACGATGTGCAGCTGGATGCCGACGCCGTGCTCGGCCGCGTCGGCGGTGGCTTCGGCCACCTGATCGACGAGCTGCCGCGCGAGCGCCTGATGCTGGCGGTGTCGGCAGTCGCGCATGCGGAGGGCGCGCTCGAACGCACCATCGAGTACGTAACCCAGCGCAAGGCCTTCGGCGCCACCGTCGCGAGCTTCCAGAACACGCGCTTCGAGCTGGCCAAGATCAAGACCGATATCGAGGTGCACCGCGCGTTCTACGAAAAATGTCGGCGGCTGTATGCGATCGGCCAGTTCGACGTGCCGACCGCGGCGATGATCAAGCTCGCCACCAGCGAGATGGAGAACCGCGTCGTCGATGCCTGCCTGCAGCTGTTCGGCGGCTACGGCTACATGGCCGAATACCCGATCTCGCGCTACTGGCTAGATGCACGCATCCAGCGCATCTACGGCGGCACCAACGAGATCATGAAAGAAGTGATCGCAAGGTCGCTGGTAGGGCGCTAACTCGTAGGTTGGGGTGAGCCTGCGAACCCCAACATTTGTTCCGCGCCGATGTTGGGGTTCGCTGCGCTCACCCCAACGGACATGGCGACTCGCGCCACCCCTGATGATGAAAGAGACTCGTGGCGTGTTCGGAGAATAACGGTACATTGTTTTCGCCGATTACATGGGAAAACAAA
>NZ_JAQGNT010000033.1 GCF_028291725.1 Hydrocarboniphaga sp. | reverse complement strand
GTTGGGGTGAGCGCAGCGAACCCCAACATTCGTCCGCGCTGATGTTGGGGTTCGCTGCGCTCACCCCAACCTACCCGGCTATGGCAGGCTCATATGGCCCGTTTCCGAGCACGGGCCGTTTCCCTCTCCGGGGAGAGGGTCCCGCGGAGCGGGGGGAGAGGGCTTGTGGCTCTTCCGTCATAGCGAGGGCCGTCATCCCCACGAAGGCGGGCGGGGATCCAGTGATGTATGAACTGTAGCTTTGGCTCCGCGTCGTCCTGGATTCCCGCCTTCGCGGGAATGACGAAACCGATGTGCGGGCTTAAGTCAGTGCCATTCTGGTTAAGCTTGTGCTTGTTCAGCAGCCTTGAGTACGGCTCTAAGCGCCGCATTGACCGCGCGCGCGTTGGCAAACCGGGCCGCGACATCGGGCTCGAGGACAACAACATTGCTGCTGGCGTGATACGCCTCGTGGTACTTGCCACGAACGCCGTTCGAGAAGTCGTATTCTGCCCGCATTGTGTCGCGGCCCGTCTTAGATTTCGTGGTTGCTTTTTTCATGGCGTGTGGCCGGGCGGGCGCTGATGATGCGGATGGTGTCCTCGGGCTCTGTGTGGCAGACCACCAGGAGCCGGCCTGAAGATGATACGCCGATGGTTACGAAACGGCGCTCCCCTACCGAATGGTCTGGATCTGGAACCGTGACCGACAGCGAATCGCCAAACACGGTGGATGCTTCATTGAAGCTCGCTTTGTGTTTCCGGATATTCGCAGCAGCCTTTCGGGCATCCCAGGTGAACTTCATGAGTGAATTTCCACGGGCCTGAATCGTCGATAATTATGGCCGGCCAGTCGCAGGTCGTATAGGCAAACCCGCGGGCAGGAGGAGCGAAGCGCATCCCGCCCTTGTGGTCCGGCCGAGGAAGCCGCTGTGGTCCTTTATCACCTTCTGGCGATTTCGCCGATCACGACGATATTCAGGACCACGGCTTGCTGGGTGCGCTTAGCGCCAGGAAAGTCGCTCTTGGTCATTCCTTCGGTGTAAAGGCATGCCTGCCCGGCGGCTTCACACATTGGGTCAAGGTAATCCGGCAAGCCGGCGGGCGCCGGGTTTACAACAATCGTCTCAGGCGCAAACCATCAAACCATTTTATGTCGCCGCGGTATGCGGTATTTCGGCCTTGCTCGCCGCAGGCCAAACCGTAGCAGCCACACCCTATATTGGCGGCGCCGGTGTGATCTCGGTGGTAGACGGCTACAGTCAAGACACGAGTGCCAGTTTGGCGGCCGTGCGCGGCAATGTCGGCGTTGAGCTCACACGCTACTTTGGCCTCGAGGGGCACTTGGGCTTCGGCTTAATCTGTAGGTTGGGGTGAGCGCAGCGAACCCCAACATCGGCGCGGACTTCACGTTGGGGTTCGCTGCGCTCACCCCAACCTACCCGGCTTTGCTGGGTATGGCAGGCTCATATGGCCGGTTTCCGAGCATGGGAGGCTCTTTGCTCTGCTTGGGGTTGCGCAGGCCACCATCAAAACAAGCGTCAGTGGCGCAAGCTCCAAGGACGATAACTCGGATTTGTCCTATGGCTTGGGCGGCGAGATGGCGGTGACGGATACGCTTCGCGTTGGGGCGGATCTGATTGTTTTGTCTGCCAAGGGGGATACGACGATTTGGTCGCTCGCTGGTGGAGTGCGTTGGAGTTTTTAGCGGGTTTATATCGTTGGATGTTGTGGTCGGTGCTGGCGTGGTGTCGGCGAGGGGGCAGGCCCTCTCCCGCCCCTTTGGGGCACCCTCCCCCAGGGGAGGGGAAAAGCGGTTGCCGTTCCCCTCTCCGGGGAGGGTGAATAGCAGCGTCTTCTGACGGTTGTTGACCGCTTCCACCGCCTGCAGCAACTGCGCATCGAAGTTCGCGCCGCTGCCGGTATGCACCAGCGCCTTGACGTCCTTGGGGAAGCAGCTGCCGCCGTAGCCGCGGCCCGGGTAGATGAAGTGGTAGCCGATGCGCGGATCGGCGCCGATGCCGACGCGCACTTTCTCTACATCCGCGCCGAGGGCCTCGGCCAGGTTGGCCATCTCGTTCATGAAGCTGATCTTGGTGGCCAGCATCGCGTTGGCGGCGTACTTGGTCAGCTGCGCGGTTTTTGGCCTGTGGGCGCGCGCCTGACAAGGTGCGACCGGCGGCGTCAGCCGCCGAGCTACCACAGCCGATTGACGGGATAGTCCTTGAAAACGCCGTCGGCGCTGACCAGGTACGCCCCTTCGATGCGCGCTTGGGCGATCAGCAGACGATCGAAAGGGTCTTTGTGATGCAGCGGCAGCGACGACAGTTCGCGGATGTGGGGCAGCGTGATCGGCAGGATTTGCAGGCCGTTGTCGGCCTGCTGGACTTGGATCATCTGTTCCAGCGGTACGCGCAGGCTCAGCTTGTTGAGCTGCGTTTTGATCTGGATTTCCCAGGCGCTGACTAGGCTCAGGTACAGCTCGTTGTCCGGCGACTCGCAAGCCGCCAGCGCGGCGGCGGACACCTCTTGCGGCTGCGCGTCCAGCCACAAAAAGCTGTGGGTATCCAGCAGCAGTTTCACGGATTGCCGCTGAGCCAGAATGCGTCCGGCAGCGGTGCGTCAAAGTCCGGACTGATCGACACCATACCTTGGTGCTGACCAAACACGCGTGGCTTGCGCTCGGCTTTGACCAGGGTCAGGCGCACCGGCGTCTTGCCCTCGGCCTCGATGACGATCTCGTCGCCACGGCCGGCGGCGTCGATCAGCTCGGCTAGATGGCCGTTAGCCTCGGCCAGGGAAACGCGCTTGGTGCTCATGTCGATGATTCCTCGGATGCGGCTTTCAGTGTAGCCGCTCGCCCTGTGTCGGCGTAGCCCGCCCGGCAAAATGTCCCCCATTAGCGAACCCGCGCCGCCGGCCACAATCTGCAGGCTGCCATCGAACAGGTCATCGACCGCCAGCGGCGCTCCGGGCCGATCGCGACGCGCGAACGTCATGACCCCAATGGCACTACCTTAAGCGTTGCAGTCCCTTCTTGCATTCAGCCGCCGCAGCCATCAGGCGCGGCATGGTTTGGGCGTGGATGGTGCCGAGCTTCGGTTTTTGGCCGAAGCTCGGGAAGTTGGGAATCTTGAACCACGTCGCGTTGTAGGGAAGCTTGGCGATGTTGCACAGATTGAAGCGGGTGTCGTCGCGAATGCCGGCGCTCTTGTACTCAATCGGGTGCTTCTTCTGCTCGATCGTGAACTCGCCGGGATACAGCTTGGTGAGAACGCTGGTGCCATAGCAGATTCGCGCTGCACCGGCCGCCCCTGGCTTTGAGTGCTCGAACGTCTCGATAACGATGCCTGGCCGAGCTTTCGGGCCGGGGACGCCCGGCGCGATGTTCTCGGGAAACCGGCACAGCACCACGTCGCCGGCCTCGGGGAGGGCAAAGTTGGGCACGGATCAGAACAGCTTTCCGAGTGATTCACCGTGCTCGGTTTTGGCGCTGACCGTGTCCAGGGCCGCCCACTGCGCGCCGCTGATTTCATCGTCGGGCGTCTCGTACTGCGGGACGACTCGGCCGACAAACTCGGCGAGGGCCTGGTGGATGAGCTGGGTTTCGGACACGCCGAGCTGACGCGCGACGGCCAAAGCGGTCTTGCGGGTGACGCCCATGAAACTGTCGGCCGTGCGATAGCGCAGCAGGGTCTTGTTTGTGACGGGGCCTTCGTCGGTCTGGGGGTTGGCGGGCATGGTGTTCGCTCCGGGTGGTGATAACAAAAAGATAGCACGCGAAAGGCGCCGGGACTACCTGGTCGATGTCCTGCAGCGCGTCGGCCAGCATCCGGCGGCGCGTGTCGCTGACATCGGCGCCAACGCGCAGCTCACACCTCGATGCGAATGGGGTGGAAGCTCCAAGGACGATAGCTCAGATTTGTCCTATGGCTTGGGCGGCGAGATGGCGGTGACGGATACGCTTCGCGTTGGCGCGGATCTGATTGTTTTGTCTACCAAGGGCGATACGACGATTTGGTAGTGAGAGAGCTGCGCACGCAGCCGATGCGGGTGTATATCGAGCTGGTTATGTTCACCAACCAGGCGAGAGACACGCTGTCGGTGGTGGCCAGCGAGGCCTTGATGGCTAGAGCCTGGCTAGCTCAGCAACTTTTCATACTCAGCGTGGGTGCCAACCCAAAACCAGACATAGCCATCGGACGTTTCTGTTGCCAATGCACGGTAGTTGAGATTGACTCTGGCTGACCAAAGCTCACCCACTTTTTGAACGGCACAGAGGGATGACGCGGATTCTCTTGCAGCAGTTTGTATGCCTTGTCTGCAAGGCGCTGAACGTCTTCAGGGAGATTTCGGTAATGAAACCAGAAGTCTGCATTGGCGTGATGTATCAAATGCGAGAGGTCCGGCCCGCCTCATGATCCGCGCGAGCCTTGTCAGCCAACTCTTTAAGTTTCCCAGCTTTTGAGTCTTTCTCTATCTGCCGATCCCAAGCCTGCCACTCATACTCATGGAACCACTCCCGGAACTTTGCGAAGTCGTGGGGTGCCAGTTGTTGCACTTGCTGCTCAAGATGCTCTATGGGGCTCATGGGCGCTCCGTCACTGACTTTGGCCGATAGTACCTTCGGACAAGCTCATCGACTATCCCCCTTTCTTCAAGTCATGCCGTGGGGGCCCGCCGCCCAGGCCGTAGGACCGGCCGGTGCCGTCGTCGCTGGAGCTGCCTGCGTTGTTGGATGCCTGATTGGTGGCCTGGGATGCGCCGAGCGGGCCGAATAGTCGGCCGTGGAGTTTCTAGCGCGTTTACGAGGCTATTTCAGTACGCCGGTGCTTGCCGGTCGCGGGCAATCACACGATTCCGGCCGACAGGGTGTGTGAGCCTCGCGTCGGCAAAGGATTGCCGACCTACGGGCAGGGCAGGCCCTCACCCGCCCCTTTGGGGCACCCTCTCCGGCCTGATTTACGGCGTTAGACCCCGCTTGACCGGGTGGGTAGAATCACGGCATGGACGCAAGCCATATTGAAGCTGAAGCCCTCGCGCTGCCCTTGGAGGCGCGCGCCGCGCTTGTTCATCGGTTGCTGTTGAGCCTGGAGGATGTATCGGAGCCAGAGTTTGATCGCATCTGGGGTGAGGAGTCGGCGCGTCGGGCCGCTGAATTCGACGCCGGCCACGTCGCCGCCATTCCTGGAAGTGAGGTCGCAAAAAAGGCTCGAGCTATTCTTGTCGCGGCCTTCGCCCATCATCGCCAGCGTCCGGGCTATTGGCTTGGTCGCCCCAGGGTCTAATCAGATTATCGAGGATGCGGACGCTGTTGCAGAAGGGGCGATCCGGATTACATTTTTTTATGCGGCTTCCGCTGGCGTGACCTCGGCGGCGACGCGCTCGCCGTTGATGCGGCTTTCTTCAGCTAGTTCGTAGGCGGTTTGCAGGTTGGCCCAGAATCGGGGGCTATTGCCAAAGTAGCGCCCTAGGCGCAGCGCAGTGTCGGCCGAGACGCCCCGCTTGCCGCCGAGTATTTCGGTGATCCGGCCAGACGGCAGCCGCAGGGACAGCGCCAGGCGGTTCGCCGACAGATTGCGGGCAGCCAGTTCCCGCTTGAGAATGCGGCCGGGATGTACGGCGATCATGTGTGCTCCTTCATCAGTGGTAATCCACAATCTCTACTTCCCAGGCGTCTCCATCTTCGAACCGGAAGCAGACTCGCCAGGGCCCATTGATCGTCATGGCGCATTGCCCTTTCCGGTCACCCGTCAGCTTGTGCAGGCCAACTGATTTCAGTGGGCTCAGGTCGCTGAGCGCCGAGGCCGCATCCAGGGCGGCAAGCAGTTCAAGGGCAGCGTCCTGGTCCAAGCCCGTGAACTTGGACTTGCCCGCTTCAGCCAGCTTGCGGGTCGCGCTGTTGGCCCATGACTTGATCACGAGCCAGCGTACTACGGCCGGCGTAGTACTACCAGTCTCGGGTGCGGGTCGCAGCCGGCTTGATCCCGCCCCGGCCCTCCCCCGCAAGCCATGGGTGTCTACACATCTCCGAAGACGGCTGAGCCGTGTAGGTTGGGGTGAGCGCAGCGGACCCCAACATCGGCGCGGGCACACGTTGGGGTTCGCTGCGCTCACCCCAACCTACGCGATGAACCGTGCGCTGCTTCTCTTTTTGCGCATAGGAGAACGCCGCGTCATTACAGATCCGTGACGTATTTCAATTTGCAGTCGGCGATCTGATTATTTTGGTTTCGCGGAAATAGCCGTTTCCGCTTTTACCAATCTACTGAGGATCACCATGTCGAATGACAACCGTATTTCCGCTGTAATGAGCACCGAAGATGTGTTGGCAGTCACCAGCGGTCGCCACCGCTCGCAGCAAGATGCCTTTTCTGCAGCAGCTCTCGCCGAAGGAGCGGCAACAAATGCTCAAGATGGGCGATAAGTCGGTGGGCTTTGACGACAAGTGCAAGATCTACATGGAGAGCAACCCCGAGTTTCTGCCGGGTTTCGTTTCAATTGCCGAGGTGCAGAAGGATCGCGATCTGCGCAGCCAGATGATGCGGTTTTCTGCCGACCTGATCTCGCTGTCCGAAAGTGTGGACGATTCGCTGATGATCATTTCCAGCGAGGCCTGGTCGGCGGATCTGGCCTATTACAACAGCGTGAAGGAAGCCGCCAAGCGCGGCCACGCAGGCGCAGAGAGCATCTATAACGATCTGCAGCAGCGCTTTCCTGGTGCACCCACGCTCGCCAAAAGATCAACCAAGGAGCCTGCTGGCAGCTAGAGGGCCTTGAATATCGTGCGCTCGATGATTTTGGCAAGAAATAATAGCTTCGGAAGTACGGCTTGGATGTTCGAAAGCTGCTCTCCGATGTTCTGAAGATCGGCGTCGATGTTGTTGAGCATCGGGGCCGATGTTCAGAAGTATCAATTTGATGTTCGGGAACATCGGGGAAGATGTTCTGAGCTAGTTAAAGATACTTATACAAGTTTGGCGCTGATGTTGGGGAACATCGGTGCCGTTTCTTTTTGGTGCGGGGAGAATGTCAGGGAAGATTGGCTTGGATGTTGGAGAAGATCGGGGCCGGAGTTCTGAAGTAGTAATTTGATGTTCGGAACTGCTTATTGGGGGGCAGCCCCTCTCCCGGCGCTTCGCGCCACCCTCTCCATGAACCGGCTCTGCCCCGCCAGCGACGTAGGTCGGCAATCCCTTGCCGACGTGTGCGCCCTGATCCCTTGAGCACGTCGGCAAAGGATTGCCGACCTACCTTCGTCGGGTTCAGGGTCCGTCGGCAGGTCCGCGTCGCAGTAGCAACCTTCGCCTAACAATCTCACGATTCGGCCCTCTCCCGCCCCTGCGGGGCACCCTCCCCCAGGGGAGGGGAAAAGCGAAGCCGATGCGCAATCGAGTCCGCTATCGTGTGCTGGAGCGGAGCGGATGGCGGACCTTGAGGCGCGACTCAGGCCAGAAACACGTCAGCAGAAACCTTGAAGCGCTTCGCCAGCGCCGCTACCTGCCGGGCGTTCAGGCGGCGCTTGCCGGCCAGAACCAAGCTCACCACGCTCTGGTTGCCTACCTCGGGCAGCTCGGACTGCGTGAGGCCCTGGGTTTCCATCAGGTAGGCGAGCACTTCATGCGGCGGCACCTGCGGCATCGGGTAATGCACCGCCTCATAGGCCTGGATGGCCGGCACCAGCAGGTCCAGCAGCCCGGACAGCGGATGGTCCGGGTCTTCGCGGCCAGGGCTGTCGCGATTGGCGGTCAGGATCGCCTCCACCAAGGCGAGCGCATGGTCGTAGTCCGTCTCGTTGCGGACCGCGGCGAAGCCGGCGGCCCGGGCGAACTCGCCGTAGTGTCGCGTAACTTGGGCCAGGTTGGCCCCGCTCATGGCTTCCATCGGTTGTACTCCGCGTGGGTCATCACCTGTTTGATGAAAACCCGCTGTGAAAAAAACACCACGTCCGCCACCAACCGGTATTTATTGCCGGCAATGTCGAACACCACATAGCCACCGACCCAATCGGCGGAGCCGAAAAGCGCCTTGAGTTCGGCAAAGCTGGCAGGCGCCGCCTTGTCGAGCACGGCATGCCAGCGCGTCAAAGGCTCCTCGGCCTCAGGGAATCGCTCCCAGAACGCCCGCAGGCTGCGTTTGGCGATGATGTGCATGCCTGCATTTTATTGCAGTTTGTAATGTATTGCAATCTGCAATGAATCGTGATGGCCGAGGCGTTGGCGTTGAGGATGCTCGCCGAGCAGCTGGACCACGGCGAGTCTCGGCCTGTTGCGATCTGAAACACCCTCACAGCGGCATGAGTCATTGGCCATTAGGCGCTGGAGTAGGCCCTCTCCCGCCCCTTTGGGGCACTCCCTCCTGCTTGCGGGAGAGGGGACGACGGCGCCTCTGTTTCGCCGCTGCGCGGTTGGCGGCTAAACTGGATGCCGGACTGAGGACCACTTTCATGCCAACCACTTCGCCCGCCGCTACGCTCAAGCAAAAAGCGCATGCGCTGATCGACCAGCTCCCTGAAGATGCAAGTTGGGAAGACTTGGCCTACGAGATGGAGTTGCGCGCCTCGATCGATCGCGGTCTGGCCGATGCCAAAGCCGGGCGCATGATTCCGGTCGAGGACTTGATGAAAGAGCTCGGCATAGAGGAATGAAGGTCTACTGGACGGCGGAAGCGCGCGCCCGGCTTCTCGACATCCAGGCTTATATCGCCCAAGACTCGCCCCAGGCTGCCCGCGAAGTCGCAGCGCGTCTGCTACGCCGCTCGCGCACGCTGGCGACCCCGCCGCTAACCGGCCGGCGCCTGCCGGAATATCCGATGACGATCTGCGGGAGTTGCTCGAACGACCGTTTCGGTTGATCTATCGGGTCACAGTTGATCGGATCGAAATCGTCACTGTGAAGCACTATCGCCAAAAGCTGCCGATCGATCCAGGGCAGCTCAGTAATCACTGATGAGTGCTACCGGCTGTCAGGCCCTCAGCGGACTCGCTGCGCCAGGGTGTGTATTAGCCTCACGTCGGCAAAGGATTGCCGACCTACGGGCAGGGCAGGCCCTCACCCGCCCCTTCGGGGCACCCTCTCCCGCTTGCGGGAGAGGGGAACGGCGGCGCTCTGTTATTCCCCTCTCCCGCAAGCGGGAGAGGGTCCCGCGGAGCGGGGGGTGAGGGCCTTGCGGCTCTTCCGTCATAGCCGCGATTGTGGCCGGCCACGGTGGCGACGAGCGTGGGCAGGGTCAGTTTTCGCTGACAGGTGAAGGTAGCGGGACAATCGGGATGGGGTGCCACCGGTTACAGCGGAATGCGGCCATCAGCGACCGAACGGCAGATACAGTGTCGTGGCGCGGTCGACCAGTGGCGTGAAGCCGTAGTGCTCGTAAAAAGCCTTGGCCCCGGCATCCTTGGCGTCGACGAGTAATGCGTAGGCCGGGATCAGCTTTCGCGTTTGAAGGCAGCGGTCAACGGCACAGCCGACAAGAAGGCGCCCAAGACCGGCGCCTCTGCGATCCGTGCGACATGCCAGGCGCCCCATTCGGTAACACGGGATGGGAAAGCGCGGGACGGGAAAGCGCGGGAGCTTTTTACGATCCGATTCGGACAAGCGCGCGATATCCACCTCGGCGGCACTTAACGAGTAGCAGCCCAAAACGAGGCTTGGCTGATCGGAATCAACCAGCACATAGGTTGAACTGATCCCCATGCGCCGGTGCTGTCCGGCGAAGCGGCGCAGATACTCGTTCAGCTCCGCAACGCCGCAGTCAAAGCCGGCACGATCGTGGATATCCGGGTTCAGTGGGACATCTTCAAGCACGCCGTACCTGACGCTTGGCCTGCGAAATCGCCCGCTCAAGGGTCGCGTTGGGGTGGAACGCGGAATCGAGTGCGGCAACGAAAGCCTCGGCATCACGGCGCGTCAGCGTGATTCTGGCCTCGCGTTCGAGCAACGCCTGGGCCTTTTCCTTGGCCGCGGAACGCACGAAACCCGCCATCGTCGTGCCCATCAGGGCAGCGGCCTTGGCGACGATATCCTTGTCGTCCGGGTCCAGCTTGAGATCAAAGCGTGCGGTAGACATGCCCTTGGCCTTCGTCTTTCAGTACGGCATTTTACCGTATTGTGACGGGGACGACAATGAGCAGGCTTAGATCGCTATGCAGGTGACCGAGTGGGCCGTAGGCGCTGTTGGCGTCGATCTCACCCGCTACTTTGGCCTTGAGGGGCACTTGGGCTTCGGCTTAATCGCGGACCAACCCGCTGGTAGTCCTGCCAAAGTTGAACCGGCCGACAGCGGGAGTCCTAGTTTGCAGCCGCTATCGCCGGTGGAATTCCCTGCCTTGTTTGATGCCTCGACGGTGATCTGGGATGCGCCGAGCAAGGCGAACAGCCGACCGTGTTCCGAGACGGGCAGGTTCAGGTGGGTGTGAGCGGCAGTGGATCTTTGGACCCTGTAGTCGGTGCCGACTTCGTGTCGGCAAGGGATTGCCGATGTACGGGCGGTGCAGGCCCTCGCAGGCGTGGCTCAGAGTCCAATGCAGGGCATCAGGGAACTCGATGCCCTGCAGCGCGGTTTGCAAAGCCTGCTGCACGGCGGCGGAAGACTCCAACTCAAATGCGGGGCTGTGGCATCAGTGCTGCAATACTCCCAAGATTTGTTTGGACATCATGCCGTAGCTGTTTTCCAGCACCCAATAGAGTTCCTGCTTAACAGGGCCTCATCTTTATAGCCAATCCAACGGCGACCTCCGCTTGCGGGGGAACGGCGGCGCGTCGGGCACTACAGGTGTGTTGGCTACCGTACAGACCAGGGATAAGGGGGCGATTGATGCTTAGCGGTCAGCGCGGAGCGTCGCGTGCTTCATCCTCGGATACCGGACATGTTGGAAAAAGGAAGTGACTCCATCGTTCTCGACGACGCCGGCAAAGCCAGTGGGATGATCGAACTGCGGCGCCAGGAAGCCTTGCTCAAAACCGGGGCCTTGCAGAACGCGATTCTCACCAGCGCCAATTTCTCGATCATCGCGACAGACGAGAAAGGCATCATCCAGTTATTCAATGTCGGCGCCGAGCGCATGCTGGGTTACCAGGCTGCCGAAGTCGTCAACAGGATCAATCCCAGCGATATCCACGATCCGCAGGAAGTGATCGCGCGCGCGCAGGCACTCAGCCTGGAACTCGACACCGTCATTGCGCCGGGCTTCGAGGCCCTGGCGTTCAAGGCGTCGCGCGGTATCGAAGACAGTTACGAGCTGACCTATATCTGCAAGGACGGCAGCCGCTTTCCGGCGATCGTGTCGATCACGGCGCTGCGCGATGATTGCGACGACATCATCGGATACCTGCTCATCGGCGCCGACAATTCCATACGCAAGCAGGTGGAATTGGAGCTGCACGAGGCCATGGCCATGGCAGAAAAAGCCAACCTGGCGAAATCGGATTTCCTGTCGAGCATGAGCCATGAGCTGCGCACGCCGCTCAGCGCGATCCTCGGCTTTGCGCAGCTGATGGATTCCGGCACGCCGACGCCGACGGTGTCGCAGAAACGCAGCATCGATCAGATTCTGAAGGCGGGCTGGTATCTGCTGGAGCTGATCAACGAGATCCTCGATCTGTCCGTGATCGAGTCCGGCAAGCTTTCATTGTCGATGGAAGCCATATCGCTGCCCGAGGTGATGCAGGAATGCCGCGCGCTGATCGAGGCGCAGGCGCAAAGGCACGCGATCAGCATCACCTTTCCCGAGTTTCAGAACCGCTACTTCGTCAAGGCCGACCGCACGCGGATCAAGCAGGTGCTGATCAACCTGCTTTCCAATGCGATCAAGTACAACAATGTCGGCGGCACGGTGGCGGTGTACTGCCTGACGAGTACGCCGGGGCGCATCCGCATTTGCGTGGAGGATGCCGGCGTGGGCCTGGCTCCGGATCAGCTGGCACAGCTGTTTCAGCCCTTCAATCGTCTTGGCCAAGAGGCGAGCATCGAAGAGGGCACCGGCATCGGCCTGGTAGTGTGCAAGCGCCTGGTCGAGTTGATGGGCGGCGTCATCGGCGTGAAAAGCACGGTCGGCAAAGGCAGTGTGTTCTGGTTTGAGCTGAACCTGACGGCCGGGCACAACGGTGCCGCGGCCAAACCCGCGGCGCTGGTGCCGGCCCAGCAAGAGCCGGCCGGCATGCAAATGCGGACGATCCTCTACGTCGAGGACAACCCGGCCAATCTGATGCTGGTGGAGGATCTGATCGCGCGCCGGCCGGATATCCGCATGCTCAGCGCGCGGGATGGCATCAGCGGCGTCGAGATCGCGCGTGCCGCCCTGCCCGACGTGATCCTGATGGACATCAACCTGCCTGGCATCAGCGGCATAAAGGCGTTGAAGATCCTGGCGGAAGACCCGGCTACTGCGCACATCCCGGTGGTGGCGCTCAGTGCCAACGCGATACCCCGCGATGTGGCGAAAGGCCTGGAGGCCGGTTTCTTCCGCTATCTCACCAAGCCGATCAAGGTCAACGAGTTCATGGATACGCTGGACGCGACCTTGAAATTTGCGAAGGCCAAAGCGGATTCGGCGCGCTCCCAATAAGTGAGAGGCAAGCGTCATGGTCAACGCGCCCGATATTCTCAATGCCAGTATCCTGATCGTTGACGATCAGGATACGAACATCGCGCTGCTCGAGCAGTTGCTGAGCGAGGCCGGCTATACCCGCATTGCCTCGACAACGAAAGCGCAGGAGGTCTGCGCGCTGCATCGCAAGAACGGCTACGACCTGATCCTGCTCGATCTGCAGATGCCGCGCATGGATGGCTTCCAGGTGATGGAGGCGCTGAAGACCAATGACGCCGACGGCTATCTGCCGGTGATCGTGCTCACCGCCCAACCGGGGCACAAGCTGCGTGCCTTGCAGGCCGGCGCCAAGGACTTCATCAGCAAGCCCTTCGATCTGGTGGAGGTCAAGACGCGCATCCACAACATGCTGGAAGTGCGGCTGCTGTACAAATTGCTCGAGCACTACAACGAGACGCTGGAGCAGACGGTGCAGGAGCGCACGGCCGAGCTGCGCGAAAGCGAGGCACGCTATCGCGCGCTGACCGAGCTGGCCTCGGATTGGTATTGGGAGCAGGACGAGATCGGGGTGTTCACCAAGGTTTCCGGTCCTGTGCTGGAGATGCTCGGCATCCGCGTCGACACCTTGGCCGGTGAAAAGGCCGATGAACGTGACGACCCCGAGATGCGTGGATGGGATGAGGCAGAACGGGCGGTGCTTCGGGACAATATTGCGGCCCGGCTGCCGTTCCTGGACTTCGTATTCAGCCGCACTCTTGCCGACGGCTCGCGGCGGCGGTTCCAGGTGAGCGGGGAGCCGATGTTCACGCAGTCCTGCCGCTTCATCGGTTATCGCGGCATCGGCGTGGAGCTGACGTCACAGCGGTAGCACGCATCAATCCAGTGGTTCGCCATGACGCAGGAGTTGGTTGCGCCCGCACTCGGCGTGCGCCGCGGCGGCCGGCATGCAGCACCGCTGCGGCTCCCCTCTCCCGCAGGCGGGAGAGGATGGCCCGAAGGGCTGGGTGAGGGCGGCGCGCCAGCGCCGGGGCGGGATCGCAGCCGCCGCTGTGACGGATGAGCCTCGGCCCTCACCCGCTGCTGCGCGGGAGGAGGGAATATTCTGAGGATGTAATTCGTCGTTCTGAACCTGCGGCAGCAACACACGCTGCTCCAGACCCAACGCGGTAGGAATATTGCATTGCGTCTAAAATCGGCGGCTATCGATCGTCGAATGGTTTTTTTCATTACCTTAAAGAGGGGATGTTTGTGAAGCGAGCTTTGATTACGGGTGTCACCGGCCAGGATGGCTCCTATCTCGCAGAGCTGTTGCTCAACAAGGGCTATGAGGTGCACGGCATCAAGCGCCGCGCCTCGCTGTTCAACACCAACCGCGTGGATCACCTGTACCAGGACCCGCACGAAACCGGCCGCAAGTTCGTGCTGCATTACGGCGATCTCACCGACTCCACCAACCTGATCCGCCTGGTGCAGCAGATCCAGCCCGACGAGATCTACAACCTGGGTGCGCAGTCACATGTGGCGGTGAGTTTCGAAAGCCCGGAGTACACCGCGGACACCGACGCGCTCGGCGCGCTGCGCCTGCTGGAGGCGATCCGCATCGCCGGGCTGGAGAAGAAGACCAAGTTCTATCAGGCCTCAACCTCGGAGCTGTACGGCCTGGTGCAGGAGATCCCGCAAAAGGAGACCACGCCGTTTTATCCGCGCTCGCCGTATGCGGTGGCCAAGATGTATGCGTACTGGATCACGGTGAACTACCGCGAGAGCTACGGCATGTATGCCTGCAACGGCATCCTGTTCAACCACGAATCACCGCTGCGCGGCGAGACCTTCGTCACGCGCAAGATCACGCGCGCAATCGCGCGCATCGCGCTGGGTCTGCAGGATTGCCTGTATCTCGGCAACATGGATTCGTTGCGCGACTGGGGCCACGCCAAGGACTACGTCGAGATGCAGTGGATGATGCTGCAGCAGGAGGTGGCGGAGGACTTCGTGATCGCCACCGGCGTGCAGTATTCGGTGCGCCAGTTCGTGGACCGCGCGGCGGCCGAGCTGGGGATCACGCTGGAGTGGAAGGGCAGCGGGGTGAATGAGGTGGGCATCGTGACGTCGGTCACGAATGCCGAGGTGAAGCTGAAGCCGGGCACCAAGATTGTGGCGGTGGACCCGCGCTACTTCCGCCCGGCCGAGGTGGAGACGCTGCTGGGCGATCCAACCAAGGCCAAGGAGAAGCTGGGCTGGGTGCCGAAGATTACGTTCGCGGAGCTGGTGAGTGAGATGGTGCGCGAAGATTTGAAGAGCGCCAAGCGGGATAGCCTGGTGAAGCTGGCGGGGTTTCAGGCGTTTGATTTTCACGAGTAGAAACTCCCTCTCCCCCCGCTACGCGGGACCCTCCCCCAGGGGAGGGGAACCGCGCCAGCTTTTGATGTTCCCTCCCCTGGGGGAGGGTCCCGCGTAGCGGGGGGAGAGGGTGTCTTGTTACTCGAAGTAAGCTTTCGTATTGCCATGAACCGCCGCATCGCCGAGCACCTCTTCCACCGTGAACAGCCGCAAGGCGCGATGCTGGTCCAGCGGGCCTAGCGGCGCCAGGTCGGGTACGGTCATCTCGTAGGCCAGCACCACGTAGTGCGTAGACACGCCGGGTTCGCCGGCAAAGTTGTCGTCGTAGAAGTGTTGATACACACCGCGGAACCGCGCCTGGTCCCGCGCTAGCGTCAGTGCCAGCTCAGTGTGGGCGATTCTGGCAAAGGCCTGGTCCAAGGGCTCGTCCTTGCGGATCACGCCGCCGGGCACGAACCAGGTGTTCTGCGCGGGGCGATTGCTGCGCAGGCCGAGCAATACACAGCCTTGCGGGTCGCGCAGAATGAGGTCGATGGAGACCAGCGGCGTGCGCTGGATCACTTCCAGCCAATGTTGATTGCTGTGCATGTTTCAACCGAACTTGAGACGGAGTAGATGATGGATTCTGCAGCAAAGATTTACGTAGCTGGCCACCGCGGCCTCGCCGGCGGCGCGATCGTGCGCTCGCTGCAGAAGCAGGGCTTCACCAACCTGCTGCTGCGCACGCACGCCGAGGTCGAGCTGACCAGCCAGGCGGCGGTGGATGCGTTCTTCGCGGCCGAGAAACCGGACTATGTGTTCCTGGCGGCGGCCAAGGTCGGCGGCATTCACGCCAACAATATCTACCCGGCCGAGTTCATCCGCGACAACCTCGCGATCCAGACCAATGTGATCCACTCGGCGTGGAAACATGGCACCAGGAAGCTGGCGTTCCTGGGCAGCTCCTGCATTTATCCCAAGCTGGCGCCGCAGCCGATGCCGGAGTCCTGCCTGCTGACCGGGCCCCTGGAAGCCACCAACGAGTGGTATGCGATCGCCAAGATCGCCGGCATCAAGATGTGCCAGGCGTATCGCAAGCAATATGGCTTCGATGCGATATCGCTGATGCCGACCAATCTGTACGGGCCGGGCGATAACTTCAATCTCGAAAACTCGCATGTACTGCCGGCGCTGATCCGCAAGTTTCACGAGGCCAGGCAGCGCGGCGACTCCGATGTGGTGATGTGGGGCACCGGCACGCCGCGCCGCGAGTTTTTGCACGTGGACGATCTGGGCGATGCGGCCGTGTTTCTGATGCAGCACTATTCGGGCGAGGATTTCTTGAACGTCGGCGTCGGCGATGACGTGACGATCCGCGAGCTGGCGGAGCTGGTCAAACAGGTGGTCGGCTTCGAGGGCCGGATCGTGCAGGACCTGACCAAACCAGACGGCACGCCACGCAAGCTGATGGACGTGGCCCGCCTCAGCGCGCTGGGCTGGAAGGCGAAGATCGGGCTGCACGAGGGCCTGGCAGAAACCTATCGCTGGTTCCTGGATCAGGCCGGGGCGCTGCGAGTCTGATCGCTGCGGGGTACCTGATCAGGCGATCAGAATATGGCGAAGAGAGCCGTCGTGACGGCGACGCCCAGAGTGAAACCGGCAATGCCCCAAACATAACGCCGCTTGACCCGGCGCTCGCCGGTCACGTGATCTTCGTAAAACATGGAGACGCTCCGACAGCAGGCCCTTTCTCAACATAGAAATGGCGGGAGCGAGTATCTCACGGCGGTAATTAAAGTAACTGGCTTTTTTACACTTCGTTGCATTTCACTTGCGGGGCGCCAGAGCGCTTGAATGCAACAGGACTTATGCAATTAAGCACTAGTGTCTAATTGCGCAAGTTAACGATAGTGTTTCGAAGCTGAGCGCCCTTGACCTCACGCTTACGCCAGACGAAGGGAGCGGCATTGTTGTTGTAAGCGGCGGTGAAGCTACGAATCGCGTCG
>NZ_JAQGNT010000030.1 GCF_028291725.1 Hydrocarboniphaga sp. | reverse complement strand
CGACGCGATTCGTAGCTTCACCGCCGCTTACAACAACAATGCCGCTCCCTTCGTCTGGCGTAAGCGTGAGGTCAAGGGCGCTCAGCTTCGAAACACTATCGTTAACTTGCGCAATTAGACACTAGTGGGCGGCGGCGTATCCACGGCAATCCGGCGCATGCCGACCGACGTCCCGTTAAGCATCCAGCTGCATTTGTCGAATTAGCATTCAGCAGGTTTCTTAGTCCGCTGGCAGGGAGTGCCGTGTCGGTCATCAATCAAAACCCTCGTGCTCCGGGGCCGGCTCGATATCCGTGTTTCCGCCTTTCAACCCGGTCCTTGCGTTGGACGGCGCTCGCGTTCTGCGTGCCGTCCGCTGCTACCTGGGCCGAACTGAAGCTGGTGCCCTACGGATCGGCGCAGTACGAGTTCCATAGCAATCTGCTGGAGGTATCGGGTCCGTCCGAGGCCGAGGCGGAACGGGGCGATCGCAAGGAATCCGATTCGGTCTACCAGGCGAAGGCCGGGATCGAGGCGACAGTCACGGCCGGCCAGCAACAGGTCGAAGTCGACGGCGAATACCGGCGACTCGAGTACGCGCATTTCGACGACCTCAACCACGACGAATACAAGTTCGGTGGTCGTTTCGCCTGGAAGCTGGGCGCGCACACCGATGGCAATATCGACTACCGGCAGGAACATCGCATCGCGTCCTTCGCCGACCTCGGGACGTCGAAGCTGACCGAGCAGACCGATCGGCGCGCCAGCGCGCTGCTGGGTTACGACGTGACGCCGAGCTGGCGCGTTGAAGCGGGCGCCGGGCGCACCGAGTCGGAGTTGCCGCTGAGCGACGATCCGGAATTCAAGTTGAAGGACACCAGCGGATCGGTGGAAGTGAAATACACAGGCCTGGCCGGCTTTTCCGTCGGTGTGCTGACCGAGTACCACGACGGCCAGTACGACGGCAACCTCGAACACCGCCTCGATTACCAGCAGGGAACCGTGCAGCTGACCAGCGACTACGATGTCAGCGGCATGAGCCATCTGCGCGCCAGGATCGGCGGCACCCAACGCCACGAAGATGCCGACAATGGCGACAGCGGCAAGCTGTCCGGTTTCACCGGCTCACTGGCGTATACGCGCACGCTGAGCGCGAAGACTCGTGTCGAGACCGAAATTTTCAGGCGCGTCGAAAGCTATGTGGCCGGCGCCAGCGCGCTCATTTCCACCGGCGGATCGCTGGGGCTGGGCTGGACGCCGACGCCCAAGACCGCGGTCGGCGCGCGCTACGAATTCATCCATTCCGCGTTCAAAGGCGACGGCAGCGAAGATTCCGGCCGCAGCGACGACTACGGCACCGCGACGCTCGACCTGTCGTATCAGGCGCTGCACTGGCTGACGCTGCGCCCGTTTGCGTCGTATCGCGACCGGAATTCGAATGTCGACACCGAATCCTTCGACGACATGATGCTCGGAGCCGAACTGCTGCTGCGCTTCGAGTGAGGCACTGGCGGCCTTTCCCCGGCAGCCTGTGTCTGCTGGCATCCCATGCAGGCACCGGCGACAGCAGCGCCTACGCCGAAGAGCAGGCGCTGGCCGCAATTGCGCATCCGCTGCGTCGCCGCCAGTCGCTCGCTGTCCGGGAACTGGCGCGAATCGCCATGCGCGAACTGGGCGCCGGGCCCGTCGGCATCGGCCGTCGCGACGATGGATCGCCGGAGTGGCCCGCAGGCTGGGTCGGCAGCCTCGCCCACGATCCGCAATGGAGTGTGGCCCTGCTGGCGTCATCCAGCCGCTACGCGGCCCTGGGTGTCGATGTCGAGCCGCTGCTGCCTTTGCCCGAAGACGCGGCGCGACTCGTCATCGGCCGCAAGGAGCGCGCGCATCTCGAGCAGTTGCCGGATTCTTATGCGCGCTGGAGCCGGGCCTTGTTCGGCGCCAAGGAATGCGTGCACAAGGCGCTGAATCCGCTGACCGGCGTGTTCCTCGAATTCGATGAAGTCGAAATTGTGTTCGATGTCGGCGATGGTTCTCATGCGTCCGCGCCGAGCTTCCGGGTCATCCCGGTAAGCGCGGCGGCGTCCAGCGCGGCCCAGGTCTGCGGCCGCGTCTGGTTCACCGACGCCGTCGTGGTGACCGCGGCCGCGGTTCTGGCGCGCAGGCTTTGAGCCGGTTGCAGCGGCGTGATGGCGGCGCGCGGACCGTGTGGTAATTGCGTCAGCACCTGAGCGTTCAGCCATAGCAGCAGCGCGTCGATCAGTTTGCGCCGCATCTGCGACTGGCTGAAAGTGTGGTCGGATTCGGCGAAGTAGTGCAGGTGATACAGCTCGTAGTCGCCGAGCCGGGGGCAGATGTCGAGCAGCTGCTCCGGATAGTTGTAGACGTTCTGGTATTCGCCGGTGAACAGAAAAAACAGCGGCATGCCGCGCTGGATGAAGCCGTCGACATCGCTCTGGAAGGCTCTGCGATCCGGACGCTCGAACCAGTTGTCGCCAGCGGATTCGGAACTGATCCCGGCCCTGCCGAAGGCTCCGCAACGTCGCTGCAGGAAGTTCAGTACACGGCGAAGTTCGGAGAGCTTCTGCCACAGCGATATCCGCCGCGAGCGCCGCGTCGAATAGAGATAGTGATCGAGAAAGCCTGCCGCGACCGCGCGCGGATCGGCCTTTGCAAAGCGATGCGCGTCGTGGCCGCCGGAGCAAAGGCCGATCGGGATGCAGCGTGTGGCGATGCCCAGCCTGGCCAGCTCGTCCATCGCAGCGCCCTGATCGGCAATCGGATCGTTGAGTTGCCCGCTGTCGCTGTCGCCCATGCCGGACAGATCCAGGCGCAACGCAGCGAACCCGGCTTGCGCAAACGCGCGGCATAGATGCACGTGCAGGCGATGAGGGCCGACTCGATGCTCGAAGCCGGTGTTGGGCATGATGATCGCCGGCCGCGCGGGATCGATTGTCTCCGGCAGGCTGAGTATGCCGAGCAGGCGGCGGCCCGGACCGAACTGAAGGGCGCGTTCGCGGATCATGGCAGCTGCTCCGCCAGCCGCTCGCAGAGTTGCGCGATCGATCGTGCCGGCACCCAGGGCGCGTCGAGCTTGCCGATCTCGCCCCAATGCGAGGCATCGGGCAGGGCGTCGGCCAGAGGATGCCGCGGGATCGCGGTATCGGCGCTGTGGAAATGGCGCAGCGCGCGGACTCCGGTGTTGAGCTGCAACGCGCCGATCGCAGCCGCAAAGTCGCTGGGCCAGGGTGAGCCGAGCAGTTCATCGTGCGGAATGTGCAGCCTCAGTGCGAGCGGACGCGTGCGATTCTTGTGCTCGTATTGCTGACGATTCATCGCGAGCATTTGTTCACTCCATTGCTGTCCGCTTTGCGGCGCGTCCCACAGCAGCAGCTCGGCCTGTGCCGCAGCGGCGGCCTCGGAGGCGAGCAAGGCGCCGAGTCGCAAGCCGAGCAGGGCGATGCGTCTGGCGCCGGAGAGTTCACGCAGTTCGTTGGCGGCGTCGCGGATGTCGTCCAGCCACAGCGGCAGCGGTGCATCGTCGATATCGGCCGAATCACCGGTGCCGGTGTAGTCGAAGCGCAGCGTTTCGAAGCCGCGTTCGGCGAGTTGCTGCGCCAGCAGGTGCAGTCCGCGATAGCAACGCATGCTTTCGGCGCCCCAGCTCTGACAGATCACGATCGCGGTCTGGCGCGGCCTTGCGGCGGGTTCGGAGCGCAGGCCGAACAAGCGTAGATCGCGGCCGAAATGCAGGGCTTCGAGTCGCGGCGCGGTCATCACTGCAACCAGCGGGGCCAGGCCCAGCGGCGCTGGGCAGGCGCTCGGGTCTGATGGATGACGGGATCGTTGCTGGCAGGATCGTTGCTGGCAGCCGCGGCGGTCGGCCGCAGCGATGCCTGCTGCGCATCGCAGGCGGCGGCGATCTGCGCCAGCGTGCCGGTCATCGCTTCGCGCAGCGACAGTTTCACGCCGAGTTCGGTCTGCAGCCGCGCGGCCATCTGTACCGCGAGCAGCGAATGGCCGCCGACATCGAGGAAGCGCTCGTCGGCACCGAAAGCCGCGTCCCCCAGCACCTCGCGCCACAACGCGGCGACGCGCTGCTCGCTGTCACTGTCCGGTGCCCGTGCCGCTGCGGTCTCGATGCCGAAAGGCGAGGGCAGCCGGCAGCGATCGAGCTTGCCGTTCGACAGACGCGGCAGCTCGTCGAGCACCACGAAATGCTGCGGCACCATGTAGCCCGGCAGCATGGTGCGCAGATGGCGCCGCAGCTCGGCCGCGTCGATCGCGTCGATCGCCGCATGCGCTGCAGGCTGTACCCAGGCGACCAGTCGTGGATCGTCGGCCGAGCGCTCGACCACACCACAGGCTGCGCTAGTGATGTGGGCGTGAGCTTGCAGCCGAGCTTCGATCTCGCCGAGCTCGATACGGAAGCCGCGCAGCTTGATCTGATGATCGGCGCGGCCGAGGCAGACGATCTCGCCGTCATTGGTCCAGCGCGCCAGATCACCGCTGCGATACAGCGCGCCGAATTCCGGATGCTCGCAGAAGCGCTCGGCCTGCAACTCGGCGCGGTTCAGATAACCCAGCGTCACTCCGGCGCCGCCGATGTACAGTTCGCCGACAACACCCACCGGCAGCGGCGAACGATGTTCGTCAAGCACGTAGGCGCGGGTGTTGGCGATCGGTGAGCCGATCGTGATCGTGTCGTCGGCGTCGACGATGCGTGCGCCCAGTGTCCAAACCGTGGTCTCGGTCGGACCGTAGAGGTTCCACAGTTGGTCGACTCGCGGCAGCAGCGAGCCTGCCAGCTCGCGGCTCAGCGGTTCGGCCCAGGAGCAGGCGACCAGGCCGCGCCGGCCGCCCCAGCCCGAAGCCAGCAGCAGACGCCAGGCGGCGGGCGCGGTGAAGATGCGGGTGATGCGATGACGCTCGATCGCGTCGGCGAGCTGTCTGCCGTCGCCGGTCTGCTCGCCGGTCGCTAGCACCAGGCGCGCGCCATAGACCAGCGGCAGGAACAGTTCGAGCACTGCGGCGTCGAAGGCGTAGGTCGCGATCGCCAGCAGGGCGTCGCCGGGGCCGATGCCGATGCGCTCGCGGGTGCCGGCCAGGCAGTTGCTGACGCCGCGATGATGCGCGACCACGGCCTTGGGCTGGCCGGTCGAACCCGAGGTGTAGATCGCGTACGCCGGCGCGCCGGCGTCGACCGCAAGCGGCTTGAACACTGTGCCGCCACCGCCGAGTTCGCCGATTTCGCCGATATTCAGGCGGCGCGCTTCGATCCCGGCGATGGCCGCGACCGTTGCGGCCTCATGGATCAGCGCCTTGATCGACGCATCGTGCGCCATGAACTGCAGGCGTTGCGTCGGCAGCTCCGGATCGAGCGGCAGGTAGGCTGCACCGCAGCGCATCACCGCGATCAGCGCGGCCGGAAGATCGACGCTGCGCGTCAGTGATACGCCGACGAAGTCGCCGGTGCCGACGCCGATCGTCTGCAGCGCCGCGGCGATCTGCTCGGCGCGTGCCACAAGGGCGGCGTAGTCCAGCTGCCGGTCCGCGCATTGGATCGCGATCGCATCGGGCCGCGCACGCGCCTGCTCGGCGATCGCGTCATGCAGCGTGAGGGCCGCGATCGGAGCAGACGGCGGATTGAACTCGTGCAGTAGCCGCCGGCGTTCCGCAGACGACATCAGCGGCAGATCGCGCAGTGGACGCTCGAGATGGGTCGCCACGACACCTAACAGCTGTTCGTATTCGCCAAGCCTCCGGCGGATGCTCGCGGCGTCGAACAGCTCGCGGTTGTACGAGCATTCCAGAGCCAGCTCCCGGCCGTCGTCGACAACGTTGAGAAACATCTCGAAGGTCTCGTACTGCCGCGCCAGCGTCTCATAGCGCACCGACAGACCGCTATGGCGGATGTCGTCGTCGCGCAAGTCGAGATTGAATGCGAGCGAGATCAGCGGTGGCCGCGAATCGTCGCGCGCGATATCCAGCCGCGGCAGCAGTTCGCCGAAGCTGATGCCCTGATGATCGTAGGCGTCGAGCACCGTCTGCCGCGTCTGCTTCAGCAGTGCGCCCAGCGTAGTCTCGCCGTTCGGCCGCAGCCGCAACGGTAGAAAATTGACGCAATGGCCGATCTGTTGCGGACGCTCGTGCAGCGCCTGGCCGGCGGCGGCGAGGCCGATCACCAGATCCTGCACGCCGGTCAGCCGATGCAGCTGCGCGGCGAACACCGCGAGCAGCGTCATCACCAGGCTGTTGCCCTGCGCGGCGGCGATACGGCGCAGCTCGCCGGTGAGTTCGGCGGGCAGGCGGCGATCTTCACGCGCGGCCGCGAAACGGCGCTGCGACGGCCTGGCGTGATCCAGCGGTAACTCCACGGGCACCGGCGGCTCGGCGAGTTGCCGCCGCCACCAGTCGATCTGCGCGGCGGCCTCGGGCGAGCGCATGAAACGATGTTCGATCTCGGCGTATTCGGTGTAGCGCGGCGCCTCGGGCAGGGCGGCTGGCCGGCCATCGATCCCGGCCGAATACAGCGCGCCGAGTTCGACCAGCAGCTGCGCCATCGACCAGCCGTCGCAAACGATGTGGTGAGCGAGCAACAGCAGGCGATGTTCTTGCGCGGCGCTGCGGATCAGCGCGCAGCGCAGCAGCGGCCCGGTCGCCAGATCCATGCTCTGGTTCATGAAATGGGCGGTCGCGGCGGCAATCGACGCTTCACCCGTCAGGTCGCTGTGATCGATCTGCAGCGGCATCGCTTCGAGCACTTTCATCCAGCGGCCGTCCGGGCTGAATACCGCACGCAGCGAATCATGACGTTCGATCAGCTGCTTCAGCGCCCGTTCCAGCGCATCGACGTCCAGCGCGCCGGACATATGCACCGCAATACCTTCGTTGTAGGCGCGGTTCAAATCGGGATCGTAGGCAGACGCCACCCAGATTTCGCTCTGCGATCCGGTCAGCGCGGACAAGTTGGCGAGCGCCGGCCGCCGCGTCGCCGGAGATCGGGAACGCAGTGCGGTGATGCCGGCTGCGGGAAGGTCGAACAGATCGCCTTCCTGCATCTGCGTGACCGCATAGCGGAATGCATCGATGATCTGCTGGCAATCCGCTTCGCTGTGAGCGAGGCTCAGGAAGCAGGGCCGGCCTTCCCAGATGTGGACGCCGCGCTCGCGCAAATAGAAAAACAGCAGGTCGCCGTTGCGCTGCTCGAATTCGTATTGGGGCTTCCATAGCGACGCATGGCGCAGCAGATGCAAAGGTGCGCCGGCGACGGCGCAATCGTCGTTGATCGCGTCTACCATGCGCGCCGTCGTGGCACTCAACTCGTCCGGCCACTCCGGATGTTCGAGCAGCGCCTGCAGACTCGCGCGCACCGCCGCCAGCGCCAGCGGGTGGCGCACGAAGGTGCCGGCGAAATAGGTCACGCCGATTTCCGGCACCGATGCATCGCCGTACTGCCAGGCACCGCCGTCGAGCGCGTCGAGATAGCGCGGGATGCCGGCGACCGCGCCGACCGGCATGCCGCCGCCGAAAACCTTGCCGTAGATCGCGATGTCGGCGTCGACACCGTAGTAGCCCTGCGCGCCGCGCAGTCCGCTGCGGAAGCCGGTGATGACCTCGTCCATGATGAAGGCGATGTCGGCTTCGTAGGTCAGCGTGCGCAGTTGCTGCAGGAATTCGCGCGGCTGGAAGTCGGGACGCCGCGACTGCACCGGCTCGATCAGCACGCCGGCGATCTCGTCGGCACGCTCGCGTATGACGCGCAGCGCGTCCGGGTCGCCGTAATCGAGAATCAGCGTGTTGGCGACCGACTCGGCCGGAATGCCCGGCGCTGCCGGAATCGAACGGCCGCCGATGCCGGCGCGGGCCAGGACTTCGTCCTGGATGCCGTGATAGTCGCCAGTGAAACTGACGATCAGCGACTTGCCGGTGACGGTACGCGCGAGCCGCACCGCTGCAAGCACCGCTTCGGAGCCGGTATTGCAGAACGCGACGCGCGCCAGGCCGGTGGCCTGCGAGAACAGCCGCGCGCATTCGCCGGCCAAGGGCGTCTGCGGACCGATTTCCCAGCCGATTTTGAGCTGAGCGGCGATCGCATCACTGACGAAGCGCGCTCGATGGCCGAAGAACATCGAGCCGAAGCCGCAGGTCGCATCGACATAACCGTTGCCGTCGAGATCCCACAGATACGAGCCCTCCGAGCGATCGACGACGATCGGGTAGACCAGTTCTTTTGTCTCGGGCCGGAAGCCGGACACGGTTCGCGGGTCGGCGAGTACCGCGCGATGCGCAGCGGCATATTCGCGCGAGCGGCCGGTGCGGGCCAGATAGCGCTTGGCCAGCGCATCGACCGCCGCGGCCTGGCGCGAGGTGAAGCCGCCGAGGTATTCGCGGCGGATGCGGGTACCGGCACCGAAGCTGGCGGTTGCGCCGCCGGTCGCGGCAGCTGGCGCTGCGTTGTGATGTAAAGGCACCACGACCGCTGCGCTCGCGCCCTGTTCGCGCAGATACGCAGTCAGCAGGTGAATGCTGCCGTATTCCTCGAGCAGCTTGCGAAAGCGCACTTCGACCTTGAATTCGCGCCTGAGCTTGCTGGCGAGCTGGGTCAGCGTCAGCGAGTCCATACCAAGTTCGAGGAAGCTGTGCTCCCGGTGTTCGTCGGTGAAGACTCGTCCGGTCAGCTGCGCCAGTAGTCTCAGCAGTCGCGAACTCAAGTCGTCGCTTTCGCCTGCGGTGGCAGCGACAGCGGCCATCGCCTCTGGTACGTCATCGGCGACGAGCGCGATGGCCGGCGGCGGCGCTGCGATCCCCGCGCGGTCTGCCGCCTCGATGAAATAGCGCTGTCGCTGGAACGGGTAGGCGGGCAAGGACACTTTGAGTCGATGCTCGCCGGCATAGAACTTCGCCGGTTCGAGCTCGACGCCGGCAACGAACAGCGTAGCGACGGTCCGCATCAAATGAGCGTGGGCCGAAGCAGCCTGCGTCGCATGCGGCATCGACGACAACACTGTCGCCTGATTCTCGGGCTGCATCGCCTGACGCACCGCCGTGCTCAAGCTCTGGCCCGGGCCGACCTCCAGAAACACCCGGCCGGGCTGCGCCAGCAAGGCATGGATGGCCGGGCCGAAGCGCACCGGCTCGCGCAGCTGTCGCGCCCAGTGATGAGGCTCGCGCAGATCTTCGGGTGTCGACCAGCCGCCGCTCAGCGTCGACATCAAGGCCAGTCGCGCATGGCCGCGGCGAGTGCCGGCGACGAAACCGGCGAATGGCTCGACGATCTCGGCCATCATCGACGAATGGAAGGCGTGCGAGGTGTGCAACACGCTGCTGGCAATGCCGTGCGCGCGCAGTTTTTCGGCGACGCCGGCCAGAGCCGCATCAGGCCCGGCGAGCACGAGCTGTTGCGGCGAATTGATCGCGGCGAGCGCGACATTGTCGCCAAGATACGGCTGCACATCGGCTTCCGACAGATGTACCGCGAGCATGCTGCCGCGCGCCACTGACTGCATCAGACGCCCGCGCTGTGCGATCAGCTTCAGTGCGTCGTCCAGCGTGAAAACACCGGCCAGTGTTGCGGCGACGAACTCGCCGAGGCTGTGGCCGACGAGCGCATCCGGCTGCAGGCCCCAGGATTGCCACAGGCGTGCGCTCGCGTAGCTGACAGCGAAGATCGCCGGCTGCGCGTATTCGGTCGTGCGCATCAGCTGCTCGGCGGCTTCGCGATCGCTGTGCTGCGGATACAGGATCGAGCGCAAGTCCACCGCAAGGCTGGACGTCAGGCGATCCGCGCATTCGTCGATCAGCTCGCGGAACAGCGGCTCCGTTTCATACAGGTCGCGGCCCATGTCGACGTGCTGCGCGCCCTGGCCGGGGAACATGAAGACCAGGCTCGGATCTGCGCTGGTGCTGCCGGCGGTGGCGAAGCGTTCGAGTTGCGCAACGGCGTCGGCGGTGTCGGTCGCGACGATCGCGGTACGCCGCGCCTGTCGCGCGCGGCCGACGTCCAGCGTGTAAGCCACGTCGGCCAGCGCAAGTTCCGGCTGTTGTTTCAGGTGCGCGGCGAGCCGGCTTGCGAGCCTGCTCAGCGCCTGGTCGTCGCGCGCCGATAGGCGCAGTACCTGGTGCTGGCGGGCCGCGGGCGACGCCATCGGCTCGGGCGCTTGTTCGAGCACGCCATGAAAATTGGTGCCGCCGAAACCGAAAGCCGAGACCGCGGCGCGGCGCGGTGTTGGGCTATGCCAGGCCAGCAGTTCGGTGTTGACGAAGAACGGAGTCCGATCGAAGTCGCATTCCGGATTCGGCGTATCGAAGTGGATCGACGGCGGCAGCTGCCGATGCTTCAAGGCGAGCGCGGTCTTGATCAGGCCGATCGCGCCGGCGCCGGCGTCGAGGTGGCCGATGTTGCCCTTGACGCTGCCGAGCGCGATGTGGTCGGCCTGCTCGTAGGCGCCCGACAGTGCCGCCACTTCGATCGGATCGCCCAGCGGCGTGCCGGTGCCATGAGCCTCGACGTAGCCGACGCTCTGCGGCTCGACGCCGGCGCTATCGAGCGCAGCCCGGATCACCGCGAGCTGTCCCTGCAGCGAAGGCGCGGTGTAGCCGATTTTGGCGGCGCCGTCGTTATTGATCGCGCTGCCCTTGATCAGAGCGTAGATGCGATCGCCATCGGCTTGCGCTCGTGACAGTGGCTTCAACACCAGGCAGGCGACGCCCGAACTCAGCACCATGCCGCTGGCAGCAGCATCAAACGGGCGCACCCGGCCGTCGATCGCCTGCGGTCCGCCGTCGACATGCCGATAGCCGGCACGATGCGGCAGGTTCAAGCGCACGCCGCCGACGATCGCGGCATCGCAATCGTTCTGGCGCAGTGCCTGGCAGGCCAGGTGCACGGCGACGCCGGAACTCGAGCAGGCGGTCTGCAAGCTCAGAGCCGGGCCGCGCAGGTCGAGTTTGTAAGCAATGCGCGTTGCGGCGTAGTCCTTGTCGTTGCCGAGCAGAACCTGGAATCCCGGATCTTCAAGCCGCAAGTCCTCGTAACTGGCGAGTTGACGATCGAAATACTGGTTGCGAGCCAGGCCGACGTAGACGCCGATGCGCTCGCCGCGGCCCGCGGCGATGCCAGCGTCTTCGAGCGCGTGCCAGGCGGCTTCGAGCAGTACGCGCTGCTGCGGATCGGTCAGCTCGGCTTCACGCGGCGAGTAGCCGAAGAATGCGGCGTCGAAGCCGTAGGGTTCGTCGATCGCGCCGCCGCGCCGCACATAGCCCGGGTCGGCAATATCGGCGGCGCTGACGCCGGCGGCGATCAGTTCCTCGTCGGTGAAATCGCGCAGGCCCTCGCGGCCGTTGGCGATCTGCTGCCAGAACGCATCCAGATCTTCGGCGCCCGGAACGCGGCACGACATGCCGACAATCGCGATCGCCTTGCCCGCGGCGAGTGCCTTGGGCTTCGCTGCGACGGCATCGACTGGCGCATGGTGCCTGCCCGGGACTTCATTGCCGAGCCAGTGGGCAAGCGCTGCCGCGTAATCGCGCTCGAGCAGCGTCGCAAGCGCGCGAATCGTCGGCGCTTCGAAGAAGCGAATCAGCGGCACGCGCTGCCCGAGCGCGCGCCGCAGTTGTCCCATCAACTCCACCGCCTGCAGCGAGTTGCCGCCGGCTTCGAAGAATCGGTCTTCGACGCCGATCGCATCGAGTTTCAACACGTTCTGCCAGATTGCCAGCAGCCGCTGTTGCAAGTCGCCGACGGCCGCGACCAGTGGACGCTGACGCGGCGCCGGCGTGACGCGCAAAGGCAGCGCGCTACGATCGATCTTGCCGCTGCTGAGTTGAGGCAGCGAGTCTATCGCGATGAAGTGCTGCGGCAGCATCGCTGCTGGCAGGCGCTGTTCCAGGAAGGCCCGCAGTGCGGAAACGTCGATCGCGATGCGTGTCTGGTACCAGGCCAGCAAGCTCGGCTGCCCATGCAGATCGCGCACGCCGGCGGCGGCCGCGGTGACGCCTGCATAAGCGAGCAGTGCCGATTCGATTTCGCCGAGTTCGACCCGCACGCCGCGCAGCTTGACCTGCTGATCGCGGCGGCCGCGATATTCCAGCCCGCCATCGGCGCGTTCGCAGACGAAGTCGCCGCTGCGATACAGGCGTCCAAAGCGCGCATGCTGCACGAAGCGCTGCGCTGTCAGCTCCGGCTGATTGACATAGCCGAGCGCTACCTGGGCGCCGCCGATGTACAACTCGCCGTCACTGCCGGGGGGCAGCGGCCGCAGATCGTCGTCGAGCACGTGCAGACTGGTGTTGGCGACGGCGCGCCCGATCGGCACGAAGCCGTCGCGCTGATCGCCGTCGCAGGCCTGATGGCTGACCACGCCGCCTTCAGTCGGCCCATACCAGTTGTAAATGCGGGCCTGCGGCAGCATATCGCCGAGTCGGCGTACCAGCGCCCAGGGCAGGGCTTCGCCGGACGCATAGATACGCTTCAGGCTGGCGCAGGCCGGGGTTTCGGCCTGGTCCGAAAACGCGGCCAGCATCGCCGGTACGAAGTGCGCGTCCGTGATGCCGTGATGCTGTATCAGTTCGGCCAGATACGCCGCGTCCTTGTGGCCATGCTCGTCGGCGATGACAATGCGCGCGCCGGCCATCAGCGGCCAGAACAGCTCGTACATCGACACATCGAAACCGATCGGCGTCTTGTGCAGCACCACCTCGTCACCGCCCAGCGGATGCTGCTGCTGCATCCACTGCAGGCAGTTGAGGACGTTGCGCTGGCTGAGCGCTACGCCTTTCGGCCGGCCGGTGGAGCCGGAGGTGTAGAGCACGCAGAATGCGGCGTCGTCGCCCAGCAGCGGCGCCTGAACCGGCGCGCCCTCGCGGCTCCGGCGCAGATCGAGGATGTCGATGAAATGACAGCTGTCTTCGACCCGTCGCGCTGCTTCCGGATCGAGCGAGTGCCATTGCGCCCGGTCACCGATCAGCCGACAGGCGCCGCTCTGATCAAGGCAGTGACGCAGGCGTTCGAGCGGTGCCTCGATGTCGAGGGGCAGGCAGACCGCGCCGAGACGGTGCACCGCCAGGATCGCCAGTAACTGATCGATGCC
This sequence comes from Hydrocarboniphaga sp., assembly GCF_028291725.1. Taxonomy (GTDB): domain Bacteria; phylum Pseudomonadota; class Gammaproteobacteria; order Nevskiales; family Nevskiaceae; genus Hydrocarboniphaga. The sequence goes on along the minus strand of NZ_JAQGNT010000030.1, from coordinate 36,937 downwards.
GCGCGGCAGCAACACCGCGACTACCGCGCCGATCTGCACGCCAAGCTCGGCGAGCGCAGTGACGATGCGCCGGCTTTCCCGTTCGATTTCGGTGGAACGCCACCAGCGGCCGGCCGCGTGCACGGCGTCGTGCCCGGGGCTGCTCTGCCACTGCTGCTCGATCACGCGGGCGATGCTCGTCCGCGTGCGATCGCTAGACATCATCGCTAGACATCCCTGTCCAAGCTTGGCTCATATCCCCTGCCTATTGTTGCGACCACGCCGGGACACGCCGCCGGCACCTGCTGTGTCGCAATAATGTGCAGACCGAGCTAACTAGTAGCTGAACAGGGCATCAGATTAAAAAACGTCACGAACCGCCGGATCAGCTTTGTGTCTTGCCGGTACCGGAATTCGAATTTCGACAGTGAATCCTTCGATGACCTGCTGCTCGGAGTCGAACTGCTGCTGCGTTTCGAGTGAGGCAGTGCGCTTTCGAGCCTCCTTAGTTGGCCAACGCACGGAGAACACCCGCGGACAGGTCTATGTTCGCAAGTCACGCAAACCGGCGCTCGACGCGCCAGGCCCAATGCAGGCGGGTGAGTCGCACCGCGTGCTTGAATCGAGGAATCAAGGATGATTCAGTTTGTCTGGAACGACGGGTATTTCTGGCTTAGCTGGAGTGTCTGGTGTGGTCTATGGTCGCTGCTGGTTTTCGTTTTCGGCCGTGGCCGGCGGCGGCATCTCTACCGCCCGCTCCGGCGATCACCTGTGCCTGTGACACTGACGGATGCTTGAGCTTGCTGAGCTTTCGCCACCACAGCGTCGACCAGCAGTTGCCAGCGGCAAGGCGGTGTCCGGGACGGCGCCGTCGACCGAGAGCCAGCTTGAGATCTGGCGGGCGTCGCAGTTGGGTGATGCGGCCTCCTGTGCGTTCAAAGAGTCGATCAGCCTGCGTCTTCTCGGGCTTCTCAATCGAGCCGTGCTGCTGACAAGCAGATTGATCGCTGCCGCTAGCCACCGCGACCTGCAACGATGCGGTTGCCCCCGCAGCTGCGCGCGTCGTCGCGCTTGGCGTCGGCACGCGAGCGCAGCGACAGGTACGAGGTCAGGCCGGTGCGCGTGGTAACAGCGCCGATCGAAACGGTGATGCTCCTGAATTGACCGTGCGCGGTCGGGATCGCCATCGCGGCGAAAGCCGATCGCAGGCGTTCTGCGGTACGCAGCGCACCCCTGGCCGGCGTTCCCGGCAGCAGGATCTGAAACATGGCCTCGTCGAGTTGGCCCACAGAGTCGCTGGTACGCAGTACGCTGGTGCAGGCTCTGGCGAATTCGTCGAGCGGCAGCGACACCGTGGCGGATCGTGGATCGCTGGTCCGGTCGGGGCGATCGATCATGATGCTCAGCAGCGACAGCGGTCGCCCCTGGCTTCGCGTCAACTCGATTTCACGATTGGCGACGCCCTCGAAATCGAGCGGCTGCAGCGGTGGCTCGGTGTTGTCCGGCGCCGGGAGCCGGGTAATCAGGCCTTGCGGACTGAGTTCGAAGCTCTGGAAATGGCATTCGATCAGCTCCGTCTGATCCGCCAGCGATCCCAGCCGCCGGAACTCGAAATACAGGCTGGCGCCGTCCTTTCTGATCAGCGGCAGGTCGGCGCTTCGCAGGTAGCCACGCTGAAGCAGCGCGCGCAACACCGGCTGCTCGGCATCGGAGCCGGGCAGGCCGCCGAGTTCCGCCAGGAGTTTTCCATTGACTTCCAGTTGAGAGTATTGCAGCCGTCCGCACAGGAACGGGTTGGCACCGACGATGCGGCCGTCGCTGCGCAGGCGCAGCATGCCGATAGCAGGAGACCGGAAGAAGCGCCGGTACTCCGCGTCGGACAGCAGCACGGGCGGCGGGGACGGGGCCATAGCCGCACCTTGCACCGATCGAATCGTGCCGTCTGTGTGGAAACGCGCTTTACCGCCGGCCGATAGGGAGCCGCCGACGAGGGCGCCGCGGCGTCCTCGTCGGTGAACCGGGTCAGCCCCTCAGTGGGCCAGCAGCCAGCTGCGATAGACCTGCCCGTAGCCGTCCGTTGGCGTGCCATCGACGTCTTTGATCAGCACATTGTCCGGAACGCCCCAGACGTCCCAGGCCCAGCCGACGACGCTGACGCCGTTCTGATCCGCCCAGGCCGTGATGTTGGATACCAGCGGCGCGCCGACCGTCCCGGGCGTGTTCTGGTCGCCGGTCTCGGTGGCAATCACCGGGATGCCCGCCGCCAGTATTGCTTGCATATCGGTGTAGACCGCCGGTGCGAAGTTGGGCTGGGCGTAGGCGTCCGATCCCCAGGCGTTGCCATACGTGGGATAGGCATGCCAAACGGCGGCGATCTGGTTCAAGGAATCGGTCGGCTTGTGCGACAGCCAGCCGCTGAACTCCTGCGAATACTGCATCGTACCGATCAGCAGCACATTGCCGGCGCCGGTGGCGCGGACCGCGTCGATCATCGCCTGGTAGCTCGCGATGGCCCAGGGCTGCTTCACGTCGGTCCAGTTGCCGCTGCTGCTGGTGGCCGGATAGCCGGTGAACGAGCCGCCGGTGCCCTGCATCATGTAGCTCCAGCTGTCGCCGCTGAACTCGAAGTTCATGAACGGCTCGTTGAACAGCTCGAACAGCACGCCCGGATAAGTCTTGAACATGCCGGCGACCGAGGTCCAGAACGCGAGTGAATGATCGGCGTCGGCCATCTGGGTCTGCAGCATCGGGCAGGCATTGCCCGGAGCGGTCCAGTGCAGATCGATGATCACGTACAGTCCGGCCGCAATCGCCTGGTCGACCTGCGTCTTCACCGCGGACTGATAGTTGCCGCCCGGATCGGGGTTGTGCACGACGCCGCTGGTGTCGGTGCAGCTGTAGCCGAGCCACGACGCCTCGTTCAGCGGAATGCGGATCGTATTCGCCTTCCAGGCCTGAATGGCAGACCATTTCGGCCCGCCGGCCTGGCCAGCCTGCGCGCCGGACGGATCCGACGGGTTCCAGCCCTGGACAGCGACGAACTCGAAGCCGCTGTAGTTCACCCCGCGCAGCTGGACGGTCGCGCCATTGGCGTCGACGAAACGGTTGCCGAGTACGCGCAGGGATTGTGTTCCGGGCTGTGCGGCAGTGACATTGAACGTCGATGACGAGACCGCCGAGTATTGTGGGCTCAGTATGCTGACAGCCCCGGACGCCGCCGCAGCCGGCACCGTGATGTTGGCCTGCGTGTCGCTGATCACGGTCAGGCTGGCGTTCTGCGCGTTGCCGACCCAGGCCGAGTTGGATCCGGTGAAGCCGGTACCCGACACGCGGACGACAGTGCCGACCGGCCCGCTGAGCGGAGAAATGCCGCTGATGGTTTGCTGTTTCAGCGGGGCTGCAGTGGTGGTCAGTTTGAACGTCTGTGCCGACAGCGCCGAGTGCTCGGCATTGAGGATGGCGACCTGGCCAGAACTGGCGTCGGCGGGGACCGTAACCAGAGCCTGGGTGTCGCTGATGACGCTGAGCCCACCATCGTGGGCCGATCCGACCCAGGCCGAGGTTGAGCCGGTGAATCCTTTCCCGGTCACCGTAACAACCGTGCCGGCCGGTCCGGATTTCGGCGAGATCGCGCTGATTTTCTGCTGCGGCAGAGCCGCCGCATCGGTGATCGTGAACGAGCTGGCGGTGAACGCCGCATGGGCGGCATTGAGGATCGCGACAGCGCCGGTATGGGCTTCCGGCGGGACGGTGATTTTGGCTACCGTGTCGCTGACGACCTTCAGTTTCGCATTGTGCGCGTCACCGACCCATGCGGCGTTCGAGCCGGTGAAACCACTGCCCTTGAGGGTGACCACGGTACCTGCCGGGCCGCTGGTCGGAGAAAACGAATTGATCAACTGCTGTGGGCTGGTTTGTGCGAGCGCGGTCCCCGATATGAGAAGTGTCAGCGTGGCCAGGACCAGGGCCGCAATGCCGGTCCGCGGCGAGCATCGCCGTACCGATGACAATAGTGCACCGACGAGCGCCCGAGGCTCGCCCGTAAGCAGGATGTTGCGCATGATGCTGTTCCTCTAACCGAAATGGGGTTCTTGCCTTGATCCGGCATCGCATGAGATGGCGAGCCGCGGAGCAAGCTTCGGTTTTCGAGTTTGTCTGTGCGCTGACACACGGTGAGCGGTAGTTAATGCAGGGTTAAGCGAAATGGCTTGGGCGACGCTGCCCCGTCCGTCGGGTAGATGTGCCCGTCGGTCATGCGTTGCCGCAGGCGGCGGAAAAATCACAACACCGACGGCGATGGTTCGCATCGGTGTCTGATTTTTGTGCGGGCAAGCGCACCGACGACGCGCTAAAAATCGTCTAGCGCAAATCCCGCGCCCGGATCCGGAAATCGCCGACCTTTGCAGACCCCAACGCGTGCGCGGCTATCGTTGGTCGTTGGCGTTTCGCTAGTATCGGGGATCCCTTTTCCGATCCGGCGACAAGCGCGTGATCATGGCTGCCCCGTTTCCTTCACTTCGACGCCTGCTGCGCCCGCGCGGTGCAGAGGCCGATCGTGCCCGGGCTCGGTTGATGGACGAGATAAGCCTGGCGCACGCGGCCTGGGTCCAGGCCAATGAGCGGCTTGTCGCGCTGGCGGCACAGAGCGCGGCCGCCGAAGCACGTCTCAGCGCCGAGAAGGCGACAGAAGAGGCCAGCAATCACTACAAGCTTCTGGTTGACCGGCTGATGCAGCAGCGCCTGTAGCGGCGCTCAATGCGGCGCCGGTTGCTCGTCGGCGAAGCCGGGGCGAATGACGGTACTTGCTAATGTTTCGCTATCACACCGTGTCGCGAGCAGAGGCCGCCTGCACCGTGTTGTGCATCAGCATCGTGACCGTCATCGGGCCGACCCCGCCTGGTACCGGCGTGATCCACGCGGCGCGTTCCCGGGCCGCGTCGAACTCGACGTCGCCGCAGAGTTTGCCGTCGGCCTGGCGGTTGATACCGACGTCGACTACGGTCGCGCCCGGTGCGATCCACGCGCCCTTGACGAAGCCGGGCTTGCCGACCGCGACGACGACGATCTCGGCGCGCGCGACCTCGTCGGCCAGGTTCTGCGTGAAGCGATGGCAGATCGTGGTCGTGGCGCCGGCCAGCAGCAGCTCCAGCCCCATCGGCCGGCCGACATGATTGCTGGCGCCGACGACGACCGCGCGGCGGCCGTAGAAGCTCTCGCCGGAGCGGCGCAGCATCTCGATCACGCCGAACGGCGTGCACGGACGCAACACCGGCTGACGCTGCGCCAGCCGGCCGAGGTTGTAGGGGTGGAAGCCGTCGACATCCTTGTCCGGGCGGATGCGCTCGATCACGGTGGTCGCGTCGATCTGCGCCGGCAGCGGTAGCTGCACCAGGATGCCGTCGATCTCGGCGTCGGCGTTGAGCCGGTCGATCTCGGCCAGCAACTGCTGCTGGCTGATGTCGTCGCCGTAGTGCAGCGGCAGCGAGCGGATGCCGATACGCTCGCAGGCCAGGCGCTTGTTGCGCACGTAAACCTGGGACGCGGGGTCGCCGCCGACCAGCATCGTCGCCAGAGCGGGTGCGCGCCTGCCGGCAACGACGATTTTCTGGACCGTCGCCGCGAGTTCGCGTTGCAGCGTGTCGGCAATCGACTTGCCGTCGATGAGTTGCGCGCTCATTTAGCCTCGGCAGTACGACGGAACCAAAAAACCAGGAAAGCCAAAAAAAAGCCGGCTCGGCCGGCTGATTATCGCAAAGCAAGTGGTGGGTCGCCCCGGACTCGAACCGGGAACCTACTGATTAAGAGTCAGCTGCTCTACCAATTGAGCTAGCAACCCCCAGAACCTGCTGCATGCCCCTCGATTGGGGTGACCGACGGGGCTCGAACCCGCGACAACCAGAATCACAATCTGGGACTCTACCAACTGAGCTACGGCCACCGTCGAGGGCGCGCATCATAGCCAAAAGATCGTGGAGGGGAAAGGCTTTTCTGCGAAAGCCCCTGAAAAGTCACCGCCTCCGCATGCAGACGGCTGAGGCTGCTAGAGCTTGACCGCGCTGATCTGGATCGTTGGCTGGATATTGGTGAAATTGGGCAGGTCGCCCATGATTTCATTCGCGTGCGGTCCGAACGCGGCCTGGAAGGCCTCTACCGAATCGAAATACAGATGACCGAAGGCCGCATAGGGCGGTGGTGCGCCCGGAGCGCCGCCGGCCAGGCCTTCTTCGACCGCGATTTTCTTCAATGCCGCGCCGAGACGGGCCTGGACCAGCGGCATATGCGTGCCCGTGTAATAGCCGATATCAAACTTCGCGTCCTTACCGGACGGATACATCACGCTGACTTTGATCATTGTTGGCTCCTCGCAGTGGGTCTGGTTGCCAGACTCTCGGCTTAAGGTATCGGGAGCATCGAGCCATAACAAACCGGCGAGTCGCGCAACCGGCCTGCGGTCAGGGAGTATCGGCGCTCGCCGGCGGTGCCGGGTCTATGTAGGGCACCTGCACGTCGCCCATGCCGGCGCGCATCGCCGAGCGCTGTGCTTCGGGCAGCGTGTCGAGGTCGGCGCGCCGATAAGGCCGGCTCGAGCAGTTGCGGTCGTAGTCGGTTTTGAGCAGGTTCAGCGTATCGATCTCGCGGCGCAGCGGCACAACCCGCGTGTTCAGGGCAAGCGCCTGCTGCTGATTGCTCTTCCTGCGTTCGTGCAGCGCGAGGCCATTTTTCAGGTCGTCAGCGCTCAATTTCGCCTGCTCGGCGTTCAGCTCATCAGTGCGCTGCATGATCGCGCTGCGTTCGGCGTCGAGTTGCCTGCTCTGCTGGGTCAGGCGCGCCGAATCCTGGCGCAGCTGTTGAACCTGGCTCGCGCAGCGCTGCAGCTCGGGTAGCGTCAAAGCGCTGCCTTGCGCCTGCGCAGCACCGCTGAGCATCACGCCGAGAACCCATCCCGGAAACTGCCTGCCGATCGTGTCTGCCATGACTTTTTCCTGACTTTGATTTTGGGTGTCCGGGGAGCGCCGCACCGCGATTATCGCGCAAGCCATTGGCCAGGTTCATGCCGGGCGGTGAAGCCGATCAAGCAGGCCCGCGAGCCTGCTTGAGGAAGCGCACGATCGATTCGACGAGTTGGCCCGCAATCGGAAACTTCGGGTCGGAATAGGCGGCCATCTGCTCGGCCGGATCGTCGGCAACGGCTTTCAGCACGTGGTTCATGTCGTCAATGATGGCAAGGCCAGCGCCGGGGCTGGCAGCCTGCAAGGCCCGCGCATCGAGTTCACTGACCTGGACGTCTCTGGTGCCTTGCACGATGAGTGTCGGCATCGAAAGCGCTTTCAACTCGTCGATTGGTCGCATGCGTAGCCACGACATCAGGTAGGGCTGTGCGCTGGGCCGGTACAGCGGCATTAGCTCCTGCGGTACCGCGTCGACGGTTGAGCCGTTCTCCAGCGCGCGGAGGATCTCTTCATTGCGTTTTTCGAGTGCGTCGCCAAGCTTGCCTCGCACTTGATCGCGGATGATCTGGCCGGCGCTGCGAGCGGCCCCGAGCCGGCGATGATCAGGATGACTGCTGCAGGCCCTGGGGTCGCCGGCATTTTCAATGAGCCGTGGAGTCGGTCGCCATGAATCGGCAGCGAGATGGGCAGATCGGGATGCATCATCGGTGCGGCTCACATTCGGGCACGGGTTCGAGCGAAGTTGAGCACCCGCGCGGCATCGCGACAAGCGTCACTGATCCGTGAGCCGTGTTGTTCGAACAGCGCATCCACGCCGCTGGTTTGCAAGAGTGCCATTTGGCTCAGATGTCTTTCGAGGATTGCAGGAGACTATTGTGGCCAGCCGCTGTCTACCGTCTGCCTTCCACCGGGAAACCCAAATGAAAAAAATCTTCATACCATCTCGTAAAGTCGTTTTTTTCATGTCCGCCACGGCGCTGCTGCTCTCCGCGTGCGCCAGCCAGATGCCGTATCAGCCGGCCGCGAGGGCTGACACCTACGGGTATTCCGAAACGAAGTTGACCAGCGATCGCTACCGCGTCGTGTTCACCGGCAATGCCAGCACGCCGGCCGATGCGACTCGCGACTTTGCTCTGTTGCGGGCCGCCGAACTGACCCTGCAGAACGGCAACGACTGGTTCCAGCTGGCCAGCCGCAATACCGACACGAAGACCCAGGCTTCGACCGTCGACACCGGCCCGGATTACCTGCCGCGGCAGGCGGTGTATCAGCGCTGCGGCCTGCTGCGTTGCGAGTCGGTCGTGACCACATCACCCGGCGTCATCGGCGGCGGCGCCAGCACGACCAGCAGCTCAACCTCGTACACGTCCGAAGTCGAGATCGTGATGGGCAAGAACCCGATGCCGCAGACCTCCGAATCCTACGACGCGCGACAGACCGCGACCTCGCTGCGGCGGATGCTGATCAAGCAGTAGCTTTCATCCGAACGCGGATCGGCATTGCGCGAGCACCGGTGATGGAGTCAATCGCCGGAAGTGTCGGCTTCGATCGGCAGCGTCTTGTCGCGGCTTGCCCAGCGATGGATCGTCCGCTCGAACGGCCCGCCGAGCAGCACGAGCGCCAGCGCCGCGATCACGGCGAAGGCCACGATATGCAGCGCGCCCAGGCCGCAGGCGACGCCGAGTGCTGCGGTTAGCCAGACCATCGCCGCCGTCGTCAGTCCGTGGATCTTGCTCGGCGTATGCAGGATCACGCCGCCGCCGAGAAAACCGATACCGGCCATCAGTCCCTGGACTGAGCGGCTGACGACCTCCGAGGTCTGGCCGTGCGCAGTGCCGAACTGCAATGCGGCCTCGGTCAGCGTGCAGCAGGCCAGTGCAACCAGGCCGAGCGTGCGCACCCCGATGGGCTTGCCCTTAAGGTCGCGATTCAGGCCGAGCGCGATGCCGGCACCGAGTGCGCAAGCCAGGTGGAGCAGGGCAATCCGGTCGGCGTCGGTCAGCATCCGCAGTCTCCGTTGGTAGTACACCTTCGATCGGAGCCCAGGCTAAGGCGAACGGCCTGTTCAGGCCAGGCCGTCAGTTATCCGGAGGCGCGTCGGCGTTGTGGATCGGAGCCGTTTGTCGGTCTCGACAGCCGGTTCGGCGCCTCAGGTCGCCAGTAGTGGATTTGGACCACTGACAGTGGGATTACCGGGCGATTGAATGGGGTCAGCCGGTGCAGGCGATCGACGTGGTCGAAGGCGTCGGCGGGGCGGCACGGAGAGTCCGATGGACAGTTTGGCGAGCAGTGCGGCAGATGGCGGAGTCGATGGCGGGACTGCGATGTTGCCGCCCATCTGTGCTGATGCCCGGAGCCTATCGGGCGATTGTCTTACATCGCTGCCGCGAACCTCCTACGCAGCAGCGCCGGGCTTGCTGCCAACATTCCGCAATTGCGTACAGCCGGCATGAGGCAGTCAGACGTGAGTCGCGGAATGTGGGACGGGGTGATGCTCGGACTGGGCTGCTGCGGCCTTGGCAGCTACCTGCTGTCGCAGGAGTTCCTGTTCCTCGGCTGGATTCCGCTGTTTATGGGCTCTGCCGTCGTCGCCTCGTCCATCGTGCTGTGCCTGATGGCGAGCCGCCAATAGCGGGCCCTGGTTTTCCGGGCCCTGGTTTCAATTCACTCCCGGGCAAGGCGGCTTGCCGCATCTTGAGACTGTCTCCCCAAGACACGCCGGCCTTCGACCCGTCCGGCATTCAAAACCCCGCCCAGTGCGGGGTTTTTTTTCGCATGTCGGCATCCGGCCCGGGCGCCCCGGCAGCTACTGCGCCTGGATTTTCAGTTCCACGCGACGGTTCAGCTCGCGGCCTTCGTCGGTGCTGTTGTCGGCGACCGGCTGAGCTTCGCCGTAACCGTGGCTGCTCATGCGGGCACCATCCACACCACGGCCGATCAGGTACTCGCGCACTGTGGTCGCACGGCGGTCGGAGAGTTTCAGGTTGTAGGCGTCGGTGCCGACGCTGTCGGTATGTCCACCGAGTTCCACCTTGATCGCGGGCACCGACTGCAGCGAATCGGAGACGCCGTCGAGGATGGTCCTGGCGTTCACCGTCAGCGTGGCCTTGTCGAAATCGAAGGTGACGCCTTGCAGCACGACGACATCGCCAGCGGCGCAGCCTTCGAGAGTCAGGCGCTCGCCGGCCGCGGGCGTCGGGCAGGGCGGCTTCAAGGGGCAACCGACGCTGTCGACCGGCGTGCCCTGCGGCGTGCCCGGGCACTGGTCCCGGTCGTCGGGGACGCCATCGCCGTCGCTGTCCACCGATACGATCGGCGCGACCACCGCGACCGGCTCGGTGGGAGCGGCCGCCACCACCGGCTTGGCGCCGATCGGGATGAACAGGCCGGCGTTGAACAGGCCGTCGTAGAACTCGCTCTTGCCACCGGCGCCGGCATTCTCCTCGTTGTGTGAGTCGAGGTGGAACAGGGCTTCCAGGCGCAGCGCGGCGCCGAACCAGCCCAGCGGCAGCAGATAGCCGAGGCCGGCGTTGTAGCCGACGCCGTTGAAGCTGCTCGGCGAGCCGGGATGATCCTTGGTCTCGTCGTAGGTCACGCCGAGGATGCCGTAGGCGTTGCGGAACTGATTGCGCGGAAACACCAGCAGGCTGGCGCCGTAGCCGTAAAGCTTGGCTGTGTCGCTGGAGGCCGAGGTGTTGCTGTCGGCCTGCAGGTAATAGCCGCTGATTTCGAGCGCGAGGTTGTCGGTGATGCCCTTGCCGAAGGTCAGCGTGCCGCCGAGGCCGTCGTCGGTCAGGCGATCGCCGTCGGCCAGCAGGTACGAAAACATCGGCGAGATGTAGAAGCGTCCGTCGAGCACACCGGTACCGGTGTCGGTTGCGGTCGCCGTCTCGCTGGGCTTGGCGGCGGAATCGAGGCTGTCGAGTTCCTGCGCCAGCGCCGGGGTGCACATGCTGATTGCGGCCAGCAGGCCGCCTACCCCAGCAGTGATTCCGGCAGCGATTCCAGCAGAACGAAATTTCATGAAAGATCCCTTGTTTATTTTATCTTTGGTTTTGCCGAGCATCGAGCCGTGCAAGGGCTCAGAGCTTCAGTGTCAGGCGGAAATACAGATTGGCTTCGGAGTCGTCCAGGGTTTGCTGATCGATATCCTTGTCATAGAACGAGTGCGCGTAGGCGACGCTCGCCTCCAGCCAGCTGGCGTAGGCGGCGACCAGCTCGGCGCCGGCGTCGGCGATCGTCGGCGTTCCGTCCGGCAGCCCGGCGATGGTGTTCTCGTACTTGGTGTAGCCGTATTCGGCGAACACGCGCGGCGTGAACGTCAGGCCGTAGACATCGCCCAGATCCTTGTACTCGATCTGCAGGCGCGCCAGGCCGCCGGAGTCGCCGGTGGCGACGCCCGGCAGGTACGAGACGATGTTGCCCAGGCCGCCCATCACCCACTGGCTCTGCTCCGGCACGGTGTCGCTGGTGATCTGGGCGTACAGATCCAGGCGGGTGCTCAGGTGCTCGTCGAAAGCGTAGCGGGCGCTGGCCTGCGGACGGAACAACAGGTAGCCCTGGTCGGCCAGCGTGGTCGGCTCGCCGGTTTTGTCGTCGCCCAGGCCCTTGCGCACCGCCACACCGGCGTCGAGATCGAGGTGCTGCGTGCCGCCGAGGCTGATGATGTGGGAGTAAGCGCTGCCGGCTTCGACCGAGCCGTATTCCTGGCTCTGCGCGACGGCGCCGTTGCTGCGCAGGCTGACTTCCTTGTTGGTGTAGTCGACTTTTGCGTTGACCGTCAGGCGGCTCTGGAAATTGCCCAAGATCGGGAACAGCCAGGCGGCCTCGGCCTGCTGCAGGTCGCCGTTCACCGGCACGGCGCCGATGTCGATGCTGTAGTCCACGTTGCGGCCGGACAGGCCGAAAATGCCCCAGCGCGTGACCCGGCTCCAGCTCAGCGACTCCTCGTGGTAGTCCTCGGCGTCGTCGTCACCGTTCAGGCCGGGCAGCCCGCTGCGCCAGGTGGCGGCGAGCTCGTCGCCGGTGGTGAAGGCATGGCGGATGTCCAGGTCGAGAAAATGGCGGCCGACGAAGCGGTTGCCCGGATTGCCGAATTCCGCCTTCAGTGAGGTCGGGTCGGGGCTGTCGGGCAGTGGCCTGAGATCCATCGTGTAGCCGTCGGCGCTGCCGTCGGAACTCAGCACCGGCTCGCTCTGCATCCCGGCGCGATCGGCGTGGATCGAGGCCAGCGCGCGGCGCGGTTCTAGCGCGTCATCGGTCAGCGGCGCGGTGCCGACCAGGTGCTGGAAATACGGCGTCAGTTCGGCAGGGCCGGTGACACTGGTGACCCGGCCCGGAGTCGCGACCACGTACAGGTCCTGGCCGGCCAGGCCGTAGGTGATCTGCGTCGCCGGATAGCCCGCGCCGTAGTACAGCGCGCCGAGATTGCGCACGACGTCGGACAGTGACTCGGCGCCGGACGCCGCAGAGGCGGCTGCCTCCGGACTCAGCACCGGCGTGCCCAGCAGATGCACCTGATAGTTCTGGAAAGCGAAGGCGGCGATCTCGCTGCCCTGCTGCTGCAACTGTTCTGCAGCGCCCTGCTGCGGCGGAAGTACCGGGGGAAGCGTGACGGCCATGTCCTACCCTTTTTAAATTTTTGAAATTAAATTTCTAGAATCGAATTGTTCTGCGAATTGTTTTGCGAATTGTCTTGCGAACACCGGTTGAAGGCACCGGCGGCATCCAAGCCGGCCGGCGCTTTCGGGTGACACCGCTACGCACCCGGTCCCGGTGCTTGCGGTGGATTTTTTGCCTATGCCGCGTTGCCACGCCGCTGGAGCTTGGCGAACAGCCGCTCGACGAGTTCCTGCGACTCGATCAGCTGGCTGTAGACCATGCCCATTTCTCCACACATGGTGCGGCGCATCGGGTCCTGGCTGACTGAGCGCTCAATCTGCTCGGACATCGCCCAGGCCACTGAGCGCGCCTGCTCCAGGCGCGACGCCAGCCCGTCGAGCAGATCGATCGCATCGGCCGACTCCGGTGCGTCCAGCGGGCGCATGCCCCAGACCCGGGTCGGCATCAGGCCCGGCGTTTGGCAACGCACTGGGTCTTGACCGACTGCACGACGCCGCGGCTGTCCCTGACCTGCACGGTGCATAGCGAGCCGGGAGCAGCCGAGTCGGAGGGAGTGGCGGGGTTGTTGGAGTTGCCGCTACCGGTGTTCGGGTTGATGGTTGCGACCGAGTTCGACGCGTTGGTGTTGATCAGGCCGATGCCCAGGCCACCGCCGGTACCGGTGCCGCCGGCCGATGCGGTGGAGGTCGCGGTATTGAGCACGCCCGCGCCAATGACGCCGCCATTGCCGGAGCCGCCGCCGTTGAGCACGCCGGCGCCGATCTTGCCGCCGTTGGCCGAGTTGCTGCCGTTGGCGACGCCGGCGCCGATGACGCCGCCGTTGCCGGAATTGGCGCCGTTGAGCACCCCCGCAGCGATGCTGCCCGCGTTGGCCGAGTTGGCGCCGTTGAGGACACCGGCCGCCAGCAGGCCGGCGCTGTTGCCGGAGTCGCTACCGTTGAGCACGCCCGCGGCAATCTGGCCGCCGTTGCCCGAGTGGCTGCCATTGAGGACGCCGGCACCCAGCAGTGCCAGGCCGTTGCCGGAGCCGCTGCCGTTGAGCACGCCCGCACCGATGACGCCGCCGTTGCCCGAATTGTCGCCGTTGAGCACGCCCGCGCCCAGCAGAGCGAGGCCATTGCCGGAATTGGCGCCATTGAGCACGCCGACGCCGATCTGCTGGCCATTGCCGGAATTCGCGCCATTGAGGATGCCGGCACCGATGATGCCGTTGCCGGAGTTGGCGCCATTCAGGATGCCGGCGCCGATCAGGCCGCCGTTGCCGGAGTTCTCCGCGTTGAGCACGCCGACGCCGATCAGCCCGGCGAGCTTGCCGAACTCGCGGGACAGGCCGGAATTGCGGCCGGAAAGCACCGCAACGCCCAGTGCGCCGACGCCGGAGTTGTTGCCGCACAGCAGGCAGACGCCGAGCAGATTCGCCCGCGCCGAGTTGTCGCCGGCCAGAATGCCAACGCCGATCAGGCCGTCATTGCCGGAGTTCCTGCCCGACAGCAGGCCGAGGTTGAGCAGCGGATTGGAGGTCTTGACCGTGCCGGTCGGGTTGCCGATGGCAATGCCGCCGACATCGATGCCGGAAATCTTGGCAGCCTGCTCGAGCAGTGCGGTGCGCAGCACGGCCGTGGTCAGGAAGCGGTCGCCGCCGAACGAGAGCGCGATCACGTCGTCGGCATTGAGCAGCCCGATACCCAAGCCCTGGCTGGCCACGCCAGAACCCGCACCGGACAGCGCGGCGAGGGCAAGAAACTTGCCGTTGCCGGTGTTGTTGCCGTTGAGCAGGCCGATACCGATCGGGCCGTTGCCGGCATTGTTGCCGGAGAGCGCGGCCAGGCCGAGCAGGACTGAGCCATTGCCGGTGTCGTTGCCGTTGAGCAAGCCGATACCGATCGGGCCGTTGCCGGCGTTGTTGCCGGAGAGCGCGGCCAGGCCGAGCAGGACAGAGCCGTTGCCGGTGTTGTTGCCATTGAGCAGGCCGATACCGATCGGGCCATTGCCGGCATTGTTGCCGGACAGCGCGGCCAGGCCGAGCAGGCCGGAGCCATTGCCGGTGTTGTTACCGTTGAGCACGCCGACGCCGATCGGCCCCAGGCCGGCGTTGTCGCCCGACAGCGCGGCCAGGCCGAGCAGCGTGTCGGCGATGCCGGTGTTGTTGCCGTTGCGCACGCCGAGCGCGATCAGACCGCCCAGGCCGGTGTTCGATCCCGAGAACAGCGCGCCGCTGACCAGCCCGCTGCGGCGGACGTAGGCGGTGCCGTTGCCGTCGAACAAGGCGATATCGATCAGTCCGCCATTGCCGTCCAGGCCGAGCAGCGGCGTCACCAGCAGGCCGTCGAGCTGGTCGGCGATGATCGGGTGGGCCGGGCCGAGGTTGAGCACGTCGCCGATGCCGGAGCCGTCGGCGCCTTCCTTGAGCAGGGTGATGCCCAGGCTGCCGAGGCCGGGCAGCGCGAGCGGGGAGCGCGAATTCGAGTTGCGGCGCGCCACCGCTGCCAAGCCGCTGGAATCGCCGGAGAGTTTCGGGAAGCTGGTGTTGCCGGTAGCCGCCGTGTTGCCGGTCGTGGTGCCGTTGCCGGGCAGGCCCAGCGCGGCAGTCAGATTGCTGAGCGGTCCCGCCAGAGCGGCGCCGGTGAACAGCGAGAGTGAGAAGGCGGCGGCGCGGGCGGTTAACAACACTGTAAGCTCCAGCTGTCAGAATTTTCCTTAATGTATAGCTGACAGCAGGGTCAGGACATCGTAAAAAAACCGCTAGCCTAGTAAAAACTACGTCAGAAAATACTGACAGGCGAAGCGGTTGCAGCAAAAAGGGATTCGATTTGAAGCACAAGGAAGAGGGTGTGGCGCGCGATGATCGGCTGGTTCGTGCTCTTTATGAGGGCGGGTTCCAGGTGTCCGCATCGGAATTTGCAGGCTGGGCGCTGGCGCAGATCACCAGCGAGGTCGGTTGCTCGGGTGTCAGCTGGGAAATCCGTGACGGTTATGGCAATCGCGTCGCGCGGCGAGTGCTTGGCCTGGCGCCCGAGCAGGATACGCAGGCGCTTGATGCCATCGGCCTGGCGATCACCGTCGCCGGTATGGTCCCCGGCCTTGGTCACGACTTCAGGTTTTTCCGCGAGTCCGCTGAGTTCTCGGACTCCGAACGCGAACTCCTGCACCGCTATTGCGGCTTTCTGCCCCATGCGGAACACCTGAACCAGCAGTACGCGATGCACGTGTCGGCTCAGGCCTCGGCCCCGCGTGCCACGGCCGGTGACGGCAGCGCGATCGTCAGCCTCGAGGGCTATTTGCTGTCGGCTACCGCGAGCTTCCGCGACCTTCTGCGCGCTGCGCATCGCAACTGGGACGGTGTTTCGCTGCCCTTTAACGTCGACTGCCCCGAGGACGGCCCGATCGCGGGTTTCATCTACCAGGGCCTCCATGTCTCGGGAAAACGGGCCGGTGAGCATTTTGAAGTGCAGATCAGAACCAACCGGCGGCATCCCGAACTGTCGGCCCGCGAGCAGGAGATCGCCCGGCGCGTGGCCAGGGGCCTCACCTTCAAGGAGATCGGCCGCGAACTCGATGTCGCGCCATCGACGGTGTCCTCGCATCTCTACAACCTCTACAGCAAGCTCGGCATCCGGCGCCGGGCGGAACTGGTCGACTGGCTGGCTCATAAGGATTCATCCGATGTCGGCCGCTTGCCGAGCCAGCAGGCATCGTAAGCAGACAATCTAAGTTTCCCGGCGCGGTGGAGTCTGATAGCCCATAACTCGGTCTTTCTGCGCCGCCGATCAGCGATTCGCACATCGGCCGCTACGGCTGCTGCAATCTGGAACTGTCTTCTTCCCCTTCGAAGACGCGCCGGACTCTTGGCCGAGCCGGCACCAAAAGCCCCGTATCCCACCCCTGGTACGGGGCTTTTTCTTGGCTCGATCCAAGCAAACCCGGCTGTTTGCACAGCCGCCGATTGGTACGCCGGAATGTTTCCGCTCGTTTCCCGTATGAGCGCTATCGCACAGACATGACAGACGGCAAGTGGCAGGTTTGACTCGCCATGTCTTCCCCGACTGGTGCGCCTGTTCCCTAGACCCGTGCAGGCACTCTAGCCCCGAGCCTTTACCAAGGTTCGGGGTTTTTTCTTGGGCGCAGACTTTGAGTCGAACGCATGGTTCGCGGTCTTCTGGGCGTGCGCGAAAACTGGCTAGCGCTCGTCGGGGCGCAGAGATTCACCTAAGAACCTGCTGAATATGAACCGGCGTGATCTTGCCGGTTATTGGTCTTATACGGCAGTATACGGCCGTTATGAGCCAGACTCTCCGCCTGTCGAAAACCCTGCCGGCCCCCGTTGCCGATGAACTCGCGCGGCTGGGCGCGGCCCTGCGCCGCGCGCGTATTGCGCGCAACGAGTCGCAGCGCGCGCTGGCGCAGCGCCTGGGTATCGGCGAGCGCACGCTGCGGGTGGCGGAGAAGGGCGATCCAGGGGTTTCGGCGGGTGTGCTACTCACGCTGCTGTGGGCCGTGGGCCTGGGTCCGCTGTCGGCGCCGGTGAGCGAGCAGGCGGCGCGGGCCGCTGCCAGTAACGCCAAGACCCGCGCAAGGCGCAAGGCACAGGATGACTTCTGAACTGTTCGTCTGGCTCTGGCTGCCGGAGGCGACTGAGGCGGTGGTCTGCGGACGCCTGTTTGTGGAGGGCGAGCGCCTGAGCTTCATCTACGGCCGCTCCTACCGCGCGCGCGCCGAGGCTATTCCGCTGATGCCGGAGCGCATGCCGTTGGCCGGCGGGCCGTTCAGCGCTCGGCGCGATGGCCAGCTACCCGGCCCGATCGCCGACGCCGCACCGGATGCCTGGGGTCGGCACGTGATCGAATACCGCCACCAGGCGGGCGGTTTCGCCGAACTGGACTATCTGCGCCTGAGCCACGGTGATCGCATCGGTGCGCTGCACTTTCAATCCAGCGCCAAGCGTTACATCCCATCCGTGCTCGCCCCAGCCACGCTGGCGGATTTGCTGTCCGCTGCAGACGCGCTGGAGCGCGAGCAGCCGCTGCCGCCGGAGCTGGCCAATGCGCTTGAGCACGGCAGCTCCATCGGCGGCGCGCGGCCCAAGGCGACGCTGCGCGATGGTCGGCGCGCGCTGATCGCCAAATTCGCATCCGCCACGGACCGCTGGGCCATCGTGCGCGCGGAGTGGGCCTGCCTGCGGCTCGCGCGGCGCTGCGGAATCCCCACCCCGGATGCGTGGGTCGATACCGTGCTCGGCAAGGATGTATTGCTGGTCGAGCGCTTTGATCGTCGTGTTGCCGGCGATGCTGCTGCTGACGATCATGATCGTCAGCCCGTGCCTGCAGACACGCTGCGCTACCAGATGCTTTCCGCGCTCACACTGCTGGATCTCGACGACACCGAGGCGAGCCTCGCTTCGTATCCGGAACTCGCCGAACTGCTGCGACGGCTCGCCCAGGACGGCGTGGGCGATGCCCGGCAATTGTTCCGGCGCATGGTCTTCAATCTGCTCATCGGCAATACCGATGACCATGCCAAGAATCATGCGGCCTTCTGGGATGGTCGCTGGCTGCGCCTGACCCCGGCTTACGACCTGGTGCCTGCATTGCGCCTCGGCCAGGAAGCAAGGCAGGCGATGGCCGTCGGCCGCGAAGGGCGCGCGTCCACCCTTGCCAACGCCCTGAGCGAAGCCGGCCGCTTCGGGCTCCTGCTGGCGGAGGCCGAAGCCATCGTCGACGAAGTGGAAACCACGCTCGCGCAGCACTGGAAGACCGAGTTCGCCGACTGCGGCGTGCCACAAACACAAATCACCCAACTCGACGGCCGCGCCGTGCTTTCTCCCGTGGCGCGTCAGCGCCGCTTGTAACGGAGCGAACGTTGCAAGCGGGACATTCGGGACATTCGGCATTCGGGACAGACCACGTTTTCCCGAGAGCTACATTTGTCCCCTGATCGACCACCTGCTGCGTCATCGTGCGCAGAACGCCGACGTGGTGCCGCCGACGCCGCGGATCCCGCGCGACGCCGAAACTACGCCGCTGCGGGAATGACCCGGCGAATGGCGGCCATCAAACTCTGCGGCTTGAACGGCTTGGCGACAAAGCCGGCTACACCCAGCCCGATCGCTTCTTCGACGTTTTCTCTGCTGGTTTCGCCGGTCAGCATGATCACCGGCATCGCTTTCATCGTCTCGCTGGCACGCACCGCCTTGAGCAGGCCAAGGCCGTCCAGGCGGGGCATGTTCCAGTCGCTGATCAGCAAGTCGTAGCGCATGGCGTTGAGCATGCCCAGGGCTTCCTGGCCGTCCTTGGCCTCATCGACCTTGTTCAGGCCCAACTCGCCCAGGATTGCGCGGGTAAAATCTCGGATGCTCGGCATATCGTCGACGATGAGAATGCGCGACATGCTTGAGTCTCCAATTTCGCGAGGCCGGGGCGTTTCCCGATGTCGATCGCGGGTCATTTCCAGTTCAAAATGAACTGGGCAACTGTAGCACGCGCGACAAATGGGAACGGACCCTGAGGATTCCCCACATCTCAAGGGTACATACGGATGGATTGGCTGCGTCTACGAGTCGGGATGCAGACCGCCGGCGACGCGCAGATATTCCCAGCCTCGCCGCAGCAGCGACATACGAAACCGGTGTTCATGCAGGTCGAGAGTGGCCAAGGCAGCGAGCCAGGCAACGAGGGTGGCGAGCATATGAATCATCAGCAACACGTCCAGTCGCTCGGCACTGCGCGTGAGGGTGTCTTCAAAGGCGCAGCCATAGCGATGCGATTTGAGATCCCGGAACGAGGACTCGATCTGCATCCGCAAGGCATACCAACGCACGATCTGTTGCGGGCTGTAGGCATTGAGCGTCTCGCTGTGTGCCAGCAACCAGGGCTCTTTGGCGGCTCGGGCCATCTTCGAGGCATGACCGCCGCAGGCAGGCTTGGACGTTCTGCACAGCGCCTGGTGCCGATGTTGGGGTGGGCGTCGGAACAGGACGACACGACAGCGCAGGGCATTGCCGGCGGTCAGTTCGTAGCAGCCGAGCGTGCGCGCCGTCGCCGAAGCCATGTCCAAGCTCGCCCGCCGCAGCACCGACGTGCTGGCGCGTTACGGCGTCGAGGAATTCGCAATGCTGGTGACCGACGCCGACGAAGCCGCGACGATGTCGGTGGCCCAGGCGATGCGCGAGGCGGTTGCGGATCTGGCGTTGGAGCATGCAGCCTCGTCGGTCGCTGCCCACGTCACCATCGGCCTCGGTGTTGCCGTCTGCACGCCGGAGCGCTCGCTGGGTTCCTCCGTGCTGTTCAAGTTCGCCGACGCCGCGCTCTACGACGCCAAGGGCCAGGGCCGTAACCGCGTCAACGTCGAGCGGCCCGTCGCCGCAGCTGCCGGCCCGTCTGTCGCCGCTGCCTGAGCGCCGCTGACCCCGACAGCTTCCGTCGTTTCATGGCGCGCTCGTCGGGGTTTGCTGTGCTCAGCCGAGCTGGAGATTGCGAAGGACGCCCTCGGCGTTGGCCACCGTACCGAGCGTCATAATCACCCGGTCGGCGTCAGCCTATCTTCAGGCAAGCAAACCCGATTGCGCCCTGAGCCTTTAGCCGCATACAGGCCGATATCCGCACGCTTGAGCAGCACATCCACGTCGGCATCCGTCTGATCGCAAACCGCAACGCCTACCGACGCCGTAATGCGCAGGGAGCCCCCATCAGGCATGGAGATCGGCGCCATCGCAATGGCCTCGCAAAGGCGCTCCGCGGCACTCACGGCCCGTTGCCGATCAGTTCCCGGCAGCAGGATGGCAAACTCCTCTCCGCCGACACGGCATACCGTATCCATCTCGCGCATCGACCGGACGGCGATGCCGGCGGCCTGGCAAAGAATCATGTCGCCCGTTTGGTGCCCATAGTTGTCGTTGACCGATTTGAAGTGATCGAGATCCAGCATCAGCACCGACACGTGGCCGCCGCTGCGCCTGACGCGTGCTACCTCCTGCGCGGCCAGATCCATGAAATGGCGGCGGTTGTGTACGCCGGTCAGCACGTCGGTACGCGCTTGTCGCTCCAGCTCGCGTTCGAGCCGCTTGCGTTCCGTGATGTCCACGATGGTGCCGCGGCTGCGCAGATATCGGCCGGCGGCATCGGTGATCGCCGAAGCGGCCAGCATTATCGGGAAGCGGCTGCCGTCCTTGCGGGTGATCTGGTATTCCACACCGCTGATATGGCCTTCGGCCTTGAGTTGGGCAAACGTCTCCCGAAACCGGCTTACCCCTTCCGCGTCGAGAAGATCGGCTAGCGTCTTCCGGCCAACCAGTTCGTGACGCGCGTAGCCCAGCCATTGCAGTTCGGTCTGGTTGACGCGCAGGAACACGCCGTTCTCGTCGATAGTGTGGTATCCGCAGGGAGCGTTGTCGTAGAGGTCTTCCACCTCGGCGGCCAGGCGCCGCAAATCCTGCTGTGCCTCGTGGCGCTCGGTGATGTCCTGAATCTGCGCGATGAAATGCAGGGGCTGTCCGGCCTCGTCCCGCAGTAGCGAGACATCGAGCTGAATCCGCACTTCATGGCCCAGCTTGTGGATATAGCGCTTTTCCATACGGAAGGTCTCGCGCCAGCCGTCCAGCACTTGATGCAGCAGATCCAGGTCGCCCTCCAGATCCTCCGGGTGTGTGATGTTCTGAAAGCTCAGCACCAATAACTCTTGTTCGCTGTAGCCGACGATTGAGCACAGCGCGTGGTTGACGCTGATGAAGCTTCCGTGCGGGGCAACCACGGCCAGGCCGATCGGCGAATGCTGGAGCGTCAGGCGGAAGCGCCTCTCGCTCTCCTCGACCTGACGGTTGCGCTCGGCGAGCAGTTGCAGCGAGGCATTCAGACGATCGTTCGCATCGGTCTGCGCCAGCTGGCTGTCGGCCTGTTGCTCGAATAGCGCCAGCGCTTTTGGCAACAGCGGCCACAGCGCGGCGGCAGTGACCACGGATGCAAGTGCGGTAATCGCCCGAGCTGCGGCATCGAGGTGATAGACCGGATGCCAGATGTTAAGTACGTCAATGAAATGCGTAGTGCCGCAGGCGGAGATGAAAAAGCCGAACAGCGCGAAAATCCAGTTGAACACGGCCGCCGGCTTTTGCCGGGCGAAGTGAATCAGTGCGAGCGGTATCGAGAAATACGCAAGGCCAATCGCGGTATCCGAGATCACGAAGGTCCACAGCAGCGCTGGATTCCACGCAATGCAGTATCCATGGGGCAGAAAGCTGCTTCCGTTCATCGAAGATTCCTGTTCTTCAGTTGGCGGTACCTGCCGCCGGATCGTCGACCCATCTGCGGAAGTGGAGAATCGAATTGACGAACCGTGCCCAACTGGGGGTCGCGCGGTGGCCCCTCGAGTTGCCGCTCGATGTAGGCAGAGGGTAGAGCATGGCAACCCCTGCGACTACCCAAGGCTGCAAGCCCAAAGCGGTGGCGAGCCTCGGCAGCTGCTGATCCGCGCCAAGCAGCATCAAAAGCGGGTGCGGTACTGCATTCGAAGCTGCATCGGCGTCCCGGTCAAAGCTGCCGGCGCTGCCTCATTGCGAGTTGTTCGTGGGTCACAGGGCGCTGAGGCGGGGAGTCAGGCAAGCCCCTGCGCAAATCGGTGCCCGAGCACGTGTTGATTTAGTTGGTCGGGGTAGAGAGATTCGAACTCCCGACATCCTGCACCCAAAGCAGGCGCGCTACCAGACTGCGCTATACCCCGACACTAAAAAACCGGCGTGGCCGGTGGCGGATTATCCGCGTCACCGGCCGGCCGGGTCAATGTCGAGTCTCTGGGCTAAGTGGTCCTTTTCACCCATTCCACCCCGTATACGACTCCCCTTTCCCGCTTGCGGGAGAGATCGCAGCAGTTTCATAGCAGCTGGCTTGATGCCCGGAACCGGCCAGCTCCTTCCCCCGCGTGCGGGGGGAAGGTTGGGATGGGGGCGAGGCGACAGCGCCGCGCCTTCCGCCCCCACCCCGGCCCTCCCCCGCTCGCGGGGGAGGGGGAGGTTCCTGGGGGCAGGGGTGACGGGCTTTTCTTGCGCTGCTCGAACAAAAGCCCCTCATCCGGCGCTTCGCGCCACCTTCTCCCGCAAGCGGGAGAAGGGATTCATGCGTCGACGCACTTATGAAATGGCGGGCTTAGGGAACGATTTTCAGTTCCACGCGCCGGTTCAGTTCGCGGCCTTCGTCGGTTTCGTTGTCGGCGACCGGCATGCTTTCGCCGTAGCCCTTGGCGCTCATGCGGCCGGTGTCGATGCCGCGGCCGATCAGATACTGCTCGACCGACCTGGCGCGGCCTTCGGACAGTTTCAGGTTGTACTCGTCCGAGCCCTTGGCGTCGGTGTGGCCGCCGACTTCGACTTTGATCTCGGGCCTGGCCACCAGGGCGTCGCCGACTCCGTCGAGAATCACCTTGGCGTTCGGCGTCAGCCGCGACTGGTCGAACTCGAAGGTCACGCCCTGCAACACGACGGTGTCGCCGGCGGCGCAGCCTTCCAGCGTGATCGCCTCGCCCGGGGCGGGGGTCTTGCAGCCCTTGGCGACCGGGCAGCCTTCCTCGTTGACCGCGGTGCCGGCCGGGGTGCCGGGGCAGCGGTCCAGGCGGTCGACGACGCCGTCGCCGTCCTCGTCGTTCTCGCAGCCCTGGGCGTTGACGATCGCGCCGGGCGGTGTGCCCGGGCACTGGTCGGTTTCGTTGGGCACGCCGTCGTTGTCGTCGTCGGCGCCCAGCGGCACGACGGCAGCCGGTGTGGTGCTGTCGGTCACTTCGGGCTTCTTGTCGCCGCCCAGCGGGATCATCAGGCCGATGTTGAACATCACGTCCTCGAAGTTCTTCTGGCCGGCGTCGTCCTGCTTGTGGTCGTCGACGCGGTACAGCGCCTCGGCGCGCAGCGCGGTGCCGCCGTCGGTCAGCTGCAGCAGGTAGCCGAGGCCAGCGCCGTACAGCCAGCTGTTGTAGCTGTTGTCGGGCGCGCCCGGCAGGTTCTTGGTGACGCCGTACTGGCCGTTGGCGATCAGATACACGTCGCGGAAGCGGGGGAGCGGCGACAGCAGCAGCGACAGGCCGCCGCCGAAGGTCTCGGCTGCGCCGTTGCCGCCGGGCAGGTTGTCGCTGAAGCGGTTGTAGTAGCCGCTGGCCTCGACCGCGAACGCGGCGCCGAGCTTCTTGCCCAGCGCCAGTGCGCCGCCGTAACCGTCGTCAGTGTCCCGCGACTTGTCGGCGAACACGTAGGAGCCCATCGGTGCGATGTAGAAGCGGCGGCCGATCGCATTGTTGGCGCCATGCGCGCCGCCGGCGTTTTCACTGTCGCCGCCGTTGACCGAGGTCATGCTCGGCGGCGGGGCCTCGCTGCTGGAGTCGGCCATCGGGTCGCTGGGCGGTGCCGCATCGGCGGCCGCGGCAGGCGGCGCCGCGTCGGAACTCGGCGCCGGCTCGGCGACTGTGGCTCCCGGCGATCCGACGTCGGAGACGGCGGGCGGCGGCGCGTTATCCTGCGCGAACGCCGGCAGTGCAGCGGTCAGCGCCATCAGGCTGCTGAGCAATGCGGAACGTAGCATCGGTTTGCTCCCCTTTTTTGTACAGGTGTGAGGCGGCTCTGGTTCAGTTCTAGTTTTGGGCCAGCGACTGACGGCT
The DNA here is from genome assembly GCF_028291725.1 of Hydrocarboniphaga sp. Taxonomy (GTDB): domain Bacteria; phylum Pseudomonadota; class Gammaproteobacteria; order Nevskiales; family Nevskiaceae; genus Hydrocarboniphaga. The sequence continues at coordinate 12,764 of NZ_JAQGNT010000030.1, read as the reverse complement.
GAATCATTCGCGGCTGCGGGCTTGTACCACGCGAATGGGGGTGCTTCAACCACGCAAAAGGACGATCCCCTCGCGGCTGCGCGGGCCGCGCCGGTATACTGCGCGCCCTCCAAAGTGGCGCACCGGTTCTCCGATGGAACCCAATCAGATCAAAAGCGAGATCACGGCCCTGCGAGCACGTTTCGACGCGCTCCGGGGCTATCTTTGACTACGACGTCAAGCTGGACCGGCTAGTCGAGGTCAATGCCGAGCTGGAAAGCGCGGATGTCTGGAGCAAGCCCGCCTACGCGCAGGACCTGGGCCGCGAACGCGCCAAGTTAGAGGCCGTGATCGAGCCGATCAACAAGGTCACGCGCGGCCTTGCCGACGCCGGAGAACTGCTCGAACTCGCCGAGATGGAGAACGACGCCAGCCTCTACGCCGGCGTCGAGCGCGACGTGCTCAGCTACATCGCGATCGCCGAGGACATGGAGTTCAAGCGCATGTTCTCCGGCGAGCAGGACACCAGCAACGCCTTTCTCGACGTGCAGTCCGGCTCCGGCGGCACCGAGGCGCAGGACTGGGCCGAGATGCTGCTGCGCATGTACATGCGCTGGGCCGAGGGCAAGGGCTTCAAGGTCGAGTTGCTGGAGCGCTCCGACGGTGAAGTCGCCGGCATCAAGGGCGCCACGATCAGTGTCGAAGGCCCGTACGCCTACGGCTGGCTGCGCACCGAGACCGGCGTGCACCGCCTGGTGCGCAAGTCGCCGTTCGACTCGGGCAACCGCCGCCATACTTCGTTCGCGGGCGTGTTCGTATCACCCGAAGTCGATGACAACATCGAGATCGACATCAACCCGGCCGATCTGGAAGTGGATACCTTCCGCAGCTCCGGCGCCGGCGGCCAGCACGTCAACAAGACCGAGTCGGCGATCCGTATCAAGCACGTGCCGACCGGCATTGTCGTCGCCTGCCAGACGCAGCGCAGCCAGCATGCCAACCGCGACAAGGCGATGAAGATGCTGCGCGCGAGGATGTACGAGCAGGAGCTGCAGAAGCGCAACGCCGCGGCACAGAAAGTCGAGGACGCCAAGGCCGACATCGAATGGGGCAGCCAGATCCGCTCCTACGTGCTCGACCAGTCGCGGATCAAGGATCTGCGCACCGGCGTCGAGATCGCCGATACGCAGAAGGTGCTGGATGGCTACCTTGACCCGTACATCGAAGCCAGCCTGAAGCAGGGTTTGTAGGGTCTGGGAGAATCGCGGACAAGGTCCGCTCCTACAGGACTTTTACAACCGTCGATTCGCGACTGTAGGAGCGGACCTTGTCCGCGATTGAGGCTACTCAGCCGCAGCAACGTTTAGATTTCCGACAGGTTCCAGGATGACCGAAGAAAACAACACGCCGCCGGCCGCGCAGATTGTCGATGAAAACCACATCGTCGCCGGCCGCCGCGACAAGCTCGACAAGCTGCGCGCGCTAGGCAATGCGTTCCCGAACACCTTCCGCCGCGACACGCTGGCCGAGCATCTGCACGGCTGCTACGCGACGCGCGATGCGGCGTCGCTGGAGAGCGAGACCACCGAGTTCCGTCTCGCCGGCCGCATGATGGCCAAGCGCGGGCAGGGCAAGGTTTCGTTCGTCGAACTGCAGGACAGCTCCGGCCGTATCCAGCTGTTCGTGCAGATGAACGCACTCGGCGCCGAGGTCTACGAGGCGTTCAAGACCTGGGACGTCGGCGACATCGTCGCCGCGGTCGGCACCGTGATGCGCACCAAGGCCGGCGAGCTGACGCTGCGCGTGAAATCGCTGGAGCTGCTGGTCAAGGGCCTGCGCCCGCTGCCGGAAAAGTGGTCGGGCCTGACCGACACCGAGACGCGCTATCGCCAGCGTTATCTGGATCTGATCGTCAATCCGGAAGTGCGCGTAGTGTTCCAGAAGCGCGGCGCGGCGGTGCGTTTCATCCGCGGCTTTCTCGATGCGCTGGGCTTCATGGAAGTGGAGACGCCGATGTTGCAGCCGATCGCCGGCGGAGCTGCGGCCAAGCCCTTCGTCACGCATCACAACGCGCTGGATCGCGAGCTGTATCTGCGCATCGCGCCGGAGCTGTATCTGAAGCGCCTGGTCGTCGGCGGCTTCGAGCGCGTCTACGAGATCAACCGCAATTTCCGCAACGAAGGGCTGAGCACGCGTCACAACCCCGAGTTCACGATGCTCGAGTTCTACCAGGCCTACGCGGACTACCGCGATGCGATGGACCTGGTCGAGAACATGATCCGCAATGTCGCCCTCGCCGTGAACGGCAGCGGCAAGCTGATCTACGCCGAGCGCGACTACGATCTCGATCAGCCCTTCAATCGCTGGACGATGAAGGAAGCGGTGATGCGCTTCAATCCGGGCGTCACGATCGAGCAGCTCGGCGACCGCGAATTCCTCGCGGCCTACGCAAAAAAAGTCGGCGGCGATTCCAGGCCCGCTTACGGCTGGGGCAAGCTGCTGACCGAAGTGTTCGAGAAGACCGTCGAGACCAAGCTTCTCGATCCGACCTTTATCACCGAATACCCGACCGAAGTCTCGCCGCTGGCACGCCGCAACGACAATGACCCGACGGTGACCGACCGCTTCGAGTTCTTCGCCGGTGGCCGCGAAGTGGCCAACGGATTCTCCGAGCTCAACGATCCCGACGACCAGGCCGCGCGTTTCCTCGAGCAGGTCGCGGCCAAGGACGCGGGCGACGACGAGGCGATGCATTTCGACGCCGACTACATCCGTGCACTCGAATACGGCCTGCCGCCGACCGCCGGCGTCGGTGTCGGTATCGATCGCCTGGTGATGTTCCTGACCGACAGCGCCAGCATCCGCGACGTGCTGCTGTTCCCGCAGATGAAGCCCGAGGTGAGCTGATGCCATCGCGCTTGTCTCCTTCCCCCGCATGCGGGGGAAGGTTGGGATGGGGGCGTTCGCTAAAGAGTTGCTCCGCGACTTCCGCCCCCACCCTAACCCTCCCCCGCAAGCGGGGGAGGGAATTGCGATGAGTCCACGCCGCCGCTTCATCCTGATCCTCGGCGCCGTATCCGCGCTCGGCCCGCTGTCGATCGACATGTATCTGCCGAGCCTGCCGGCGATCGGCCGCGATCTGGCCGCGGACGCCGGCTCGGTGCAGATGACGGCGACCGCCTATTTCATCGGCCTGGCCGTCGGCCAGGTGATCTACGGCCCGATCTCGGATCGCCTAGGCCGCAGGAAACCGCTGCTGTTCGGCCTGGCGCTGTACACGCTCGCATCGATCGGCTGCGCATTCGCACCCAGCGTCGAGGCGCTGATCGGCCTGCGTCTGCTACAGGCCTTTGGCGGCTGCGCCGGCATGGTGATCACGCGTGCGATGGTGCGTGATCGATTCCCGGTCGACGAGATGGCGAGAGTGCTGTCGACGCTGGTGCTGGTGATGGGCATCGCGCCGATCCTGGCGCCGACGCTCGGCGGCAAGATCGAAGTCTGGTTCGGCTGGCACGCGATCTTTCTGCTGCTGGTGGCAGCGGGTATCGCCTGCATGCTGATGATCACTTTCGGTATCGAAGAAGTGCGGCGCGAACGCTCGCCGCCGCTGTCGATCAAGAGCGTTGCCCAGGATTATCTGCGCATCGTCAGCCATCGCCGTTTCATGGGCTATGCGCTGGCCGGTGGCTGCGCGCAGGCCGGCATGTTCGCGTACATCACCGCATCGCCATTCGTGTTCATCGACTACTTCGGGCTGGCGCCGGACCACTACGGCTATGTGTTCGGCGTCAACGCCTTCGGGCTGATCTTCGCTTCACAGCTCAATGCGCGGCTGCTGAGGCGCTACCACGCCGAGAAAGTGCTGCGCACGACGCTGCGGGTCTATCTGGCCGCAGCGATGACGATGCTGGCTTGCGCGCTGAGCGGCTTCGGCGGTTTCTGGGGCATTGCCTTGCCGCTGCTGGTCTGTACCTCTAGCCTCGGCTTCAGCTTCCCGAATTCGCAGGCCGGTGCGATGGCCCCCTTCGGCGACCGCGCCGGCATGGCCGCGGCGATGCTCGGCACGCTGCAGTTCATGCTGGCCGGCATCTCCAGCGTGGTGGTCGCCGCGCTACACACCGGCAACGCGCTGGGCATGGCGGCGGTGATCGCGTTCTGGGCGGTGCTGGCGCAGGTGATGTTGCGCGTGCTGGTGAAGCCGCCGGTGCTGGTGCCTGCGTGAATCGCGGTCAAGGGCCCCTCCTACAGCCGGGTAGGTTGGGGTGAGCTTGCGAACCCCAACATTCGTCCGCGCGATGTTGGGGTTCGCAGGCTCACCCCAACCTACTCGCTGATGCTGCGCGCGCTGGTGAAATCACCGGCCGTGGTGACGGCGTGAATCGCGGTCAAGGACCGCTCCTACCGTCGCGAATCGACCTTCGCAAGTATCCTGTAGGAGCGGTCCTTGACCGCGAAGCTGTGTGCTAGCCCGCGCGACCGCGCTCGCGATATTCCGCCGGCGCATTCGACACCACGTCGGGCAGGGCCTGGCGGGTGATCGGCGTGCCTTTCGGGAACACGCTGAAGTTGGTCAGGCGCAGCTGGACGCGTGCGGAAGGTTTCAGCAACGGCACGTCGAAGTGCAAATGCGGCAGCTCGATTTCCAGCGTGACGCCGGACTCGATCGCGCGGGCCTCGCAGCGCACCACCGGGCCGGTACGCTGCGTGCTCAGGATCTCGGCTTCAAACGAGGGGATGCCCGGATCGGCGACGCGCAGATCGATCGGCCGCACGTAGATGTCAACCGGACCGGGCTCGTGCAGTGTAGTGCTGGCAATCGAGCTTGGAGTGCCTTGCACGAACACTTCCTTGCCGCGCACGTTGCCGGGCAGGATATTGGTATTGCCCATGAAGTCGAACACGAAAGGCGTCGCCGGATTCTCATAGACCTCGTCGGTACTGCCAACCTGCTCGATGCGGCCGCGGCTCATCACCACGACCCGGTCGGCGAGTTCCAGCGCTTCTTCCTGGTCGTGCGTGACGAACACCGTGGTGTAGCCGGTTTTATCGTGCAGCTCGCGCAGCCAGCGGCGCAGGTCCTTGCGCACTTTCGCATCGAGCGCGCCGAAAGGCTCGTCCAGCAGCAGCACGCGCGGCTCGATCGCCAATGCGCGGGCCAGGGCCACGCGCTGGCGCTGGCCGCCGGACAGCTGCGAGGGATAACGCTTCTCCAGGCCGCCGAGCTGCACCAGATCCAGCAGCTCCGCCGCCTTCTTCTTGATCGCGCTGTCCGAGGGGCGCTCGCTGCGCGGACGCACGCGCAGGCCGAAGGCGACGTTCTCCAGAATCGTCATGTGGCGGAACAGCGCGTAGTGCTGGAATACGAAGCCGACGCGGCGCTGCTGCACCGGCAGCGCGACGGTGTCTTCGCCGCCGAACAGGATCTGGCCGGCGTCGGGATATTCGAGGCCGGCGATGGTGCGCAGCAAGGTGGTCTTGCCCGAGCCCGAGGGCCCGAGCAGCGCGATCAGCTCGCCGGAATGAATGTCGAGATCGACGCCGGCCAGTGCCGGAAAGCTGCCGAAACCCTTGTGGATGTTGCGGATCTGGATGTCCATGTTGTGCTCTTCGTAATGTTCCCCCTCCGCCGCGAGCGGGGGAGGGTTGGGGTGGGGGCGGAGGGCGCGGCGCTGACGTCTCGCCCCCCTCCTAGCCTCCCCCCGCACGCGGGGGGAGGGACTGTGCGTCAGTGTTTGCGCGTCGCGGCGAGTTCTTCGCCGTGACGCCATTCGAGCAGGCTCTTCAGGCCCAGCGTCAGCAGCGCCAGCATCGCCAGCAGCGAGGCCACCGCGAAGGCCGCGGAGAAGTTGTATTCGTTGTAGAGGATCTCCACGTGCAGTGGCATCGTGTTGGTCAGGCCGCGGATGTGGCCGCTGACCACCGACACCGCGCCGAACTCGCCCATCGCGCGCGCATTGCACAGCAGCACGCCGTAGAGCAGGCCCCAGCGGATGTTCGGGATCGTTACGCGCCAGAACACCTGCCAGCCGTTGGCGCCCAGCGACAGCGCCGCCTGCTCGTCGTCGGTGCCCTGCGCCTGCATCAGCGGGATCAGCTCGCGCGCAACGAAAGGGAAGGTGACGAAGATCGTCGCCAGCACGATGCCCGGCACCGCGAACAGAATCTTGATGTCGTGCGCCATCAGCCAGGGCCCGGCCCAGCCCTGCGCGCCGAAGATCAGCACGTAGATCAGGCCGGACACTACCGGTGACACCGAGAACGGCAGATCGATCAGCGTGATCAGCAGCTGCTTGAAGCGAAAGCTGTGCTTGGTAATCGCCCAGGCCGCGGTCACGCCGAACACCACGTTCAGCGGCACCGCGATCAGCGACACCGTCATCGTCAGCTTGATCGCGGCGAGCGCGTCTTCCTCAACGATCGCGTCGAAGTAGGCGCCGATGCCGTTGCGCAGCGCCTCGACGAACACCGAGATCAGCGGCAGCAGCAGGAAGCCGAGCAGAAAGATCAGCGCGGCCGCGGTCAGGCTGCGCCGCACCCAGCGCGCTTCCGTGATGACCGCGTTCTTCTGAATCAGCGGCTCGAACGGCAGCTTCGGTGGGTCCTGCAGCGTGTGGTCGAGCATCGGGTTGGAGGCAGTCATTTCTTGGCTCCGGAACGCGAACGGCTCCAGCCCTGGAGCAGGTTGATGACGAGCAGCATCAGGAACGAGATCACCAGCATCGTCGCGGCGACTGCGGTGGCGCCGGCGTAGTCGAACTCCTCGAGCTTGATGATGATCAGCAGCGGCGCGATCTCGGATTTCATCGGCAGGTTGCCGGCGATGAAGATCACCGAGCCGTATTCGCCGACCGCGCGGGCGAAGGACAGCGCGTAGCCGGTCAGCAGTGCTGGCAGGATCGCCGGCAGGATCACGCGCATGATGGTCTGCCAGCGCGTCGCGCCCAGCGAGGCTGCGGCCTCCTCCAACTCTTTCTCGGCTTCCTCGAGCACCGGTTGCACGGTGCGGACAACGAAGGGCAGGCCGATGAAGGTCATCGCGACGATCACGCCCAGCGGCGTGAACGCAACCTTGATGCCCAGCGGTTCCAGGTACTGGCCAACCCAGCCGTTGCCCGAATACAGCGCGGTCAGCGCGATGCCGGCAACGGCGGTCGGCAGCGCGAACGGCAAATCGATGGTCGCGTCGAGCAGCTTCTTGCCGAAGAAGTCGTAGCGCACGAACACCCAGGCGACAAGCAGGCCGAAAATCGCATTGAGCGTGGCTGCGATCGCGGCGGCGCCGAAGCTCAGGCGCAGCGCCGCGTCGACGCGCGGAGAGCTGACTACATGCCATATGCCGCCCCAGCCCAGATCCGCGGTTTTCAGAAACACGCCGGCCAGTGGGATCAGCACGATCAGGCACAGATAAAAGACCGTGAAGCCCAGGCTCAAGCCGAAGCCAGGCATCACCGAGCGATGCTTCAGCGATTTGACGGGTAAATCGGGTGCCGCGCTCAATGCAGTCATGCTGTCAGGTCTCTGTCGGTACAGTCGGCCTCAGGTGTGAAGGTCCGACTTAAATGAAGTGCAAACTCTCGGTTGCGGGGCTGCGTTCCTGCGCTTGCGCCGGGCTGGCCAGCGCATACAGACGCTGATCGATCCAGCGCGTGTTGCTGCACCACAGGCCCTCCACCTCCGCACCGAAGCGGCGGTTGAGGATGTGGATGCGCCGTGCGCTGCGCTGCAGCAGCACGGCCCGGTTGTCCGGCCCCAGTGCCATTTCCAGCAATTGCAGAAATGCCGGCTGATCCAGCAGAGCGGCGTCGCGCTGCAGCAGCGGCCGCAGAACTTCGCTGGCGAAATGCCAGCTGTCCGAACGCGAAATCTGCGCTGTTTCCAGACAGGCCAGCGTGCCGTTGTGCATCAGGAACGTGCCGCCTTCCACCCACAGCGGATGGACGTTCTGCATGTCGGTCGAGCCGCGAGTCAGCAGACGCAGATGCAATACGTATTCCGCGTCGCGGTACTCCTGCTCGGCCGCAATCAGCCTGGCAATGTCCACATGCGCGTGACGCTCCAGCAGAAACTGGCCGCCGCTGTCGAAGCCCATCAGCCCCCAGCCGTCGCGATTCAGCGAGGCGGCCGCGGTCAGCATGCGATGCGGGATCGCGATACCGGCGGGCTTGTGGATGATCACGCACATAGCGGGATGCTCGAGCGCCTGGCGATCAGCCGAGCTTGGCGACCAGTACGTCGGTCGCCTTGAACATCGCCAGCGCCTCTTCACCGACCTGCAGGTTGATCAGGTCGATCGACGAGGTGGTGACCACGGCCGAGATGATGCCGTTCGGCGTCAGGATCTCGACTTCGGACACGACCGAGCCACGACGGATGTTGGCGACCTTGCCTCGGAACTGGTTGCGGGTATTGACGGCTGCAATGGACATGGGGCTCTTAGCCTTCCTGGCAGAAGTGGAAGCAGAAGTGAAATTGGGGTAATGGCGTGATCAGCGCCGTGCCGCGTAGATCTGGTCGAAGCTCGCGCCGTCGGCGAAGTGCAGCGCCTGGGCTTTGGCCCAGCTGCCATACACGTCTTCGACGCGGAACACGTTCAGCGTTGGAAAGCGGTCCGGGTACTTGGCGAGCACCGCCTCGTCGATCGGGCGCAGATCGTTCCTGGCAAAAATTTCCTGCGCTTCCGGCGTGAAATGGAAGCCCAGATAGGCGCGGGCGCGCTCCGTATTGCCCTTCTTCGCCGCGACTTTCTGCACCAGCGCAATCGGATTGTCGGCGCGCACCGTCAGCGACGGCAGCACGGTCTCGACCTTGTCGCCAAGCTCCTGCTTCAGCATCGCGATTTCATTCTCGAACGTCAGCAGCACGTCGCCGATGCCGCGCTGCGAGAACGTGGTGGTCGCGCCGCGGCCGCCGGTGTCGAGCACCGGCACGTGGCCGAACAGCTCGGTGACGAAAGCTTTGGCCGCGTCGTCGCCGCCACGGGTTTTCTTCGCCCACTCGTAAGCGGCCAGATAGCTGTAGCGGCCGTTGCCTGAAGTCTTCGGATTCGGGATCACGATGCTGACGCCGGGTTTGATCAGATCGGCCCAGTCGTGAATGTTTTTCGGGTTGCCCTTGCGGACGACGAACAGAATCGTCGACCAGCTGGGCGAGGAGTTGTTCGGATACTGTTTGGCCCAGTCTTTCGGCAGCAACGAGCCCTTGTCGGCGATCACGTCGATATCGAGCGGGTTGTTCATCGTCACCACGTCGGCGTCGAGGCCGTCGATCACCGCACGCGCCTGCTTGGTCGAGCCGCCGTGAGACTGGTTGATCGTCAGCGTCTCGCCGGTCTTCGCCTTCCAGCTGGCGATGAAAGCCGGATTGAGATCCTGGTAAGTGGCGCGCGCAACGTCGTACGACACGTTGAGCAGCTCGGCTGCGCTGGCAACGCAAGCCCAGCCCAACAGGGCCGTCGTTGCGAAGGCTGCCAGCCAGTGCTTCTTGTTCATGGGTCCTTTGAAGCGATGTAGTCGGGAGACTTTGTAGGTCGGGCTTCAGCCCGACCTACAAAGAAGACGGGGCTTGCTATTTGGCGCCGTAAATCTGGTCGAAGATGCCGCCGTCGGCGAAGTGCGTGGCCTGGGCCTTGGTCCAGCCGCCGAAGTCGGCGATGGTCACCAGCTCAAGCTTCGGGAACTTGTCCGCGTACTTGGCGGCCACGGCCTCGTCGATCGGGCGGTAGTAGTTCTTGGCGATGATCTCCTGGCCTTCCGGCGTGTAGAGGAAGTTCAGATAGGCCTCCGCGACCTTGGTCGTGCCATGCTTGGCGGCGACCTTGTCCACCACTGAAACCGGCGGCTCGGCGAGGATCGACAGCGATGGTGCGACGATCTCGAACTTGTCGGCGCCGAACTCGTCGATCGACAAAAAGGCCTCGTTTTCCCAGGCGATCAGCACGTCGCCGATGCCGCGCTGCACGAAGGTCGTGGTCGCGCCGCGAGCACCGCTGTCGAGCACCGGCACGTTCTTGTACAGCGCCGCCAGGAAGGCCTTCGCCTTGGCCTCGTCACCACCGTTCTTTTTCAGTGCGTAGGCATAAGCGGCGAGGTGGTTCCAGCGTGCGCCGCCCGAGGTCTTCGGATTCGGCGTGATCACGCTGATGCCCGGCTTCACCAGATCGTCCCAGTCCTTGATCTTCTTCGGGTTGCCCTTGCGCACCAGCAGCACGATGGTCGAGGTGTAGGGCGAGCTGTTGTGGCCGAGGCGCTTCTGCCAGTTGGCCGGAATCGTCTTGGCCTTGTCGGCGATCGCATCGATGTCGGCGGCCAGCGCCAGCGTGACGACGTCGGCTTCAAGGCCGTCGATCACCGCGCGGGCCTGCTTGCCCGAGCCGCCGTGCGATTGCTTGATGGTGACGGTGTCGCCGGTCTTGGCCTTCCACTGCTCGGCGAACGCGCTGTTGACCGCTTTGTACAACTCGCGGGTCGGATCGTAGGAGACGTTGAGCAGCTCGACGTTGGCGGCGTAGCTCGCGAGCGGCAGCAGCAGGGCGGCTGCGCCGATGGCGATGCGCGCGCTCAGATTCTTGAGGGCGGATTTCATGTCGTTGTCTCGTGTGGAGTTCGTTTAGAAGGACAACTGGAAGCGGCCGAACAGCGCCTTTTCGTCCTGCCGATCAAGCGGCGCCGTAGCCGTGCCGCCGCCGCCGCCGTCGAACTTCGTGCTGGAGTAGTTGATTTCCCAGCGCACGTTGTTGTTGAGGTACCAGTTCACGCCGACGGTGTAGCTCTTCTCCTTGGAGATGGCGGAAACCGGGTTGGCGTAGATCGGGAAGGCGTCGCTATCGATCTCCAACTCGGCATAGCGAGCGGCGATCTCGAAGGCGCCCCAACCGGGCTGGCCGAGCTTGAAAGCGTTGCGGACCTTGACGCCCCTGTAGGTCGCGTCTTCACCGGTGAGCAGGTAGCTGGCGTAGACCTCCCAGGCCTTGTTCTTCAGCTTGGCCGAGCTGGGGTCGATGGAGACCTCGGTCGACGAGATGATGTATTCGCCGAGCAGGCCGAAGCTGTTGTAGTACCAGTAAGCCTGGGGTGAAATGCGGGTTTCGTCGCCATCAGCATAGACGCCGTTCGAGCCGGCGGACGTAACGGTGACCACGCCGTTGGCGCTGGTGCAGGCGCCGGTTGCACCCGTGTTGAGTTTGCAAGTCGTACTCGCCGCCGTCGCAGAGCGGTACTGGAAAACGGTGTTCTGGCCAGGTGAGCGGTAGCGGGGCAGGAAGTTCTGCTGTGTCGTGGAATCGCTGGCGCTGGGGGCTTCGACCTTGGGGCCGAAGCTGCCGCCGACGCCGAAGCCCAGGCCCTGGAACAGGCCCGGAGAGTTCTTGAACGGCTCGGTGAACAGGCGCGCCGCGAGTTCCTTGCGATTGTCGACGTCGTTGCTGCCGGTGTTGGTGGTGGTGCTGTCGGCATCGCGGCCATCCGCTGCGCCGTTGAAATAGCCGAAGGCGTAGCTGGTAGTGCCGCCCAGGAATTCGCCGCCGATCTGCAGACCCAGATCACGGTTCGGGCCGATCTCGTTGACCAGGCTGCGCTCGATGAACTCGATGTTGGATGTGGACTGCAGATTTTCCAGCACCACCGGTTCCTTGAACTTACCGGCGCGCACGTAGAACGCGGGCAGCAGGCGCACTTCGCCATAAACGTCAGACGTTGCCGGCGTGCTGCCATTGAATTGCGGCTGGATGCGGACGAAACCGATCTGGCCCACCGTTAGTTCGAACGTCGGCTCCACGCGGCGTAGCAGCACCGTGTCGTTGAAGCGCGGATTCGTGGCCGCCGGAGCGACGCCCGAGGGGCCGTCGCCGAGGTAATAGCGGAAATCGGATTGCACCAGCCCTTTGAACTTGAATTCGTAGTCGCCCTTCGGGCTTTTGAAAGAGAAGCCCTTATCGCTGGCGGTGACCACCGGCGCATCCTTGGCCTTGGCGGCGGCATCTTCCTGTTGGATCTCGAGCTGGCGTTCCAGCACCTTGATGCGCTGGTCGAGATCGGCGGTGGTCGGCGCATCCTCGGCTCTTGCTGCGCCGGCGAAGCTCGCCAGCAGGGCGGCGGCGGTCGCGCTCAGTACGAATGCGGCCGGTTTGCTCGTTGCATTGCTCTTCATGACTAATAACCCCCGTAAAGGCGACGGTCATGGACGCGTCGCGCTTGGATCAAAGATCGAATGGATGGATCAAATGGATGGATCAAATGGATCTGCTGGAAAGCGGAAAACTTTCTGCCGGTGCTGCTGATCTGCCAGCTCGAAAAGCGGCTTCCCTACCGCTTCGTGGACTCTTCGCTGCGATCGAAACGGACTCGTTCGCGACGCTCGAACTGAACCACCCGGCCGTCATGCACGACGATCTCGACCGAGCCATAGCGCAGCCCGCGCAGGGCCTGCACGATGCGTTCGGCGAGCTTGAATTCCGTTTCGTCGAGTCGGTGTACGTCTGCGTTCATGTAGTGCCGGTCTCCCGGACCCTGCCGGTGTGCGGTCATCGTACGGACGAGCGATTAGGTCTCAAAAGAATATGTGATACTTGATATATTCACTTTAGTTCTATAATAGTCCACACGGCCGTAGGGCGGGTCATGACCCGCCGCTGTTGCTTTCGAGGGAGAAAACGGCGGGTCGAGACCCCAATGGCACTACCTTAAGCATTGCGGTCCCTTCTCCCGCTTGCGTTCGATGCTGCCCCGAAGGGGCGGATGAGGGGCTGTTCGGCGGGAAGAAGCCCCTCACCCGGCGCTCCGCGCCACCCT
>NZ_JAQGNT010000083.1 GCF_028291725.1 Hydrocarboniphaga sp. | reverse complement strand
ACACGGAAGTGAAACGACTCAGCGCCGATGATAGTGTGGCAATGACCATGCGAGAGTAGGACACTGCCAGGCTCTTAATACCCCAACCCTCAACGCACACCCGTTGAGGGTTTTTTTTGCGATTTTTCTGATTCTGAAGACCGAATGCTTAACCGCCTCCGGCGATCAGTTTCGTCGACTTCAGCTTGTACAGAATGCCGGTGTCGCTCTTCGGCACCAGTTCGAACTCGCCTTCGATTACCATCGGGTCGTAGCTCATCGCCACGCCCTTGTCGGAAAACACTTCGACGACCGACGACGGCCCGCCTGGAGGATGGAAGAAGCAGCTCGGCGGGTTGGATGAAAGCAGGAAGTGCTTCTGCTTTTCCTCGACACCCAGCGGCAGCATGAATCCCACCAGCTTGAGCCTGTGCTTCTGCAGATCCTGCAGTGGTTTGGGGAACGTCGCGCTGACGGCCTGCATGCCGATATCGAGTTGGGCGCTCATCAACACGTCCCACGGCGTGACGCCTTTCAGATCGATGCCAGCCAGCCATTCACCACGAGGCGGTTCGGTGACGTCGATGTAGAAAATCGTGCTGACCGCGGCGGCATTGACGGTGACCATGTCGCTGCCCGCGATACCGGCGACCATGTGAAATTCCAGATAGCCCTCGTCGTCGGTCTGGTCGCTCATCTGCACGATGCGAGTCTTGCGCGCCGAACTGATCTCGACCGGCTTGCGCTTCAACGGCGTGCCGGCTTCCGTCTGCACATTGACGCCCAGATACAGGATGTCTCCGGGATAGGCGGGGACCGCGATGCGGCCGTCGCGATGATTGTCGAACTCGGAAACGACCTCGATGATCGGGGCGGAATCATCGGATACGAGCTTGCCGTTCTTGTAACGTACGCTCGGTTTTTTCTTCGCGGCGAGAGCCGGCGATGACTGTGAGAGCGAGTCGGCGAATGGTCTGCCGGCAGGCGACGGCATGCCGTTCGCGTCCAGGCGCGTTGGCGGTGGATCCCCGGATTCGATCGGGCTGTCAGCGGGTGCCCGGGGTGCATCCGGCGGCGGAGTATCTGTGCCCCCGCAGGCGTTCAGCACGGCCGCCGTAGCCAGTATCAATAACGCGCTAAGAAGCCTCATCGGCTCAGCTCTGCGACAAGGTGGCGGCGACGTCGCTGCGATACGCGCGCCAGGCCGGCAGCAACGCGGCAAGAGTGCCGACCAGAAGCGGTAGCAGCAGAATCGCCAGCTCGTCGGCCTGCAGCGTCAAGCCCGTGAGGCTGACATTGCGGCCGGTACCGGCGACGCGGCCCATCGCCTCGACTGCGCCGTGTCCGAGCAGCAAGCCGATCAGTGTTCCGGCGATGCTCAGGCTCAGCGCCTGAATCCACAGCAGCGCGACCACTCGTCCGCGTGATACGCCGAGGCTGCGCAGCACGGCCAGATCGTACTGGCGCGTTTCCATCGCGGTATACAAGGCGACAAATACGGATAGCGCGGCTGCCACGATCAGTACGGCGGCGAGCGCTCTCAAGGTGTCGAATCCTAGGCCGAGCAGATTGAGCAGGCGCGCGGTTTCCATCGCCGGCACCGCTGCCTGCAGCTTGGACTGAGTGTTGATCATGCGCGGCAGGGACGCGGCAGCGAGCGGCGTGCGATAGGTCATCAGCATTGCGGTGATTTCTTTCGCGGCGTTGTAGTTCGCGGCCCCGTCTCCGGAGGCAGCATGATCCTCGGCGTGATCGTCGTCGTCGTGCTCGTCGGCATCATGGTGATGCGCGCCATGCACTTCCCAGACGCTGTCGAGACTGGTCAGGATCAGGCGATCGAGCACGGTGCCGGTCGGCGCCAGCACGCCGACGACACGGTACTGATGGTCGGCATGAGCATGACCGGATGCGCCGAGGCCGTGCATGCCGATAAAGGTTGCGCCGTTTACGAAGCCGGACTGTGCGACCTCGGAGCCGACCACGGTTTGCATCGGTGCATCCCACACCTGGCCCTGCGCAAACCTGGCGCCGTAGTGTTTCAGTAGCGCCGGTGTCGTGCCGACGATGCGAAAACCGCGGGCGTTGTCGCCGAGCGACAGCGGGATCGCTTCGGCAATCATCGGATTGCTGGCCCAATGATTGGCTTCGTCGAGTGGTATGTTTCCTGTCGGAATATCGAGGTGATAGACCGTCGACAGAATCAGCTGCAGTGGGCTGCCTTTCGCGCCGAGAACCAGGTCGACGCCGTTCGCGTCACGCTGCAGCCTGCCGCTGATCTGCGTGGAAATCAGCAGCAGCGCCGTGATCATCGCGATGCCCAGCCCGAGCAGAACCAGATGCAGAAAATTCGGCAGAGGCCGGTGGCGCAGATCAGCAGCAGCGAGTGTCAGCAGGTTCACGCGACTACCTGCTGAGCGGCAGCTTTCAGTATGACTTGTTGCGGTATTACGGCTTTTGCGCGGGCATCGTGTGTTGCAATCAGCAAGGTCGCGCCTTGCGCCTGTTCGCATAACAGGCGCAGCACCTGCTCGGCGTTCGCATCGTCGAGACTCGAGGTTGGTTCGTCAGCCAGGATCAGACGGGGTCGATTGACGACCGTACGTGCAATTGCGACGCGTTGTGCTTCGCCGAGGCTCAGCGAAGACGGTTTGGCTTTGGCTTTCGCCGACATGCCAAGGCGATCCAAAGTCTCCATCGCAACTCCGGCATCGACCTTGTTGCCAGCGCTGTATTGAGCGACCAGCACGTTATCGAGAACGCTCAGCGACGGGATCAGATGCAGGCGCTGGAACACGATGCCGACACGGCGCCCGCGCACCCTGTCCAGCGCTGCGCCGTGCATGCCGGTCAGCTCCATATCGTCGAGCCAGACGCGGCCTTCAGTCGGTCGCAACAGGCCGGCGGCGATATGCAGCAGGCTCGACTTGCCGCTGCCCGACGGGCCCAGCAGCAGCATCTGCGCGCCGTCCTCGATCCGCAGATCGCCTACGTCCAACACGGTCCGCTCACCGTAGCGGTGCCGCAGTTGCTCGAATCTCAGCATGCGTGAACTCCCGGCCGCGACTTTTCTGGCGGCGATGTTATAGTGCAGACGTTACCTTGTAACAGCAGATAAGAGTATCGATATGTACGGGAGTTCCAGAGGTTCTGCAGATTCTGCGGAATTGTCCACGGCCTCATCGGCGGCGCCTTTGGCGGCACTCGATATGGGCGCGATGCTGTTGTCCGGCCTGTGTCTGGTGCATTGCCTGGCCCTGCCGCTGCTCGTCGCAGCGCTGCCTTGGGCGATGGCCGGGCTTTTCACCAGCGAGTCGTTTCATTTTTGGATGCTGATCGCCGTGGTGCCGTCGAGCTTCGCGGCTTTGCTGCTGGGCTGCCGGCGGCATCGTGACTGGCGAGTGCTGGCAGTTGGCGCCTGCGGTGTACTGCTGTTGAGCGCTGGCCTTGTCGGCAGTGTCTATGGCGTGATCGCACATCGCGGTGAGACCGTGCTGACCGTGTGCGGCGCGCTATTGTTGGCGGCGGCGCATACAGCGAACTTCGTGCTGCATCGTCGCCGGCACCCCGATCACCCTCATGGATCTGCGCCGCTCGATGAGTGAGGCGTTCAGTTGAGCTGAATTGGTCTTGACGGGGCCGGAGGCGTGGCCGGCTGGCCGGCTGCGCAGGCCTGCAAGTAGCCCAGGGTTTCCCCGACGATTTCCTGGCCGTAACCGCGCGTGATGAAGACCAGGCGGGTGCGCCGATCGTCATCCGGCCAGGCCGCCAGTTCGGTCGGCGGATGGAAGGCTTTCTGCACGCCGTGAATCACCGTCGGCCCGGTTTGGCCGTCGATGTTGATCAGGCCTTTTACCCTTAGCAATGTCGGCCCGCACAAGGTGCGCAGGAATTCCATCCATCCCAGAAACCGGCCGGCCTGCAGCGGCACATCGAGGATCAGGCTGAACGTCTGGATGTCCTGGTCGCGCGGCACCGCGAGGCCGGGCTGGCGGCGCAGCACACCGGGCGGCGCCGGCGTGAAGCGCAGCGTGTCGGCGTTCGCCAGCAGTGCGCCCGGCCGATACTGCGGCGATGAAGGATCGTGGCGGCCGCCGGTGAACAACTGCTCCGGCTGCGCTGCGCCTTGCGCAACGTCGTTGATCTCCGCGTCCGGATTCATCTGGGCCAGGCGCGCGCGCAGCTCGGCGCTCTGGGAGCTGTCGACCAGATCGGTCTTGCTGATCAGGATGCGATCCGCGGCGGTGATCTGCTGCACTGCGATGTCCTGCGTCGCCAGCGTGTCCGCGACGTTGAAGGCGTCGACCACAGTTACGACCGAGTCGAGCGTGTAACGCTCGGCGAGTTCGGGCGTGCGCAGGATCTGCTGCAGGATGGGCCAGGGTTCGGCCAGGCCGGTGGTTTCGATGATCACGCGTCTCAAGCTGGTGCCGGCACGTGCCTGCATGCGCTCACTCAGGCTCAGCATCGCCTCGGCGATCTCTCCTCGCGCGGTGCAGCAGATGCAGCCGTCGGCGATCAGCGAGGTATCTTCCGGCGCGGCTTCGACCAGGTGGTGATCGATGCCGACCGTGCCGTACTCGTTGATGACGACGCCGGTGCCGACCATTGCCGGATCGCGCAGCAGGGCGTTCAGCAGCGTGGTCTTGCCGGCTCCGAGAAAGCCGGTCAGCAGACACACGGGGATGCGGGTATCGGTCGTCACTCGGCGGTTCCTGTGTCGATCACGGTGCTGCGGTGGCAGCGGATGCACAGTGTTACGAAGTAACGTTCGCCGGCGCAAGCGCGGCCCACCCGATGCGGTCGCTGGGTTAGCATGCAGCCATGGCCAGCACCGTCGATAAATCCCGCAAAGCCGCACGCCCGGCCGCCGTCATCAAGGCCGGCGTCGCGGCGCTCGAGGCGCAGTGCCTGGCGGACGGGCACCGGCTCAGCGGCATGCGTCGCGACATCTATCGCCACCTGCTGGCGCAGAACCAGCCGCAGACCGCGTACCAGATCATCGAGGGCCTGGAAGGCGTGCTCGATCGCCGGCCATCGCCGCTGTCGGTTTATCGTGGCCTCGATTTCCTGGTCGAGATCGGCCGGCTGCACCGTCTCGAATCGCTGAAGGCGTACACCGCCTGCCAGGAGCCCGATCACCACCACGCCGGCGTGCTGTTCCTGTGCGGCGACTGCGGCACCGCCGAGGAAATGGACAGCACGGCGATCGAATCCTGGATCACCAAGCGCGCCGGCCAGACCGGCTTCCTGCCCAGGCGCCAGGTGCTGGAAGTGCTCGGCACCTGCCGAAAATGCGCTGGTTGAGCGGCACAACACAAAAGGACTTTCCATGGAGGTTGCGGCAGGCTCGATTCCACTGGGCATCAAACTCGCGTACACCGCGTTCATGGCGGTGCTGCTGCCGGTGTATCTGCGCAGTTATGGGCCGAGCAACTTCCTGTATTTCTGCGATGTGGCGCTGCTGCTGACCCTTGCCGGCGTCTGGATGGAAAGCTCGCTGCTATTGTCGATCGCGACGGCCGGTATCCTGATCCCGCAAATATTCTGGCTGGCCGATTTTCTTGCGAACCTGGCCGGCTGGCGGGTCACCGGCATGACCGATTACATGTTCGACACGCAGCGATCGCTGTTCCTGCGCGGGCTGTCGCTGTTCCATGGCTGGCTGCCGGTGCTGCTGCTGTACCTGGTCTGGCGCACCGGCTACGACAGCCGCGGGTTCGTGATCTGGACGGTGCTGGCCACGGCGCTAGTGCTGGTCTGCTACTTCTTCATGCCGCCGCCCTCGCTGTCGCGCGCTGGCATCGGACCGGTCAACATCAACTACGTTTATGGTTTCTCCGACGACGTCGCGCAGAAGTGGATGCCGGCCTGGGCCTGGCTGATGGTGGCGCTGTTCGGCTATCCGGCCCTGCTGTACTTCCCGGCGCACCTGCTGCTGAAGCATTTCATGCCCGCGCCGACGGCCTGATCGCGGCGCCGGTCGCACAGCCTTGTGCCCGGGCGTACCCTGCAGCGGCGCTTGCGCATGGCCGGCACCAGCCCGCTAAGCTACACCCGGGGGAGCGGACGCTCGCCCGCCCGGGAGACGAGAATGAAAACCAAGACGGGTACCGTGCTGAGACACGGCCTCGCCAGCCTGCTGATGATGCTGTTCGGTTCAGGGGCCATCGCGGCCGGCAATGCCGCCGCGCCCAGCGTCGAGGCGATCGACAGCTGCATGCGCGCCAACATTCCGCCTGCGCTGCAGATCAAGCAGTTCACGCTCAATTCCACCGACCGCAACGGCGCCAGCCGCCAGCTCAAGGGCCGGCTGTTTGCGATACGCGACGAGGGGCTGCTGCGGACGATGCTGCGCGTCGATGCTCCGGCCGATCTGCGCGGCGCGGCCTACCTGCTGCGCGAAGCCAAGGCCAAGGAACAGGATGCGATGTACATCTTCCTGCCGGCGCTGAACAAGACGCGCCGGATCATGGGCGGCACCCAGGACAATCCCTTGTTCGGCACCGACATCTCTTATGCCGACATCAAGCAGATCTCGCATGCATTCAGCGGCGGCCATGTCGTGCTCGAGAAGACCGAGCAGATCGAGTCGCGCGACACTTATGTGCTGAAGCTGACCCCCGATGCGGCACAGCAATCACGCTTCGCCGAGATCCGCACCTGGGTGGACCGCGAATCCTGCGTGGCCCTGCGCGCCGAATTTATCGCGGACCAGCAGGTGCGCAAGCGCTACAGCGCGTCGGCGAAGGATCTGAAAAAAAGCGGCAGCCGCTGGTACGTGTCCAAGGGCACGATGGAAGACCTGAGCGAGCACAGCCACACCGAGCTCAGCATCGACGGCGTCATTGGCAGCGACGGCCTGTCGGACCTGTACTTCAACCCGCACTCCTTCCAACTCGGCGGCTGAGCTGGCCAGCGTGTTCGACAAGCTGATCGAGTTCCTCGCGCGGCGGCCGTGGCTGCCACTGATCGTCGTCGCGCTGATCACGGTCTACGCGGCAGCGAGCTGTTTCGACAGCGCAGGGCATCTGCGTATCAGCGTCGACCCGTCGACCGAAAAGCTGCTGCCGAAGAACGACGTCGACCGCCTGAGCTTCGAGCATCTGCGCGCGACCTTCGGCGACACCGATGCGGTGCTGCTGGCGGTGCGCTTCGATCCGGTGTTCACTGCGGACCATCTGGAGGCGATCGCGCGGCTGAGCGCGGCCTTGCGCCGTGTCGAAGGCGTCAATAGCGTCTACTCGCTGGCGACGGTGCCGAACCTGCTCGCCAGCGGCGAAGACATCGAGGTCAGCAGTTTCACCGAGCAGGCGGCCGCCGATCCTTCTGTCGTGCCGGCACTGGCGGCGGCCTTCGATCGCAACGCCGTTTATCGCGGCACGCTGGTTTCGCCGAACGGAAAATATGCGGCGCTGGTGGTGTCGCTGGAGGGCGTCGACGAAGTACGCTTTTTGCGGCAGCACTACGAGCAGCGTTTCCGCGATATCGCGGCGAGGGAAACCGGCAGCGCCGAAATTCATGTCACCGGCGCGCCGGTGATCAAGGCGGCGACGACACTGGCGCTGCTGGATACGCTGGCGTTCACGATCCCGACGATTTACGGCCTGATCGTCGTGCTGCTGCTGATCGCGTTCCGCTCGGTGCGCGCGATGCTGACTGCGGTGCTGGGTGTCAGCGTCGCGATGATCTGGACCCTGGCCAGCGCGGTGGCGCTGGAGATCCCGCTGAACGTGGTCACCGTGATCACGCCGCCGCTGGTGGTCACGCTCGGCCTGGCCTATGCGATCCATCTGCTGTCGGATTTTTTCTCGGAGCCGGCGCGCGATGCCGAGGAGCGCCGGCATCGCAGTGCGCACGTGATGCGTGAGCTCGCACCGGCGCTGCTGCTGGCGACGGCGACGACGATCGCCGGATTCCTGGCGCTGCTGATCAATGCGCTGCCGGCGATCCGCCAGTTCGTCTGGCTGTCGGTGCTCGGCGTGTCGTTCCTGCTGCTGCTGACCTTGTTCTTCATGCCGGCGATGCTCGCGGTCACACGTTGCGGCCGTCACGAACAGGGCCACCTGGGCCAGCGGCTGGCCGCACGTTTCGCCGGCCCGCTGGCGCGTTTCGATACTCGCTGGCGCGGCCGCATCATCGGCGTCGCCCTGATCATCGTGCCGCTATGCCTGTGGCTGGCAACCGGCATTCCGGTGGGTGCGGACTACGTCAAGGGATTCGTCGCCAAGCATCCGGCGCGCATCGACTACGAGGCGATCAGTCGCGAGTTCAATGGTGCCAACCTGGTGGCGGTGCATATCGACAGCCATTTGAACGATGCACTGACCGAGCCCGAATTGATGCAGGCGATCGACACGCTGCAGACCTGGTTGCGCGCCCAGCCCGAAGTCGGCGCGGCGGTGTCCTATATCGATCATCTGAAGCTGATCCATCAGAGCATGAACGACGGTGCCGACAGCGCCTACGCGCTGCCCGACAGCGCCGCTGCCGCCAAGCAGCTCCTGGTATTCGTCGGCGGCGAGGATCTGCGCCGCTTCATCGATCCGCGCTTCCGTGAGGCGCTGATCTCGGTGCGGCTGAACGTCAACGACTCGGCCGAGATCGCGAGGTTTGCCGAGCGGGCTCGGGTGCGCCTCGCACAATTGCCGGAGCCGCTCGATGGCGAGTTGACCGGCAGCTCGATCCTGGCGACGCGCACGGTGGAGGCGATCGGGCAGGGACAGTGGCTGTCGCTGGCGGTTGCCGGCGTGGTGATTCTGGGCCTGCTCAGCCTGATGTTCACTTCGCTGGTCGCCGGGCTCTGGGCGCTGCTGCCGAACCTGCTGCCGGTCGCGGTGTACTTCGGCCTGTTGCGCGTCCTCGACATCCCGCTGAACCCGACCAACAGCCTGATCGCGAGCATCGTGCTCGGCATTGCGGTCGACGACACCGTGCACTTTCTGGCGCGCTTCAATAGTTACGCTCGCTCGCTGGGCAACGAGCAGCTCGCGGTCGAGAAAGCCCTTGCCGGTACCTTGCGGCCGACCACGCTGAATACATTGGCGCTGTGTCTCGGCCTGCTGATGTTCGCCGGCAGCGAGCTGAAGTCGCAGGTGCAGTTCGGCCTGCTCGCGTCGTTTACCTTGTTCATCGGCTGGATTTCCGAAATCACGCTGACGCCGGCCCTGGCGACGCGGCTGAAGATCGTCACCTTGTGGGACATGCTGCGGCTCGATCTGGGCCAGTCGCCGCAGCATACGATCCCGCTGTTCGCCGGCCTGTCGCTGCGCCAGGCGCGTGTTTTCGCGCTGATTTCCAAGCTCGAACGGCATCGGGCGGGCGATCAGGTGATCCGCCAGGGTGACGTGGCACGCGACATGTACGTGGTGCTCGACGGTGAAGTCGATATCTGGATCGATCGTGGCGGCGAGCGCCAGATCTTGACCCAGCTCAGCCGCGGCGCGGTGCTGGGTGAGGCCGGCTATTTCGGCCAGAAGCGCACCGCCAATGCGCTGGCGACGACGCCGGTACGCGTGTTGCGTTTCGACTCGCAGGATCTGGAGCGGCTGCGCCGGCGCTATCCGCGTATCGCCGCTACCGTATTCCGCAACCTGAATCGCATCCAGGCCGAGCGCCTCGCGCGCGCAACCGCGATGTTGCAAGAAACCTAAGTCAGACCCCTCAATAGCAGGCAAGGAGAAACCAGATGAGCTACAGCAGCGTTGATCTCGGCAGTTTCAAGCTGAAGCCGATGAAAGCCGGATCGCTGGCCGGCAAGACTTTGTTCATCACCGGCGGCAGCCGCGGCATCGGCCTGGCGATCGCCGAGCGTGCTGCCCGCGATGGCGCCAACGTCGCCATCGCGGCTAAGACCGCCGAAGCGCATTCCAAGCTCGAAGGCACGATCTTCACCGCGGTCGAAGCGATCGAGCGTGCGGGCGGCAAAGGCCTGGCGCTGCAGTGCGACATCCGCGATGAAACGCAGGTGCAGGATGCGGTGGCGAAGACCGTCGAGCGTTTCGGCGGCATCGATATCCTGGTCAACAACGCGAGCGCGATCTCGCTGACCGGGACGATGGAAACCGACATGAAGCGCTACGACCTGATGAACGGGATCAATGCGCGCGGCACTTATCTGGTCGGCCGGACCTGCATCCCGCATCTGAAACGCTCGTCGAATCCGCACATCATGGCGCTGTCGCCTCCGCTGGACATGTCGCCGAAATGGTTCGGCCCGCATGTCGCGTATTCGATGGCCAAGTACGGCATGAGCTTCTGCATCCTGGCCTGGGCCGAGGAGTTCCGGAAGGCCGGAATCGCGGCCAACGCGCTGTGGCCGCGCACCGGCATCGCCACCGCGGCGATCGCGATGCTCGGCGGTGATGCGATGATCAAGCAGTCGCGCACGCCGGAGATCATGGCCGACGCGGCGCACGTGATCCTGACCCAGCCCAGCCGCGAGTTCACCGGCAACTTCTGCATTGACGACCTGGTGTTGCATGCGAGCGGCGTGACCGATTTCTCCGGCTACGCCACGGTGCCGGGCACTACCCATTTCATGCCCGATTTCTTTTGTCCGGACGGGATTCCGCAAGTCTGATGTCGCGATACCGCCCGCCTTCGGAAAAGGGCTCCATCTACATCACCGCCGAAGGTTACGCGCGGCTGCGCGACGAATACGATCAGCTGTGGCGCGTGCGCCGGCCCGAAGTCGTGCGTGCGCTGGCTACCGCCGCTGCCGAGGGCGACCGCTCCGAGAACGCGGAGTATCAGTACCGCAAGAAGGAACTGCGGGAGATTGATCGGCGCGTGCGCTACCTGCAAGTGCGGCTGCCGGATCTGCGCGTGGTCGATCGCGCACCGGACCAGCCGGGCCGGGTGTTCTTCGGTGCGCAGATCGAAATCGCCGACGCCGGCGGTGAGACCCGGCGGCATCGGATTGTCGGGCCAGACGAAGCGGGCGAGGGGCCGGGGTACATCAGCGTCGATTCACCGCTGGCGCGCGCGTTGCTGGGCAAGCAGGAGGGTGAGGTTTTTACCGTCCGCCTGCCAGGTGGAGAAACCGAACTGGAAATTATCTCGGTCTCGTATGCGTGAGGGCGTTGCGGCAAGCTAACTTGCGGATTCGAAAATCTTTGTAATGCTGCCTGCAGCGGTGCGCCGGCTAGCTGAATCGCCAATGAATGGTTGCGCCACGCTGTTTTGCGGCGCGTGATAATGCACCCAAGGACGGCGGGCGCCGTCCGACTGCCTTCCCAGGAGCAACTCATGCGTACCCACCTGATTCGCAGCCTGACGATGTCGAGCCTGGTGCTCGCTGTCGCGGCCTGCGTCACCGCGACCCCGTACCAGCCCGCGAAAAACGGAGTTGGTTATTCCGAGCAGCGTCTCGAGAGCAATCGCTACAAGGTCACGTTCTCCGGCAACTCCAGCACCTCGCGCCAGACTGTCGAAAACTACCTGCTTTACCGTGCCGCCGAAGTGACCTTGCAGAACGGCTACGACTACTTCGTCCAGGCTGATTCCAACACCGATGCGCAGACCAGCTATTCGCAGACCTATAGCGGCTTCGGTGGCTACGGCGGTTACTGGTCGCCGTTTTATGGTCCGGGTTTCGGCCTTGGCGCCAGCAGCTCGATCCCGCGCACCGAATACGAGGCGCAGGCCAGCATTCTGGTGTTCAAGGGCCCCAAGCCTGCGGACAACTTCAAGGCCTTCGATGCGCGCGAGGTCAAGGCCAATCTGGAGGCGCTGATTGCGCGTCCACCGCAGCAGGCGGCGACGAACTAGTCCGACGGTAGGTTGGGGTGAGCGCAAGCGAACCCCAACATTGGTTCCGCGCCGATGTTGGGGTTCGCTGCGCTCACCCCAACCTACGGTGGTCGGACTTCACTCCACCGGCATCAATTCCTTCAGCTCGCGCCAGCCGCCGTCGATGTTGACGACCTTGTCGTAGCCCATCTTCTTCAGGTTGTCCGCCGCCAGTGCGGAGCGGAAGCCGCCGCCGCAATACAGATAGAGCGGTGTCGATTTGTCGGGATGGCGGGCCTCGATGTCGCGCTCGATCACGCCCTTGCCAAGATGCTCCGCGCCCTTGATGTGCCCGGCAGCGAATTCGCTTTCTTCGCGCACGTCGATCAGCTTGGCGTTTTTCACGCTGGCCAGTTCGGCGGCGACTTCGCGCGCATGGATTTCGCGGACGCGGCTGCGCGCGTCATTGACCAGGTTCAGGAATGCCTGCGAGTGGTCGCTCATTGTCGATCCTTGCCGTTGTGGTGAGCCGATTCTAGCGCGGAGCACGAATCGCTCCATGCGCAGGCCCTCGTCCGAGTATGCGTTGACAAGGCCGGCGCCCGCGTCGAACCTTGCCCTAGTGTCCCAAGTCAGAAGTTGCATGATGAAGCCGCTGGCGGCTTTTCGTGACTGGCAAGGCGCAACGACGAGCCATAGTCGAACTATGGCGAGGAGTTGCAACGCGGCCAGGCGCGAAAAGCCGCGGCGAATTCGCATGCGAACTTCTGACTCGCGACACTAGAGCCGCAGCATGCGCAATGCAAGCCGATGGCCTCGCCCACTAAAGAAGCCGGCAGATCGAGGAGCAGACAGGTGCGGATGTTCAATCAGGCCCGATGGCGGGCCGCGATTTCGGTGGCGGTGCTGAGCGCAGGAGTGACGACGGCCGTGGCAGCCGATCCGGTTGGGCAGGCGCTCGATGCCACCACCAATGCCAACCGCGCGTCGCGCGATTCGCAGGCACGCATCGATCAGCTCGACGATGCGACGCAAGCGATGCTCGAACGTTATCGCTCGGCAAGCTGGCAATCGCAGCAGCTCAAGGTTTACGCGGACCAGCTGGAGGAACTCGCGAAAGGCCAGGAGGCCGAGCGCGATTCCCTGCAGCGGCAGCTGACCGAGATCGACCGCACCGAGCGCGAACTGCTGCCGCTGATGCTGCGGATGACCCAGGGTCTGGAGAGCATCGTCGCATCCGATCTGCCGTTTCTGCATCAGGAACGGCAGGAGCGCGTCGACAGCATCAAGCGCTTGATGGCCGATCCTTCGGCCAGCAATGCGGACAAGTTCAAGCGGATTCTCGAGGCCTACCAGATCGAGGCCGAATACGGCCGCACGCTCGGTGCCGAGCGCACCCAGGTCGAGAATCGCTCGGTCGACGTGCTGCGCGTCGGCCGCACCGCCTTGTTCTACCTGAGCACCGATGGCCGCGAAGCCGGCTGGTGGGACGCCGCGAAATCCAGCTGGCAGCCGCTGGATAGCCAGTACATCACGCCGGTGCGCCGCGGCCTGCGCATGGCGCGCGAAACCCTGGCACCGGATCTGCTGCAGCTGCCGATGCCGCAGAAGCCGGCGGGGGCCAGGTCGTGAAGCCTGGCTGGATATTGTTGCTCGCGCTGATGTCGACGACCGCGTTTGCTGCTACTGCGCCCGCACCGGCGCCCAAGCCCGCAGCGGGCGGTCTCGACCAGCTGGTCGAACAGATTCGCGAAGGCTCGCGAGAGATGTCGAAGACCAATGCCGATCGCGAAGCGCGGTTTCTGCGCGATAAGAGTCAGCAGGCGGCATTGCTTGCGGAAGCCGAAGGGGCGCGCAGTGCCGCCGACGCGCGCGCCAAGTCCGCGAAGGGCCGCTTCGACGGCGCCCAGGCCGGCATCGCCGCGCTGAAGCAGCAGCTCGAAGGTCGGGTCGGCGACAGTGCGCAGATTTTCTCGGCGGTGTCCGAGGCAGCGGGCAGCTTCCGCGCGCAGGCGGCCGATTCGCTGGTGACGCCGCAGTTTCCGGATCGCCTGGCCCAGCTCGATGCCTTGGCGCAGGCGCGCGAATTGCCGGGTGTCGACCAGCTCGAGCAGCTGTGGCTGCTGTACGCGCAGGAGATCGCCGAGGGCGGCAAGGTCGCGCGGTTCAAGGCCGAGGTGTTCGACGACGCGGGCGCGCCGCAACAGGCCGAGGTCACGCGCATCGGCCTGTTCACCGCATTCGCCGAAGGCCGCTATCTCGCGCTGCAGCCAGACACCGGCAAGCTCGCCGCGCTGGCGCGGCAGCCTGGCCACACCGGGCTGATCGACGATTTCGGCAAGGGCGAAGACGAACTCGCCCCGATGCTGGTCGATCCCTCGCGCGGCGCGCTGCTGCGTCGCTCGGCCGAGCGGCCGTCGCTGTCCGAGCGCATCGAGCAGGGCGGGGCAGTCGGTTACGTGATCATCTGCATCGGCGTGATCGGCGCGGTTCTGGCGATCTACCAGCTGATCTATCTGCTGCGCGTCGACGCCCTGGTGCGCAGCCAGTTGCGCCAGATCGACAGGCCGCGAAACGACAACCCGCTGGGCCGCGTGCTCGCCAGTATCGGCGCCGGCGATCAGGCCGATGCCTTGTTGCTGCAGGACCCCGAGGTGCTGGAGACGCGGCTGTCCGAAGCGATCCTGCGCGAGACGCCGCGGCTGGAGCGCTACCAGTCGCTGCTGAAGATGATCGTCGCGGCCGGCCCGCTGCTCGGCCTGCTCGGTACCGTGATTGGCATGATCCTGACCTTCCAGGTGATCACCGAACTCGGCGCCGGCGATCCCAAGGTGATGGCTGGCGGCATATCGCAGGCGATGATTGCCACCGTGCTGGGTTTGATCATCGCGATCCCGCTGCTGTTCGCGAACAGTTTCCTCGGCTCGCGTTCGCGTGCGCTGACGCAGGTGCTGGACGAGCAGGCGGCCGGCCTGCTGGCGCGGCATCTGGAAGCGCATCGGGGCATCACGCGTGAATGAAACCCTGCTGCTGCCGGTGCACATGCTCGGCGACTTTCTCGATTCGGGCGGCTGGGTCGTCGGCTGGATTCTGATTACGGCGCTGGTGATGTGGACCCTGGTGCTCGAGCGCGCCTGGTACCTGTGGAAAATCCACCCGGGCCGGCGCGCCGCGGCGCTGGCCGAATGGCGCGCTCGCAGCGAACGCGAGAGCTGGGCCGCATTGCGCATCCGCGCGGCGATGGTGTCGCAATTGCGGATCGGTCTCGAGTCGGGCCTGGCCCTGATTCGGGTAACGGTGCCGATGGCCCCGCTGCTCGGCCTGCTCGGCACCGTCACCGGCATGCTGCAGGTATTCGACGCGATGACGTCCTCGCGCAACACCGACACGCGCGCGATGGCCGACGGCATCAGCCACGCGATGATCGCGACGATGGCCGGCTTGGTCGTCAGCCTGATCGGCCTGTTCTTCACGCATCTGTTCACGTCGCGGGTCAAGCGCGAAACCGCGCGACTCAACGATCTGCTCGATGCACGCCTGGAGGTTCTGCGATGAAATTCCGCCGGCACACCGTCGTGCAGGAGGACACCGGCATCGATCTCGCACCGATGCTCGATTTCGTTATGAACCTGCTGATCTTCTTCATCATCGCCGCGGCCTTCGTGCACGAGTCTGGCATCCGCGTGAACCGCCCGTCCGCCAAGACCGCCAAGCCCGAGGACAAGGGCAGCATCTTCGTCGCGGTGTCGGCCAACAACGAGATCTGGATCGACCGGCAGCGCGTCGACATCCGCCGCCTGCGCGGCGAGATCGAACGCATGCGGCATGACCGCCCCAAAGCGGCCGTCGTGATCCAGGCCGATCGCGATGCGCGTGCCGGCCTGATGGTCGAGGCGATGGACCAGGCGCGGCTGGCCGGCGTCGCCGACGTCGCCGTCGCGGCGCGGCCCAAGTAGGCTCGGCAAGGTGTGACCGCTCAGGTGCAAACCACGCAGGCGATGTCGCTGCCGTCACGGCTGCGCTGGCTGTGGCTGCCGCCGGCTGCATTGCTGATCACTTGGCTGCTGTTCCTGCTGATGGTCTGGGCAATCCGTTCACGTGAGCCGGCCAATGAGCCCGAGACGATCATCGAAGACGTGCGCGTGGTGCAGACGCGGCGCGACGAGCATCCGCCGCAGGACCCGATGAAGACGCTGCAGAACGCGCCGCCACCGCCGCCGGCCGCACCGCCTGCGCTCGCGCAGGCCGCGGTGCCGGCCTTGGCGATGCCGGCGATCACGGTGTCGCCGGTCGATATCGGCACGATCTCGCTGCCGACCGGCAGTCTAGCGATCGGCGGTGGCACCTCGCTGGGGTCTTCCGGCAGCTTCGGCGGATTTGCCGGCAGCGGCGGCGGTGGCAATGGCAGCGGTTCCGGAGCCGGCGCCGGCGGCGGTACCTGGAAAGGCAAGCCGCTGGTGCCGCTGTCGACCGCGCGCCCGCAAATGCCGGAATGGGCCTGCAAGCAGAAGCTCGCGGGTTGGGTCGAGGCGATCTTCACGGTCGATCCGAACGGACACGTCAGGGACGTGAAGATCGTCAACGCCGAACCTCGCGGTGTGTTCGAAGCGGCCGCAGTCGAGAGCATCGGCAACTGGCTCTACGAGCGCACCGGCAAATCCGCCGAGGTCCGTCAGCGCGTGCCGATGGACCCGGCCGACTGCGCCTACAACTACCATTGAAACTACCGTTGAATCGCAAGCAGATCGCCAGCCTGGTACTGACGGGCGTCGCCTTGTTCGCGGCGCGGCCGGTGCTGGCCGATCAATACAAGAGCGAAGTACGCGAAGTCCCGAACACACCGGTGCAGAAGCCGGTGGACCCGCAGACCCTGCTGAAGCAGACCACCGACCCTTACGGACGTGCGTTGTTGCTGCGCGATCTGGCGGCGAGTGCGGCGCAAAAAAAGGACTACAAACAGGCGGCGCAGTTGCTCGAACAGGCGATCGCGACCAAGGCGCTCGCCGGGCCGGCCGAGAATGCGATGCGCCAGGATCTGGCCCAGCTGTACATTGCCAGCGGGGCCAGTGGGGCCGGCGGCAACGCCAGGCAGATGGTGCCGCAACTCGAGGCGCAGGTGAAAAGCGGCAAGGCGTCGCCGGAGACTTATGTCGCGCTGGGTGCGGCCTATCTGGAGCAGAAGCGCTACGCCGACGCGGCGCCGCTGCTGGAGAAGGGCGTGCGCGCCGTACCGAATGCCGACCTGAGCTGGAAGCGCGCGCTGCTCGCCGCGTATCTGGGAGCCGGCCGCGACAAGGACGCATTGCCGCTGCTGGAGGAGGCGGTGAAGCGTGATCCGACGCATCGCGATGAATGGCTGCAGCTGGCAGCGGTCAGCATCAAGGCCGGCAACAAGGAGCGCGCGCAGGCGGTGATGGAAGTGGCCTCACGTCTCGGTTATCTGCGCGACGCCCAGGACCGGCTGCGCCTGGTCACGCTGACCGCGCAGATCGGTGCGCCGTTCGAGGCTGGATCGCTGCTCAGCGGCTGGATCGACAGCAAGGCGCTGGCCGACGACGCGGCCAATCGCAAGTTGCTGGCGACGCTGTGGCTGGCCGCGCGCGAAAAGAAGCTGGCCTTGAGCGCGCTCGATCGCGCGCTGGCGCTGGCACCGAGCAGCGAGCTGCTGCAGCAGAAGGCGCAGCTGCACATGGAGCGCGAGGAATACGCCGAGGCCGCCAAGGATCTGGAGAAGCTGGCGGCCGGGCCCGCGCGTAGCGGCACGCTGCTGATGACGCTGGGCCTGGCCCGTTACCAGCAGGCCGACGTCGATGGCGCACTCACCGCTTTCCGCGCCGCCCAGGAATTCGCGCCGAGCAGGAAGCTTGCAGCGGACTGGATCAAATACCTGGAAACCGGACGCGCGCGCGACGAGGCTCTGAATGCGGTCGCTGCGCTGCGTCAGCGGCAGCAGGACGAGGAAACGCAGATCAGCAGCCGCCTGATGGGCGACAGCCTCAGCGTGACCGCGCCACCGGACTCTTCCGCGGCCGTGGAAGCCTCGGCCACGCCGTCGGCCGGCCTGACGCCGATCGGCGCCGAACGCGGCGCCAACCGCGACGGCAGCATTCCGGCCTGGAGCGGCGGCATCACCGCGGCGCAGCGGCCCGCCGGTTTCCAGAAGGGCCAGAAGCTCAAGGACCCTTTCCCGGCCGAAAAACCGCTGTTCACGATCACCGCTGCGAACCTCGGCCAGTATGCGGGCAAGCTTTCCAGCGGCCATCGCCAACTGTTCGCCTCAAAGCCGGGTTATGCGATGCCCGTCTACACGACACATCGCAGTGTGGCGTATCCGCAGGCGATCTACGACGCCAGCCAGGCCAATATCGGCCGGGCGAAGCTGATCGGCTCGGATTCACTGAGCGGAGCGAAGCTCGGCGTGCCGTTCCCGAAGCCCGGCTCCGGCGTCGAGATCATGTGGAATCACCGCACGCGCTATCGCGGCGATTCAATGAAGGCGCAGACCGCGCAGGCGGTGGTGCAGAAAGACGGCAGCGCAACCTGGCTCAAGCAGACCGAGCTGGTGTACTACCGCTACGGCAACATCGCCAGCCCGGTCGACATCGCGGACAAGAACATCCTGCTGTACTACCTGACCTGGTTCGGCAAGAGCGCGGCGCGCAAGGACTTCCTGAGCCTGGTGCACGAGACTGCCGACGCGCAGCGCGGGGCGCGCAATGTCTGGGCGCTGCCAATGGATATCGGCCGCATGTTCCGGATTCCGCCAGTCGGTTACGACCAGCCGTTTCCGGGATCGGACGGCCTGCAGTTCATCGACATGGTCGACATGTACAACGGCGCCTTCGATCGTTATGTCTGGAAGATGCTGGGCAAGCGCGAGATCTACCTGCCGTACAACAACTATCGCATCGGCGATGGCCGTTATCGATACTCGCAGCTGATCAAGCCCGGCTTCCTGAATCCGGAGACGACGCGCTACGAACTGCATCGGGTCTGGGTGATCGAGGCGAGCGAGCGCGGCGGCAAGACGCACTCCTTCGGCAAGCGCGTGTTCTATGTCGACGAGGACAGCTGGAACGTGGTCCTGGTGGAGAACTATCAGCGCGACGACAGCACGCTGTGGCGTTTCCAGGAGGGGCACTTGCTGGCCCTGTACGACTCGCTGTCGGCGAACTGCCTGCCGGTGGTGACCTACGACTTCAAGGACGGCCGCTATTTCATCAATCGCCTGACCGCCGAGGAACCGCCGGCTCAATACGACGTTCCCGGGCTCAGTGATTCGGACTTCACGCCCGAGGCGGTGCGTTCGCAATACGGGCGGCGCTAGGGCGCCTTGATCCACTCCTGCGTGCGGCCGAGCATCGAGATGCCCAGATAGCCGCGAACCTGCAGCTTGTCGCCGCCGGCCTCCGGCGTGAGCTTGGCGCTGTAGACCTTGCCTGATTCCGGGTCGATGATCTTGCCGCCGTCCCAGACCTCGCCGTCTTTCTTGATGCCCCACAGGATCGTCATGCCCTCGATCGGTTTGCCCTGAAGCTCGCCTTCGCACTTGTCGCAAGTGGGGTTGGGCTTCGACGGGTTGAGCAGTTTGATCACTTTGCCCTGCAACTCGCCGCCGGTGTCGGTGATCTCGACGATCGACTTCGGCTTGCCGGTGGCGTCATCGATGGTCTGCCAGCGGCCCACCGGCGTCGCCCCGGCGGCGAACGCCGGCAAGGCCAACAGCAGCGCAGCCAGACTGGCGTTCAATTTCTTGATCTGTATTTTCATTGGGCTCTCTCCTTGGGCGAAAGTATTTCGGCGCCCCGAACGCTACGAACCAGCGGCTTAACACTCGATGAGTCCCGGAGCTTCGACCTGGCGGCCCGGACGGGGCCGTGATTGCGTCGCTGTAGCCGCAAAAAAAACTCGGGTCGCTTCCAACCTGTTGGCATCCTGCCTCATCTGAGAGGTGCAAGGCGGTAACAGGGACGGAGACCTTTGATGAAAACCACGATGAAGTCGGCGCTCAACTTTAGCGCAGGGATGCTGCTGCTGACGACGACCGCGGCGGCGCTGGCCTGTGAGCCGCAGCAGCAGCGGCCGGGACAGGCGGCAATGGACACGATACGCGAGCAGGCGATGGCGCAGCTGCGCAGCGAAGCCTTGGCCAGTCTGCAGCCGCGGATCGCCCGGGATCTGGTTGCCGCGGTGCAGCTTGCCGCTCCGCGCCACATGATCGCCGCCGGCATGCCCCTGGTCGGCCGCAGCAGCGCGGCGCCCTAGCGCCGTCGTCGGCTGTTGCCGATTAGTCCAGATAGCTGCTGATGGTCTTGCCCAGCTCCGGCAATACGGCCTGAAGCTCGCTGCGCACGCTGCTGCGGAGTTTGCCGTAGGCCATCTTGACCGGCTCGTTCGGGCTATCCGCCGCGCGCCGGTCGATCACGCCGGTCAGCGCGTCGGTCGCCTCGTCCGAGTGCTTGTTCAGGAACAGGCTAAAATCGGTTTCCGAAGACTGGCGGAACAGCTGATGCAGGGGCTCCAAAGCGACGGCGAAATCCGGCAGCAGCTTTTTCACGATGCGTGGGATCGCATCGGGTACCGCGGTCTTGAACATCGCCAGCCCGGCTCTCAGCGCGATGCCTCGCAGGCTGCGCAGCCCGTTCAGATGGCGTTCGATCACTTTCGCGCAGTCTCCGGCCACTGCCTCGCGTTGGTGGTCTACCAGCAGAATGTCCGCAAGTGTTCTCATCGTAGGTGGTCTATCAGGTCAGAAGAGGGTGGGCATGTCGGAGCATAGCGACGATTCGCCCCAGCCGCTGATCAGAAAGCCCGGTATGGATCGCCTGAAAACACGGCCGTTCGAACGCAATCTCGCCTTGACCAAGCTGGGCTTCGGTGCCGGCAGCAGCATTGTCGCTCACAGTATCCGCAATATTTTCCGCGGCAACATCTCACGGGACGAAGCCAACCGCGGCTTTTATCAAAAACAGGCCCAGATCCTGGCCGACGAACTTGGGCAGCTCAAGGGCAGCGTGATGAAGGCTGGGCAGATGCTGTCGCTGTACGGACAGTATTTTCTGCCGGAGGAGGCTGTCGAGGTCTTATCGACGCTTCAGGACGACACTCCCGCGGTGTCCTGGAAGTACGTCAAGCCGGTGCTCGATCAGCAACTCGGCCGGGACAGGCTGCGTGAACTCGACATCGACGAAGAGCCGATGGCCGCTGCCTCGCTGGGCCAGGCGCACCGCGCTCGCCGCAAGCGCGACGGCCTGGAACTGGTCGTCAAAATACAATACCCAGGCGTCGCCGACGCTATCGACAGCGATATCAAGACGCTGTCGCGGCTGCTGCTGATGTCGCGGCTGACGCCCAAGGGACTCGACATCGGCCCGATTTTCGCCGAGCTGCGCGAGATGCTGGTGCAGGAAGTCGACTACATCGCCGAGCGCAAATTTACCGAGGATTTCGCCAGGCGCCTGGCCGGGGACCAGCGCTTTGCGGTGCCGCAGGTCGTCGGCGAGTACTGCGGCTCGCGTGTGCTGACGACGAGCTACGAGAGCGGTTGCAGCATCCGCGCGGCGGCGGTGCAGAATCTGTCCCAGGCCCGCCGCGATCGTCTGGGCGAGGCCTTCATCGAGCTGTTCCTGACCGAATTCTTCGATTGGGGGCTGGTGCAGACTGATCCGCATTTCGGCAATTACCGCTTCCGCGTCGACCCCGACGGCGAAGATCGCATCGTGTTGATCGATTTCGGCGCGACGCGCCGTTTCGAGCGCAAGTTCGTCAAATCCTATGCCTGCATCGTGCGCGGCGCGATCGAGCACGATCACGCCTTGATCGAGCGAGGTGCCATTGAAATCGGGCTGATTCAAGCTGGATTTCCTAAGGCTGCGATGCAGGCGTTCTCCGAGATGTGTGAGACGATCGTCGAGCCATTCACCGATCCTGCCGAGGGCAGGATTCCTGCTGCTTTGTTGACTCCCAGCGGCGACTACCGCTGGGGTGAAAGCGATCTGCCGATGCGTGCGGCTCAGGCTGGTGCCAAGAATGCCCTGTCGGTGCATTTTCGGGTTCCGCCGCGCGAGATCGTGTTCCTGCATCGGCGCCTGGCCGGAGTCTTCATCATGCTGGCGCATCTGCGATCCGAGTTCAGTGCGCGTCAGCCCTTGCTCGACGCGTTGCCGAAGCTGGAAAAGGCTTGATTCAACGACCT
This sequence comes from Hydrocarboniphaga sp., assembly GCF_028291725.1. Taxonomy (GTDB): domain Bacteria; phylum Pseudomonadota; class Gammaproteobacteria; order Nevskiales; family Nevskiaceae; genus Hydrocarboniphaga. The sequence continues at coordinate 25,618 of NZ_JAQGNT010000083.1, read as the reverse complement.
GCTGACGGTTTTGTCAGTTGCCGACATCATGGATTTTTCAAGCAGTACGCTGCCGATGGCTTGGCGTTTGGAGGCGGGAAATGTTTGGAAGTTTGACGGGAATTGGCTAGCATCCCGCGTCAGTTTTCATCAACGATAACCGAGCGGGTAAGAACGACTCGGCCCCTAGTGAGGAGAGGTACCATGAAACAGCGCTTCGCTGTAGCGGTCGGTGCGTTCTGCATTGCTTATGCAGCACTTGCCGCGGCAAAGGTTGGCCCCGATGAAGCTGGCAAACTCGGCAAGGATCTGACTCCGGTCGGCGCCGAAAAGGCCGGCAACAAGGACGGCTCGATTCCCGAATGGACGCCGGCGAGCAAGCATGGCGATCTGAAGGGCGAGTTCCCGCACGACGCCAAGATCGACGCCGACAAGCCCAAGTTCACCATCACCAAGGCGAACATGGATCAGTACGCCGACAAGCTGACCGAAGGTCACAAGTGGCTGCTGAAGAACTACGACACGTACAAGATGAACGTCTATCCGACGCATCGTGACGTGAACTTCCCGGAAGAGATCAAAACCGCGACGGTCAAGAACGCGACCACCTGCGAGATGATCGGCACCGACATTCTCGACAACTGCAAGCTCGGCTTCCCGTTTCCGATCCCGAAGACCGGTGCGGAACCGGTCTGGAACCACAAGCTGAAGTTCCGCGGTGAAGCGGCCAAGCGTTACAACAACCAGATGATCGTGCAGCGCGACGGCTCGTTCCAGCTGACCAAGATCATCGAAGACGCGGCGTTCTACTACGGCTCGATCAGCAAGCAGGTTCCGCTGACCAAGGACTCCGGCGAGTTTCTGCGTTATCTGTCGCGCACGGTTGCGCCGCCGCGTCTGGCCGGCACCTTCATCCTCGTGCACGAAAAAGCGGGTACCGGTGAGGCAGGCCGCGCGGCCTGGCTTTATACGCCGGCTCTGAAGCGCATCCGCCGTGCGCCGACGGTGTGCTGCGACAACCCCTACGAGGGCACCGACGGCCACCAGTTCTACGATCAGGTGGACATGTTCAACGGCTCGCTCGAGCGCTTCAACTGGAAGCTGCTCGGCAAGAAGGAAATGTTCATCCCGTACGATAGCAACAAGATCGCCGGCAATACGGTCAAGTACAAGGATCTGATTCGTCCGAAGCATCTGAACCAGGATCTGTCGCGCTACGAGCTGCACCGCGTCTGGGTGGTCGAGGCGAACCTGAAGGAAGGCACCAGCCACACCTTCCACAAGCGCACGATGTACCTCGACGAAGACTCCTGGAACATCGTGGCCGAAGACAATTACGACAGCCGCAATCAGCTGGTTCAGCTGCATGAAGGCCACCTGGTCATCGGTTACAACATCCAGGCTGCGTCGACCGTGCCGGAAGTGATCTATCACTTCGACTCGGGCCGCTATTTCATCACGGCCGCGTTCAACGAAGATCAGCCTTATGATCTGTCGGTGAAGTACAACGACGACTTCTTCAACGCCAGTTCGGTGCAGAAGATGACGACGAAGTAGGGCGCAAGCCTTATCGTCGAGCGCTTGAGTTTCAAAGCCGCCGGGTAGCCCCCGGCGGTTTTTTTATAGATGCCGTTCTTGTGAGATCGATGTCGCTATGGCCGTGAAATTCACAAGTGAACTGAAGTACCCGAAGCCCGTCGACGTGGTGATGAAGATGTTTACCGATCCGGCTTATTTCGAGCGCAAGTACCAGGCGCTGGAAGTATCGGATTTCGCCGTGACGCAGCACGTGGCAGGTGATAGCTTCAGTTTGCGCTATCGTTTTCGCGCCGCTGGCGAGACCCGTGTGCCGGACTTCGCCAGGAAGCTGATCGGTGACGCGATCCGCGTCGGTCAGGTCGATGCCTGGCATGTTTCCCGGCGCGTCGGCACGATCGATATCGAGATCGGCGGTGCACCGGCGAGTGTGCATGCCGACATGAAGCTCGAAGCCGACAGCGCCAAGACCAGCGTATTGAAGCTGGACTGGCAAGTGCGCTGTGGCATCCCGCTGATCGGCGGTAAAATCGAAAAGCTGATTGCCGGGGACGTGCAGCGTCGAACGGCCGCCGACGGACAAGTCTCGATCAAGCTGCTGGCGGACTACGCATGAGCCCGATGTTGCTGAAATCCATCCTTAAGCCGAACCGGCTGCCTGTCCCAGTGGACCTGCGGAGCGTGACGACCCGCGACGTCGCGGCTGAAGTCGATCCGGAATCGGTCGACATGACCCAAGCTCAGGTCGACAAGATCTGGCACAGCATCGAGCGCTTGTATCGCACCGGATTGCAGCCGGCGATCTCGCTGACGTTGCGGCGCAAGGGCCGGATCGTGATCCGTCGCAGCATCGGCCATGCCCAGCTCGGCGATGGACGCAGGCCGGGCTTGCTGTGCACCAACGAGACGCCGGTCTGCCTGTTCTCGGCGTCCAAGGCGATTACCGCGATGCTGGTGCACAAGCTGGTCGAGCAGCGTCAGCTGGGGCTCGACGACCGCATCGCGCGCTTCATTCCGGAATATGCGGCAGAAGGAAAGGGTGCGACGACGGTGCGGCATCTGCTGGCGCATCGCGCCGGCATTCCGCGCGTGCCGGAGGGTGCCACGCCGGAAATGTTGTTCGACTGGGATTCGGTGGTCGCACGGCTGTGTGCCGCCAAGCCGATCAATGCCGATGGCAATGCGCAGAGTTATCACGCGATTACCGGTGGTTTCATCCTGGGTGAGCTGGCTCAGCGCATATCCGGTGCGCAGCTGCGCGATCTGCTGCGCGACATGATCGCCGAGCCTATGGGCTTGAAAAGCATGAGCTTCGGCGTGCCCGAGCAGCAGCGGGCAAAAGTGGCGCTGAACTACTGCACCGGTCCGCGCTCGTGGTTCCCGCTGACCACGTATATCCACAATGTGCTGGGCGCGTCGTTCGAGCGAGTCACCGACGTCTCCAACAGTGCCGGCTTCATGTCCTCGGTGATTCCGGCCGGCAATATCTACGCGACGAGTGATGATGCCGGCGCGTTCTACCAGATGCTGCTGCAGCGCGGCGAGTACAAGGGCAGGCAGATTTTCAAGCCGGAGACGGTGGCCGAGGCGATTCGCCCGGCCGGGCCGATTCATATCGACCGTACCTTGTTGCTGCCGGTGCGGTTCAGCGCCGGTTTCGTGCTGGGTGAATGGCCGGCAGGCATCTATGGCCGGGATTGCCGTAGCGCCTTCGGGCACCTGGGTTTTCTGACTACGATCTGCTGGGCTGATCCGGCTCGCGATATTTCGGTCGGCTTCGTCAACAGCGGCAAGACGCTGTCGGTGGATCAGCTGGTGCCGATGGGCGGCGTGCTAGGGTCCATCAGTGGCAGCTGCAAACCGCTTGCGCGTGCGCGGCGCACTGTGGATTGAGACCACTCGCAGTGCGCTGGTGTCGGTGATGCCCAGCGCCTGCTCGAGTTCGTTCAGCGCATCGCCGGCATGCACGGCGAGACGCTGCACACTGGGCACCGCATTGCGGCAGGCGGTAAAGCTGAAAGTCAGCGCGTCGGCATAGCCGAGCACGGTCACGTTCAGTGCCTGGCCGCGGAACAGCACCGACAGCGGAAACATGCCGTCGAGTTCGGCGCCATCGAAATAAAGTTTCTGCTTCGATGCCTGTACGTTCGACACGATCAGGTTGAACAGCGGCGGCAGCCGTGTTGCCGACCGCGTGATCTGGCCCAAGGTCAGCGGCGCCATCAGCAGCAGGCTGTATTGCGCCAGCGCGGCGCGCGACATGCGCTGCACGTGGCGTTTGCCGGCCAGGGTCGAGGTATTGATCGCCGACAGTCGCTCGGTAGGATCGGCCAGCTGCGTTTCGAGATCGACGATCAATCCGCTCATCGAGTTGCCGCCGACTCTGCCGCGCTGCGGGCGCAGCGCGACCGGCACCATCGACACCAGCGACAGCCGCGGCAGCGCTTCCAGCTCGAGCAGATATCGGCGCAACGCGCCGCCGACCACGGCGAGCACGATGTCGTTCACGGACGCGCCACTGCTCTCTGCCAGTTTTTTGAAGCGCGAGAGTCTCAGGCTCTGTGTCGCAAAGCGACGCTGGCCGCCGATGTTGGCGTTGAGCGTGCTGTGCGGCGCCTTGAACAGCGCGCTGATGCTGCCGTTGGGATATTCCTGGGCGGCACGCGCGAGGCTGCGATACAGCTCCGGTACCGCCAGCAGCTGCGAACGGGCGCGGGCCAGCCACTGCTGGAATGGAGCCAGCGGCCCCTGGCTCGGCAGGCGCACACTGACTGGCAGCGGCATCGCCCAGGGCGGCGGCTGGTTCAGCAGGGCCAAGTCTTCCGATAGCCAGGACTTGAGTATGCGCAGGCCGCCCATGCCATCGACGGCAGCGTGATGCCCTTTGAAATAGATCGCGAAGCGCTGGTTCTCCAGCCCTTCGATCACATGACATTCCCATGGCGGCCGGCTGAGGTCCAGCGGATGGGAGTGCAGCCTTGAGATCAGCACGCCGAGTTCGCGTTCGCCGCCCGGGCGCGGCAGTGCCGAATGGCGCAGGTGATAGTCCAGATCGACGTCCTGGGTGATTTCCCAGGCGGGTGCGAGCCTGGCGAGCAGGCCCTGCGCGAGCACGTGATTGAACGGCGGCCGGCTCACCGGATAACCGCGCAGCCGCGCGACCAGCTGGCTCAGGTAGTCGGGCCCGGCTTTGGCCGGCAGCTTGAAAGTCAGCAGCACGCCGACGTGCATCGGGGTCTCGACCGACTCCATGTTGAGGAAGCAGGCGTCGAGCAGGCTGAGGCGCTTCATCGATGTCCTTATCGGATCCAGGCGTAATGCCGGGTTCCAAGACTACACGTTCAACGCAGCACTAGGGACGACGTATTGGCTTGGCGGCTACTTCTTCGCAGGCGGCGGGCTGGGGGAAGGAGCGGGCCTGGTGCTTGTTGGGGTTGGGTTGGAGTTGTCCCGGGTCGGGACTCGGGTCGGCGGTGGCGGGTTACTGCCTTTTCTATTTGGATTGCTCACGGGTTTGCTCCTGTACTCGGTTCTTCTGGCTTCAGAAATTCGACCCACTTTACGTCGGTCACATTAATCAGGATGCCGTCCAAGGCCGACAGATCAAGAGCAACGTCGTGCTCATCAATCCAGGCTGGCTGCATGATGTAGAAGTGTCCCCTGCTGCTGTCGATAGGCCATTCTTAGGGGTAGCCGTCAGGTAGGCCATTCCCGTCCCTAACGAAAACCCTAGCGCCAGGGTAGTAAGCCCGGCGGCATACTGGTCCCAGGGTCTGAAGCTGTGCAGTTGGCCGATCAGCTCGAAACACCACTGAAGAGCGGGTGTGATCGCCTGGATAATCAGCGTGAGGATTAAGGCCTGTACTACGCGTTTGAACTGGGAGGGTTTCGGGTGCGAAGTTAGCCCGTAATAAACCCATCCCGCGACGAAGCCTGGCAGTAGGTACGCGAGGAGCGCTACAACGTCTTTTCCCAGCTCTTCAGGCATTTGATTCAGACCCTGACAATGCAGGCAGAGTATCTGAATCTGAGGCCCCGGCAACTGTGGCGCCCTGTCGCTACCTCGCTAGAGGATGAAGTAGCGCGCACTCGATTTTGTGCGCCAGCTTTACACGGTGAGCAGAATTTCAGCGCAGCTTACATAGTGCATTGAAATGAATGGCGTTCCCAAGGGGATTCGAACCCCTGTTACATCCGTGAAAGGGACGTGTCCTAGGCCTCTAGACGATGGGAACGTCGTTGAACAAACTTTGGTGGAGCTAGTCGGGATCGAACCGACGACCTCCTGCATGCCATGCAGGCGCTCTCCCAGCTGAGCTATAGCCCCGTTTCCGAGGGCGCGCAGTATAGGCGACTGGTTTCTGGCTAACAAGAGTTGTTGAGCGTTTTCGATCAGTCTTTTGACGGTCGCGACGATCGTCGTTGCGATGACGTGGTCTAATTCATCAGGTTCACGCCAGGCCATCCGTTATGCCGAATGCATCTGCCGATGAGGGCGCCAGCGCCGCGATTTCGATCGAGCCGTTTTTCACTCACGACGTCGAGAATCAAGCACCGCCGCTGCGGGACTACAACGCTTACGAATCCGATGCGCCGCTGCGCGACGCGGTAGAGCGTGAGCATGCGGCCTGGGCGGGCGATGCTCTGGCCGGCTACGGCGCGGTCAGCGGCGGCGAGTTGCTGGATCTGGGTTTCGCAGCCAACGAGAACAAGCCGAAGCTGAAGACTTTCGATCGCTACGGCCATCGCATCGACGAAGTCGAATTTCATCCGGCCTATCACCGGGTGATGACGCTCGCGATGCAGCATGGCGTTCACAGTTTCGCGTGGCGGCATCAGCGGCCCGGGGCCCAGGTCGCACGATCGGCGCTGGCTTATCTTCATTACCAGGCGGAGGCGGGTACCAGCTGCCCGCTGACGATGACCTATGCCGCGGTCCCGGCCCTGAAGCATGCGCCGACGCTGGCCGCGCAGTGGCTGCCTCGCATCACCTCGCTGGAATACGACGCGCGAGTCCTGCCTGCGGCAGACAAGCGCGGCTGCACGATCGGCATGGGCATGACCGAGAAACAGGGCGGCTCCGACGTGCGCGCCAACACGAGCCGCGCGTTCGAATCCGATGACGGCTATCGCATCGTCGGCCACAAATGGTTTTTCTCGGCGCCGATGTGCGATGCCTGGCTGGTGCTGGCGCAGGCCGGCTCCGGACTGAGCTGCTTCCTGATGCCGAAGCTGCTGCCGGATGGGACCCGCAATGCGATCCGCATCCAGCGCCTGAAGGACAAGCTCGGCGACTGGAGCAACGCCTCGAGCGAAGTCGAGTTTCAGAATGCCTGGGCCGAACGCGTCGGCGAAGAAGGCCGCGGCGTCGCGACGATCCTGGAGATGGTCGCGCTGACGCGGCTCGACTGCATGACCGGCTCCGCGGCGCTGATGCGCCAGGCACTGGTGCAGGCGATCCATCACTGCCGCCATCGCAAGGCCTTCGGCCGTCTGCTGGTCGAGCAGCCGCTGATGAAGAACGTGCTGGCCGATCTGGCGATCGAAACCGAAGCCGCGACCGCGCTGGCGATGCGAACCGCGCGTGCGGTCGATTCCGGCGAGAGCGCACTGGCGCGGATCCTGACCGCGGCCGGCAAGTACTGGAACTGCAAGCGCGCGCCGGCGCTGGTCAACGAGGCGCAGGAATGTCTGGGCGGCGCGGGCTATGTCGAGGAGTCGATCATGCCGCGGCTGTACCGGCAGGCGCCGCTGAACTCGATCTGGGAAGGCAGCGGCAACGTGCAATGCCTCGATGTGCTGCGTGCGCTCGGCCGCGACTCGCAGTCGCGCGAAGCCTTGTTCACTGAGCTGTCGACCGCGCGTGGCGCAGACCGCTGTTTCGACGGGGAAGTGTCGCGTCTAGCCACCGCGCTCGACGATCCCGGCACCTGGGAAGTGCGTTCGCGTGATCTGGTCGAGCGCATGGCGCTGTGCCTGCAGGGCGCCCTGCTGTTGCGCGCCGGCGACCCGGTCGTCGCGCAGGCGTTTTGTGGCAGCCGGCTCGGCGGCGAACATGGCCTGGCCTTCGGCACGCTGCTGGCGCACACCCGCTTCGATCATCTGATCGATCGCGCCTGGCCGGCCTAGCGTCGTCAGTCAGAAGTCGGCGGCAAGGCAAACTTGTCTTCAAAGCCCAGAAGCCGGGCGGTGAAGGAGAGCTTGCCCTGGGCATCGCAAGTCGCGCTGATCAGACCGTCGGTGTCGTGCGCAGACAGCTGCCATCGGACGCATGCCTTGCGATCACGCCTGCGATTTCGAACGAGGTATTGAACCCCGCAGCCGAGTCCAAGGATGAAGAAGTCGCGTCAGGTATTCGCGGTGTTGTGGGGCGGGTGAACCTCGAGCATGGCGGGGCCGGCTGATGAGGGCGTTGAAAGCGAGGCGCTCGGATACCTAGCAAAGCGTGCGCCGAGCGCGCCGATCCGCGGAGCACCTTACCGGTGCAGAGGCGCAATCAGCGAATGGCCGTCTTCACTGCGATGCACGCCGAGTTCGATGCCGTACAGATCGCTCAGCTGCCGCGGCGTCAGCACCTCTGCCGGTTTGCCGGTGGCGATCAGGCGGCCGTTTCGCAGCAGCGTCACCCGGTCGGCATACGCCATCGCCTGATTCGGATCGTGCAGCACCGCGAGCACGCCGCCACCGGCGGCAGCGAAGCGGCGCATCTGCCGCAGGCACTGATACTGGTGCGCCAGATCGAGACTCGCGGTTGGCTCGTCCAGCAGCAGGTATCGCGCTTCAGCGGTGGTGTCGCCGTCGCCCGCGAGTTGAGCGAGCACGCGCGCAAACTGCACTCGGGCCCGCTCGCCGCCGGAGAGGGTCGGGTAGCGCTGCCCGGCCAGTTCGAGCACGCCGGCCGCCGCCAGCGATTCGTCGACGATGCGGCGCTGCGTATTGTGGTGCGTATCGCCCCAGGGCAGCCGGCCCAGCGACACGACCTCGGCCGCGGTGAAGCCGAAGCGCAGGCTCTCCTGCTGCAGCAACACCGCGCGCCGCCGCGCCAGGCTGCCGAGCGACCAGGCCGCAAGCTCGCGATCGTCCAGCGTAACGTGACCGCTGTCGGGCTTCAGGTCGCCGGCCAGCACGCTGAGCAGCGTCGATTTGCCGGCGCCGTTCGGGCCGAGCACGGCATGCACTTCGCCGGGCGTTATGCTGAGCGACACCGAGTCGAGCAGCAGGCGCGCGCCGCGGTGGACGCTGACCTGGCTGGCCGCCAGCATCGCGCTACCAGCTCTCGACGCGGTCACGATGGCGCAGCAGCAGATACAGGAAGAACGGTGCACCGAGCGCGGCGGTCAAGATACCGACGGGCAGTTCCTGCGGTGCGAACGCAAGCCGCGACGCCAGGTCGGCGAAGGCCAGCAGCGCGGCGCCGCCCAGTGCCGATGCCGGCAACAGCAGGCGGTGATCCGGTCCGGCCCAGAGCCGCACCCAGTGCGGCGCCAGCAGGCCGATGAAACCGATCAGGCCGCTCAGCGCGACACAGCAGGACACCGCGAGCACGATCGCGGTCAGCAGCCGCCGCTTCAGCTTTTCGACGTCGACGCCCAGATGGCGTGCCTCGGCTTCACCGAGCAGCAGCGCGTTCAGCGCACGCGCCTGCCGCGGCAGCCAGAGCAGCACACCGATCATCAACGGCGCCCCGACCGCGATCTCGCGCCAGCCGGCCTTGGCCAGCGAGCCGAACATCCAGAAGCTGATGCTGCGCAGCGCGCCCGGGTCGGCCACCGAGACGATAAAGCCGATCCCGGCCGCGGCCAGCGCGTTCGCGGCGAGGCCGGCCAGCAGCAGCGTGGTCACGCGTGTATAGCCCTCGGATCGGGCGACGCGGCTCGCGGCGGTCGCCACCGCCAGGCCGCCGACGAAGGCCGCGACCGGCGTAATCAGGGCCTGAGCCCAGGGCGCCACGGCGTGGCTCAGCAGGATGGTCAGCGCGGCGGCCAGGGCCGCGCCGCTGGCGACGCCGACCAGGCCGGGGTCGGCAAGCGGGTTGCGGAACAGGCCCTGCATCGCGGCGCCGGCCTGCGCCAGGCTGGCGCCAACCAGCAGCGCCAGCACCACGCGCGGCAAGCGTAGGTCGAGCACCGCGCTGGATTCAAAGCGGCTTGTCGTCGGTGACAGCTGCTGGCCGAGCGGCGGGAACAGCGCTCCGAGCACGCGCTCGGGCGAAATGGCGATGTTGCCCAGGCAGAGCCCGAGCAAGGCCGCCAGGACGGCGGCTCCGATCAGTAGCAATAGCAGCAGGCGCGCGCGGCGGCGGGGATCGGATCGATCGGGCATAGCGGCGCATTGTGCATGAGCCGCTATGCCCCGGGCGGGTGAAACCTATTTGTTCAGGATCAGCTTGTCATTGCGGGTCAGGCGCAGGCGGTATTCCTGGCCCTGGTGCTCGATGATCAGCTCGTGCGTGCCGCGGAACAGGTCCTGGCTCTTGAGCCGGGGCTGCGGAGCGGGGCGCTGCGAATGCGGGCTGCGGCCTTGCAGGCTCAGGGTGGCGCTCAGGCTCGTCGGTTCCATTTACAGCTCCTTGTCGTCGTTTCGATTGCGGCAGTCGGCAGACGAATGATAATCATTATCGATAAAGCGTCAAGCGCCGCCTGTCGATCGGGCCACGTATCAGGCGCCAGGAACGCCCGGACAGTTGCCAGCAATGCGCCGGCATTGCTGACCTCGGCTGGGTGTTCATGGCTGATATACTTCGCAGCCCGCGTGGAGCGCGTAGGCGAAAGTGGCGGAATTGGTAGACGCCCAGGATTTAGGTTCCTGTGCCGCAAGGCGTGCGAGTTCGAGTCTCGCCTTTCGCACCAACAACATCGAAGCGCCACCCGGTTAGACAGTGCTTGCCGATAACTAGAGATCAGGCCCTTTGTAGCCGGATCGTCAATCCTCTCAACGATATAAGAGTCATTCTTCAATGGAAGTCCAACTCGAAGCCCCGGGCGGCCTGCTCCGCCAACTCAAGGTCCGTATCCCTGCCGAAAACGTCGCCAAGGCCGTCGATCAGCGCCTGAAGCAGATGTCGGCACGCGCCAAGATCCCGGGTTTCCGTCCGGGCAAGGCGCCGTTCAAGGTGATCCAGCAGCAGTACGGCGCCAGCGCCCGCCTCGACGCGGTCAGCGATCTGGTGCAAAAGAGCTACCCGGAAGCGCTGGGCCAGGCCGGCGTCAACCCGGCCGGCATGCCCAAGATCGACATCACGGCCGAAACCGAAGGCCAGCCGCTGGAATACACCGCCAGCTTCGAGGTCTACCCGGAAATCGTGCTGCAGGGCCTGAGCGCGCTTGCGATCGAGAAGCCGGTGGTCAACATCCAGGAAGCCGACATCGACAAGCTGGTCGACAACCTGCGCAAGGGCCGCCGCGAGCTGGAAGCCGTCAGCCGTGCCGCCACCGCCGGCGATCAGGTCAGCATCGATTTCGACGGCAAGATCGACGGCGTCGCGTTCCAGGGTGGCAAGGGCGAGAAGGTCGAGTTCGAGATCGGTGCCGGCCAGTTCCTGCCGGACCTCGAGAACGGCATCGTCGGCCATGCGGCCGGTGAGAGCTTCACCGTGCCGGTCAGCTTCCCCGAGGACTATCGCTCGGAAGAACTCAAGGGCAAGACCGCGCATTTCGACGTGGTCGTGCATGAAGTCAAGGGCGTCAAGCTGCCGGACCTCGACGATGCCGAGTTCCTGAAGGCGCACAACGTCGAGTCCGCCGCCGCGCTGCGTGAAAAGGGCCTCAAGGCGCTGGAGAGCGAGCGCGACAAGGCGGTCCGCGGCCGTTTGAAGGCCCAGGCCCTGGAGCAGCTGCTGGCGCAGAACCCGATCGACGTGCCGAGCGCGCTGATCGAGCAGGAAGTCCCGCGTCTGCGTGAAGACGCCGCCCAGCGCATGAACATGCGCAACCTGACGCCCGAGAAGCGCGATGAACTCCTGCCGGCTTCGCTGTTCGAACAGACCGCCCGTCGCCGCGTCGCGCTCGGCCTGCTGATCGGCGAGGTGCTCAAGGAGCGCGCGATCAAGCTGGATCCGGCCCGCGTCGACAAGGCGCTGGACGACATGGCCGCCGACTACGAGCAGCCCGAAGAGGTCAAACAGTACTATCGGAGCAATGCCCAGATGATGCAGGGCCTGAGCGCGGTGGTGCTGGAAGACCAGGTCGTCGAGAGCCTGCTCGACGGCATCACACCGACCGAGCAGCCGATGTCGCTGGAGCAGCTATTGAATCCCCAGGCTCAGGCCTGAACTTAAGTTTTCGCCTAATCGTCCGCCATAGAAGACATGACCTCCTATTCCAATGTCGATTCCAACGTCGATTCCAACGTGTTGATCGGCCGTGCCCAGGGCCTCGTTCCGATGGTGGTCGAGCAGACCGCCCGTGGCGAGCGCGCTTACGACATCTTCTCGCGCCTGCTCAAGGAGCGGGTGGTGTTCATCGTCGGGCCGATCGACGACTACGTGGCCAACCTGGCGGTCGCCCAGCTGCTGTTCCTGGAGTCGGAGAACCCGGACAAGGACATCCATCTGTACATCAACTCGCCGGGCGGCGTGATCACCGCCGGCCTGGCGATCTACGACACGATGAAGTTCATCAAGCCGGACATCGCGACCATGTGCATCGGCCAAGCCGCCAGCATGGGTGCGTTCCTGCTGTCGGCCGGCGCCAAGGGCAAGCGCTACTCGCTGCCGCACTCGCGGATCATGATCCACCAGCCCTCCGGCGGTACCCAGGGCGCGGCGGCGGATATCGAGATCCAGGCTCGTGAGATCCTGTATTTGCGCGAACGCCTGAACCAGCTGATGGCCGCTCACACCGGCCAGCCTATCGAGCGGATCGAGAAGGACGTGGAGCGCGATTACTTCATGAGTGCCGAGCAGGCCAAGGAATACGGTCTGATCGACCGCATCCTGGAGACTCGGTCGGCCCCTGCCGTGTAGCTCGGACGGGGCGCTGTTGGTTGATTCATCAATAAGTTTTGGGCCATTTTGCGATTAATTGAGGCCGTGCTATATGTACGGCCACCGGCGTCAAGCGGTAGTCACAGCCGGCACGAGGATACAAAGAGATGAGTGGAGATTTGCGCGGCGGCACGCACAACGGACGAGTTCTGTACTGCTCGTTCTGCGGCAAGAGCGAACACGAAGTTCGCAAGCTGATCGCGGGCCCGTCGGTCTACATCTGCGACGAGTGCGTCGACCTCTGCAACGACATCATCCGCGAAGAAGTCCACGCCAAGCCGCAGACCAAGGGGCTGCCGAAGCCGCAGGAAATCCGCGCGGTGCTCGACGAGTACGTGATCGGGCAGGATCAGGCCAAGAAAGTGCTGTCGGTGGCGGTGTACAACCACTACAAGCGCCTGTCGGTCAAAGGATCGCAGGACGGTGTCGAACTCTCGAAGTCCAACATCCTGCTGATCGGCCCGACCGGTTCCGGCAAGACGCTGCTGGCCGAAACGCTGGCGCGCCTGCTCGACGTGCCGTTCGCGATCGCCGACGCCACCACGCTGACCGAGGCCGGTTACGTCGGCGAAGATGTCGAGAATATCATTCAGCGCCTGCTGCAGAAGTGCGACTACGACATCGAGAAGGCGCAGCGCGGCATCGTCTACATCGACGAAATCGACAAGATCGCGCGCAAGAGCGAGAACCCGTCGATCACCCGCGACGTATCGGGCGAGGGCGTGCAGCAGGCTCTGCTCAAACTGATCGAAGGCACCATCGCCCAGGTTCCGCCGCAGGGTGGCCGCAAGCATCCGCAGCAGGAATTCCTGCAGGTCAATACGGCCGGCATCCTGTTCATCTGCGGTGGCGCCTTCGCCGGCCTGGAGCGCGTGATCCAGCAGCGCACCGACAAGACCGGCATCGGCTTCTCGGCCGACGTGCGTTCGGCCAAAGAGAATGCGCAGATCAATAAGGTGCTGTCGGCGCTGGAGCCGGACGACCTGATCCGCTTCGGCCTGATCCCGGAATTCGTCGGCCGCCTGCCGGTCGCCGCGATTCTCGAGGAGCTCGACGAAGCCTCGCTGATGTCGATCCTGAAAGAGCCGAAGAACGCGCTGGTCAAGCAGTACGCCAAGCTGTTCCAGATGGAAGGCTGCCAGCTCGAACTGCGCGAAGACGCGCTGCGCGCGATCGCCCGCAAAGCCAAGGAACGCCGTACCGGCGCTCGCGGCCTGCGGACGATCCTCGAGAACATCCTGTTAGAGGTGATGTACGACCTGCCGTCGATGTCGAACGTGTCGAAAGTGGTGATCGACGAGGCCGTCGCCAAGGGCGAAGCCAAGCCGTTCATCGTCTATGAGAATGTCGAATCGCGTCGAGAAGTGAAGAACAGCGCCTGAGTTGTCGAAAAGTTTTTTGCTTCAGGAGACGCCCCGTTACACCGGGGCGTTTTCGTATCTGGCGTCATCTGCTCGAAACTTACCCTCGGCTATGCCGCTTGCCGCCTTGAAAAGCCTGCGAGCCATCCTCATCTGCAGTAATCTGAAGGCTATACGCCTCACCACCGAGAAACCACGTGGAAGCATCCCAAGATCGTCTGGCTCCCGTACTGCCGTTGCGCGATGTCGTGGTCTATCCGCATATGGCGATCCCGCTGTTCGTCGGGCGCGAGAAATCCATACGCGCACTGTCCGCCGCGATGCAGGACGACAAGCGCATCCTGCTGGTCGCGCAGCGCACCGCGGACACCGATGATCCGGGCAGTGAGGACATTTATCGCGTGGGTACGCTGGCCAGCATCCTGCAGATGCTGAAGCTGCCCGACGGCACCGTGAAGGTGCTGGTCGAAGGCGTGCAGCGCGCGCAGATCTTCAAGCTCGAAATGGACGGCAGCTACGTCGTCGCCGAGTGCAAGCCGCTGCCGATCGACGAAATCCCGCCGGGCACCAAGGAAGTCGATGCGCTGGTGCGCTCGACGCTCGCGCAGTTCGAGCAGTACATCAAGCTCAACAAGAAAGTCCCCGCCGAACTGCTGCCGTCGCTGGCCAGCATGGATGCACCGGGCCGCCTCGCCGACACCGTCGCTGCGCATCTGAATCTGAAACTCGAAGACAAGCAGACGGTGCTCGAGATCGACGATCCGCACGCGCGCCTCGAGCATGTGTTCGCGCAGCTGGAAAGCGAAATCGACGTGCTGCAGATCGAAAAGAAGATCCGCGGCCGCGTCAAGTCGCAGATGGAAAAGAACCAGCGCGAGTACTATCTCAACGAGCAGATGAAGGCGATCCAGAAGGAGCTCGGCGAAGGCGAGGAGGCGCCGAACGAGCAGGAGGAATACGCGCGCAAGATCGAGAAGAGCGGCATGCCGAAAGAGGCGCGCGCCAAGGCCAAGGCCGAGTTGAACAAGCTCAAGATGATGCCGCCGATGTCGGCCGAAGCCACCGTGGTGCGCAATTATCTCGATCATCTGACAACGGTGCCGTGGAAGAAGACCACCAAGGCGCGCATCGACCTGAACCTGGCGCAGGGCAAGCTGGACGAGGATCACCATGGCCTGGAGAAGGTCAAGGAACGCATCCTGGAATATCTCGCGGTGCAGAGCCGCGTGAAGAAGCTGCGTGGCCCGATCCTGTGCCTGGTCGGCCCGCCGGGTGTCGGCAAGACCAGCCTCGGCCGCTCGATCGCCGAAGCGGTGAACCGCAAGTTTGTGCGCATGTCGCTGGGCGGCGTGCGCGACGAGGCCGAGATCCGTGGCCATCGCCGCACCTACATCGGCGCGATGCCCGGCAAGATCGTGCAGAACCTGTCGAAAGTCGGCGTCAAGAACCCGCTGTTCCTGTTGGATGAAATCGACAAGATGAGCAACGACTTCCGCGGCGATCCCTCGTCGGCGCTGCTCGAAGTACTGGACCCGGAGCAGAACTCGACGTTCAACGATCATTACCTCGACGTCGACCTCGATCTGTCGGACGTGATGTTCGTCGCCACCGCCAACACGCTGAACATTCCGGGGCCGCTGCTCGATCGCATGGAAGTGATCCGTCTTGCCGGGTATACCGAAGACGAGAAGCTCAATATCGCCAGGCAGTATCTGATTCCCAAACAGTTGAAGAACAACGGTCTGAAGCCGGTGGGCGAGCTCGAGATCAACGATGGCGCGATACGCGGCGTGGTGCGTCATTACACGCGCGAAGCCGGCGTGCGCAACCTCGAACGCGAGATCAGCAAGATTGCGCGCAAGGTCGTCAAGGAAGTGCTGCTGAAGCCGAGCGACAAGGCGGTGAAAGTCACCGAGAAGAACCTCGACAAATACCTGGGCGTGCAGCGCTTTCGCTATGGGCGCGCGGAAGAAAAGAATCAGGTTGGCCAGGTTACCGGTCTGGCGTGGACCGAAGTTGGCGGCGAGTTGCTGTCGATCGAAGCCGCGCTGGCGCCGGGCAAGGGCAAGCTTACGCAGACCGGTTCGCTCGGCAATGTCATGCAGGAGTCGATCGCAGCGGCGCTGACTGTCGTGCGTTCGCGCGCGCGCGCGCTCGGCATCGATCCCGCGTTCCATCAGGCCAACGACATCCATGTGCATGTGCCGGAAGGCGCAACGCCGAAGGACGGCCCCAGCGCCGGTGTCGCGATGTGCATCGCAATCGTGTCGGCGCTGACCAACATCCCGGTGCGCGCCGATGTCGCGATGACCGGCGAGATCACGCTGCGCGGCGAAGTGCTGCCGATCGGCGGGCTCAAGGAGAAACTGCTCGCGGCTCAGCGCGGCGGCATTCGCACGGTCGTGATCCCTCAGGAAAACACCAAGGATCTCGCGGACATCCCGGCGAATATCAAAAAGGAACTGAGGATCGAGCCAGTGCGTTGGATCGAGGACGTGCTGAAGATCGCGCTCGAAACGATGCCCGAGCCCAAGGCATCGGATACGCCGGCGCAAGTTCCTGCCGCGTCAACTGAGGCGGTACGCCCGCACTAAGCAAAGATCGTTTTGCGATGTCTGCGGGGCTGTGTTGCGCAAATGGGGGATGCGCCCGCAGCCCGCAAATTCGCTGAGGATTTGCGGGTTTTCCTGCAGCGCCCTGAGTAGGTTTTTTGATTGACGAGCAACGGACGCGCTTGATATAAAAAGCTGTCTCCGTTGTTGCGTAAATTGGCTACATCAAACGCTTCTTTGCTTGCCAGCGCTGATCAGCTGTCCACTCATAAAAGCGCTGCAACGGCTCGTTTCGATATCGCACGCATGGCTCATGGCTTTGCGCGCCGCAATGCAATCAAAAAATTCCGGGGACGTCTCAAATGAATAAATCAGAATTGATCCAGGCGATCGCCGACAAGGCCGATCTGTCCAAGGCAGATGCGGGCCGCGCCCTAGACGCGCTGATTCTCGTGGTCGGAAAGGCGCTCAAGAAGAAGGACAAAGTCGCTCTGGTTGGTTTTGGTACGTTCCAGGTTCGCGAGCGTGCTGCTCGTGTCGGCCGCAATCCCAAGACCGGCGCGACCTTGAAGATCAAGGCCAGCAAAACGCCGTCATTTAAAGCTGGCAAAGCTCTAAAAGATGCGATAAAGTAGCGGACTACGTGGGGCGCTGATGTCGTTGAACGGTCTGTGAAAAGTCTGTTTGGCGGTTCGATTCGAGGTTCGCAAGACGCGTCGCCCAGGGGTGCTTAGCTCAGTCGGTAGAGCGTCGCCCTTACAAGGCGAATGTCGGCGGTTCGAGCCCGTCAGCACCCACCATCAAAAAGTGGAGCGGTAGTTCAGTTGGTTAGAATATCGGCCTGTCACGCCGAGGGTCGCGGGTTCGAGTCCCGTCCGCTCCGCCACTCGATTTGCAAAAGGGGCACCTCGCAAGGGTGCCTTTTTTGTTTTGCGCGTCACGAAAATAGCGCTATAAGAGCGCGTCAAGACCGCGTCACAAGACGCATTCACTGTTTCGAGTAAAGACGACCTGCCATGCTGCAAAACATTCGCGATCGCTTGTCCGGCCCCATCGTTTGGTTCGTGATCGGTTTGATCTGTATTCCGTTCGCGTTCTGGGGCATCGAATCCTTCAAGGGTGGCAGCGTCGATCCGATCGTCGCGAAGGTTGGCGACCACGAGATCACACAAGCCGAATTTCGTCAGGGCTACGATCAGCGCTATCAGCAGCTGCAGCAGATGCTCGGCGAAAACTTTCGCCCCGAGATGATCGACAAGACGCGTTTCCGTCAGAACGTGCTCGACGACATGGTGCAGGAGCAGGTACTGCGTCAGTACGCGCATGACGCCGGTTATCGCGCCAGCGACGCGGCAGTGTTCAATTATCTGAGCAGCGTTCCGGCGTTCCAGGAAAACGGAAAGTTCTCGACCAAGGTTTATCGCGATCTGCTGTCGCGTCGTGGTCTGCAGCCGCAGCGCTTCGAAGGCGATCTGCGCGAGTCGCTGGTGATCGACCAGCTGCGCGAGAGCATTGCCGATTCGGCCTTCGTCAGCGACGAGGAAGCACAGCTGACGCGCCGCATCAGTGGCCAGACGCGTGACATCGGCATGGCCGTGTTGCCGATCGCCCGCTTCCAGAAGGATGCGCAAATCACCGACGCGGAAATCGCCGCGCGCTACGAGGCCAACAAGGCCAATTACATGGCGCCCGAGCGTCTCAAGCTCGCATACGTCGATCTCGATCTGGAAAAGTTGTCGAAAGCCGAGAATCCCGGCGCCGATGTATTGAAGGTCGCCTACGACGCGGAGAAGGACAGCCGTTTCACCGGCACCGAAGAGCGCCGCGCGCGCCACATCCTGGTGGCCTTCGGCGCCGACAAGTCCGCGTCCAAGGCCAAGATCGAAAAGATCGAGGCGGAACTCAAGGGCGGTGCCGACTTCGGCGAACTGGCCAAGAAGAATTCCGACGATACCGGTTCCAAGACGCTGGGCGGCGATCTGGGCTGGGTCAAGCGCGGCATGATGACCAAGTCGTTCGAGGACGCGTTGTTCGCGCTCAAGTCCGGTGAAACCAGCGACGTGGTCGAGACTGAATTCGGCTGGCATCTGATCCAGCTCGAAGAACTGAAAGCGCCGAGCGCGCGCCCGTTCGAAGATCCAGGCGTGCAGGCCGAGCTGCTCGAGGTCTATCAGCAGCGCGAGGCTCAGAAACGCTTCCAGGAAATGTCGGACAAGCTCGAACAGCTCGCGTTCGAGAGCCCGACCTCGCTGGATACCGTTGCCCAGACGCTCGGCCTGAAGGTCGAGACCACCGACTGGTTCACGCGTGCCGGCGGTGCCGGCATCCTCGCCCAGGAGCCGGTCAGGCTGGCAGCGTTTTCGCAGGAGGTTTTGACCGACAACGAAAACAGCAAGCCGCTGTCGGTGGGTCCGGGCCGCGTCGTCGTCATTCGCAAGAGCGAGTACGAAGCGCCGCGTCAACGCCCGATGGCCGAGGTCGCCGACGGGATTCGTGAAGAACTCAAGCTTGCTACTGCGAAGACGCTGGCTGCCGCGAAGTCCAGGGAGTTGCTGGCGGCGCTGCGCAAGGGCGACACGCTCGACGCTGCCAGCGCCGCCGTCGGCGCCGAAATGCATGCCGATACCAATGTGAAGCGCAATGGCTCCACGCCGGAGCGCGCCGTGGTCGACGCGACGTTCAAGCTGCCGCGTCCGGCCGAAGGCAAGCTCAGCGCCACCGAGCTTGCTCTTGCCAATGGCGACCTGGCCGTGATCTTGCTGCGCAAGGTTGACGAGCCGGAGGCGAGCCCCGCCGAGGCGAAAGGCAGCACCGCGCAATTGCGTGAAGCCGTCGCCGGTGCCGAATACGCGGCCATGCGCAAATCGCTGGAGAAGGAGTTCAAGGTGAAGATCGAGAACCCGCCGGCCGATGAGTCCGCCGCCACGCCTGCGCCCGACCAGAAAGGCGGCTAACGGAGCACGCTGATGCGGAGCACTCGGATGAAATGGCCGGCTCTGCATTGGCAAATCGCCATCGCGCTGGTGCTGGCCGTTGCCAGCGGGTGGTGGTTGGGAGATGTGCCGGCGTTCCTGACGTTCTGCGACTTCGCCGGCAAGATGTTCTTGAACGGCCTGAAGATGCTGGTCGTTCCGCTGGTGCTGTCAGCGATGATCGGCGGCATCGGCAACCTGAGCGAGTCCTCGAAGATCGGCCGCTACGGCCTGCGCACGCTGGCGTTCTATCTCGGCACCGGCACGATCGCGATCCTGACCGGCCTGCTGATGGTGAACCTGCTGCATCCGGGGATCGTCGACGGCAAGCCGGCCGGCCCTCTGCTCGGCCTGGACGCCGACACCGGCAAGGTCATGGAGAGCGTCAAGGGCAAGGGCGCCGGTGACATGCTCGCCGTCGTCGTCCGGCTGGTACCCGAGAACGTGTTCGCCGCGGCTGCATCGGGCGACATGCTCGGCCTGGTGACTTTCGGTTTCCTGTTCGGCTACTTCGTATCGCGTCTGCCCAAGGAGCTGCACAAGACCCAGCGCGATTTCTGGCAGGGCATCTACGAAATCATGATCAGCATCGCCAAGGTGGTGATGGCGTTCGCGCCGATTGGCGTGCTCGGCCTGGTCGCGCCGATCATCGCCAAGACCGGCTGGAGCGCGTTCCGGCCGCTGGCCTGGTTCTGCGTCGCCGTGATCAGCGCTCTGGCCACGCATATGCTGATCACGCTGCCGATCGTGCTGCGCGTGATCGGCCGGGTTTCGCCAATCCGCCATTTCCGCGCGATGAGCCCGGCGCTGCTGACCGCGTTCTCCACCAGCTCGTCGGCCGCCTCGCTGCCGAGCACGCTGGGGTGTCTGGAGACGCGCGCCGGCGTGCCGCGGCGGATCACCGGCTTCGTGCTCCCGATCGGCGCCAACGTCAACACCGACGGCACCGCGCTGTACGAATGCGCCGCCGCGATGTTCATCGCCCAGGCCTACGGCCTGCCGCTGGATCTGCCGACGCAGTTCACCATCGTGCTGGCCGCGCTGCTGACCTCGATCGGCGTGGCCGGCATTCCGTCGGCGAGCCTGGTCGCGATCGCGCTGATCCTGACCTCGATCGGCCTGCCGCTGGAGGGCGTGGGCCTGATCCTCGCGGTAGACCGCGTGCTCGACATGTGCCGCACCGCGGTCAACGTGTTCGGCGATTCCTGCGCGACGATCCTGGTCGCGCGGCTGGAAGGCGAGGACGGCATCCTCGGCGAGAAAGCCTTGCCTGGCCGCCAGCCTTTGCGAGACGCGTCACAGGACGAAGCTCGCTGAGTGATTTCCGCGTTGGATGCAAGTGTTTCCCCGATGTTTCTCTTTGTATCCACTCGCTAGGCTCGAAGTACAGGGGGCGGTTGCCCTGTGTCCGCAGGATGCGGATGCCGGATCGGCAAGTTCGATCCGCCTGATCTGGATTCGAGTAAGGCAAGGAGAGTGATATGCAAGGGAAAGCAGAGGCCCGCCGTTGGGCGGGCATCGCGCGTCTGGCCGCCTGGCTGACGCTGGGGCTGACGATCTCGTTGTCGGCACAGGCGCAAGTTGCGCCGTCCGCCGACGATCAGGGCCCGCCGCAGCGGATCATCGTCAAGTTCAAGGACGGCGACGGTGTGTTCGCCGCGCATGCAGTCGCGGCGCGCGCTGTATTGGAGGCGGCCGCGGCACGTCGCGGCATTGAACTCGCGCCGATGCGCGCGATCGCCACCGGCGGCGAAGTGGTGAAAGTGCAGGGCAGGCGCCTGGGCGCCGACGAGTTCGCCGCGCTGCTGCGGGATATTGCAGCCGATGCGCGGGTCGAGTACGCCGAGGAAGATCGGTTGATGAAGGCGCTGCTGACGCCCAACGACACGCGCTACAGCGAGCAATGGGATCTGTACGAGGCGACGGCCAGCCTGAAGATGCCGGCCGCGTGGGACGTCACCAGCGGCAGCGGCGTGGTCGTCGCGGTGATCGACACCGGTTACCGGCCGCATGCGGATCTCGCGACCAACATCGTCGGCGGCTATGACTTCATCAGCGATACCACCGTCTCCAACGACGGTAACGGCCGCGATAGCGACGCCAGCGATCCCGGCGACTGGTACACCACCGATCAATGCGGCGCCGGCACCGGCTCGTCGAACAGCAGCTGGCACGGTACCCATGTATCCGGCACGATCGCCGCTCTGACCAACAACGGCAACGGCGTCGCCGGCATCGCCTACAGCGCCAAGGTGCTGCCGGTGCGCGTGCTCGGCCGCTGCGGCGGCTACACCTCCGACATCGCCGACGGCATCATCTGGGCTTCCGGCGGTACCGTCAGCGGCGTGCCGGCGAACGCGAATCCGGCCAAGGTCATCAACATGTCGCTCGGCGGCAGCGGCGCCTGCGACAGCACCAGCCAGGCGGCGATCACCTCGGCGCGCTCACGCGGCACCAGCGTCATCGTCGCGGCCGGTAACGAGAACACCAACGCCTCGAACTCGAGCCCGGCCAACTGCTCAGGTGTGATCGCGGTGGCCGCGGTCGGCCGCACCGGTGGCCGCGCGTACTACTCGAACTACGGCAGCATCGTCGACGTTGCCGCTCCCGGCGGCGACACCAGCAGCGGCACCGCCAACGGCATCCTGTCGACACTCAATGCCGGCACCACGACGCCGGGTGCCGACAGCTACGCGTTCTATCAGGGCACGTCGATGGCGACGCCGCACGTCGCCGGCGTCGCGGCGCTGCTGTACGCAGTCAAGCCGACGATCACGCCGGACGAAGTCGAGAGCACGCTGAAGAGCACCGCGCGTGCGTTCCCGGCGACCTGCTCGCAGTGCGGCACCGGCATCGTCGACGCGCCGGCCGCGATCGCCGCGGCGCAGGGCACCACGCCACCGCCGACTTCGAGCGTGCTGCAGAACGGTGTTCCGGTGACCGGCCTGGCCGGTAGCGCCAATACCGAGTTGCGCTACACGATGATCGTACCGGCGGGTGCAACCGGGCTCAGCTTCACGATGTCCGGCGGCACCGGCGATGCGGATCTGTATGTGAAGTTCGGCTCTGCGCCGACCACGTCCAGCTACGACTGCCGGCCGTACAAGAGCGGCAACGCCGAAAGCTGCCCGATCACAAGCGCGCAGGCCGGCACGTACTACGTGATGGTGCGGGGCTACAGCACGTTCTCCGGCGTCAGCCTGGTCGGCGCGTTTACCACCGGCGGCAGCAGTTCCTGCGCGGCGGGCTACACCGCTTACAGCGGCTCGCTAAGCGCCGCGGGCAGCTACTACGCACCGACCAGCAGCGGCTATACGACGAGCGTAACCGGCACCAACAGCGGCCGCCTGAGCGGGCCGGCTGGCGCCGACTTCGACCTGTATCTGCAGAAGAAGAGCAGCAGCGGCAGCTGGAGCGCGGTGGCGAGTTCCCTGGGCTCAACCGCGACCGAGTCGATCGACTACAGCGCCGCGGCCGGCACCTATCGCTGGCGCGTCTATGCGTACAGCGGCTCGGGCAGTTTCTCGCTCTGCACCAAGCAGCCGTAGTCGCGCGGCGTTGCAATAAAAAGGCCCGCGATCATCGCGGGCCTTTTTTATTGGAAGCGCGAGTCAGCCGATGACGTTGGCGATCGGCACTACCGGGTCGACGTCGGCCTCGTAGTCCACGCCGGCGATGTCGAAACCGAACAGGCGCATGAACTCGTGCTTGTAGCTGGGGAAGTCGGTCATCGTCGGGATCGTGTCGTTCTCGATAATGTCCCAGTTCTTTTCGACTTCGGCCTGCACCTCGAGATCCAGTTCGGCATAGTCGGTGCGCAGGCGGCCTTCGGCGTCCATCGTCGGCGTGGCGCCGTAAAGGTTGTCCTTGTACAGCGTGTAGATCTGCTCGATGCAGCCTTCGTGGGTGCCGCGCGCCTTCATCACCATGAACAGCGTCGACAGGTACAGCGGCATCACCGGGATCGCCGAGCTGGCCTGGGTGACCACCGCCTTGAGCACCGACACGCGCGCATCGCCGCCGCTGACCGCGAGCTTCGCACGGATATCCAGCACCTTCTTGTCGAGGTCCTGCTTGGCGGCGCCGATCGTGCCGTTCCAGTAGATCGCGCGCGTGACTTTCTCGCCGACGTAGGTGAAAGCCGTGGTCTTGGCGCCCGGCGCCAGCACGCCGGCCTCGGCCAGCGCGTCGATCCACATCTGCCAGTCTTCGCCGCCCATCACCGCGACGGTCTGGTCGATGTCGTCCTGGGTCGCGGCTTCCAGCGTGACGGTCTTGATCACCACCTTGTCGGTGTCCAGGCCGCGCTGGGTCAGCGGCGCGCCGATCGGCTTGAGCACCGAATTGAACACTTCGCCGGTCTTCGGGTGCTTGCGACGTGGCGAGGCCAGGCTGTAGATCACCAGGTCGACCTGACCCAGATCCTGCTTGATGACCTCGATGGTCTTGTGCTTGATCTCGTCGGAGTAGGCGTCGCCGTTGATGCTCTTGGCGTACAGGCCTTCGGCTTCGGCGAACTTGTGGAAGCCGGCGGAGTTGTACCAGCCGGCGCTGCCGAGGCGGGTCTCTTCGCCGGCACGCTCGTAGAACAGCCCTAGCGTCGCCGCACCGCAGCCGAAGGCCGCGGTAATGCGCGCCGCCAGGCCGTAGCCGGTGGAGGCGCCGATCACCAGTACCCTCGATGGCCCACCGGCGACGGCGCCCCTGGCCTTCACGTAGTCGATCTGCTCCTTGACGTTGACTTCGCAGCCAACCGGATGAGCTGAGACACACATGAAGCCACGGATTTTGGGTTTGATAATCATTGAAGGATCGTCTGGTTCGTTTCGATTGCGGGGGGCGCCGCCTGTGCGGAGCCCCCCGGCTCAAAAGCCGACTTGTCTAAGCAAGAAGCCGGCCTTCCATACGCCGGCGCTCGCCTCAGGCCGGGAACAACACGATCGGATAGTTCGGATACGTGAATGCCGGCACGTTCTTGGCGCCGAAGTTCAGCAGCCGCACGCGCTGCAGGATCTTCTCCTCCAGCTCCGGATCGCCTAGTTCGCTGGAGACCATCTGGCAGGCGGAGACCGAGCCGTTCGGCGCGATCGTCAGGCTGATGACGATCTTGCCGCGCACGTCCGGCTTGTCGCGCAGTTCGCGCTGGTAGATAGCGTAGAACGCGGCCTTGCTGCGATCGAAAGTCTCCTGGATCTCACTGAGCGTGCGCGCGGCGATCTGCTTGTCGCCACTCTGGCCGGGCCGGGTCTTGTCCGGCCCCATGCCGATCGGGCTTTCGACCACGGTGGTGCGGCGCTGGCCGAGCCCGGCGCCGGACTGCGAGCGGCGCGTGTCGCCGGTGCCGGAGCCGGAAATGCCGCCGGAACTGGCGGCCGCAGACTGCGCGATCGACGCGCCGCCCGCAGCCGAACCGCCGGACGCGCCGGTGCCGGCCTTGGCCGTGACCATGTCGCTGGTCAGCGGCCGGGCCGTGTCGATGCCCTGCAGCGAGTTGTCGCGCAGCGCCTTGAGCTGGTCGGCCATCGCCATGACGCCGGTCTGCGAGGCCTTGTCGCGCGCCGATTCCACCTGCTGCTCGCGGGTCGGCTCGGGCTTCGGCGTCGGTTTTTCGGCCTTGGGCTTGGCTGGTTCGGGCTTGGCGACTTCCTGCGGCTTCGGCTCTTCGGATTTGGGAGAATTGTCTTCCGAGGGCTTGGGCTCTTCGGTCTGGTCCGCGACTTCGGCGTCGGGCAGCAGGCTGACGTAGCGGCGGTCCAGCGTGTCGCCGCCGCCGCGCTCCAGGCCGGCCAGTTTCAGCAGCGGAATCACGATGGCCAATATCAGGAAAACGAACAGCGCGATCGTCGTCACCTTGCGGAACAGGCGATCGGCTTCGTCCGTCAGACTCCAGGCATCGGTGCCGATTACGGCGTTGTGGTGCAGAGCGGTGGCGCTCATGCGACTCCTCCTTGAGCGCTGATCATCACGATCCCCATCACGATCCCCATCACGAACCCTTCTTCTCGACGACGGCCAGCGAGATGCGTGCGAATCTCGTATCGGTACAGGTCGCCATGACCTTTTTGAGCAGGTGATAGGGGATGGACTTGTCGGCGACGATATTGACCTCGCCGCGGGTGAGGCGGTTCTGGGTATCGCCGTCGACCTGCATCAGCGGGGCGAGCAGCAGGGCGGATTTCAGCGGCGCCAGCAGTTTCACATCGGCTGGAAGTGCCTGCTCGGTGCGCATCACCG
>NZ_JAQGNT010000075.1 GCF_028291725.1 Hydrocarboniphaga sp. | reverse complement strand
CCGATCTGCAGGCGGCCAAGAAGGTCGTCTCCGGCGGCCGCGCGCTGGGCAGCACCGAGGCGTTCAAGATCATCTACAGCCTCGCCGACAAGATCGGCGCGGCGGTGGGTGCATCGCGCGCCGCCGTAGACTCGGGCTACGCGCCGAACGATCTGCAGGTCGGCCAGACCGGCAAGATCATCGCGCCGGAGTTGTACATCGCCGCCGGTATCTCGGGCGCGATCCAGCATCTGGCCGGCATCAAGGACGCGCGCACCATCGTCGCGATCAACAAGGACTCGGAGGCGCCGATCTTCGAGATTGCCGACTACGGCCTGGTGGCGGATCTGTTCGTCGCCGTGCCGGAGCTGGAAAGCAAGCTGTAAGCCTTCCGCTTCAACAGCACAATAAAAAACGGGAGCTTCGGCTCCCGTTTTTTTGCCCGCAGTTTTTGCCCCACGGACCACCGCAGGCATACGCATACCGACTTGAGTCCCCCAGAACCGGCCAGCCCCTTCCCCCGCCTGCGGGGGAAGGTTGGGATGGGGGCAAGCCGACAGCGCCGCGCCTTCCGCAGACGAGAGCGTCCATGAAACTCGGGCTTGCCCGCGACCCAGCAGCCCACCGGCCGTGTCACCGCTCGCACCGACTATGCGTAGGACGACCTGTACCGGCACGTCCAATCGCGCCGGCGTTCTATGGCAGCAGCAACGAAAGCTTTGGCAGATGAGCTACGCTGCCGCCAGAGCCCCCGGCTTTGAAAGCCGGATCGTTAGCCGATCTGTGCATCAATATATCCAGCCACCGAGGCAGCGCATGCAGATGGATATCCATACCTGCGGCAACTATATTGACCCGAGAATTTGGCGTTAGCCCCCACCAACCCGCACCCACACTATCATCCCGCGATGGATGCCCAGAAAATCCTCGACTTCTTCGAGCCCTACCCAACGTGGTTCAAGGTGGCGGCCGTAGTTTGCCTCGCGTTCCTCGTAATTGGATTGCTAACGCTTCGACAGACCAAGACCGCCGCCTCAAGCGTCGGAGGTGCCGCATCAGCCGGTGCGACACCCGTGTCAACTCTAGATTTCCCCGGCGGTCCCGCTCTCGCCACGGAATCCAATCAGAGTCTGATCAGCTTCTATCAGCATCGCCAGGCATTGGACGGACGATTCTTCGAATTGCAGGAGTTCGGCAGACAGATGTCCGGCAAGCAGGTCATGTGGGAAGGGTTTGTCGCCGACGTATCCGATCAGGGGGCGAAGGATTTCCCAATCCTCCTCGTCGTGGTAGCAGAGAAGGACAAGGTTGCACAGCTCGCTGTAGTGTCCTTGCCAGAGGCAATGAGAGCGAGGGTCTACTCGCTCCGCAAGAGTGACCTGGTCCGATTCAAAGGAGTCATCTCATCGGCCTCTCAAGATTTCCCCTCTGTCAAGGCTGAGGCGATTGAGTTTCTACCTACCAAACGTGGGGGCTAACAGGCGCTCCAGCCGACGCATTTGCGTCCGCTTCGCTGCGGCAAATCCGCGGCTGAGCTAGGGCGGTGGGCGCCAAATTAGAGTATCGACATGCCTACGATTTCGATGTTTTATGGCGTCATCATCCGAATGTTCTTTTACGACACGGATAAACATCATGTGCCTCACATTCACGCCGAGTACCAAGGGCAAGTAGCCGTATATTCAATTTCCGATGGCGTCGTCTTGGCCGGCGAACTTCCACCGAAGAAGCATAAACTCGTTGTTGCATGGATTGAAATTCATCACGATGATCTTTTTGCAGACTGGCAACTAGCCGTGACCGGACAGAAGCCATTTCAAATTCGAGGGCTCGACCAATGAACATTGTAGAAGTCGTTCCAAAGGACAACTATGTCCTATGCATAAAAGCTGAAGACGGCGAAGTGGGGTTTTTTGATGTAAAGCCATACCTTGAATCAGAAGTCTTCGCACCGCTCAAAAACAAAGACGAGTTTTTGCGGGTGCGTACTGGAAGATACTTCATCGAGTGGGACTGCGGCGCTGACCTTTCTGCGGACACCATACAAGCGCGGTGGAGTGCGGCAGAGATCGGCGCCCAGCAATCGGTTCCAACCGACGTGGCAATGAACGCTTTTTGGCGAAGATCGAGGCCATGACCGGTATCCGCAGGCAGGCGCGGCCACGGGGAAGGCCGTGGCTGGAATCTGAAGCTTCAGAGCTGCCGGCGGTTGGTCAGGGTGCGTTGGAGTTCTAGAAAATGCGAGCCTGGCCCATTAAGTTCATTAAGTTCAATTCTTAAGTTCAATTCTTAAGTTCAATTAAAAGGCTACGCGTGTCCTGAGTTTGGTAGGTGCAGCACGGGCAAAGACTACGTCAGCCGAGCCTTGGATCGCTTCAGCACGACACTGGCTTGCGTCAGATCGATCCAGAGCTGCGTCTGCTCAGCCCTAAGCCGCGTCAGATCAGCAAAAAGCGAATCCCAACGCAAAAAAAAGCATATCCCTTCTCCATCCGGGAGTGTACCGGGGGTAAAAAACTCGACGTCAGACCGACATTAGAGTCCGTCATCCGCACCTTGGTCAGCTTCAGGCCGCCATGAGGTAGCGTCAGACAGTGATGAGACAGCGTCAGACAGCGATTAGTTAGCGTCAGACAGTTATGAAGCCGCGTCGGACCGACCGTGGGTAACTTCCGTCGCAGACGAACTTGCGTCAGCGCCGCATAGGGTAGCTTCTGCGCATCCGGAGAGCCTCAAATGTGACGCAGGTCCGCGACGCAAGCCGGCTTTCACGCACATTGTTTGCCAGCAGCAGCGGGCAGTACGCGCGATCGTAGCCGGGGGGGATTAAAGGGGCCAGGCTCGATTTATTTATGATACCTTGCTGTCATGCCTCGCCGCTCACGAGTTCACTTGGATGGCGTACCGCTGCACATCGTGCAGCGCGGCCATAACCGCGAGCCTTGTTTTTCCTGCGAGGACGACTACGCCAGTTATCTTTATTGGCTGGAAAAGGCGCTGGCGGAGACCGGCTGCGCCTTGCACGCCTACGTATTGATGACCAACCACGTCCACCTGTTGTTGACGCCGCGCAAGGCGGCCGCAGTGCCCAAGCTGCTGATCTCGCTGGGACGGCGCTACGTGCAATACATCAACAAAACCTGGAAGCGTACCGGCACGTTGTGGGATAGCCGCTACAAGTCATCCAGCGTGCAGGCCGACTCTTACCTGCTGCTGTGCCAGCGCTACATCGAGTTGAACCCGGTACGCGCCGCCATGGTGGATGACCCGGCGCACTATCGCTGGAGCAGCTACCGCCACAACGGCCTGGGACAGGCCGATTCCCGGCTCACCCCGCACGCGCTCTATCGAGGGCTCGGCCGCAGTGACCAGGAACGCCAGGCCAACTACCGGGCGCTGTTCCGCACCGAACTGGACCGTGCGGCCGTCGATGACATCCGCCTGGCCATCAATCAGAATCAGCCGATGGGCAATGAACGCTTCTTGGCGAAGATCGAGGCCATGACCGGTATCCGCAGGCAGGCGCGGCCACGGGGAAGGCCACGGCTGGAATTTGAAGCTTCAGAGGTGCCGGCGGTTGGTCAGGGCGCGTTGGAATTCTAGAAAATGCGAGCCTGGCCCCTTTAAGTTGCTTCCTTCAAGTTGCTTTAAGTTGCAAAGTTTGGCCCCTTAAGTTGCTGCGTTAGGAGCGTAAAAGATGAGCCGAACTACATTTCTGGCAATTGTTTCATTGCTCTTGGCATCGTGCGTCACGGTGACCCTCTCACCCGAAGGCTCTCAAGTCAGGCTCACCTCCAATCCAGACGTAGTGAAGGGCTGCAGCTACATAGGCTTTGTGCAGGGCACTGACCACATGAATGGAGGGCTAGCCGGCCAAGGAGCCGCGGAGGAAGATGCAATGAGAGAAATTAGAAACAACGCAGCAAAAATGGGTGCCAACACAGTCAATCTCATCGTTACTACTACAGGCTTTTCTGGTTCTGCGGTTCGTGGGGAGGCCTACAAATGCTCCTAATAGCCATGCGTTCCAGCCGACCCGTCTCGCCTTCGGTGGGTCAGGCGGCTGAACGCGGGCGTTGGGCGACTAGGAGAGAGCGGTGAAAAAGCCAAAGCAGATCCGTACAACCTACTCGAATTACTACATTGACGATCTTCTGGGCGAGGGTGGCAGCGGCGTTGTATACGGTGCGACCGACGACGAGAAAGCGCATTTCGCTATCAAGTTTATTGCACCGGAAAAGGCGTCGGGCGAAAAGCTTAAGCGATTCAAGAATGAGTTGTCCTTCTGCAGTAAACACACGCATCCATGTCTGATTCGAGTTGTCGACAATGGGATCACGCTTGAAGGCGCACCATTCTTCGTGATGCCACGGTATGAAGGCTCTTTGAAGCGGCTAATGGGCAAGTTGGAGCCCGACCGCGCGATGCGTATTTACTCTCGAATACTTGACGGGGTGGAGGCTGCTCACAAGCTGGGTGTGGTTCATCGCGACATTAAGCCCGAAAATATTTTGATAAACAGCGAGGGTGACGCAGCCGTACTTGCGGACTTCGGCATTGCGCACTTCGAGGAAGAAGAGTTATTCACAGCAGTAGAG
This sequence comes from Hydrocarboniphaga sp., assembly GCF_028291725.1. GTDB lineage: Bacteria > Pseudomonadota > Gammaproteobacteria > Nevskiales > Nevskiaceae > Hydrocarboniphaga. The sequence goes on along the minus strand of NZ_JAQGNT010000075.1, from coordinate 27,613 downwards.
ACCAAGCAGCAGTCGAGGCTCGCAAACTTTGAGTACGCAGCCCCTGAGCAACGTAGTCGTGGAACGGCGGTTGGCGCTGCAGCGGACATTTATGCGCTGGGGCTGATCCTGAACGAACTCTTCACGGGCAAGGTGCCGCATGGGACGGGGTTCCAGCGAGTCCAGTCCTTCTCGGAAAAGCATGCGTATGTTGATCAAATAGTTGAGCGAATGCTGGCACAGGATCCGAAGGGTCGTCCCGCCTCAATCGAAGACATTAAGAAAGAATTGATATCCATGGGAGAGGCGTATGTGTCGCTCCAGAAGGTCAGCGCCCTTGAGAAGGAGGTCATTCCCGCTGCTCAAGTTGACGATCCAATCGAGGCGGACCCGATGAGGATCGCAGGCATTGATTGGACCGACGGAACACTGACCATATCCCTTAGTCACCCTGTGAATCCACGATGGAAGTGGGCCTTCACTAACATGGGCGGGCAAACAGCTGTTTTGGGAAAAGGTCCTGAAGCATTCTCGTTCGGAGACCGGCGGGCCTCAATCAGAGCAGACGAGGGGGAGGCGCAGCGGATCATCGACTATTTCAAGCAATGGATGCCAGTGGTCCATCAAGTCTACGCTCGTCGATTAAGGGACGACCTTCAACGCGAGGAGCAAGAGAAGCGAGCTGCTCTAGAGGCAGCGAAAAAAAAGGAACTCGACCGTGCGAAGTTGCTCAGCTCTCTTCGGTTCTAAGGCGCCTGACACGTTGCGCCCGACGCCCCTGCCTCCGCGGCTTCGCCGCTCCGGCAGGGCCGCGGGTGAACGTGAGCGTTATGCGCTGAGGAATGCATCGACGTGAACTCCAATTGCGTTCCGCCACATGTTGCATCTCTCATTGAGACACTAAAGCGGAATGAAATGGTGTTTGAGATTTGGCTGATCGGCTCTCGCGTTAACGGCACGGAGAAGCCATCATCGGATTGGGACGTTCTCGTTATGGCTACCACTGAACCTTCAGTACGTCAGAAGGATCATGCCGATATTGATGTCATATGGTGCGGTCCGTCCGGCGCATGCTTGGCGGGAGGGTGCGCTCAGAACCTCGCATTTCCGTTCTCTGACTTCAGTTGGTTGGAAAGCGAAGGGAACGCATCTTATAGGGGGCGCAAGTTCACCGAGTTCGAGTACGGTGTGGCGCGAGATATATCAGAGCCGGTTCAAGTGCGCACGAGGCAAAATGCCGTTTGCCTTTGGCGTCGTTAGAGAGTCGAGTGAGTAACGCGCACAACAATAGCTTCCAGTCGACGTTCACGCTTTCGCTTCGTTCCGGCGGTGCCGCGGCTAGGGCAAAGTGTTGGGTATCCTGGAGGGTGCAGTGACCGATTCTCGCGAGCGGTTCTCAAAGCTAAGGCCACTCAACGTTGAGGAAAGAGTTCGGCTCGTATTCCTTGCCCTCAACTTTTTCTCGCCTTTGAACTACGAGAAGTCCTGCCTAGATCTAGGGCGCACCCCAGAAAAGGGGAAGAGTGTTCCGTTTGAAGGCAATGACTTCATCGAGTACCTAACCCGAACGGGACATTTGAAGGATGCCGAGAGATACAGGCTTCGAATTCAAGACCTTCTGGCGCAGCTTTCAAGTTCCAACGTGCTGCAGTTTATGGGGCCCGGACGAAAGGCGATGTCCATAGGCAGCTATTACTTTATGCGAGAGATCACCTCGCTTCAGAAGCTAGGTCCGCTGTGGCTGACGCATATACTTGGGGCAGAATTTCTTTACGAGTATTTGGGCCAAGTAATCCATCAAGTCACGGGCACCAACGCAGCGGGGGACACCGTCGCCGGCACCGCTTTGTCTCTAGGACGTGGGATCTTGCTGACATGTGCGCACGTCCTATCTGACATGAAGGTCGACCCAGTCCAAGTGTTCAACGGCAACGAGTTCCGTGTTCAGGCCACTCGTCAGCATCAGCATATTGACGTCGGCCTTGTATGGGTAGAGCCGCAGTTGGAATCGCTTCCGGATCTGGCCTTCACGGATCCTGTCGTTGGGGAGAGCGTCTATACACTCGGTTACCCGCGTGTGCCCTTGTCAATCCAGCCCTCGCTGATCATGCACCGCGGAGAAGTTACTAATCCGGGGGTCAACGTTTTTGGCGGTCACTCAGTGTTTCTATTCTCGGCGATCGCTCGTCCGGGAAACAGCGGTGGCCCCATCGTGTCGGAGCGGGGCTCGCTCGTCGGTCTTGTGTCTCAAGAGCTTTCAGAGAGTGCTGCGAGACCTGCACAGCCGTTCTTCGCTGGCGTAGCAAGCAGCAGTATTCAACGGGCAGTTCGGGAACTCGTGCCTGGGCTGGAAATACCCATGGAGCGGTATGAATGACGCCCAACAACACGCAGCCGCCGAGGTCTCTGCCTTCGCCGCTTTGCCGCTCCGGCGGGTCCGCGTCTTAAGCTGGGCGTTGCGCTTAGTGCCGAAGCTCTCATCGCCATCCAGAGAACCTTTATTTCTAAACTACGGCGCCATCCAGTCCAATAATCCAGACGGGAAGGCGATGGCGCAGCAGCGCCGCGCCACCGCACTTTTCCGAGCAGAACAGGCCGACACATTGAAACTAGCTGGCACCCGTATTTTTGTTCGCGAAGCCTGCGATCGGATGGTGCATGCGTACCGTACACAGGTGGCACCGCGAGCCATTGCCGATGTCTGAGCCAACCTGGGCAGAAACCAAGGGGAAGATGGCGCTGGTGGTCGCGTCACGGATTCAGCGCGAGTCCATGGCGATCGAGCGCGCGCCGAGCGCTGCAAAAATGGAACTGGCCTGCAGGCGCACGTTGTTGCTGATGCAGTCGGTGAGGGACCTGCCGGAGCTTCGCGGTCTCATTGCCGACTTCGACCAGCACTTGGCGCGAATCCAGGCCATAGAGCGTGTGGCGTCCGCCGTCGAATGCGTCGAACGCTCCTACACCTTCAGGAGGCGTGGGGATGCCGCTGCCGAGCGAAACGAACTGCTTGGGGCTCTCGCCCTGATCCGCAACCGGGAACTCACCAACCGCGACTTCGAGATCGCCGCGGTAATGCCGAAGGACACCGGTGAGATCGTGAAGGTCGAGAACGTGGTGGAGCGATTACGCCAACTCGGCTGGACCTATCAGATGGACGACTTGCCGCCGCAATGCTAGCGGCGCCCCGATATCGGCGCAAAAAGAAACACGAGGACAGCCTTAGTGATACTCGACAAGAACGAACAAGCCGCCTCAGTCAATAAGCCCTGGGGTGTTGGCGATATCTTCGGCCTTGAGATTCCGGCCGATGCCGAAACGCTGGTCTCAAACGGCACGGATTTTCTCACGAAGGCTTTTCATGCCTCCGGCGCTCTAGCCGCTCACAACAGCGTTAGTCGCATTGTTCAAGCACAAGAATTTCTTGGTGGCGGCACCGGGAAAAAGCTGTTGCTGACGGTTGCGTACGAATTGTCTGAGCCGGGCTTGCCCGAGCAGCTGTTCATCAAGTTTTCGCGGAATTTCGACAACGCGCTGTGGGACAGAGCCCGCTTCCTGATGATCTCGGAAGCGAATTTCGCGGTGCTGTCCAGATCGCCGGATTTTCCGGTTACGGTGCCGGCCTGCCTGTTTGCCGACATCGAGTCGGAGTCTGGCACCGGGCTGATCATTTCCGAATGCATCAGCTATGGCCGCAATGGAATGGAGGCGATTTATCCCAAGTGCATGGATTACGCGGTGCCAGAGCCGCTTGAGCACTACAAGGCTATTTTGAGGGGGCTTGCAAAGCTGTCGGGAACACACCGGGGCGGTCGATTGCCGCCAGACTTCGACAAGAAATTCCCTTACAAGCGCGAGCAGGCTTCGGCGGTGTTTGCGATTCAGGTGCCGGAAGAGAAACTGATACAGCGCGCAAACCGGATGTTCGATTTCATAGCGCGCTACCCGAAGCTGTTTCCGGAGAACGTGCGCACCTTGGAGTTTCGCCAGCAATTCATTCGCGACATTCCCGATGTGCTTGCCGCAGCAAGCCGCATCAGGGAGGTTCTATACGGGAACCCTGACTTCATCGCATTCGCTCACTGGAATGCCAATATCGATAACTGCTGGTTCTGGCGGGATGCCGAAGGCGCGTTGCAATGCGGCTTCATCGATTGGGCAAACGTTGGGCAAATCAGCGTAGCTCAGTCGATTAGCGGGTCGATCAGCGGGGCCGAACCCTTGATCTGGAATGAGCATCTGGATGAACTGCTGACGGTTTATATCGAAGAATATGTGGCCCACGGCGGCCCGCGATTGAGCCTTGAAGACTTGAGGCTGCACAATCTGCTGATCGTTGCCGTTTCCGGTGTGGCTTACTCCATGGGTGCGCCCATCGCCATAGAACGGGACATCAAGGACATCGACGCCGTTGAAAGTTATCGGGATGCCTGCTTTCTTGAGCATGAGAACGCCCGAATTCAGCTGCATATGATGACGAAGATGCTCAACGTATGGCAGACACGGAAACTGGGCGACGTGGTCCGCAAGCTGTAGATGGCGAGCGCGTCTTCGGTTCGTATGCGGCGAGAAATCCCCTCTCCCTCCGGGAGAGGCCGCCTCAGCTTCATAGCAGCCGGCTTGATGCCCGGAACCGGCCATCCCCCTCCCCCGCACGCGGGGGAGGGGGATGTACTTGGGTGGCGCCATGTTCCTTGCGGACCTGCTTATGGGCCATGACCCGCCGTCGTCAAGCCTGAGCAAAAGCGGCGGGTCACGACCCGCCCTACGGTCTGCGCAAGGTTCCCAGAGAGGGGCAGGTGGGGGTCTCGGCTAGGCGGCTATTGCCCGCAGGCAAAAAAACCAGAGATCTCTGGCCAGACCCGCCATCCGCGCAGGGTCGGGAGCCGCTGTCTCTCGAGTGAGCAGCTCGGTGTGCGCGGTCGTCGAGACCAGGTTGTAGAGCAGAGCCGCAAGGCGTCGAGGATCGGTGGATCGAATGGAGCCGACGCTCATCCCGTCTGACAGCTGCAGCGCGATCACTTCGAGCAGTGGGCTCAGGGCCGTCTGGAGATCCTCGGGCCGGGATTGTGCGAGCCGTAAATGCTCGCGACTCATCGCGGCGCCGCGCCGCCAGATCGTCGCGCTCTGCGTGTGGGTATCGGTGCTGCGGCCGAGAACGATTGAGGTGACGATCATTTCCAGCCGTGCCAGCGGGTCCGCCAGATTCGCCACCTGATCGCGATAGTGTCCGGCGGCGAGGCGGATCGTGTGCTCGAACACCGCCAGCATCAGCTCGTCTTTCCCCTCAAAGCGTTCGTAGAACGCCCGCCTGGACAACCTGCTGTTCTTGAGCACTGCGCGGATCGTGACGCCGTCAAGCCCCGCTTGCTCGAGCAGGGCATACGCGACTTCGACGATGCGACGGCTGCGTTCAAGGATCTGGTCGCGCCCGACTTCCAGTACGCGGGTCGCAGACCGCTCCTCCCAGCGTGCTGGTGCGTCCAGCGCCGCGACGCTGCCAGGTTCGGACAATTTTCCCTTTCTCAAAATCAGCAAACCCCGGCGCGAGAACGAAGTTCTGCCGTATCCGCCTCATAGCGGCCAGCCATTTGGATCATCGCTTGACATTACCATGCGGAGAGCATCAAATATTCGAGAACAACGTTCTCAGCGTACGAAGGAATAGTCCCCATGCCCGCAGTTATCTACATCGAACATGACGGAACACAGCATCAGGTGGAGGTGCCCGACGGCGATTCCGTGATGCAGGGTGCGGTCAACAACATGGTCAACGGCGTCGCGGGCGAGTGCGGCGGCGGCCTGGCCTGCGCGACTTGCCATTGCTATGTCGATGAGGCGTGGATGGATCGTGTCGGTACCGCGACCGGTGCCGAGAGCGAGATGCTCGAGGCGACCTTCAGCGAGCGGAAGCCGACCAGCCGTCTGGGCTGCCAGATTGCGGTCAGCGAGGCGCTGGATGGCCTGGTCGTCCGTCTGCCCGAAACGCAGTACTGAGTCCGGCGCGGGCCCACAAAAATTATTCGAGGAGAGTGAAGATGGCAGGCACTGCACAAGCCGGCGTAGCGGCCCCGATTCCGGATCATGTTCCTCCGGAGCTGGTGTACGACGCACGCATCACCGAGGGAGCGGAGTTCCTGGCGGCGCCGCACAAGTTCATGGCGGAGCTGCACCAGAAAGCGCCGCCGATCTTCTTCAGCCCCGGCAGCGAGCATCAGAAGCCGGCCTGGCAGCTGCTGAAATACGAAGACGCCTACTTCGTCCTCCGGCATCCGGAATTCTTCACCAGCGCCGGTTCCGGCCCGTTCCCGCGCGATCCGAATGACTGGTGGAACATCATCCCGCTGGAGATCGAACCGCCACACCATCGCAAATATCGCGCGATCGTCGATCCGCTGGTTTCACCCAAGACGGTCATGACGCTGGAGCTGTCGATCCGCAAGCTCGCCAATGATCTGATCGACCAGTTCATCGACAAGGGCGAGTGCGAGTTCGCCAAGGACTTCGGCCGCCCGCTGCCGGTGGGCGTGTTCCTCGACATCATGAGCCTGCCGCGCAGCATGATGGACGAGTTCGTCCGCTGGGCGATGGGTCTTCTGCATGCTCAGGACCGCCAGATCGCGCAACAGGTCATGGGCGAGGTGACGGTGTATCTGAACACCGTGATCCGGGAAAAGGCCGCCCATCCGGATGGCGGTGCGGTCAGCGCGATCGTGCACGGCAAGCCGGGCGGCGAACCTATGTCGGGCCGCGAAATCTTCGGTTTCGTGTTTTTCCTGTTCATCGCGGGCCTCGACACGGTTTTCGCGACGCTGAACAACATTTTCGTCTGGCTGGCCGAGAATCCGGAACGCCGGCAGGAGATCATCGATTCGCCGGGCAACATCGACAACATCGTCGAGGAGCTGCTACGCGTTTTCAGCGTGACTTTCTCCGGCCGCACGCTGACTCAGGACTACGAGATCCGCGGCGTGAAGATGAAGAAGGGCGACCGCGTGACGAGCATTCTGCCGTCGTGCAACTACGACCCCGAAATTTTCCCCGATCCGACGGATGTGAATTTCAACCGCCCGCGCAAACCGATCCTCGCTTTCGCGGGCGGCGTGCACAGCTGCATGGGTGCCCATCTCGCGCGCATGGAAGTCAAGATCTGCCTGCAGGAATTCCTGCGCCGCATCCCCAATTTCACGCTCAAGCCCGGCACCAGGATCGAATACTATCCGGGCGGCGTGGTCGGGCCGAAGTCGGTGCCGCTCGCTTGGCGGTGAGCAGGCGAGTCGGGCACGTTAGTGCAGAAAAGTCCGCCCGCCTTGCTTGCACAATCTCAGGGCCCGGAGATTCAACTCGGTTCGCGCTATCGGTTGCCGCCGGTATGTGCCAGCGCGAAGTCGAGCGCCGCGCACACTGCCACCACCTGCGCGGCGATGCATTGCTCACCGCTTGCGCGCGGACTGTCGGGATAAACCTCGGTGGTCGTCCTGAAGGCGGCGTCGGTAATACCCGCACAGAGGCCTAGCCGCTTCAGCGGATAGTGGATGATGCCCGGAGCAATCACCGGCGATCCGATGATTTCGCCGTGGCGATCGGCCGGGGCGATGTGCGTGACTTCCGCCACGGCCGCGATCACGGCCTGTTGGAACTCGGTCTGCGGACGCTCGCTGTCGTCGACCAGGTAGAAGCCGTCCGGGATCTCGCCCGGCAAGTAGGCCAGGCCGTCGCGGGCGGCCAGCGCCGGACGAAACTCGGACTCGTCCGTATCCGTGGTCTCATGCAGGTCGACATGCACGAGCACCCGATCGCGGAAGGGCGCGATCAAGCGCAAAACCGCTGCAGCCTCCTGCGCCGGGCTATCGTCGAAGAACGAGCGGTTCGGGTCGATCGCATGCGGATTCCAGCGCTGGATCATTTCGTAGGCCCAGGGGCTGATGCAGGGCGCAACGATGAGATTGACCCGGCCTTCATAGCTTGACGCGTGCCGATCGACAAACCGCAAGGCCCCGTGCACACCGCTGGTTTCATAGCCGTGCACGCCGCCGGTTACCAGTGCACAGGGCAGTTCGTCCCGCCAGGCGCGGCTGTTGATGCAGAACAGCGGGTAGCGATCCGGGTCGTGATCCAGGCGGCCGTACTGCAGCACCTCATAGCGCGAGCGTAGCGTTTCGATCACGCTCAGCACATCCGCGTCGTAGCGACGCTTGCCGGTCTGCCGTGCCCGCCAGGCCAACACTTCCGAGGCATCCCAGGGACGTCCTGGAGTGCCAACCGGATAGGTTTCATGAGTCGTCATCGCCACTCGCTCCGGCTGCAGTGATAGCGCTACGGTAGCACTGGTCTAAAACGCCGGTGTCCGCGTAGCTTGGCCCACTATCGGAGTGCAGCAGCATGGTCGGGCTGGACCCATCGAGACTTGCTGTTTCCAGAGACATCGATGCCAGAGTTGGAAAGCATGTTGTAACCGTCGGTGTCGGTTGGTACCCAGGGGCCGCATCGGTACACGATGCGGCCTTTTTATTGCATCGCGTTCAGCAGGGCGTCACTGAAGGCCATGTCCAACAGGCGTCCAGCGGTTTTGCCCGGCTGATGGTTCGTCGGCCGTACATGCAGCCAGCCGACCAGCGTAGGCTGCAGCGCAGCAATACAGAGTGCTAGATTTGATTCGTTCAATATTCGTGCTGATTCTGGCACTTACATCGCTAAGCGCGCAGGCTTTCTCGGCCGGTCCGAAGATCTCCCCGGACCTGCTGCCTGCTTCCCAGGCCGCCTTCGGCCCCGCCGATCCCCGTGTCGCTGAGACACCTGAACCCGCCGTGGCTCCGAGCAGCGAACTGAGCGCCAGCGACATCGTGCTGTCCAGCGCGGAGGCGATGCTCGGCATGCGCTATCGCCTCGGCGGCAACGCGGTATCGGCGATCGACTGCTCCGGCATGGTGAGGCGCGCTTTCATCGAGGCCGGGATCGATCTGCCGCGCAGCACGCAGGAGCAGATCAAGCTCGGCACCCAGGTCGATGCACACGACCCGCGCCCCGGTGATCTGATGTTCTACCGCTGGGGCAAACGCCGCCTGCACGTCGCCGTGTACGCCGGAGGTGGCGAGATCCTGCATGCCTCGCCAACGGCCGGACAGGTCACGCGAACCCTGCTGACCGCCGACTGGAACCGTCGTCTGGTACAGGTGCGCCGCCTGCTGTAGCGGCTGTAGGTTGGGGTGAGCGCAGCGAACCCCAACGGTTGTCCCGCGCCGATGTTGGGGTTCGCTGCGCTCACCCCAACCTACGAAAGCTACGAAACCATCCTCCGACTGATCGCGTTATGCCGCGCGATCAGACCGCGCAGATCCAGCCCCGGGATCGCGCCCTCGTCGACGACTACGCGCCCGTTGATCACCGACAACCACACGCGGGTCGGCGCGCAGGTCAGCAGCGCGGCGACCGGGTCGCTCTGCGCGCCGGCGTGCTCGAGCCCGTCGACGCGGAACGCGACCAGATCCGCGGCCTTGCCGACCTCGATGCTGCCGATCTCCTCGCGGCCGAGCAGCGCGGCGCCGCCGCGTGTCGCCAGGCGCAGCGCCTCGCGCGCCGACAGGCGATCGGCGCGCGACTCGAAGCCGGGCCAGCCGACGCGCTGCAGCAGCATGGCCTGACGCGCCTCGCCGAGCATGTGGTTGCCGTCGTTGCTGGCCGAGCCGTCAACGCCCAGGCCGACGCGCACGCCGGCGTCGATCATCGCGCGCACCGGCGGGATGCCGGAGGCCAGGATCATGTTGCTGCTGGCGCAACTGCAGACGCCACTGCAGCTGTGCGCCAGCTTGGCGATGTCCGAAGCGTTGGGATGCACCATGTGCGCGAACCAGACTTCGGGGCCGAGCCAGTCCAGCGACTCGGCGTAGTCCAGCGGGCGCATGCCGAACTTCGCGAGGCAGTAACGCTCCTCATCGAGCGTCTCCGCCAGATGCGTGTGCAGGCCGACGCGCGGATGGCTGCGCGCGATGCGCGTGCTTTCGCGCATCAGATCGGCGCTGACGCTGAAAGGCGAGCAGGGCGCGAGGCCGATACGCAGCATCGAGCCCGGCGCCGGATCGTGGTAGCGCTGGATCACGCGCAGGCCGTCTTCGAGGATGTCCTCTTCGCGCTCCACCAGATCATCCGGCGGCAGGCCGCCCTCACTTTCGCCGACGCTCATCGAGCCGCGTGTCGGATGAAAGCGCACACCGAGTTCGACCGCGGCGTCGATCTCGTCGTCGAGCCGCGCGCCGTTGGGGAACATGTACAGATGATCGGCAACTGTCGTCGCGCCGGACAGCAGCAGTTCGACCAGGCCAACTTTCGCGCTGACATAAACCGCTTCCGGGTCCATGCGGCCCCAGATCGGGTACAGGGTTTTCAGCCAGTCGAACAGCGCCAGGCCGCCGGCGGTGCCCACCGAGCGGGTCAGGGTCTGATACAGATGGTGATGGCCGTTGATCAGGCCTGGCAGCAGCACGCAGCCGGCTAGGTCGATGCGGCGGTCGGGCGTGCGCGCGGCGGCGTCTTCGGCGATCCAGGTATCGAGTTCGGCGCTGCTGCCGACGCGCTCGATCCAGTTGTCGCGGATGAATACCGCGCCGTCGCGGATTTCGGTGCCGGCGTCGTCCTGGGTGGCGAGCACGTCGGCGCGGCTCAGCAGTAGTTTCATATCGTGCTCCAGTAGGTCGGCAATCCTTTGCCGACGTGCACGCCCGATGTGCAATCGCGGCCTCACGTCGGCAAAGGATTGCCGACCTACGCTTCGTTGATCACGCCGTAGCGCAGGCCGATGCCGCGCAGATACGCGCGATACGCCAGCGATGAGCGATCACAGGCGACCGATATCTCAGCGCGCGAATACAGTGGCAGCCGCTTCGGCAGCTGGTTCTCCAGGATGGAAATATCCTGGTGAAAAATACGGTCCTGGAATGCGCGCAACTCGTCGTCGCTCTGATCCGCGTTGCTGACCGTGAGCACGATCCAGACGGCGCTGAGTTCCTCGCCCAGCGGCTGCACGATGATCGCGATCGCCTCGATGAAGCCCTGCTGCGCCTGCGGCAGCTTGGTCAGCATCGCGGTCAGCGGCCGCACCACGCGGTAGGTGTATTCGACCTGGCTGCCGGTCTGCGCGACGCTGTTGGGCTGCGGCTGCAAGGCCATGCACTGCGTCGCCAGCACGCCGCTATTGCCGTCGCCGTCGTCGAAAGCCTGTACCTGGTAGTCGCAGACCTCCATGTGCTCGGCGGTGCCGAGGATGCCGTCGTGCACCGTGCCGAAATGCGCCATGTCGAGAAAATTCTCGATGATGCGCGGGCCGGCCGCGTGCAGCGGGTAAGCGCCGCATACCACTTTGCGCAGCTTCGGGTTCGCGTATTCCGGAAACGGCGGCGGCGCGGGCGGCGGCGTGCCGATGCAGACCCAGATCAGCCCATAAATCTCGAAGGCCGAAAACACGCGTGCGCCGCCGCCGGGCAAGGGAGCATCGGGCTGCGCGGGCACCTGCAGGCAGGCGCCGGAGACGCCGAATTTCCAGGCGTGATAGCGGCAGACCAGCGCGTCGTCGGCCACATGTCCGAGTGTCAGGCGAGTGCCGCGATGCGGGCAGCGGTCCTGCCAGGCATGGCAGGCGCCGCGGCTGTCGCGCCACAGCACCAGTTCTTCGCCGAGCAGCTGCGCGGCGAGCGTCTGGCCGGCGAGTAGCGAGGCCGAGGCTGCGACCGGATGCCAGTCGTCGACCAGTAGCGGATCGCTCATGCCGCGCTGGTCCGCGCCGCGTAGTTGTCGACGGCAGTGATCCAGCGCTGCTTGCTGGCGGCGTCCAGCCATGAGGCTTCGAAGGAATTCTTCGCCAGCTGCACCAGCTGCTCCCTGCTCAGATCCAGGGCTCGCTGCACCGCCAGGTAATTGTCGACAAGGTAGCCGCCGAAATAGGCCGGATCGTCCGAGTTGATGGTGACGCACAGGCCCTGCTCGAGCAGCCGGCGCAGGTTGTGCTGCTCCATCTGCTGGTAGACCTTCAGCTTGGTGTTCGACAGCGGGCATACCGTCAGCGGCACGCGTTCGCGCGCCAGGCGTGCGAGCAGCTGCGGGTCTTCGTCGCAGCGCACGCCGTGATCGATGCGCGATACCTGCAACAGGTCCAGCGCCTCGGTGATGTAGTCCGCCGGCCCTTCTTCGCCGGCGTGCGCGACCCGTGCAAAGCCGAGACGATGCGCACGCGCGAACACGCGCTCGAACTTCGATGGCGGATGGCCGGCTTCCGAGGAATCCAGGCCGACGCCGGCGACGCGATCCGCAAAGGGCAGGGCCAAATCCAGCGTCGCTTCGGCAGCCGCTTCGCTCAGGTGGCGCAGAAAGCACAGGATCAGCCGATGGCTGATGCCGAGGTCACGTTCGCCGTCGGCCAGCGCGCGGTGGATGCCGTTGATCACGGTGCCGATGCCGATGCCGCGCTCGGTATGGGTCTGCGGGTCGAAGAAGATCTCCACGTGCACCACGCCATCGGCCCGCGCGCGGCGCAGGTACGCCGAGGTCATCGCGTAGAAATCCTCCTCGTCGCGCAGCACGTCCGCGCCGGCGTAGTACAGATCCAGAAACGACTGCAGATCATGAAAGTCATAGGCTCGCCGCAGCGCGTCCACCGACGCGTAAGCCAGCGTCACGTCGTGTTTGGCGGCGAGCGCAAACACCATCTCCGGCTCCAGCGTGCCCTCGATATGCAGATGCAGCTCCGCCTTGGGCAGGCCGCGCAGAAAGCTCGCTATTGAGGGCTCGCTTGAAGGTTCGGTCGGGTTCATAACGAAAGTTTTGTGCACAATTTTTGCTTAGGACTGTACGCAATATCGAAGCCAGTATTCTACGTTCGCCCAAGGCGCCCATGCCCAGCATCCCACGGTTTTCCCTGCGCGCCCTGACGGCGCTGATGCTCGCCCTGTGCTCGGTGCTGCCGGTTTCGGCTGCCGACCCGCCGCGCCGCAAGATCATCATCGACCAGGACGCCTTCGGCCCGGCGTCGAGCAACCTGCAGGCGATCCTGATGCTGCTGCAGTCGCCGGACGTCGAGGTGCTGGGCATCGTCGCCACCAGCGGCGATGGCTGGCGCGACGAGGAACTCGGCCATAGCTTGCGCCTGCTCGAAGTCGCCGGCCGCACGGAAGTGCCGGTATACGGCGGCGCGGTCTACCCGCTGGTGAATACGCAGGCGCGCACCAAGGTCTGGGAGCAGCAGTACGGCGCGCTGTACTACAAGGGAGCATGGACCGAGAGTTGGCCCGACCAGGGCGCGGTGCGGCGCACGCCGTATCACGCCGATCCCTTCCTGGTGCCGCCGTCGCCGGCCGGCGCACCGAAGCTGAAAGCGCAGAGCGAAAATGGCGCGGCCTTCATGGTGCGAAAAGTTCGCGAATTCCCCGGCCAGGTCACGATCTGGACCGGCGGCCCGCTGACCACGGTGGCGCTGGCGGCGCGGCTCGACCCGGCTTTCGCCGCGAACGCGCAGCAGCTGGTGATCATGGGCGCGAGCTTCAACCCGCAGCCGGCGGATAACGATTTCGCCAAGGAATTCGTCAATTCGCCGCGCCGTGAATTCAATATGCGCTGGGACCCGGAGGCCGCGTCGCTGGTGCTGCACGAAGCCTGGAAGAAAATCACCGTGCTGCCGATCGACCCGACCACGAAGACCTTCTTCAAGCCGGAATTCTTCAAGCAGATCGCTCGCGGCAAGGCGCCGTTTGCAAGCTATCTGGTGCAGTTCGGTCAGTCGTTCCCGATGTGGGACGAACTCGCCGCCGCGGTCTGGTTGAACCCGGCGATCGTCACGCGCAGCCAGCAGCTGCTGGTCGATATCGACACCAGCTTCACCGCCGGCTACGGCAACACCTTGAGCTGGTCCATCGGCGGCGGTCCGGGCATGGGCGAGCGCGCGGTCACCGTCGTCGAGGACGTCGATGTGCCAGCCTTCGAGAAGATGACGCTGGATCTGCTGACGCGCGCCAAACCGTAACGTAGGTTGGGGTGAGCAAAGCGAACCCCAACATCAGCGCGAACTCATGTTGGGCATCGCTGCGCTCAGCCCAACCTACACACTACACAGCGAGACCTTCATGATGCGAGCCTTCATCCAAAACCTGCCGAAAGCCGAGCTGCACGTGCACCTGGAGGGCACGCTCGAACCCGAGCTGAGTTTTGCACTAGCCACGCGCAACGGCGTCAAGCTCGACCACGACACGCCCGAGGCGCTGATCGCCGCCTACGATTTCCACGATCTGCCGTCGTTCCTGAAGATCTACTACAAGGCGATGGAAGTGCTGCTGACCGAGCAGGATTTCTTCGACATGAGCTGGGCCTATCTGAAGAAGACCCGCGAGCAGAACGTGCTGTACTGCGAAATGTTCTTCGATCCGCAGGCTCACACCGGCCGCGGCGTCGCCTTCGACACGGTGATCCAGGGCATTCATCGCGCGCAGGTTCAGGCGGCAAGCGAACTCGGCGTCGAGTCGCAGCTGGTGATGTGCTTCCTGCGCGAACTCAGTGCGGAGTCGGCGATGCAGACGCTGCTCGCATCGCTTTCCTACAAAGAGTGGATCGTCGGAGTCGGCCTGGATTCCGAAGAGAAGAACAATCCGCCGATCAAGTTCGCCGAGGTGTTCGCACGCGCGCGCAGCGAAGGCTACCGGCTGACGATGCACTGCGACGTCAACCAGCTCAATACGCTGCTGCACATCCGCCAGTGTCTGGACGACATTCGCGTCGATCGCATTGATCACGGCATCAACTCGCTGGAGGACCCGGCGATCTGCGCCGAGATCGCGCGCCGCGGCCTCGGCCTGACCGTGTGCCCGGTGTCGAATCGCTTCGTCGTGCAGAACCTCACCGGCGAGGAAATCCGCAAGATGATGGCGCTGGGCATGAAGGCGACGATCAACTCCGACGACCCCGCCTATTTCCGCGCCTACATGAACGAAAACCTGTTCGCGCTGGCCGAGGAGGCCGGCTTCGAGCAGGCCGAAATCGCGCAGCTGGTGCGCAACAGTTTCGACGTCGCCTGGCTCAGCGATGAGCGCCGCCAGCATTACCTCGACTTGTTGGACCGTAGGTTGGGGTGAGCGCAGCGAACCCCAACATTCACCCCAACCGACCTCGGATTTCTCATGTCGCTTCGATCATTGTTGTGCTGTCTCGTCGTCTTGCTTGTCGCCTGTTCAAAACCCACCGCACCCGAAAAGATCCCGGTGAAAGTCGTCGTCGTCAGCATGTTCGAAAAAGGCAAGCCCACCGGCGACGAGCCCGGTGAATTCCAGCTGTGGATCGAGCGGCAGAAGCTCGACACCGTGCTGCCGTTCCCGATGGGCGAATACGAGCTGCGCATGAACGGCGCCGGCCTGCTGGCGATCTGCACCGGCGGCGGCATCACCAATGCGGCGACCTCGATCATGGCGCTGGGCACCGACCCGCGCTTCGATCTGAGCAAGGCCTACTGGCTGATCGCCGGCATCGGCGGCGGCGACCCCGAGGACGTGTCGCTCGGCACCGCGGCCTGGGCAAAACACGTGGTCGACGGCGATCTGCTGTACGAGATCGACGCGCGCGAAATCCCGAAAGACTGGCCCTACGGCCTGCTGCCGCTGGGCGCGAAAAAGCCCAATGACAAGGCCGATGGCTGGACCGTCGACACGATCCACTTCCCGTTGAATGCGGCGCTGACGCAGTGGGCGTTTGATCTGACCCAGGATCATCCGGTGGCCGACAGCGAGGGCATCAAGGCCTTCCGCCAGCAGTTCGCAGGCTTCCCGAATGCATTGAAGCCGCCGTTCGTCACGATCGGCGACACGATGTCGTCGAGCACCTACTTCCACGGCGACCTGATGACGAAATGGGCCAACGACTGGATGCAGCTGCAGGCCGGCAAGGACGCCAACTTCATGATGTCGGCGATGGAGGACAGCGGCACGCTGACCGCACTGCGCAGGCTGTCGCGCGAGCAGCGCGTCGACCTGGACCGCGTGATGGTGCTGCGCACCGCCAGCAACTTCAGCGAGCAGCCGCCGGGCAAGGACGCGGCCTGGAGCACCACCGCCGAATATCCGGAGAACGGCCTGCCGGCGATCGAGGCGGCGTACCAGGTCGGCAATATCGTCGTGCAGAAACTGCTGATTGGATGGAGCGAGTATCGCGATCACGTGCCTGGCCCGTAGGTCGGCAATCCTTTGCCGACGTGTACCTATGGATGCGCAATCGCAGCCTCTGGATTCCCGCCTTCGCGGGAATGACGGTGTTGAGCGTAAGTAGTAACAACAGGAACCCGCAATGAAACTCCGTCTGATACTGGCCCTCGCTTTCGGTCTGTGTGGCGCCGTCGCCCACGCCGCCGAAGCGCCGTCCAAACCGCTCAACTACAGCCCAACCGACACCATCCTGATACTCGGCGCCGTGCCGCAGGAGATCCCGCCTTTCGTCGACGCGATGAAAGACGCGCAGAAGAAAACGTTCTGGGGCATCCCGTACTGGCAAGGTCACATTGAGGGCAAGCCAGTGGTTGTCGCGATCACCGGCATCGGCAAGACCTACACCGGCATGACCTCGACCTTGTTCATCAGCGAGTTCAAGCCGCGTCTGGTGCTGATGAGCGGCACCGGTGCGCGCACCAATCCGGAGCTGCGCACCGGCGACGTGATCGTCGCCACCGTGATGCATGAGCACGACTATGGCAGCCTGACGAGCAAGGACATGGTGTTCCGGCCGATGAACAGCCCGATCGACGGTCACGAGGTCGAGAACGCGTTCTCGCCGCCGGTCTCGCTGCTCAAGCTCGCCGATCAGGCGATCGCCACATACAAGGGCCCGGAAGTCACCGCCAATGGTGCGACCTACAAGGTGAAAGTGCGGCGCGGCGTGGTGTCCTCGTCCGATCTGTTTGGCGTCACCCAGCAGCGCATCGACACGCTGCGCTCGCTGTTCCACAACGACATCATGGAAATGGAATCGGCACCGCTGGGCCATGTCTGCGAAACTCTCGGCGTGCCCTACATCGTCGTGCGCGCCGGCAGCAATGTCGCGCAGGAGGCGCCGAACGACGACTACCTGCGCCTCGGGCCGATCGCCGCGAAGCAGGCGGCGTATTTCAGCCTGCATCTGCTGAAGTATCTGTAGCGCCGATGCGTGGGGTTCGCTGCGCTCACCCCAACCTACACGGCTACAACGACATTGTAGGTTGGGGTGAGCGCAGCGAACCCCAACAAGCACCACCCAAAGCAACTACCGCAGAACACCATGCGCCAGCTACTACTGCTTCTCTCGCTGATCACCTGCAGCCTGCCGTCACAGGCCGCCGAGCCCTGGTTCGAAAAGCTCAAAGCGGAAGCGACACCCGAGCAGCTCTACCGCTTCCTGTACGCGCTGCCCAAGGGCGGCGACCTGCACAATCATCTGTCCGGCGGCGTGCGTTCCGAGTGGATGTGGGACGCCGCGCTGGCGCAGACCGCGCACGGCTACACCTACTACACCAAGCTGCGCATCAACAATTGCGCGGCCTACGGCAGCAATGAGTACGGGCCCAAGCCCTACTTATTGTTATTCGTCAACATGCAGGCCTCGAGCTACGACAAGCTCGACGACTGCCAGAAGTCCGAATACAAGCGGCTGCAGGATCTGAACGCCACCGAGAAAGCCGGCTGGCTCGACAGCATCCGTCTCGATCAGCCGTATGAAGGCCGCAACGAATTCTTCGGCCACTGGGCGCGCCTGAATGACCTGTGGCGCAACCCCTATGTGACCGCCGATATCCTGTATCGCGACATGCAGGCCTTCGGCAAGGAAGGCGTGGCGTATCTGGAACTGCAGGACGCACCGCTGGGCTACATCAAGCCGGACGGCAGCGCCTATGTCGGTGACGAGGCGATCGACATCATCCGTCGGCGCCTGGCTGCTGCGGACGCGAAAGCCACCGGCGT
Organism: Hydrocarboniphaga sp.; assembly: GCF_028291725.1. Classification (GTDB taxonomy): domain Bacteria; phylum Pseudomonadota; class Gammaproteobacteria; order Nevskiales; family Nevskiaceae; genus Hydrocarboniphaga. The sequence continues at coordinate 9,686 of NZ_JAQGNT010000075.1, read as the reverse complement.
GGAAGTGCGCTTCCAGAGCACCGTGCTGCGCTTCACGCCGGACGCCGAAGAGCAGCTGAAGGCGATGTATGCCTTCACCGACCAGCATCGCGATCTGTACGTCAGCATCAACCTGGTCGGACGTGAGGACAACGACAAGGGCTATCCGCTGCGCTTTCTGCCGGTCTTCCGCGAAATGCGCAAACAATATCCCGACATCAAGCTGTCGATCCACGGCGGCGAAGTCGACGAACCCAACGCGCACATCCACGACACCCTGCTGCTCGGCGCCACGCGCATCGGCCACGGCGTCAACCTGATCACCGACCCCGACATGATGCTGCTGATGCGCAACGGTGCGTACATGGTCGAGATCAACCTGATCAGCAACCTGATGCTCGAATACGTGCAGAACTTTCAGCAGCACCCGTTCCCGGAGTATCTGCGTACCGGCATCCCGGTCGCGCTGTCCACCGACGACCGCGGCATGTGGGACTCGAACATGACCGACGAGTATTTCGTCGCGGTGCGCGAGTTCAAGCTGTCGTGGGAAGAGATCGTGCAGATGGGCCGCAACTCCTTGAAATATTCGTTCGTGCAGGAGCCGGTCAAGCAGAAACTGCTGAAGGACTACGAGGCGCGGGTCGGGCGTTTTGCCGCGCAGTTTCAGAAGAAGGGCTGGGATTCGCTGAAGGACGTGAAGCCGGTGAGTTACTCGTTTACCTGCAAGCATTATCAGCTTTGCCTGCCGCAGGAATGATGCGGCGACGTTGGGGTTCGCTGCGCTCACCCCAACCTACCAATGCTACGAGGCCGTGTAGGTTGGGGTGAGCGCAGCGAACCCCAACAGTCACCGAGCCACACGCCACCATCGCGGAACACGCCATGCGCAAGATACTTCTACTACTCTCGTTGATCGTCTATAGCCTGCCGTCACAGGCCGCCGAACCCTGGTTCGAGAAACTGAAAGCCGAGGCCTCGCCGGAGCAGCTTTATCGTTTTCTGTACGCCTTGCCCAAGGGCGGCGACCTGCACAACCATCTGACAGGCGCTGGCCTGTCGGAATGGTGGTGGGATGCGGCGCTCGCGCAGCAGGGCAGGGGCTACACCTATTACACGAAAGTCCGCATCAGCAACTGCATCGCCTACGGCAGCAGCAACGAGTACGGCTTCGCGCCCTACCTGATGCTGTTCCGCACACTGCAGGGTTCGAGCTATGACAAGCTCGAACCCTGCCAGAAAGGCGAGTACAAGCGCCTGCAGGATCTGAACGCCGCTGAGAAGCAGGGCTGGCTCGACAGCATCCGTCTCAACGAGCAATACGAGGGCCGCAACGAATTCTTCGGCCGCCACTGGGAGCGGCTCAACGAGCTGTGGCGCAATCCCTACGTGGTCGCGGAAATCCTGTTCCGCAACATGCAGGCTTTCGGCAAGGAGAACCTGGTCTACCTGGAAACGCAGGAAGGGCCGGGCGGCGAACTCAAGGCCGACGGCAGCACCTACACCGCCGACGAAACCGTCGCGATCTATCGCCAGCGCCTGGCAGACCCGGATGCGAAAGCCACCGGCGTGACGGTGCGCTTCCAGAGTTCGATTCTGCGTTTTCTGCCGAGCGCCGAACAGAACCTGCGCGAGCTCTACGAGTTCACCGACAAACACCGTGATCTATGGGTCGGCGTCAACATGGTCGGCCGCGAGGATGACGACAAGGGTTATCCGCTGCGCTTCCTGCCGACTTTGCGCGAGCTGCGCAAAAAATATCCGGACATCCATCTGTCTATCCACGCCGGCGAAGTCGACGAGCCGAATCATCACGTGCGCGACACCCTGCTGCTGGGCGCCGAGCGCATCGGTCACGGCGTCAATCTGATCACCGACCCGGAGACGATGCTGCTGATGCGCAACGGCCCGTACATGGTCGAGATCAACCTGATCAGCAACCTGCTGCTCGAATACGTGCAGAACTTCCAGCAGCATCCGTTCCCGGAATATCTGCGCACCGGCATTCCGGTGGCGCTGTCCACGGACGATCGCGGCATGTGGGATTCCAACATGAGCGACGAGTATTTCGTCGCGGTGCGCGAGTTCAACCTGTCCTGGGAGGAGCTCGTGCAGCTGGGACGCAATTCGTTGAAATATTCCTTCGTGCAGGAGCCGGTGAAGCAGAAATTGTTGAAGGACTACGATTCGCGCGTCGAGCGTTTCGCCGAGCAGTTCCGGAAGCAGGGCTGGGATTCGCTGAAGGACGTCAAGCCGGTGAGCTATTCGTTCACCTGCAAGCACTACCAGCTTTGTCTGCCGCGCGAGTAGCGATGTTGGGGTTCGCTGCGCTCACCCCAACCTACAAAAGAGACATCGAGCACGGCAATCGCCGTAGGTTGGGGTGAGCATAGCGAACCCCAACATCGACGCGGAACTGCCCCATGCATTACCGACGTGCAAGCGCTGCAGGCGGCATCTATTTTTTCACCGTGAATCTGGCGGATCGAAGCAGCCAGCTGTTGATCGAGAAGATTTCGGCGTTACGAGAATCGGTACGCCTGGTGAAATCGCGCCATCCCTTGGAGATCGACGCATGGGTCGTTCTGCCTGATCATCTTCATGCAGTTTGGACGCTGCCGCCGGGCGATGCCGACTACTCGCTGCGCTGGGCCTTGATCAAGGCGGGTTTCTCGCGCTGCGTGGAATCCGGCGAACCGATCGGCGCCAGCCGCGCAAAGAAAGGCGAACGTGGCATCTGGCAACGCCGCTTCTGGGAGCACCAGATTCGCGACGACAAGGACTTCGCGCGGCATATCGATTACGTGCATATCAATCCGGTCAAGCACGGATATATCCAGCGTGCCGCCGATTGGCCGCATTCGACAATCCATCGGTATATCCGCAAGGGGCTGATGTCGCGTGACTGGGCAGGCTCGTCGCTCGAAGACTTGCCGGCCGGGGAGCGCTGATTTTGGGGTTCGCTGCGCTCACCCCAACCTACGGAGCTAGGGAGCTTTGGTAGGTTGGGGTGAGCGCAGCGAACCCCAACATTCACGGCGCCGACGGTACATGATCCTTGTACTGGTCCCAATGCGTCACGATTTCATCGACGACCTTCGAGCCGACCTGATACGCATCTTCCACCGACGCGCTCAGGCCCGAATAGCCTTCGCCGCCGTGCTCGGACAGCAGGCTCTCGGCGGCGCTGACGCCCGGCGGCTGCATCGTGTAGTTGCTCGCGGTGCGCAGCACCATCAGCCGGTTCAGGTCGGCCTTGCCGGTCGGCGTCAGGTAGGTCAGCGACTGCGCGGTGCCGGTGTCTTCCATCGCGGAGGACACGAACTCGCCCTTGCCGTCGGTCCAGTATTTCGTCCACTGGTTGGCCCAGTCGTTGAGCAGCTTGCCGTGCCAGTAGGTCATGCCGGCGAGGTTGTCGCCCTTGAGCACGAACGGCGGCTTTTGCGCATTCGGATAGCCGACGTACTGCGCACGCCGCTTCTGCAGCGCCTCGCTGTCCTTCAGCGGCAACTCGCGCGTCAACTGATACGCCCATTCCGTGAGCGCGCCGTTGAGATGGAACACTTCGCCGCTCGGTGCCGGGTGCGGGGTTTCGTAGGGACGCTTGCTGCCGCGCGCAAAGTAACCGGTGGGCCAGTCGGCCGGCATTTCGCGCGCATCGATTTCGTGCGCGAGGTCGCCATCGACCAGGTACTCGGCCCAGGCCGCGGAGCCCAGCGAGGCATCCGCCGGATCAAAGCCGGCGATGCCCGCGACCAGCCAGTATGCGTGTGACAGATCGAAGCGCGGGTCCAGGCCAAGGGCCATCACCGCGGTCGCCGAATTCGCGGTACCCATGCCGGTGACCATGCCGAGTACGCCGGTTTGCGGATTGAGGTACAGGTCGTGGTGATGCGCAAACGGAAACGGCTGCGTCAGCTTCTGGCGTTCGTACCAGAGCTGGAATTCGCCGGCGGTATCGCCGCTGTCCTTGCCGATCTCGAACATCGATACGACGACGACCCTGACTGTGATCGGAGCGGGCGCCTTCTTCACGCAGCCGCCGAAAATTAACATCAGAGGCAGCAGCACCGCGCTCAACAGCATTCTGTTTTTCATTGCCCGGACTTCTTCTTTTCGGTGGCGGGGACGTTGGTCATTTCGGGATGGATGCGCAGCTTGCGGCGGACCGGAAAAGCTCCTGCTGGTAGGGCGGGTCGTGACCCGCCGCTTTGCGCCTGTCGCTGAATCAACAGCGGCGGGTCATGACCCGCCCTACGGGGTCGCCAATCAAAAAATGCGCCGGTCAGGCTTGGCCCGACCGGCGCACAGGAGAAACGTGACGCCAGGCGATCAGAACTTGTAGGTCATCGTCGCCAGGTAGTTACGCGGCAATTCCGGCAGCACCACCGACGAGCCGAACAGGTCGGGGAAGTTGGAGCGGAAGTAGCGCTCGTTGGTCAGGTTCTTGCCCTGCAGGCCCAGCTTCCAATGCTTGGTCTCGTAGTTCAGGCCGGCATTGACCAGCGTGTACGAGGGCAGCAGCACCGCTTTGGAGAAGCCCGAGTACGTCGCATCGACATGCGTTGCGCCGACCGTGGCCGTCAGGCCCTGCAACATCGTGCCCTGATCGAAGTTGTAGATCAGGTAGAGGCTGTAGATTTTCTGCGGCACACCGGCTTTGCGGCCATCGGTGTCGAAGGTGTAACCGTTGACGACGCCGCCGTAGATGCGCGACGGGTCGATGCCCGCGGGCAGATCGCTACCACCGGCGAAACCGAACTGGTAGCCGTCCTGCACCGCGGTCAGGTTGGTGACCTTGATCGTGGTAAAGGCGCCGCTCAACGCCAGGTTGTTGGTCAGTACGCCGCGGAATTCAAACTCGTAACCCTTGGCTTCCGTGGTGTTGTTGGTGACCGTGTTCTGCGAGGAGAAATCGACGCGCTCCTGCTTGTACCAGTCCAGGGCCGCATAGATGCGGTTGTTCCAGAAGTTGCCCTTGGCGCCGATTTCGGTGAGGTTGGAATTGGCCAACGTAGTGCCAGACGCGATGTTGCTCGCCGGCACTTCACCGCCCTGGCCGACGATCAGCGTCGTCTGCTTGGCGCGCGTGAAGTACGGAATCACACCGATCACTGGAATGTCGTACGACAGGCTGCCGGTCCAGGAGATGCCGTCATCGCTGTCGTGCTGCTTTATGCCGGTAATGTCAGTGGGAAAGCCGAAGGGCGTGCAGCCGTCGGCGTCCGCTTCGCAGGTCCCGGTCACGTCGACACTGTCGTAGCGGCCGCCGACCAACAGGTGGATGCGCTCGAGTGCGGTGAAGTCGCCCAGCAGCGCGAAGCCGGCGTCGGTGTAGTGGCCGACGTCGTGGCTGGAGTAGGGCTCCAGCGTGGTGCCGTCACGCGTCGACAGCGTGCGGATATCGATCGGCGAGTTCGGCTTGGTGATGTCGCGGCGGTCGAAGTATTCGAAGTCGAAGTTGTCGCCGTGTTTGAAGTTCTGATAGCGGATCGACGGGCCGAACTGATAAGACGACTTGAAGTCGTCGCTGAAGTCGTACTTGTACGAGAAGTTCACCTGATCTTCAAAAGCGTAGGTGTCGGCGAACTGCGAGAAGCCATAGGCATTCTCGTTGATGTTCGTCATCTTCTCGTAGAACGACTTGTTGGTGAGCTTGAAGTCACCGCCGAAATCGTGGATGAAATCGAAGTACAGCGTGCCGACCTTGGTCGCGAGCACGTCGTCCGGCGCCACCAGCACCTGGTTGCCCTTGATGTGCGTGGTGCCCGGATTGACCAGCGCCATGTTCGGATGAGCGCTGAGGTCACTGTCGACCGTCGCCGGATCCTGCGCGCCGACGCCGCCGAAGTAGAAGATGCCGAGGTCGCCGGCGGCCGCTTCGGCAGCCGAGGTCTTGCCATCACCATTGGTGTCCAGTGACGGCGGACTGCCGGTGATGTAAGTACCGTGATCGACCAGATCCTGAGTCAGGCGGTTCCAGCCGGCAACCTGGTTGCCGTCGAAGTCCTGGTAAAGGCCGCCGAACTCGATGCGTGAGCTGTCAGTCAGCTGCGCGTCGATCGATGCCTGATACAGCGACTGGTTGGTCGAGGTGTTGTCGTAGTAAGAGCCGGAATTCTCGCTTTCGGCGTACAGGTAGTAGCCGAACTTCTGGCCGTCGATATTGCCGGGGCCGCCGACTTCGGCGTGCAGCACGTTCTTGTCCCAGCTGCCGCGGGTGATGCCGAGTTCGCCGCTGGCTTCGGTGGAATACTGGCCGTCGGCGGCGCGTGCCGACTTCGGCACGAAGTTCAGATAGCCGCCGATCTTGGACGGACCGTAGATCGGCGAAGCCGGGCCGCGCACGATGTCGATGCGGTCGCTGGCGCCGATCGGCGTCGGGTAGTTGCCCGGGTTGTCGATGCGGCGCACGCCGCGGAAGTAGTTTTCGCCGGGCGTACCGCGCACGTCGAGCGAGCCGGCGACACCGAAGAACGACTGGGTATAGGCGCCGGGGCTCAGCGCCACCAGGTCGTCGATCTCGTTGATGTTGAGCTTGTTCATCGTCTCGTTGCTGATCGAGGTCAGCGAGCGCGGCGTCTCGGCGATGCTCTTCTCGAAGCCGAACACCGAATCCACCGGCTCGCGCGGCAGGATGTTGACCTCCTTGTTGACGCGCGCGTTGACGATAACCTCTTCAGTGGTGTCCGCCGGTGCGTCGCTGGACGCCAGCTCCGCGACCGGTGCCTCAGTGGCCGGTGCTTCGGCTGGCGCCACTTGTGCAACTTCGGGCGCCGCTTCGATCTGCGCCATCGCGAGCCCCGGCAGCGCAGTGCCGCCGACCAGGGTCATTAGAACCAACGCCCGTTTGTCGCGGGCCCGATTTACTCTCTTCATGAAATTCCCCGATAAATCCAAAGATCCAATGTGATGAACTGCTGCCCGTTTGAAAAATCCTGTTGCCTGCGGTTCACCGGCTACTCCCGGGCGGTGTCCACAATGTAGGTCGGGCTTGAGCCCGACTCCTGCAAATGAAACTAAATTGAAGCGTCGCCCGCGTCCCGGCGAAGTGCTGATCTATTTCGGAATCGAGCCCTCGACGCCGGCCACATACCAGTTGATCGACATCATCTCGGCCTGCGTCAGCATCGCGCCGGCTGCCACTTTCACGGTGCCGGCCTGATCCTTGATCGGGCCCTGGAACGGATAGAAGCTGCCGGCCGCGATCGCCGCTTTCGTCTCTTCGAATGCCTTGACGGTTGCAGCCGGAACCGCGGCCGCTACCGGCGCCAGCTTGATCACGCCGTCGGCGATGCCGAGCTTGGTTTCCGCCGGCTTCCAGGTGCCGGCGATGACGCTCCTGGCGACCTTGATGTAGTAAGGCCCCCAGTTGTTGATGTTGGCCGACAGCTGCGCCTTGGGTGCGAACTTGCCCATGTCGGAATCCCAGCCGCAGGCGTAAACGCCTTTCTCCTGCGCGACCTGCAGCGTTGCCGGCGAATCGGTGTTCTGGCACATCACGTCGGCGCCCTGCGCGATCAGCGTCTCCGCGGCCTGACGCTCCTTGCCCGGGTCGTACCAGGTGTTGACCCAGATCACCTTGGTCTTGATCTTCGGGTTCACGCTCTGCGCACCGAGTGTGAAGGCGTCGATGTTGCGGATCACTTCGGGGATCGGGAACGAGCCGACGAAGCCGAGCGTATTGCTCTTGGTGGTACCGCCGGCGAGCACGCCGAGCAGGTAGGCGCCTTCATAAAAACGAGTCTCGTAGATGCCGAGGTTCTTGGCCTGCTTGAAGCCGGTGGCGTGCTCGAACGCGACTTTAGGGAACATGCGCGCAACCTTGACCGTCGCCTCCATGTAGCCGAACGAGGTAGTGAAGATCAGCTGGTTGCCGTCGACCGCGAGCTGGCGGATCACGCGCTCGGCATCGGCGCCTTCGGGCACGCTCTCGACGTAGGTGGTTTTTACCGCGGCGCCTAGTTCTTTCTCCAGCGCCAGGCGGCCCTGGTCGTGCGCGTAGCTCCAGCCGGCATCGCCGACTGGGCCCACATAAACAAAGGCGACCTTCAACGGCGTGGTCAGCGGCTCTGCCGACGCGGCGGACGCGCTCAGCACCAGGCCGGCGCCGAGCAATCCGGAGAGCCAGCCCGAGCGGCTGCCGAAACCCATGCGCTTGATCAAGGTATTTGCCTGCGACTTCATTGCGAGCGGTGTTGTCCGGTTGGAAAGAGAGTATCCGCCCTGAATGTCGCGACGGATTGCATACAAAGTGGCTGCCACAGACAGGCAATGGTCGTGCCATACGAGTTCGTATCGCCGATCTACTTTTTGTAACTCAGGTTTGTAACGCACGGCCTGTGCCGGTCCGGGATTCGCGGCTCTGTGGAGGCGCTGCTGGAGCAAATTGGGCTGTTTTATCCATGAGTACATCGATACAAACCGGCAACGCGGCGCGTTCGGCTGGCCCACGCCCAGCTGCCGGCCGAAATCCCGTGGCACGTGCTTTGCCTTGCTCAGCGCATAACTTTGTATGCAATATTGGCGCGACTCTTCCTAAGGGCTCGTAAATGAATAACGTGGACGAACGTTGCCGCCCCGGAGCGCGCCAGGCAAGGCGCGAGGAGCGAAGTGTGCTCATTGCACATGAGCGACGAGCAACGCCGCCTGGCGCGCTCCGGGGCGGCAACCCGAAGGGCCGGGGTCTGTTGTCGCGCACTGCGGCGTCATTCCTCGCTCATGTACGTCCAGTACACCGCGCTCGTCATTCCTTGCATTGCACGACAACAGACCCCGGCGTTCGTCCACGTTATTCATTTACGAGCCCTTACAATCGAGGGAACGACGCATGGGCAAGCTGACGACGCACGTGCTCGACACGGCCCACGGGCGTCCGGCCGGAGGCATTCTGATCACGCTGTATCGCGGCGGCAGCCGCGGCGAGACGCTGGCGCAGACGCGCACCAATAGCGACGGTCGCAGCGACGCACCCTTGCTGCAGGGCGCGGACTTGCGTGCCGGCGTCTACGATCTGGTGTTCGCGGTCGGTGATTACTATCGCGAGCTGGGGCTGACGCTGCCCGATCCGCCGTTCCTCGACGAGGTGAGCCTGAGCTTCGGCGTCGCCGATCCGCAGCAGAACTATCATGTGCCGCTGCTGATGTCGCCGTGGAGTTACTCGACTTATCGCGGCAGCTAGGGCATGCAAATCCCCGATTCCGACGACAGGCTCAAAGTCCCGTCATTCCCGCGAAGGCGGGAATCCAGAGTCGATGCCACTGCTGTGCCGCTCTGGATTCCCGCCTTCGCGGGAATGACGGCTTGGGTAGCGGAGTCTCCGCGATGAACTCGACGGTGCGCTTCGTGCTCGACGGCGAAACGGTGCAGATCGCGGGTCTGCCGGCGACGACGACGCTGCTGGAATATCTGCGCGAGCACGCCGGCCGCTGCGGCACCAAGGAGGGCTGCGCCGAGGGCGATTGCGGCGCATGCACCGTGCTGCTCGGCGAACTCGACGGCGCGGCGGTGCGCTGGCGCGCGGTCAATGCCTGCATCCTGTTCGTGCCGATGCTCGACGGCAAGGCGCTGCGCACCGTCGAGAGCCTGTCGAAGGATGGCACGCTCCACCCGGTCCAGCGCGAGATGGTCGTGCGGCATGGCTCGCAATGCGGCTTCTGCACGCCGGGCTTCGTCATGTCGCTTTACGGCCGCAGCATCGGCGCGGC
>NZ_JAQGNT010000029.1 GCF_028291725.1 Hydrocarboniphaga sp. | reverse complement strand
TGCAAGCACACCAGTGCGGTGACGGCCTCCCTTCCTCACGCACCCTCTATCTTGAAACCTTCCACAATCGCGCGCACCCCGTTTGCTTCGCGATTACGGCGCAGGTCGGCGCTGTAGGCTCCTACAGTGGCTCGGATTGAGCGTTGCGATACAACCGTAGGTCGGCAATCCCTTGCCGACGTGTACGCCCGATACACAGCCGGAGCCGCTACGTGCGTACCGCAGTATCGCGGAATTCAGGGAAGGCCTCGGCGATCGTCATCACCGTGCCCGATTGCATGCCGTCGTAGCCGGCGAGCGCGTTGATCGCGGCCTTGAACTCGGGGCTGCGCAGGCTGGCGATCACGCGCGTCATTGTTGTCGTGGCCAGGAAGTCGGTACTGCAGGCGAAGAAGTAGCGCTCGGTCGCCAGCGGGATGAAGTCCAGGCCGAAGCGCTGCGCCGGTGTCTCGACGCCGAAACCGGCGTCGGCCATGCCGCTGGCGACGTAGGCGGCGACCGCGGCATGCGTGTACTCGCCGGTGTCGTAGCCGTCGATGCGGTGCGCGTCGATGGTCTGCTGGCGCAGCAGCAGGTCCAGCAGCACGCGCGTGCCCGAGCCGAGCTGGCGGTTGACGAAGCGCACGTCGCCGCGCGTCAGGTCGGCAAGGCCATTGATGTGCTTGGGATTGCCGCGCGCGATCATCAGGCCCTGGCGCCGCGTCGCCAGCCAGATCAGCCGCTGCGAATCCGGCCGCAGCCAGGCGCGGTACTGCTCCAGCGCCGGGGCCTGGAATTCGCCGAGTGGGATGTGGATGCCGGCGACGTCGCAGGCCCCGGCATCCAGCGCCGACAGCGCCTCGTAGCTGCTGCGATATTTCAGATCCAGCGGGATCTGCTGGCGCGCGAACCAGTCGCGCAGCAGCTCCACCGCAAAGCCGTGGCTCGCCTGCATGCGCAGGATGCCCTGGGCGTCGGACAGCGCGCGCTCCAGCTCCACTTCCAGCTCCGAGGCGAGGCTGTCGAATATCGGTGACAGGCGCGCCGCAATGCGCTTGTCCGCCCAGACCAGCTTCTCGCCCAGCGGCGTCAGCGTCGCGCCGCGCCCGCGCCGGCTCTCGACCAGCGGCACGCCGAAGGCCAGGTGGCCTTCCTGCAGGATGCCCCAGGCGTAGCGATACGACAGTTTCATCCGCGCGCAGGCGCCTGCCAGCGTGCCGGTCTCGTGGATGCCGATCAGCAGCTCGACGACGCGCGGCAGCAGGTGGCGCTCGTCGCCGCGGGCGAGCTGCCATTGCGGTTTGATCGACAGCTTGAACATGGTGTTGTCTCCAGGGGCGCACGGTGCCGCGATATTGGCTTTATAAAGCCAGTATAAACGGACATTTCACGCCTATTGTTTCGGGTCAATCGGTTTTGGTGCTAGCTTCTGCGGAACAGAGTCTAGTTCAAGGGCGCGCACAAATATGTTCTAGCCCGCCGATATGAACAATATAACCGGCCTGCCGATACCAGCTGACCGGCCGCGACCCGCCCTACGAAACCGAATCTCAGGAAACCCGCATGAAAGCGCGCCGCATCATCCCCATCCAGCCCGAGCCGGGCTCGGCCCTGCCGCCGGACGAACGCGCCGCCGTGCGTGCCGCGATTGCCGCCAACAAGCAGCGCGCCGGCGCGCTGTTGCCGGTGCTGCACGGCGTGCAGGACGCGCTTGGCTACGTGCCCAAGGACGCGGTCGCGCTGGTGGCCTACGAGCTGAACCTGTCGCGCGCCGAAGTGCATGGCGTGGTCACGTTCTATCACTACTTTCGTGAGCACAAGCCGGGTCGTCATGTGGTGCAGCTGTGCCGCGCGGAAGCCTGCCAGGCGGTCGGCGCGGTGGCGCTCGAAGCCCACGCCAAGCGCAGCCTCGGTGTCGATTTTCACGGCACCACGGCCGATGGCGCGGTGACGCTGGAGCCGGTGTACTGCCTGGGCAATTGCGCGCTCGGGCCGTCGGTGATGGTCGGCGAAAAACTGCAGGGCCGGGTGACGCCGCAGCGCTTCGATAAGCTGCTGGCGCAGGCGAGGGCGACCGCATGAGCGCGATCCGCATTTACGTGCCCTGCGACGCCTCGGCGCTCGCGGTCGGTGCGGATGAAACCGCGGCGGCGATCGTCGCCGAAGCGGCGTTTCGCGGTGTCGATGCGCGGGTGATCCGCAACGGCACGCGCGGCATGCTGTGGCTGGAGCCGCTGGTCGAAGTCGAAACCGCCGCGGGCCGTATCGCCTACGGCCCGGTGCAGGCCGAGGACGTGGCGGCGCTGTTCGATGCCGATCTGGTTCACGGCGGCGCGCACGAGCTGAATCAGGGGCTCACCGAAGAAATCCCCTATTTCAAGCGGCAGCAGCGGCTCAGCTTTGCCCGCGTCGGCGTCATCGATCCGCTGGATCTGGACGACTACGTCGCCCACGACGGCTATCGCGGGCTCGACAATGCGCTGCTGTTGGAGCCCGGCGCGATCGTGATGGCGGTCAGCGAGTCCGGCCTGCGCGGCCGCGGCGGCGCCGCGTTCCCGACCGGCATCAAGTGGAAAACTGTCTTGGACGCGCACGGCGCGTCGGCGGTTCACGACACGCCCAGCGAGCAGAAGTACATCGTCTGCAATGCCGACGAAGGCGACTCCGGCACGTTCTCGGATCGCATGCTGATGGAAGGCGATCCGTACACGCTGATCGAGGGCATGACCATCGCCGGCCTCGCGGTCGGTGCCACGCGCGGCTATATCTATCTGCGCTGCGAATATCCGCATGCGCATCGCGCGCTGAACGCGGCGATCGCGACGGCGACCGCGCGCGGCTATCTGGGCGGCGACATCCGCGGCAGCGGCAAGCGCTTCGATCTGGAAGTGCGGCTCGGTGCCGGCGCCTACATCTGCGGCGAAGAAACCGCGCTGCTGGAATCGATCGAGGGCAAGCGCGGGCAGATCCGCTTCAAGCCGCCGCTGCCGGCGATCAAGGGCCTGTTTGGCCAGCCGACGGTGATCAACAACGTGATCACCTTCGCCTCGGTGCCGGTGATCTTCGAGCGCGGCGCCGCGTACTACAAGAACTTCGGCATGGGCCGCTCGCGCGGCACGCTACCGATGCAACTCGCCGGCAACATCAAGCAGGGCGGCCTGGTCGAGATTGCGTTCGGCATGAGCTTGCGCGAGCTGCTCTATGACTACGGCGGCGGCACCATCAGCGGCCGGCCGATCCGCGCGGTGCAGGTCGGCGGCCCGCTCGGCGCGTACATGCCCGAGTCGACCTTCGATACGCCGCTGGACTACGAGGCTTTCGCCGCGGTCAAGGGCATGCTCGGCCACGGCGGCATCGTGGTGTTCGACGACACCGTCGACATGGCGGCGCAGGCGCGTTACGCGATGGAGTTCTGCGCGATCGAATCCTGCGGCAAATGCACGCCCTGCCGCATCGGCTCGACGCGCGGCGTCGAAGTGATCGACCGGCTGTGCAGTGGGCTGGACTCACCCAAGCAGGAAGCGCTGCTGCGCGATCTGTGCGAGACGATGACGTTCGGCTCGCTGTGTGCGCTCGGCGGTCTGACGCCGTATCCGGTGCTGTCGGCACTGGATTATTTCCCTGAAGATTTTCGAAAAGTCCCGCAGCCGTTGCAGGCGGCGGGCTAGGAGCCTCACATGTTGTCCATCGTCGAAAAAGATTTCGGTACACCGGCGCCGCGCCCTGCACGGCTATGGAAGAACGTCGGCATGCGCAGTGGCGGCGACGTCGATGTAGCCGCCAAGCTCGTCACGCTGACCATCGACGGCCGCGAGATCAGCGTCTCCGAAGGCACCTCGGTGATGCGCGCGGCCGCGCTCAACGACATCAACATCCCCAAGCTGTGCGCGACCGAAACGCTGGACGCATTCGGCTCCTGCCGTCTGTGCCTGGTGCAGATCGACGGCGTGCGCGGCTATCCGGCTTCATGCACGACGCCGGTGGCGCCGGGCATGAAAGTCACCACGCAGAATGCCAAGCTCGCCGAGCTGCGCCTGGGCGTGATGGAGCTGTACATCTCCGATCACCCGCTGGACTGCCTGACCTGCCCCGCGAACGGCCATTGCGAGCTGCAGGACATGGCCGGTGCGGTCGGCCTGCGCGAAGTGCGCTACGGCTATGACGGCGACAACCACGTCTATGCCAAACAGGGCGGCGAGGCCAACCCGCGCTTCGTCGCCAAGGACGAGTCGAACCCTTATTTCACTTTCGATCCTTCCAAGTGCATCGTCTGCTCGCGCTGCGTGCGCGCCTGCGACGAGCAGCAGGGCACCCTGGCATTGACGATCCAGGGCCGCGGCTTCGACTCGAAAGTGTCGGCGAGCCAGGCCGAGGATTTTCTCGATTCGGAATGCGTGTCCTGCGGCGCCTGCGTGCAGGCCTGCCCGACCGCGACGCTGTCGGAGAAATCGCTGATCTCGATGGGCCAGGCCGAGCACAGCATCACCACGACCTGCGCCTACTGCGGCGTCGGCTGCAGCTTCCGCGCCGAGATGAAGGGCGAAGAAGTGGTGCGCATGGTGCCGAACAAGGACGGCCACGCGAACCACGGCCATTCCTGCGTCAAGGGCCGCTTTGCGATCGGCTACGCCACGCATACCGACCGCATCTACAAGCCGATGATCCGCGCCAAGATCACCGACCCATGGCGTGAGGTCAGCTGGGAGGAAGCGATCGGCTACGCGGCCTCGGAGTTCAAGCGCATCCAGGCCAAGTACGGCCGCGACTCGATCGGCGGCATCACCTCGTCGCGTTGCACCAACGAGGAAACCTACCTGGTGCAGAAGCTGGTCCGCGCCGGTTTCGGCAATAACAATGTGGACACCTGCGCGCGCGTCTGCCATTCGCCGACCGGTTATGGCCTGAAGCAGACCCTCGGCGAATCCGCCGGCACACAGAACTTCGATTCGGTGATGCAGGCCGACGTGATCATGGTGATCGGCGCCAACCCGACCGACGGCCATCCGGTGTTTGCTTCGCAGATGAAGCGCCGGCTGCGCGAAGGCGCCAAGCTGATCGTTGCCGATCCGCGCCGTATCGACCTGGTGCGCACGCCGCACATCGAGGCGCAGCAGCATCTGAAGCTGCGGCCCGGCACCAATGTCGCGCTGATCAACTCGCTGGCGCATGTGATCGTCACCGAAGGCCTGGTGAAAGAAGACTTCGTGCGTGAGCGCTGCGAGATCGAGTCCTTCGACAAGTGGCGCCATTTCGTCGGCGATGCGCTGCATTCGCCCGAGGCGATGGAAGCCGTCACCGGCGTGCCGGCCGCGCAGGTTCGCGCGGCGGCGCGGCTGTACGCGACCGGCGGCAACGGCGCGATCTACTACGGCCTCGGCGTCACCGAGCACAGCCAGGGTTCGACGATGGTGATGGGCATCGCCAACCTGGCGATGGCGACCGGCAACATCGGCCGCGAAGGCGTCGGCGTGAATCCGCTGCGCGGCCAGAACAACGTGCAGGGCTCCTGCGACATGGGCTCGTTCCCGCACGAATTCCCGGGCTATCGCCACGTCTCCGACAACGCGGCGCGCGATCTGCTCGAAAACGCCTGGGGCGTGAACCTGCTCAACGAGCCCGGCCTGCGCATCCCGAACATGTTCGAGGCGGCGCTCGACGGCGAGTTCCTCGGCCTGTACATCGAGGGCGAGGACATCGCGCAGTCCGATCCGAACACGCAGCACGTGACCGCTGCGCTGACCGCGATGGAATGCATCATCGTGCAGGACCTGTTCCTGAACGAGTCCGCCAAGTTCGCGCACGTGTTCCTGCCGGGTTCGTCGTTCCTGGAGAAGGACGGCACCTTCACCAATGCCGAACGCCGGATTTCGCCGGTGCGCAAGGTGATGAAGCCCAAGTCCGGCTACGCCGACTGGGAGATCACGCAGCTGCTGTCCAACGCGATGGGCTACCCGATGCACTACACGCATCCGTCCGAAATCATGGACGAGATCGCGGCGCTGACGCCGACTTTCACCGGCGTCAGCTTCGCGCGGCTCGACGAGCTCGGCAGCATCCAGTGGCCGTGCAACGAGCAGCATCCCGAAGGCACGCCGACGATGCATATCGACGAGTTCGTGCGCGGCAAGGGCCGCTTCATGGTCACCGAGTACGTGCCGACCAGCGAGAAGGTCAATGCGAAATTCCCGCTGATCCTGACCACCGGCCGCATCCTGTCGCAGTACAACGTCGGCGCGCAGACGCGGCGCACCGAGAACGTCACCTGGCACAGCGAGGACCGGCTGGAGCTGCATCCCAGCGACGCCGAAACGCGCGGCATCAAGGACGGCGACTGGTGCGGCATCGCCAGCCGCGCCGGCGAAACCGTGTTGCGCGCCAGTGTCACCGAGCGGGTGCAGCCGGGTGTGGTCTACACCACGTTCCACTTCCCCGAATCCGGCGCCAACGTGATCACCACCGACAACTCCGACTGGGCGACCAATTGCCCCGAATACAAGGTCACCGCGGTGGAAGTCACGCGCGTCAGCCAGCCGTCCGAATGGCAGAAGCGCTACCGCGAGTTTTCGGAGCGGCAGCAGGAGCTGTTGGAGGCCAGGGATGCAGCTGATGCGCGCTGAACGCTGGTCTCCCTCCCCCGCGAGCGGGGGAGAGGACACACGCTGGCAAGCTCAATCGCCGTGTGCGCCGCATCGTCGGCCGCGAGGTGATCGAGCGCGAAGACAGCATCGCCGAGGAGACCCCGATCGCGCTGGTCTACAACGGCCAGCCGCATGCGGTGATGATGGCGACGCCGCTGGATCTGGCCGATTTCGCGCTCGGTTTTTCGCTGAGTGAAGGCATCATCCAAAGCCCGGCGGAATTGCTCGAGGTTCAGCAGGTCGCGCTGGAGCAGGGCGTGCAGCTGTCGCTGCGGATTCCACCGCAGCGGTTGGAGCGCTTGCTCGAACGTCCGCGCGGCATCGAGGGCCGCAGCGGTTGTGGCATCTGCGGCACGCGCCATATCGCCGACGTGTTGCGCCCGCCGCCGCATGCGGCCGCCGGCTTCGTGGTCGACCCGTCCGCGCTGCGCAGGGCGCTGGTCCAGCTGCGTTACCAGCAGCCCCTGAACGCGGCGACCGGTGCGGTGCATGCCGCCGCCTGGGCCACACCCGACGGCACGCTGCGCTACTTGCGCGAAGATGTGGGCCGCCACAACGCGCTCGACAAGCTGATCGGTGCGCTCGCGCTTTCCGGCGTGCAGGCGGCGCACGGCTTTGCGGTCCTGACCAGCCGCGCGAGCTACGAAATGGTGCTGAAGTCGGCGAGTGCCGGCATCCCGATGGTCGTGGCGATTTCGGCACCGACTTCGCTGGCGATCGATCTGGCCGACGAGGCCGGCATCACCCTGGTCGGCTTCGCGCGCGACGAGCGCTGCACGGTCTACACCCGGCCGGCGCGAGTGCAGAATGCCGCGGCCGATATCCTGCGGCCGGAGAAATTTCGATGAATGCCTCGCCCGATCACCTGGTGCAGATGGTCAACGACATCGCCGGCTTCTTCGACGCCGAGCCGGATCACGATGCCGCGATTGCCGGCATCGAAAACCATCTGCGCAAATTCTGGGACCCGCGGATGCGCCGCAAGCTGATCGCGCATCTGCAAGGCGGCGTCGCCGAGATTGCACCGAGCGCGCGCGCCGCAATCGCCCGCCTGTGATTTGTAGGTTGGGGTGAGCGCAGCGAACCCCAACAGTGGCGCGTAACAACCGTTGGGGTTCGCAAGCTCACCCCAACCTACGGCGACGCGCAACCGTTCGGCCGCACACGCCACACAGGTTGACGCGATGCTGTGTCGGTGCGGCTCCACTCGGCGATCGCCGGGTATCGCGATTCATTTCGATCCTCTCGCAATAACAAGCCATAACAAGGACTTGAAGCCCGATCCACATCGGGCACGGGCGTTGCTCGAAGCCATTCAGCTGCCGGGATTTACAGGAGAAACGGCAGCAGGACGCAGCGCCGGCCGCATACCCATCTGCGGTAGCCGTGCTGCGGCACACACTCGAGTGGGAGTCCACCATGCAAATGCAGAACAAGCGTCGCGGTATCTGTCTCGCGGCCGCATCCGCGGCCCTCATCAGCAGCACCGCCGCACAGGCGATCGATATCCAGGCAGGAGACTGGAAGTTCACAGTCAACGGCAACGTCAACGTCCACTACATCTATTCCAGTTGCGACGACAGCCCGTCCGTCGTCACCGGCGGACTGGCCTGCACCGCCGGCGGCGATACTTCGAAGAGCACCTCGTCGATCAGCAATGGCCTGCTGCCGGCGGCGCTGACCTTCGGCGCGGCGACGACGCAGCAGGGCTATGACATCGAGGCTCATTTCGGCCTGTATCCGGGCATCGCCACCAACGACGGCGGCAGCCCGAACCTGCAGCAAGACGGCGGCGGTGCCGGCACCAACACCGCGCTGGGCACCACCGGCCTGGATGTCCGCCAGGTCTACATGACCTTCGGCAACAAGCAGATGGGCACCTTCATGCTGGGCCGCAACTTCGGCCTGTTCGGCTTCGACGCGATCATCAACGACATGACGCTGCCGGGTGTCGGCGTCGCCGGTGGTTCTTCCAGCGGCTCGCCGGCCAACACCACGCTGGGTTCGATCGGTCTCGGCTATATCTACGTCGATACGCTGGCGCAGATGAATTACACGACGCCCGATTTCGCCGGCTTCAAGCTCACCGCCGGCATCTTCGAGCCGGTGAATCCGGCCGGCAGCGCGTCGACGCCCAAGTCCTCGCCGGGCTTTCACGGCAAAGTCGCTTATACGGCCGGCCCGGTCTATCTGTCGGCAACCGCGATCACGCAGAAGCAGGAAGGCGTGACCAACGCATCGGACTTCACCAGCACCGGCTTCGACGCCGGTGGCAAGCTGACGTTCGGGCCCGCGGAACTGATGGCGTATTACTACGCCGGCAGCGGCCTGGGTACGACCGGGCTGTTCATCAACGGCAGCGACGGAGCCGGCGACAAGCGCGACTCCGACGGTTTCATCGCGCAGGCGACGTACAAGCTCGGTGACACCAAGCTCGGCGTCAATTACGGCGAGAGCAATCTCGATCTGGCCGACGGTGAGGCCTCATCCAGCCTGGTCGAGAAGAACAGCAAGTACACGCTCGGCGTCTACCATAGCCTGACCAAAAACCTGACGCTGCTGGCCGAGTTCAGCGACGTCAAGGCCCAGGCCCACAACGGCGCCGAGAACAAGAGCAGCAACTTCAACGTCGGCGCTTTCATGTCGTTCTAGGTCGTCTCCGCTGTAAGACTGCCGGGCGCAATGCCCGGCTTTTTTATGGGGCTGCGTGAACCAACTGTAGGAGCGGGTCATACCCGCGACTGAGACCTTGCAGTGCACAGTCGCGGTTATGACCCGCTCCTACAGTTGCAGAGATTGCTAGTCCTTCAGCACGCCCGATGCTTTCGCCACATGCGTCGCGATCGCGTCCATCAGCGGCGGCGACAGGCAGTCGTAGGGCTCCAGGCCGAGTTCGCGGAAGCGGTCGCGGATCGCGTCCATCTTCGACGGATGAACGCCGCCTTCGATCGCCGACGACACGAACGCGGCGAAGGCCGGCGCCGACCAGCCGCTTTCCGCCGACAGTTCGGTGTGAACGAAATCGAGCCCGTAGAAAGGATGCTTCTGGTTTTCGATGCGGCCGTACATGTGCACGCCGCAGCCCTTGCAGGCATGGCGCTGGATGGCGGCGTTGGTGTCCACGATCGACAGCTTGTCGGCGTTGTCGGTGACCTTGACCGCGTCGCGCGAAACCACGGCGACTACCGAGAACGGCGAGCCGGCCGGCTTCCAGCATTTGGTGCAGCCGCAGGCGTGGTTGTGCGCGGTCTGCGCGCTGAGCTTGACCTTGACCGGGTTCTGCGCGCATTTGCATGTCAGCGTGCCGCCGGCGAAATTGCCGGACGCGCCGGGCTTGATGCCGTTGTCGAGCGAGGGATGAATCGAGATTGCGCTGGCCATTGCCTTATCTCCCCTTGACTGGGGCGACGCCGGCGGGCGTGCGGGACGGTGCTGAACTCATGGCAACTCCTCCATCTTCTTACAGTGTGGGTAGCGTTCGCTGTGGTTAGCGATCGCTACACAGGCCCGTGGTCGGGCTTGCTCGGTGGCCGGGGCAGGACATCGTGGAGCTGCGCATCCTGCTTCGTGTCGGCATCGGCCACCGACCACGCTTGCGGCTAGCTCGTCGTATGCGCTGATCCGGATAAAGTCGGAAACTCATTTGCAAGCTCATTTGCAAACTTGCCGGTATTCAAGCCGGTGCCCTGGCGCACCAGACCGTGGCGGTGCATCTTCCGGTACATGGTTTTGCGGCTGACGTGCAGCCGGATCGCCGCCTCGCTGACATTCCAG
This sequence comes from Hydrocarboniphaga sp., assembly GCF_028291725.1. Lineage (GTDB taxonomy): Bacteria > Pseudomonadota > Gammaproteobacteria > Nevskiales > Nevskiaceae > Hydrocarboniphaga. The sequence goes on along the minus strand of NZ_JAQGNT010000029.1, from coordinate 56,243 downwards.
TGACAGGCTTCGAGCGTGCGCTGCAGGGCCTCGCATTCGGCGTCGCCGAGCGCGTCGTCGGTATCCGTGTCGTCCTCGTCCGCGATCGGGCTCACCGGTGTCACCGGCAGCGCTGGCCGCGCGCTGATGAGGCCGCCATGCAGCCAGCGCTCGTCGAAATCGGCCTCGCCGAGTTCGTCGTTCTCGCTCAGCGCGAGAATGTTGCGCAGCACGTTGCGCAGCTGGCGCACATTGCCCGGCCAGGGGCAGCGCACCAGATGCTCGACCAGGGCTTCGTCGACATGCACCCTGCGATCGCCAGCCTCCATAAGCAGCAGGCGGTGCACCAGGTCACGCAGATCCTGGCGCTGGCGCAGCGGCGGTATCGTCAGCGTGATGCCGTTGAGGCGGTAGTACAGATCGTCGCGGAACTGCCCGCGGGCGATCATCTCGACCAGGTCGCAATGGGTCGCGCTGATGATGCGGATATCCACCGGCACCGGTTTGCTGCCGCCGAGCGGCATCACCTCGCGATCCTCGAGCACCGTCAGCACGCGCGCCTGCAGCGACAGCGGCATGTCGCCGATCTCGTCCAGGAACAGCGTGCCGCCGTCGGCCTGCAGGATGCGCCCGATGCTGCCCTGGCGCGCCGCGCCGGTGAATGCGCCGGGCTTGTAGCCGAACAGCTCGCTTTCGATCAGCTGTTCCGGTATCGCGGCGCAGTTGACGGCGACCAGCGGCTGCTCGGCGCGCGCGCTGGCCTTGTGGATGCTCTTGGCGAAATGGCCCTTGCCGGTGCCGGTCTCGCCGAGCAGCAGGATCGAGATGTCGCGGTTCATCACGCGGCGCGCGATGTGGTAATTGGCGGCCATCGTCGGGTCGCGCGACTCCATGCCGTCCGGCGAGCCGATCGACAAAGACGGCGTGGCCAGCCGCACCGTGCACAGCGTCTCCGGCGCCGGTGCCTGCACCACCGCGAACAGCCGCAGATGGCCCAGGTGCGCGGCCACCGGCTCGGGCCGCGGCGAGGGCCGCATCGACAGCGCGATCAGCTGCGCCAGCGTGGTGTCGAGCACCGCGTCGACGCGCTCGCCGCACAGCGATTTGTGGTCGCGGAAGCCGAGCAGTTCCAGTGCGCTGCGATTGGCGCCGATGACGACGCCGGCGACGTCGAACACCAGCACGCCCTCGCCCGGCGTGCTGACGAATTCCGGGAACGGGTGGAAACGCAGCACGTAGTGCGAGCGTGCCGCCTCTAACAGCGCGCGGTTCTCGATGTTCAGCGCCGCGATCTCGACCAGCGCCAGCGTATGCATCTGCGGCTCGCTGGAGCTGCCGGAGATGTCCAGCGCCGCGATCACGTTGCCCTGCATGTCGAAGATCGGCGCCGCGGTACAGGTCAGCCCGGTGTTCTGCACCAGGAAATGCTCGGAGCGATGGATGATCACCGAGCGCTGCATCATCAGGCAGGTGCCCATGCCGTTGGTGCCAAGTTCGCGTTCGCTCCAGACCGCGCCTTCGCGGAAGCCGCTGCGGCGCGCCACGTCGGAGAAGCCCGGGTCGCCGGTGTAGCATAGGATCACGCCGTCGCGATCGGTCAGCATGATGCCGTACTGCGAGTGCTGCATCTGCCGCGACAGGCCGAGCATCTCGACGCGTGCAATCGGCAGCAGCGCGCCGCAGCGTTCGCGCCGCGCCTGCAGGTCGCCGCGCTCGACGATGATCGGCTTCTTGCTCTGCAGCGGATCGAGCGAGTAGCTGCCCATGCAGCGGCTCCACGAATGGCGAACCACCTGGCCGATTTCCTGGCCCACCGGCTGCCCGTGCATCGCAGATTCGATCAGGCGAGCGTGTTCCTGGACGTCTTGTCTCGGTCGCATAGCAAACTCCTCTATCGCAATAGTCCTCATGCTGATCTGCATGGGATCGATCTACGCGACGGAAGAAGCCGCCTGATACCGGAACCGATGTCGCCGCCAGGCTCGCGCGAATCCATTCCGCCGCTGTCGAGCGTGGAGGCTACTTCTAATGAAAGACGACTGAAAGCTTTTTGTTCTACGACGAAAGTAGGACAAAGCCGATACAGGCCGGGAAACAGGCCGGGGATCGACTCCCCGGACTGAAATGCGGCGTTGGGTACTTTCGCTTGTTGCATGGTGATCCAGCGACTAGTAGCGAATGACCGAGCGGATCACCTTGCCTTCGTGCATCAGTTCGAAGGCCTTGTTGATTTCCTCCAGCGGCAGCACCTCGGTGATCATCTCGTCGATCTTGATCTCGCCCTGCAGGTAGCGGTCGACGTAGCCGGGCAGCTGCGAGCGCCCCTTGACGCCGCCGAAGGCCGAGCCGCGCCAGACCCGGCCGGTGACCAGCTGGAACGGCCGCGTGCTGATCTCCTGGCCGGCACCGGCGACGCCGATGATCACCGATTCGCCCCAGCCCTTGTGGCAGCACTCCAGCGCCGAGCGCATCACGTTGACGTTGCCGATGCATTCGAACGAGAAGTCGACACCGCCGTCGGTCAGGTCGACGATCACCTGCTGAATCGGTGTGCCCGGATAATCCTTGGGATTGACGAAGTCGGTGGCGCCGAGTGCCTTGGCCATGTCCCATTTGCTTGGGTTCATATCGACCGCGATGATGCGGCCGGCCTTGGCCATCACCGCGCCCTGTACGACGGATAGACCGATGCCGCCGAGCCCGAACACCGCGACGCTGTCGCCGGGCTTGACCTTGGCGGTATTCAGCACCGCGCCGATGCCGGTGGTGATGCCGCAGCCGAGCAGGCAGACTTTCTCCAGCGGCGCTTTCGGGTTGATCCTGGCGACGGCGATCTCCGGCATCACGGTGTATTCGGAGAAGGTGCTGGTGCCCATGTAATGCAGGATGGTCTGGCCCTTGATCGAGAAGCGCGAAGTGCCATCGGGCATCACGCCGCGGCCCTGGGTCAGCCGGATCTTCTGGCACAGATTGGTTTTGCCGGACAGGCAGAACTTGCACTCGCCGCATTCCGGCGTGTACAGCGGGATCACGTGATCGCCCGGTTTGACGCTGGTTACCCCTGGGCCGATCTCCTGCACGATACCGCCGCCCTCGTGGCCGAGTATCACCGGGAACAGGCCTTCGGGATCGGCGCCGGACAAGGTGAACAGATCGGTGTGACAGACGCCGGTGGCGACGATCTTCACCAGCACTTCGCCGGCCTTGGGCGCGGCAACGTCGACCTCTTCGATCGACAGGGGCTTGCCGGCTTCCCAGGCGACTGCGGCTCTCGATTTCATGTTGTTCCTCTTAACTCTTATATGGGTGGTTCGTTGGGCGTAGCAGCGCCTGCAGGCTAGCAGTTGCAGCCAGCATGCCAGCGTGTGCATGGTGAATAAATCTCTGAAAAACAGGGCTTTGAGAATGTAACGCTACTCGGCGCCAAGATCCGCCGCGCGCGCCTGAGTCGGCCAGGCAACAACACTGGGACGGATGTGACCCAGCCGGCCGGCGGCGCTCACGGCCTGTCAGGCAGTACCCAGGCCAGCAGCATCAGGCTGGCCGCGATCAGGCCGAAGATCATGCGCAGATCGCGCGGTGCGACGTCGAAGTTCGCCAGATGCGGATCGGCCAGCGCACGCGTATAGGCGTCGTTCCTGCCGAGCCGCAGGTAGTTCAGCTCGGCGGCCTGTGCGAATTGCTGCAGCGGCTCGCTGCGCAGCGCCGACAGATGCTCGTGCGGCCCCTGCGATGCGGTGTCCGTGCCACGCGCCGCGGGCTCGAAGCCGTCCATCACGATCGCCATGTTTGGATTGAAGCCGTTGCGCGCCGCGTCCTGCGGCTGCCACCAGCCGATGATCTCGTCATGTACGCCGAGCTTCGGGATCGGACGCTCCTGCTCGCCGCCGACGCCGACGATCAGGCCGCGGGTGGCGCCGCGATGCGCCTGCAATTCATTGAGCCGCACCTGCTCGCGATACGGCGCCTGGTCGCCGTCGGTGAAGAACACCAGCTTGAGGCTGCGGCTCGCGGCCTCGGTCATCGCGCTGACGATGCCGGTATCGATCCGCGAATTGCCGGCCCAGGCCATGCGCCAGCTGATATCGGCGACGACGCGCTGCATCGCCGGGTAGTGCGCGCAGATTTCCAGCGGTTCGAACAGCACCAGCGTCTCGTCGTCGGCGAACAGCGCGACCGAGGCGCGCGATCCGCAGGGCAGGCCGCGCAGGCCGCTGTCGACTGCGAGCTTGGCGGCTTCGAGCCGCGAAACCAGCGCTGCGCCGCGGCTCGCATCAACGGCCTGGTCGCGCACGTTCATGCTCTGGCTGACGTCGATGACGAACAGATACGCATAGCTGATACCGGGCGCGAGCCGCGATGGCGCGGCGTAGACCGGCAGCAGCACGAGCATCGCCAGCAGCAACAGCAGCAGGCTGGGACGTGGCCAGCTCAGGCGGTGCGCGCCTTTCATTGGAATGGCACTGACTGAACCAGCAGTCCCCTCTCCCGCAAGCGGCGCTGCCCCGCCAGCGACGTAGGTCGGCAATCCCTTGCCGACGTGTGCGCCCCGATCGCTTGAGCACGTCGGCAAAGGATTGCCGACCTACCTTCGTCGGGTTCATGGTCCGTGAGCCGGTCCGCAAGGAACACGGGGCTACCCAGGAACCTCTCCCTCCCCCGCTTGCGGGGGAGGGCCGGGGTGGGGGCGAGCAGGCGCGGCGCTATCGTCGCGCCCCCATCCCAACCTTCCCCCGCAGGCCGGGGAAGGAGCGGGCCGGTTCCGGCATTCAAGCCGGCAGGTGCAAGCCTGCGGTGGTCTCTCCCGCTTGCGGGAGAGGGGAATGACGAGGGTGACGGTCGCGCGGAATCCTGGTCGCTCGTCTGCCGCGTCATGGCAACCCGCGGATCGAGCTTTCCTGCATGCTGGCCCAGCCGGGCTCGGTGCCGGCGCCGAGCTTCTGGTTGCGCTCGTTGCGCATCCAGCCCTGGTCTCGTTTGCCGGGGCTCAGGCGCTCCAGCAGTTCGAGGTTGTAGCGTGCGTCGCGCAGATCCGGGTCGAGCCGCAGCGCGTCGCGATACGCCTCGCGCGCGAGTTCGAGTTGCGCCAGTCCGCGCACATGCGAGCCGCCGGCGGCGATGTCGCCGGCGCGCAGGCCGATCTGCAGATAGAGATTGCCCAGCGCGAACTTGGCGCGCGAGGCCAGATGCGGATCGGGTGCGGTTTCCGCGTCGGCGTAGCGTTGCAGTGCCAGCTGGTTCTGCTCGACCCTCTGATACAGCCAGCCGGCGGCATAACGCACCGCTGGCGCGTTCGGAATCGCCGCCTGCTCGATCAGCGTGCCATCGGCGATCATCCGGTCCAGCGCGGCGGCGTGCTGCCACTGGTAAAGACTGAAAGCGCCGCTCGCGACGCAGGCCAGCAGCGCAGCCCAGGCGAGCTGCGGCAGCCGCGGCCGCAGCCATCTCAGGCGGACCATGTGCGCAGCTCGGCGAGCTTGGCGGCGGCCAGCAGCGCCAGCATCAGCAGCGCCAGGCTGTACAGCGGCGTCGCCAGATCGCGGCGCGGCAGCTGCTCCTGGTAACGCGTCGGCAGGTTGGTCAGCTTGCCGATCTGGTCGATTGCGCGCTGCACGTCGGCGGTGCTGGTCGCCTCCATCACCTGGTAGGGCACGCCGAGCTGCGAGAAGAACTGGTGCATCGACAGGCTCTGCGACGAATGCGCAGCGTCACCGTCGCCATCGCCGTCGCCAACCGTGATCACGCTGGGCTCGCGCGCACCGCGCGTATACAGCCAGATCAGCGAGGTGCGGCGGTTGACGAACAGGGTCTGCAGGATTTCGCGATCGGCCGGCGGAATCTCGGCGCCGCCGTCGGACACCAGCAGCACCATGCGCGCCGCGGTGTAGGGGCGATCGCGGAAGTAGTCCAGCGACATGCCGAGCGCGCGGCCGATCGCGGTAAAGCCCATGCTGCGCGCCTCGGCGCTTTTCAGCGCCGCTTCGGCCATCGGCCGGTCGTCGCTGAGCGGTGCCACGCCGATCGGCGTGGAGCCGAACGCGACCATGCCGAACATGTCGCCGCGGCGCTGGTGCATGAAATCGAGCAATATGCGCCGCGCCGCGACGATCTTGCTCTCGCCCTTGCGCGTGTCGTCCCAGCCGCTGGCCATCGGCTCCGACATGCTGCCGCTGCGGTCGAAGACGACGACGATCTGCGCGCCGCTGCCGACATGGCTGACGCTGCCGCCGCCGGCATAAGGCCCGGCCGCGGCGATGATCAGTAGCGCCAGCGTCGACGCCGCGAGCAGCCGCAGCCCGCCCTGCAGCAGGCGCGAAGGCCAGTCGACCGGAACATAGGCGAGGCTCGGATAGGCGAAGCGGCGCAGGCCCTGAAACGCCAGCGGCAGCAGCGCCAGCAGCAGCGCTGGCAGCAGCCAGGGATCGGTGAACGACAGTCCGCCGATGGACGCGTTCATCGGATGCCGCGCTCGCAGTCGCGTGCCTGGCGGCACAGCTCGATCACCCGCGTGCTCGGCCAGACGTCGCCCGCCGGCGCCGCGTCGTAGAACACGCTGCGCGAATGCCGGAACAGGTTCTCGAGTTCGCCGCGCAGCGGCTGCAGATGCGGTGCGCGCGTGAACAGCAGCGACAGATTGTCGATGTACAGGGTCTGGCCGGCGCAGTGATTCAGCGTGGCGTGCAGCTGGCGCAGCAGATCGCGATACGCCTGCGCGTCGAGGCCGAGTGCGCGGCGTCCGCGCAGGCGCCGGAACAGCGCGGTCAGCGGCCCGGGCTTGCGTGGCAGCCATGGCAGGCGGTCGTAGATCCAGCCCAGGTAGAACGCCAGCAGCAGCGCCGCCGCGAAGCTCGCTGCCGAGGCCCGGCGCCAGAACGCGCTCGCGATCGGCTCGGGCGCGAAGCTCGCGCGCGGCTCGCGATCGGTATCGCTGAGGCTCGCCGGCAGTACCGGCGATTGATAGAACGGCTGTGGTGCGATGCCGACGGTGGTCGGCATCGAGGGATGAGCGGCGTCGGAAAAGCGCAGCTGGAACGCCGGAATCGCCAGCTGCAGCGCGTTCTCGACGACGCCGAACATCTGGTAGGTCAGCAGCAGCGTGTAGCCGCCGTCGTGGCGGTCGATGCGGCAGTCGCGCAGCTCCAGCCAGTTGTTGACGCGGCCGAGCCGCGGCACCGAATCGGCGTCGAGCCGGGCGCCGTCCGGCACCTGGATCTCGACGCGCTGCTGCAGCAGATCGCCGAGCACGTAGCCGGTGTCGCGCATCCGCGCCTCGACCCGGTACGCGGGCGCGGCCGCGACCGTGGCTGCCGCCTCGGCCGGCGTCGGCAGCGCCAGTGCCAGCACGAACAGCGCGGCGTGGCGGATCACGCCGCCCCCATGAAATACCGCGTCAGCAGCGCCGGATCGAATTCATCGAGTACGAAAAACGGGCGTCGCCCGGCCTCGTGGCACAGGCGCAGCAGCTCGTCGCGCCGCGTCTGATACACCGCGCGCAGCTTGTCGCGCAGCTTCGGCCGCAGCCAGAGATAGCGGCTGCGGCCGGTCTCGCTGTCGCGCAGGCGCGCGATGCCCCAGCGCGGGATGTCGCGGTCCTCGGCCGGGTCCCACAGCACCACCGGCACGACGTCGTGATGGGTCAGCGCGCGCAGGATTCTGCGGGTGTCGGATTCGGGCCAGCAGAAATCCGAAATCAGAAAAACCAGCGCGCGCTTGGCCGGCAGCTGCGACACCGCCTGCAGCAGCCCGAGCGCGCTGCGCCCGCGCGGCTCGAATGCGCTCATGCGCCGGTCCAGCCACTGCGCGGCGCCCTTGTTGATCCGCGCCGGCAGGCTCAGCTCGGGGCGCAGCTGCTCGTCGGCGGCGACCATGCCGAAGCGGTCGCCGGAGCGCCAGGCCGAATGCGCCAGCGTCATCGTGATCCGCCGCATCTGTTCGAACTTGTCGTAGCGGCCGTTGAATGCCATCGACGCCGATACGTCGGCGAGTACGTAGACCTTCAGCGCGGTGTTCTGCTTGAAGTCGCGCACCCACAGGCGCTGATACGGATCGCGCAACGTCGCGCGCAGATCCAGGCGGCGTGGATCGGGGTGATCGTTCAGCGGCACCAGTGCGCGCAGCTCGTGGCCGCTGCCGGCGTGCGCGCCGCGATGCGAGCCGGGCAGCACGCCGCCGGGCTTCCACTGTACGCGGTAGTCGACGGTGGCGAAGCCGGGGTGGGTCACGATGCCCCGGCTTCGTAGGTTGGGGTAGGTTGGGGTGAGCGCAGCGAACCCCAACGATCACCGTCGCAATGTTGGGGTTCGCTGCGCTCACCCCAACCTACACGCTGAATCGCCCAGACCATGCGCTTCATGGCGCCGGGACGCGGCGCAGTATCGCGGCGCTGAACTCGGGCGCGATGCGGCCGCGCTGCAGCTCGTAGAGCGGCGTGAAGAACACGCGATGGCCGACGACTTCGTGAAACACCGCGCGCAGATCTTCGGGCCTCAGATGCAGGCGGCCGTCGAGCCAGGCGGCGACCTTGGCTGCACGCACCAGCATGCTCATGCCGCGCGGGCCGGCGCCGGCGAGAATCAGCTCGTCCATGTCGACCTCGTCGATCTTGATGCCGGCCTGCGCAGGACGATGCGTCGCGCGCCGCAGATGGCCGGCGTAGTCCTGCACCGCGGCGCCGGCCAGCACGCTGGACTGGATCAGCCGCGCGACGCCGCCGAGTTCGCGATAGTCGAGCTGGCCTTCCTCGATGCCGGCGATCAGCGTGTCGGTGTCGTGGAAGCGCTCCTCGAACATCAGCTGCCGGTGCACTGCCTCGTCTTCCGAGGGCGCGATCTCGATCTCCATCAGGAAGCGGTCGCGCGCCGCGCCGGGCAGCTCGAAGGTTTCTTCCTTCTCGACGCGGTTGCGGTCGGCGAATACCTGCAGGTGAGGGAAGTGGTGCTCGGCATTGAACGCGGTGACGCTGCGCTCGGCCATCACCCGCAGCAGCAGCGAGTGCACTTGCGGACGCGCGCGGTTGATCTCGTTGAAGAAGAACACCGACAGGTTCGGGCCGTGCGCCAGCAGCGGGCCCGGATCGACGCGCGGCCGGCCTTCGCGGTCGACATGCGTGTGATAGATCATGTCGTGCGGCATCAGGTCGATGGTGCCTTCCACGCGCTGATAAGCACCGCCGACACCGCGCGCCGCGGCGCGCAGCAGCGTGGTCTTGCCGACGCCGACATTGCCTTCGAGCAGCACGTGGCCACGCGCGAAAATCGAAATCGTCAGCAGCCGCACCGCCGGCGCAAGCCCGAGCACGATGCCGTTGAGCGCGTGCTCGAAATGCAGGGCCTTGCTGCGCCAGCGCTCGAGATAGGCTTGCGTATTGTCCATCGCGTCCTCCCCGCGTTTTCCTCTCGCCCGAACGGAGAGGAGACCGTTCTACTGCGTCGCCGGAGCTGTCGGCTGATCGCCGAACTTCTTCGACGGGCCGCCGCGGTAGTTGGAGCGGATGAAGGTGATGATCTTCCACAGATCGTCGTCGCTCTTGATGATCATGCCGTGCTGCGGCATTGGCCCGACGACGTTCTCGTGGCCCTTGCGCATATAGCCGTCCTTCTGCAGCGCATCGGTGCCTTCGGACACCAGCCGGAACAGGGTATCGTCGTCACCGCCGTAGACCCAGGTGTCGTTCGACAGTGGCGGGCACATGCCGCCGCCGCCGCCGCCGCCGTGGCAGCCGTTGCAGCCGGTTTTCATGTAGAGCTTCTGTCCTTGCGCGACGATGTCGGCATTGGCGTCGGTGTACGGATTCTTCAGCCCGCCCTTGGGCGTGGCCTTGACCCGATCTAGCGGCGGCATGCCGCTGGGCGCGGCTGTCGCCGCAGTGGACGGAGCATCGGACGGATTGGCTGAGGGGTCCGCGGGCGGCCCCTGTTCTGCTGCGGCAACCGATTTCTTGGATGGCGGGCTTTCGGCTTCACTGCCGTCCGCATAGGCCATCGTAGCCAGTATCAGGGCGATTGAACCGACTGCGACTATCTTCAACACTGTCTATCTCCTTGGTCATCATGACGATGGGGAACAACGTCAACTGTATTCGTCAACTGCATTCGCCAACTGTGTTCGTCAACTATTTTCAGGCTGGGCTCAGGCCCGGGGTTTTGCAAAGCCTTCGGCGGCGCTGCCGGTGTGATGCGGTGCCTGCTTCAGCACTTCGATCACGGCGTCGTTGCCGCGGTCCTGGGCGATGCTCAAGGCGGTCAGGCCCTGCTCGGCTTTTGCGTCGATATCCGCTCCGGACTTGATCAGCAGCTTCGCGGTTTCGACACGGTTGCCGGCAGCGGCGATCATCAGCGTGGTGATGCCGCCGCTGTTCTTCGCGTTCACCGCGGCACCGCTGCCGATCAGCGCGGCGGCGGTCTCTTCCCAGCCGCCGACCACCGCCAGCATCAGCGGCGTATAACCGGCGCCGCCGACGACCTTGTTGATATCGGCGCCGGCCTTGACCAGCGCCGAAGCCGCCTCGGTCTTGCCCTGTTGCGCGGCGATGCACAGCGCGGTGAGCCCCTGCGGATTGGGGGTCTCGAGCCTGGCGCCGTGCGACACCAGCGCGGCGATGCTGGCCGGGCTGTCGCGCCAGGCGGCGAACATCAGCGGTGCCCAGCCGTCGCGGTCGGCGAGATTCACATCGGCTTTGTTGTCGATCAGGTAGCTCGCGAGTTCGTCGTAGCGCGTGCGCACCGCGTTCTGCAGCGGCGTATAGCCTTCGGCGTCGCGGGTGTTGATGTCGGCGCCCTTTTCGATCAGATAGCGCACACGGACCAAGTCGCCGGCGGTGGTCGCGTTGCTCAGCTCCTTGTTCGGATCGGCGCCCTGCTTGAGCCAGATCTTCAGCTGGTCCAGCGTGGCCGGTGGTGCATAGGCGGTGGACGCCGCCGGCGCTTCGGCAACCGTCGGCGGCGTCACCGCCTTGTACGGACCATGCGCGGGAATGTCGCCGCTGATCACGCAGATGTCGCACTGCACCAGCGGTACGCCATAGTCGTCGAGGATCTTGCGGATCTTGCCCTGCTCGTCGCGCAGCACCTGGTCGAGCTTCTGCTGCAGATCGCGGTCGCCGCGGCGCACCGCGAGCGCCATCTCGAACTGCAGCGGCTCATCGTCGTCCATCAGGTTGACCGGTTGCAGCACGATCGGCGCATTCTTCATCGTCTTGTAGTAGCCCGCGAACGGGCCCCAGATGCCGACGACGTCGAGCTGGCCGTCGATCATCCGCTGCACCTGGTACGAGGGCTGGTGCTCGGGCACGCGGTCGCCGTCGTAGCTGATGAAATGAGTGACGGTGTTGCTCTTGACGCCGTGCTGGGCCAGAGACTCACGGATCGCCGACATCTGGTAGACGCCGACTTTCAGCTTCTTCAGCTGAGGATCGTCGAGATTCTTGATCTTGATGCCGCGATCGGCGCGATAGGCCAGCACGAACGCGCTGCGATACAGCGGCGTGGTCGTCAGCACCCGCTCCATGTCGGCGGGCATGTCGAGCATCACGTCGCAGGTGTTGGCGTCGAGCGTGCCGCGCAGCAGGCCGCGCTCGGTGGAGGCGCGCCAGTCGTAGGTGACGGTGGTGCCCAGCGAGGTGGCGAGCACCTCGGCGATCTTGTTCTGAAAACCTTCTGCGCGCTGGTTCGACAGCGGCATGTTGCCGGGGTCGGCGCAGACCCGCAGCGCGCGGATCTCGCCGGCCGCGGCGGTGTTGCACACACTCGTCGCCACGATGGCGCCGAGCATCATGATGGGGTGAATCAGCAGCGAAATCCTGTTGCGGAATGCAAAGCCTGCATCGACTCGATTGTCCACGTGCCTCTCCTTCGGTGCCCGTCAGTGCGAACGCCCGGTGCGTCTTTCGAGCACCGGGCGTTACTGCAACGCAACTGCAGAACCGCGGTCGGGGCTCAGTCGACGCGGAAGGTGTAGAGCGTGCCGCCCTGCGGGATCTTGTCGAGGTTGGCCGCCTTGGTCATCGCGGTGGCGCCGATCGCGCCGAACTTGTCCTCAAGATCGAGACCGGCCGTGACCGGCAGGCCGATCCAGCCGCCGATGCCGCTCCAGACCGACACGTACTGCTTGCCGCCGACCTTGTAGGTGATCGGGTTGCCGATGATTCCCGAACCCAGCTTGCGGCTCCACAACACCTTGCCGGTCTTGCGATCCACGGCACGGAAGTCACCACCGAGGCTGCCGTAGAACGCCAGGCCACCATCGGTGAGCAGCGCGCCGCTCCAGTTCGGATACTGGTCGGGGATTTCCCAGACGGTCTCGCCGGTGAGCACGTTGAACTTCTTGAACTTGCCGGTCACGCCGGGCTTTTCCGGATACATGAACACGTTGGCGAACACGTAGACCGTGCCCTGCTGGGTGTGGGAGCGCTCCTGCGGCTCCAGCTCCATGCACCAGTTGTTGGTCGGGCAGTAGGCGACGCCGGGTTCGTTCGGGTCCAGTGCGCAGGGCTGCTGATCCTTGCCGCCCATCGCGGACGGGCAGGCCTGCACGTTATTGCCGAGACCGAACGGAGAGTGCTCCTTGACCTTGACTGGACGGCCGGTCTTCAGGTCGATCTTCTCGGCCCAGTTCGCGGTCACGTACTTGTTGGCGCGCAGCAGCGTGCCGTCGGTGCGGTCGAGCACGTAGGCGAAGCCGTTGCGGTCGAAGTGCACCAGCACCTTGCGATCCTTGCCGTCGACTTTCCAGTCGGCCAGCATGTTCTCGTTGATGCCGTCGTAATCCCACTGGTCGAACGGCGTCATCTGGTAAGCCCAGACCGCTTCACCGGTATCGACCTTGCGCGCGAAGATCGTCATCGACCACTTGTTGTCCTGCTTGCCGCTGTTGCATTCCTCGTGGGTCTTCAGGTTGCAGCGATAGAAGGGGCTCCACAGGCCGGGATTGCCGGTTGAGTGATACACCAGTTTCAGTTCCGGATCGTAGCTGTAGAAACCCCAGCTCGAGCCGCCGCCGCGCTTCCATTCCTCGCCCGGATAGCTCGTCACCGATGCGTCCATCGTGCCGTGTTCCGGATGGGCCTTGTTGGTGTTCTTGGTGACGCAGGTGTCCTTGTCGGGGCCGGTGGACGAGCATTCCCAGACCTTCTTGCCGTCCTTGAGGTTGTAGGCGGTGAAACGGCCGCGGGCGGCGAACTCGTCGCCGCCGAAACCGATCAGCACCTTGTCCTCGGCGATCAGCGGCGCCGGCGTGATGGTCTCGCCGTTCTCCGGGAACGCATGCTTGGTGACCCAGACTTCCTTGCCGGTCTTGGCATCCAGCGCGATCAGATAGCCGTCGAGCGTGCCGAACACGACCTTGCCGGCGGCGTAGGACAGACCGCGGTTGACCGTGTCGCAGCAGGCCCGCGGCACGGCGGACTCGTCGCGGTCGGTGGTCTTGACGTACTTCCAGATCGCCTTGGGGTTGTCCGGGTCGGACAGGTCGAGTGCCTGCACGATGTTCGGCCAGCCGCTGATCAGGTACATCGTCGACTTGCCGCCTTCGGTGATGACGACCGGCTGGCCCTCGTGGCCGCGCAGGGTGCCGCTGGACTGCGACCAGATCATCTGGAGTTTGTTGACGTTGCCGGTGTTGATGTCGTCGAGTTTGCTATGCCGCGTCAGCGCCAGATCGCCGCCAGGCATGCCCCATTGAGCCGGATCCTTGGACCGTTGGACTTCTTCCGGATTGGCTGCGGCGCTACCGCAGAACGCCCCCAGCACCACCGCGGCACAGACCATCCTTACTGTGTGGAAATTCATCTGCAGCTCTCCTCGCTTCGCGTTGTGTTGTTATTCCGTCGCCGCCCGGGCTAGCCCTCACGACCGATCAGTGGCCACCGTCTGCGCAACATCCGCGGGTGACTCGTGCAAGCTCAACGCAGCCCGCGTGCCAGTCTGGTACCGAGTCTTTTTTTTACATGAATTCAATCAGATGAAATGTAGGTGATGGCCTTGTCAGCGAGCCCCTGCGATAGGGGCGAGTCGGGTGCGCCACGACAGTGTGTCGTCCGTGACACGGCGGGGTGGTAGCGCGCGGGCACCGCTGCAGTAGGGCGGGTCGTGACCCGCCGTTTTCGTCACTGTTCCAAAAAAATGGCGGGTCATGACCCGCCCTACACAACTACGCACTTCCACGCTAGCCCAGGGCCTGGGCATGGTGGCGCAGATGATCTTCGATGAAGGTCTGGATGAACCAGTACGAGTGGTCGTAGCCCTCGTGGCGACGCAGCTCGAGAGCCTGGTTGGATATCGCTGCAGCGGCCTCGAGTGCCTGCGGCTGCAACTGCCCATTCAGGAACTGGTCGGCGAGTCCCTGGTCGACCAGGATCTTGCCGGGATAGGCGCGCTGGCGCATCAGCAGGCTCGCGTCCCAGGCCGCCCATTTGCCGCGGTCGGTGCCCAGGTAGTTGCCGAAGGCCTTCTCGCCCCAGGGCACCGCGACCGGATTGCAGATCGGCGCGAACGCGGAGACCGAATGCCAGAACTGCGGCTTGCTCAGCGCCGCGACCAGCGCGCCGTGGCCGCCCATCGAGTGGCCGAAGATGCCGCGCTTGTCGCCGCGGGCAGGGAAGTTCGCTTCGATCAGTGCGGGGAGTTCGTCGTTGATGTACGAACTCATCCGGTAGTTCGTCGCCCAGGGTGCGGCGGCGGCGTCGAGATAGAAGCCGGCGCCGACGCCGAAGTCCCAGGCCTCGGCATCACCGGGCAGATTCAGGCCGCGCGGGCTGGTGTCGCAGGCGATCAGCATCAGGCCCAGCTGCGCGGCGACGCGTTGCGCGCCGGCCTTGATCATGAACGTCTCTTCGGTGCAGGTCAGGCCGGCGAGGTAGTACAGCGCCGGCACGGGTCTCTGCGCGGCCTGCGGCGGCTGATACACCGCGAAGCGCATCTCGGTGCCGGTGGCGGTCGAAGCATGGCTGTAATACCCCATGCGGCCGCCGAAGCAGGCGGTTTCGCTGCGTGTTTCCATCGTGGATCTCCGATTGGACTGCTGTGCCCGCCCTCCGCGGGGCCCTAAAGTATCGGCACAGCGCGATGCGGACAAGCAGTCTCATCAAGCTGCGTCGCATCGAAGCGCCGCTGCACATCCGCCAGTGAGCACTCGCGGAAATCGTCGATGACACGCCAGGCGCCGCTGAAGTCATCATCGCGGAAGTAGTGGCTGCGCACGATCAGCGTCGGCACTTCGGCGGCCATGGCCGAACGCAGGCCGTTGCGCGAATCTTCGATCGCCAGCGCTTGTGAGGGCTGTAAGCCGAGCGCCGCGAGTGCAAGCCGATAGCACTCCGGATCGGGCTTTTTCAGGCGCACGTCTTCGCCGGTGATGCGCACGCCGAACGCGGCGCGCATATCGGCGTCGAAGCTTGAGTCCAGCAAGGCCTCGAGATTGTCGCGGCTGGTGGTGGTGACGATGCCCAGGTGCAGCCCGGCGGTGCGCGCCTGCTGCAGCCACTCGTGCAGCCCGTGGCGCAGCTGGATGCGCCCTCGCCGCACGAGATCGGCGTAGTGCAGGTTTTTGCGCGCATGCAGCTCGGCGATCGCGGATGCTGCGTCGTCGCCCGCTAGCCAACGCGGATCGTGCAGCGCGGCATAGTGCGCGATGCGTTCGCGGCCGCCGGTGATCTGCAGCAGTTCGCCGTAGCGCTTCGCGTCCCAGTCCCAGCGCAGGCCGCAATCGCGGAACGCGCGGTTGAAGGCGATGCGATGCCCGTCGCGCTCGGTTTCCGCCAGCGTGCCGTCGACGTCGAACAGCAGCGCGCGCAGCGGGCCATAGCCGTAGGTTGGGGTGAGCGCAGCGAACCCCAACATTTCGTCCGCGCCGATGTTGGGGTTCGCTGCGCTCACCCCAACCTACGTGCAGATGATCGCAACTGGGCGATCGTGGCTGAGTAATCGCTGCTGCCAAAAATCGCCGAACCCGCAACGAAGGTGTCGGCGCCGGCCGCTGCGATCTCGCCAATGTTGTCGAGCTTGACGCCACCATCGACTTCGAGCCGGATGCGCTGGCCGGACTCGCGCGCATGGCGATCGATCAGGGCCCGCGCCTGGCGCAGCTTGGGCAGCGTCGAGGCAATGAAGGACTGGCCGCCGAAGCCGGGATTCACCGACATCAGCAGCAGCAGATCCAGCCGATCGAGCACGTGCTCGACGCAGGCCAGCGGCGTCGCCGGATTGAGCACGACGCCGGCCTGGCAGCCGTGATCGCGGATGATCTGCAGCGTGCGATCGACGTGCTTCGACGCTTCCGGATGAAACGAAATCAAGCCGGCGCCGGCCTTGGCGAACATCGGCACCAGCGCATCGACCGGCTCGACCATCAGGTGCACGTCGATCAGCGCGCTGCCGGCGTAGGGCTTGATCGCGCTGCAGACCATCGGGCCGATGGTCAGGTTCGGCACGTAGTGGTTGTCCATCGCGTCGAAGTGGATCCAGTCGGCGCCGGCGGCGAGCACGGTTTTGACTTCTTCGCCGAGCCGCGCGAAATCTGCCGACAGAATGCTCGGCGCGATCAGCATCGGCAGCGCGTTGTTCGGCGCGGAGCTCAATGCACCACCGCGCGCAGCTCGCCTTTCACATAGCGCGCCGCCATCTTGTCCAGGTGCAGCGGCCGAATCTTCGCGGCCTGGCCGGAGCTGCCGAAAGCATCGAAGCGCAGCTTGCAGATGTCCTTCGCCGCGGCGGTGGCGGCCTTGAAGAACGCGCGCGGATCGAACTCGTCCGGCGATTCAGCCATCTTGCGGCGCATCGCGCCGGTCATCGCCAGGCGGATGTCGGTGTCGATGTTGACCTTGCGCACGCCGTGGCGAATGCCGGCCTGGATCTCTTCGACCGGCACGCCGTAAGTCTCCTTGATGTCGCCGCCGAAACGCCGGATCACGTCCAGCCATTCCTGTGGCACGCTGCTCGACCCGTGCATCACCAGGTGCGTGTTCGGCAGCCGCGCGTGAATCGCCTCGATGCGCTCGATCGCGAGGATGTCGCCGGTCGGCGGCCGCGTGAACTTGTAGGCGCCGTGGCTGGTGCCGATCGCGATTGCCAGCGCATCGACGCCGGTCCAGGCGACGAAGTCCGCGGCCTGGTCGGGGTCGGTCAGCAACTGGCTGTGATCGAGCTTGCCGGCCGCGCCGACACCGTCTTCTTCGCCGGCCTCACCGGTCTCCAGCGAACCCAGGCAGCCCAGTTCGCCCTCCACCGACACGCCGACCGCGTGCGCCATCTCCGTGACCTTGCGGGTAACGTCGCGGTTGTACTCGTAGCTCGCCGGCGTCTTCATGTCTTCGCGCAGCGAGCCATCCATCATCACGCTGGAAAAACCGCTGCGTATCGAGGCCTGGCACACCGCCGGCGAGGCGCCGTGATCCTGGTGCATGCACACCGGAATATGCGGATAGCTCTCGACCGCGGCCTCGACCATGTGGCGCAGGAAGGCTTCGCCGGCGTACTTGCGCGCACCGGCCGAGGCCTGAAGGATCACCGGGCTGTCCGCTTCGTCGGCGGCCTGCATGATCGCCTGGATCTGTTCGAGATTGTTGACGTTGAATGCCGGCAGGCCGTACTGGTGATCGGCGGCGTGGTCGAGCAGTTGTCGCAGTGATATCAGCGCCATGAAACGTTCTCCTGGAACAGATTGCGTCGGTTGGAAGGGTCGAGTGCGCAGGCGCGGGCATGGGCGACCACCCACGACAGATCGCCGATCATCCGGTCCGGCGCGTCCTCGATCACCGCGCGCCCGCCGTTGTAGCCGTAGGGCACGACCCAGCAGTCGATGCCGGCGTTGCGGCCGGTGGCGATATCGACCGCGGAGTCGCCGATCAGCAGCGCGTGCTTGCGCTCCACGCCGTGCTCGCGCAGGCAGTATTCGACCGGCAGCGCATCGGGCTTCTTCGCCGGCAATGTGTCGCCGGCGATCACCGGGTCGAAATAGTCCTGCAGCTCGTGGCGCTCCAGCACCATGCGCGCGAAGCGCATCTCGCGGTTGGTCAGCACCGCCATGCCGATGTCCATTTCACGCAGTGCCTGCAGCGATTCGCGCACCTGCGGAAACACGCTGCTGCGCTGGCCGCAGCGCTGCGTGTGGTAGCGAGTGAACAGCTCCATCAGGCATTCGACGCCGCTGCCGGCGCGCAGCTCGGATTCGGCCATGCCGCTGGCGTGAGCGTAGGCGCGGATCATCAGTTCGCGGCTGCCCTGGCCGATCCAGGTGCGCGCCAGCGTCTCGTCGACCGCAGCGAAGCCGAGTTCGAGCAGCACGTCGTTGGCGGTGTCGCAGATATCGCCGGCGGTATCCACCAGCGTGCCGTCGAGGTCGAACAGGATTAAGTCGTACATGGAGACTCCTGGTGGCTGGAACTGTAGGAGCGGACCTTGTCCGCGATTGAGGCTGCGCCGGCACAATCGCGGACAAGGTCCGCTCCTACAGTTGCGAAATAGAGGTTCATTGCGGCGGCCCTAATTGCACGACAGCACGATCTCGGTATCGGATTCATCGACCCGGATGCCCGCGACGCGGTCGCGGCGGCGCGTGTGCACGACCTGGCTTGCGACCGCGGCGACCCGTACTGCGGTCAGACCGAAATGGCGGTAAAGATCGGGCGCTGGCGCGGATTCGCCGTAACGATCGATGCCGACGACCGAGCCGCGACGGCCGACATACTTGTGCCAGAAGTCCGGGTGTCCGGCCTCGACCGCGACCGCCGGCAGGCTGATCGGCATCACGCCGTTGCGATACGCCGGCGGCTGGCGATCGAACAGCGCGGTGCAGGGCATCGAGACCACGCGCGAACCGATGCCTTCGTCTTCAAGCAGGCGCTGCGCCGCAATCGCCAGCCCGATTTCCGAGCCGGTGGCGACGATCACCACGCAGGGCGCGCCGCTGTCGCTGAGCACGTAGCCGCCGCGGCGCACGCCGTCGGCGGATGCGCGGTTGCGCTGCAGCAGCGCGACGTTCTGCCGCGACAGCAGCAGCGCGCTCGGCCCATCGCGGCGCTGCAGCGCGTATTGCCAGGCGACTGCAGTTTCCAAGGTGTCGGCCGGACGCCAGACGTCGAGATTCGGAATCAGCCGCAGCGAGGCCGCGTGTTCGATAGCCTGATGCGTCGGCCCGTCTTCGCCCAGGCCGATTGAGTCGTGCGTGAAGACATGGATCACGCGCAGGCGCATCAGCGCGGCCATGCGCACTGCGTTGCGGCTGTAGTCGCTGAAAGTCAGGAAGGTGCCGCCGTAGGGAACGAAGCCGCCGTGCAGCGCGACGCCGTTCATTGCGGCCGACATGCCGAATTCGCGCACGCCGTAGTGCAGGTAGTTGCCGGGCTGGTCGCGGCCGACGCTGCGGCAGCCCTTGAAGTCGGTCAGGTTCGAGCCGGTCAGATCGGCCGAGCCGGCCAGCAGCTCCGGCAGATGCGGCCCAAGCGCTTCGAGCGCGAACTGCGAGGCCTTGCGTGTGGCGATCTCTTTTGCCGGGGCCAGCGCGGTCTCGATCATGCTTGCTGCGCGAGCGTCGAAGTCTGCGGGTAGCTCGCCACGCATGCGCCGCATCAGTTCATCAGCGGCCTGCGGATGCGCCTTGCGGTAGAGACGCAGCATTTCCTGCCATCGCGACTGCGCACGCGCACCGCGTTCACCGGCGTGCCAGGCCGAGCGTATGTCCTGCGGAATCTCGAACGGCGGATGATCCCAGCCCAGCGCGCGCCGTGTCGCCGCGGATTCCTCGGCCCCGAGCGGCGCGCCGTGCACGCTCTCGGTGCCGGCACGATTCGGCGATCCCTTGCCGATGATGGTCTTGCAGCAGATCAGGCTCGGACGCCCGCGTGGCAGCCGCGCCTGGCTGCGTGCCTCGCTGATCGCGGCATCGATCGCGTTCGCGTCGTGGCCGTCGACATCGGCGATCACATGCCAGCCGTAGGCGCGAAAACGGGCCGGCGTGTCGTCGGTAAACCAGCCGGCGACTTCGCCGTCGATCGAGATGCCGTTGTCGTCGTAGATCGCGATCAGTTTGGACAAGCCGAGCGTGCCGGCCAGCGAGCAGACCTCGTGGCTGATGCCTTCCATCAGGCAGCCGTCGCCGATGAACACATAAGTGAAGTGATCGACGATCGGCAGGCCGGGACGGTTGAATTCGGCGGCGAGCAAACGCTCGGCGAGCGCCATGCCGACCGCGTTGCCCAGGCCTTGTCCGAGCGGGCCGGTGGTGGTTTCCACGCCCGGCGTGACACCCAGCTCGGGATGCCCCGGCGTTTTGGAATGCAGCTGGCGGAACTGCTTGAGTTCGCTCAGCGGCAAGTCGTAGCCGCTCAAGTGCAGCAGGCCATAGAGCAGCATCGACGCATGGCCGTTGGACAGCACGAAGCGGTCGCGGTCGATCCACTGCGGATCGGCCGGATCGTATTTCAGATGCCGGGTCCACAGCACTTGCGCGATGTCGGCCATGCCCATCGGCGCGCCGGGATGGCCGGATCTGGCGCGCTCGACAGCGTCGACCGCGAGCATGCGCAGCGCGTTGGCCATGCGTTGCGGCGTGACCGCTGCGACCGCTCCGGACGCTTGAAATTCAAGGTTTTTCATCGTGTATTCCTCAGGCGCGACGCTTCTGGTCCATCAACCGCAGCAGCATCGGCGTGAAGATCAGCTGCATCGACAGGCCCATTTTCCCGCCGGGGATCATGATGGTGTTCGGGCGCGTCATCATCGAGCCGTGCAGCATCGACATCAGGTAGGGGAAGTCGATGCCTTTCGGGTTGGTGAAGCGGATCACCACCATGCTTTCATCGGCGCTAGGGATGTCGCGCGCGATGAAGGGATTGGAGGTGTCCACGGTCGGCACGCGCTGGAAATTCACATGCGTGCGCGAGAACTGCGGGCAGATGTGTTTCACGTAATCCGGCATCCGCCGCAGGATCGTCTCGACCACGGCCTCGTGCGAATAGCCGCGCAGGTTCTGGTCGCGATGCAGTTTCTGTATCCATTCCAGGTTGATGATCGGTACGACGCCGATCAGCAGGTCCGGATGACGCGCGATGTTGATCTCGCCGTGCTTGGCGGCGCCGTGCAGGCCTTCGTAGAACAGTAGATCCGAGCTGTCCGGCGTGATTTCCTGCCAGGGAGTGAAGGTGCCGGGTTCCTGCGCGAACGGCGCGGCCTCCTCGTCGTTGTGCAGGTAGCGGCGCACGCGGCCGCTGCCGTTTTCGCCGTAGCGGCCGAACAACTCGTCGAGTTCCTGAAACAGATTCGCTTCCGGGCCGAAGTGGCTTAGGTTCGGGTCCTGGCCGGATTCGGCCGCCTTCATCGCCGCACGCATGCCCTTGCGGTCGTAGCGATGGAAGGCATCGCCCTCGACCAGTTCGGCGCGGATCTTTTCGCGGCGGAAGATGTGCTTGAAGCTCGCCATCACCGTCGTCGTGCCTGCGCCTGACGAGCCGGTGACTGCGATGATCGGATGTTTTTTGGACATGGGGTACTCCTTGGATCTGGTCTCCTTCCCCCGCTTGCGGGGGAAGGTTGGGATGGGGGCGAGACGGTAGCGCCGCGACTTCCGCCCCCACCCCAACCCTCCCCCGCAGGCGGGGGAGGGAGAAGTTCCGAAGGAGAACAGCGCAGATGCAGACGCTGCATCACGTCACCTCCGATCGATAAAGCGAGCGCTCATTGAACAGCGGCGAGACGAAGGGCCGGTCCGCGCCGCTTTCGTATTCGCGGTGATAGCGCTCGATGCGCTCGACCTCGTTGCGCGATCCGAGCACCACCGGTGTGCGCTGGTGGATGTCCGTCGGCGCGACTTCGCAGATGCGGCCGCGGCCGGTGCTGGCGCAGCCGCCGGCCTGCTCGATCAGCATCGCCATCGGGTTGGCCTCGTAGAGCAGGCGCAGGCGCCCGGGCTTGGACGGGTCCTTGGTGTCGCGCGGGTACATGAAGACGCCGCCGCGCATCAGGATGCGATGCACCTCGGCGACCATCGAGGCAATCCAGCGCATGTTGAAATCGCGCTCGCGGATGCCGCTGCGGCCGGCCTTGCACTCGCCGACGTAGCGCGTGATCGGTGGCTCCCAGAAGCGCTCGTTGGAGACGTTGATCGCGAACTCGCCGGTGTCGGCCGGGATCGTCAGATCGGGATGCGTCAGCACGAAGTTGCCGGTTTCGCGATCCAGCGTGAAGCCGTGAGTACCGCGGCCGACGCTGATCACCAGCATCGTCGCCGGCCCGTAAATCGCATAGCCGGCGGCCACCTGGCGGTCGCCGGGCTGCAGGTAGGCCGCGGTCTGTGGCGGCTTGCGCTCGGCGTGTTTCAGCACCGAGAAGATCGTGCCGACGGCGACGTTGACATCGATGTTCGACGAGCCGTCCAGCGGATCGAAGCACAGCAGGTAGGGGCCGCGCGAGTAGCCGCCCGGAATCACAAAGGGCTGGTCGAGTTCCTCCGACACCATGCCGGCAAGCAGGCCGCCCCATTCGCACTGGCGCAGCATGATGTCGTTGGTGACGACGTCGAGCTTTTTCTGGGTTTCGCCCTGGACGTTCTGCGTCTCCAGTGTGCCCTGGTGCTCGCCGAGTGCACCTTTTGAAACCATCGCCGAAATGCCTTTGATCGCGGCGGCGACGTCGATCAACAGCGCCGACAGATCGCCGGCGGATTTATCCGCGCGCTGCTGCTGGATCAGGAACTTCGACAGTGTGGTTCTTCCGTAAAGCATGTCCGTTTCTCCTCCGGCACGCAGCAGGGATGCAGCACTTTTTTCAGCGGTTCGACGTCGGTGCTCGCGGCGCTACTTGTGGCGCCACTACGATCTGCGCCGGATCTTTGTCCGGCCGGTTGTCCGGCTGGAATAGGCGGCTGGCGCGGATGTCGGCGGCGCTGATCCGCATCAGCGCGTCCAGCTCGGGTTCGTCGCGGCGATCGGGTGCCTGCATCGCGTTCTGGAACAGGCGCTGCGCCTGGCGCAGCCGCGCGCGGTCGAGCGCGTTGCGGATCGAGCGCGCATTGGCAAAATGCGGCCGGCGCAGCCGGTGCTCGATGTAGTCACGCATCGCGCTCAGCGCCTCGTCGTCGAGGCGGTAGTCCATGCGCGTCAGCATCAGCCGCGCGATCTGCAGCAGCTCCTCGGCGGTGTAGTCCGGAAAGCCGATGTGATGCGCGACGCGCGAGGCCATGCCCGGGTTGCTCTGGAAGAACACGTCCATGCGCGCCTGGTATCCGGCCAGGATCACGACCAGGTCGTCGCGCTGGTTCTCCATCACCTGCAGCAGGATCTCGATTGCCTCCTGGCCGTAGTCGCGCTCGTTCTCGGGCCGGTACAGGTAGTAGGCCTCGTCGATGAACAGCACGCCGCCCATCGCACGCTTGAGCACGTCGCGGGTCTTGGGCGCGGTATGGCCGATGTACTGGCCGACCAGATCGTCGCGCGTCACCGACACCAGGTGGTTCTTGCGGATGTAGCCGAGCCGGTGAAGGATGTCCGCCATGCGCTGTGCCACCGTGGTCTTGCCGGTGCCGGGGTTGCCGGTGAAGCACATGTGCAGGCTCGGTGGGCCCGATGTCAGCCCCTGCGCGCGCCGCGCCTTGTCGACGATCAGGTAGGCCGCGACCTCGCGGATGCGCCCTTTCACCGGCGCCAGCCCGATCAGCTCGCGGTCGAGCTGACCCAGCACCTCGGCGATGCCGCTCTGCTGGTAGAGCGCGTGCAGGCCCGGCGCCGCCGCGGGTGGCGACGCCTGCGGCGGCTTGTCAATTGCGATTGCGCTCATGATGTTCCAGTGGCCTGTGGTGGTTGAAAGCGGTTATGGCTGCCGCCGCCGCTGTAGGAGCGGGTCATACCCGCGACTCAGGCCTTGAACGGCGCAGTCGCGGGTATGACCCGCTCCTACCGGTGCAGCTGGTGTTCGGCTGCGGTCCACTAATACCGCTCGCCCGCAGGCTTGTTGGTGGCGTAGGCGTGCGTGGTGTAGCGGATCGTGCGGCCCGCGCCCTCCTGGCGCCGCAGCATGAAGCCGGGCTCCTCCGGCGGACGGTTGACGATGAACGACATGCGCACGGTCTCGAAGCCCTGCGTGGCATCGAAGGCGTTGACCTTGATGTAGTGGCTGGGGAAGGTCTTGCGGCAGTCGTTGATCTCCAGCAGCGCGCCAGCGCCGTCCTTCAGATCGAACATCGGCAGGCCCCACATTTCCCAGTAGGAATTGCGCGGATGCGGATCGTCGGTGTACTCCACCGCGAGCGCCCAGCCGCGGCGGATCGCGTATTCGCACTGCGCGTGGATTTCCTGATCGCTCAGCTCGGGCAGGAAGGAAAACGTACCTTGGGTCACTCTCATTTCAATCTCCTGAATCGCGTCTGGATCAGACCGAAGCGGTCGCGGTGGGCACGAAGTCCGGCGTGTCGGTGGAGGTGTAGTCGAAGCTGATGTCTTTCCACGTGGCGAGCGCCTGCTTCAGCGGCGTGCACCAGCGTGCGGCGGCCTCCAGAATCTGCGGGCCTTCGCGGTCGATGTCGCGGCCTTCGTTGCGCGCCTTGACCATGCATTCGAGCGCGACGCGGTTGGCGGTGGCGCCGGCCTGGATGCCGGCCGGATGGCCGATCGTGCCGCCGCCGAACTGCAGCACCACGTCGTCGTCGAACAGGCTCAGCAGCTGGTGCATCTGGCCGGCGTGGATGCCGCCCGAAGCCACCGGCATGACCTTGCGCAGCCCGCCCCAGTCCTGCTCGAAGAACACGCCGCGGCGCAGGTCGACTTCGTTATGCGCCTCGCGCAGTACGTTGTAGAAACCCTGCACCATCAGCGGATCGCCTTCGAGCTTGCCGACTGCGGTGCCGGCGTGGATGTGATCCACACCGGCGAGGCGCATCCACTTGGAAATCACCCGGAACGAAATGCCGTGTGACTTCTGCCGCGTGTAGGTGCCGTGGCCGGCGCGGTGCAAGTGCAGCACCATGTCGTTGTCGCGCGCCCAGTTCGACATCGACTGGATCGCGGTGTAGCCGATCACCAGGTCGATCATCACGATGCACGAGCCCAGCTCCTTGGCGAAGTCGGCGCGGCGGTACATTTCCTCCATCGTGCCGGCGGTGACGTTGAGATAATGGCCCTTGATCTCGCCGGTCTCCGCCTGCGCGCGGTTCACCGCCTCCATGCAGTACAGAAAGCGGTCGCGCCAGTGCATGAAGGGCTGCGAGTTGATGTTCTCGTCGTCCTTCATGAAGTCCAGGCCGCCCCTGAGGCCTTCGTAGACCACGCGGCCGTAGTTCTTGCCGGACAGGCCGAGCTTGGGCTTGGTGGTGGCGCCGAGCAGCGGGCGCCCGAACTTGTCCAGGCGTTCACGCTCGACGACGATGCCGGTCGGCGGGCCGCGGAAGGTCTTCACATAGGCCAGCGGCAGGCGCATGTCCTCCAGGCGCAGCGCCTTGAGCGGCTTGAAGCCGAACACGTTGCCGATGATCGAAGCGGTCAGGTTGGCGATCGAGCCTTCCTCGAACAGCGCCAGGTCGTAGGCGATGTAGGCGAACCACTGCTGCTCGGTCGCAGTGCCCGGGCCGGTGTTCGGCACCTTGTCGACGCGGTAGGCCTTGGCGCGGTACTGGTCGCAGGCGGTGAGGCGGTCGGTCCAGACCACGGTCCAGGTCGCAGTCGAGGATTCACCGGCCACCGCGGCAGCGGCCTCGTCGGCGTCCACGCCGTCCTGCGGCGTGATCCGGAACAGCGCGATGATGTCCGATGCGGCCGGTTCGTAATCCGGCTGCCAGTAGCCCATCTCCTTGTACTTCATCACGCCTGACTTGTAGCGGCTGCTGGTGTTGCCGGTGCTGCGTTGGCTGGTGCTTGCAAGCATTTCGGGTACTCCTCCGTTGCGTGGTATGGATGCTCGCGGTCGGAGAAGCAGAAGTAAATTCAATATTTCTTTCGTTTTGTTAAGTGATCACTTATGGTTTGCAGGCCATGAAACTCACACGACGGATCACGCTGAGGCAGCTGGAGGTGTTCTGCGAGGCCGCGCGCCAGCTCAGTTTCTCGGCGGTGGCGGAGACGCTGTCGCTGAGCCAGCCGGCGATTTCGATGCAGATCCGCCAGCTCGAGGACGCGGTGGGCCTGGTGCTGTTCGAGAAAGCCGGGCGGCGCAAGGCGCTGACCGAGGCGGGCCGGAAATTGTTCGAACACGCCTCGCGCATCCTCGGCGAGTTGCACGACACCGAGCAGTCGCTGCTGGCCTTGAAAGGCCTCACCGACGGCAGCATCACGGTCGGCCTGGTCAGCACCGCCAACAATTTCGCGCCGCGCCTGCTGGCCGCTTTCAGCCAGCGGCATCCGGGCATCGAGGTGCGCTTCGTCGTCGGCAATCGCGAAGCGCTGGTGAGCCTGCTGAAAGAAAACCAGACCGATCTGGCGGTGATGGGGCGGCCGCCGGGCGAACTCGAAACCGTCGCAGAGCCGCTGGCGAACAACCCGCACGTGATCGTCGCGCCGCCGAAGCATGCCTTGTGCGGTCAGCAGAAAATCGACTTGCAACGCCTGCGCGGCGAGACTTTCCTGCAGCGTGAAAGCGGCTCGGGCACCCGCGGCGTGATGGAGGAACTATTCCGCGCGCATCTGTTCAAGCCGCGCAAGATCCTGTCGCTGGGCAGCAACGAAACCGTCAAGCAGGCGGTGATGGCCGGCCTGGGCCTGAGCGTGCTGTCGCTGCACACATTGTCGCTGGAACTGCGCAGCGGCGAGATCGCCTGCCTGGACGTGGTCGGCCTGCCGCTGCAGCGCAGCTGGCACGTGGTCCATCTGCGCCGCCGGCCGCTGTCGCCGGCCGCGACCGCGTTCCGCAAATTTCTGATCGAGGAAACCCAGCGCTATCTGCGCGACAGCTATGCCGATCTGCAGCTTGCGGCGCATGTAAAAAGTGCCGCGAAACCTATGCCGAAAAAGCCTCGAAAGAAGGCGCCTCAGTAATTGCTGTCGCTGGCCTGAGCTAATCGTCAGAGAAAAAGGAGATTGCCCTGATCGGGTTGCGCATACCCTGAGATCCAAGTTCATAATCCGATGGTGAGCTGACCAAAAAGCTGACCATTAGGGCGCTATCTGAGCATAGAATTTGGATAAATAATTGTTTTTAAACCATTTTAACTGGAAAGCAACTGACCATGTCCGCCGGCTCGGCCGCAATCCTCGCGTGGATTCAAGATCATCCCGGTGCGGGTCCTCGAGACATAGAGGGCGTGTTTCCCAGTTTGTCTCGCACCACGCTTAATCGCTGGCTCCGAGATCTGGCGGATCAGGGAAGCGTCGTATCCGTTCGTCGTGGGCCGATCACCCAGCACTACGCATCCGACTTGAAGGGCTTTTTCGACAAGCCCGTCACTCGCCGAACTCCCGCTCCGTTTGACCGCGAGCGGGCGGTGGCTGCACTCCCCCGATTTCGAGCCGAGCAGCTGCAGCGGATGCGCAACGCGATGCCGCGACCGGCCCAAACGGCTGAAGAAACCGCTCGAGCGGTCAGGGAACGACTCATGATTGAGATTTCGTTCGCATCCTCGCGGCTGGAAGGCAACACTTACGATTTGATCGAGACTCAAGCGCTGCTTGAGTACGGGCAGCAAGCCGCAGGCAAATCAGCCGAAGAAGCGCGGATGATCCTTAACCATCGCGACGCTATCCGGTACCTGCTCGACCACATCGACGACGTCCAGATTGATAAGAAGACCATTCTGGACGTGCACGCCTTAGTTTCCAACGGTTTGCTCGCTCAAAGGCGGGACGAAGGCCAAGTCCGCGAGCGCGGTGTATCGATTACAAGCAGCACCTACCAGCCGTTGGATAACCGATTCCAACTCGAAGAAGTCCTTGAGGAGATGTTGGAGCATGTGGCACATGAGACCGATCCCTTCAATCAATCGCTCATGTTGATGGTGGGAATCGCGTATCTGCAGCCGTTCGCCGACTGCAACAAGCGGACGGGCCGCCTGATGGCTAACCTCCCTCTCATCAAGGCTTCTCTGTCGCCGCTGTCCTTTATTACTGTGGATGCTGCCAACTATACGCGCGGCCTGCTTGCCTACTACGAGTTGGGTTTTACAGAGATCATCTCTTCCGCTTTCGTCAGCGGATACATCGAGTCGGCCGAGAGTTATCGGCTGCTGGCCGTGCCAAAGGGCAGGTCGGCGGAGCAAAAGGGCTTCGAACTGAAATACCGGGCGTTCGGAACTAACTACATCAAGCGGCTCGTGCGGGGCGAGGTGAGTCTAGACCCGGAGCTGCCTGGCACCGTTCCCGCGGAAGATCATGCTCCCCTGAAGCAACACCTGCAGCAATTGGTCCAGGATCTTCATCCAGGACAAGCCGTCGTTTACGGGCTTCAGCGGGAAGAAGTTGAGCGTTTCCTTCAGCGCCTGTCGGCTGCAGGGGGTGCCACAGGAATCCAGCGATGACTAAGGTCGGCCGCTCCCGCGAAGCGCTCAGGCCTTCAAAAGCGAGCGGATCACGAAGTCACGCACGTATATTTCTATCTCGGAGATTGAGTCGCTTAGAACCGTCGGATGGGTCAGAAACCAGAACTGTTGGTACGTGATCCAGCGAATGGCAGCGCGGCGGTTTAAATCCGGACGGACGATCCCGCGCTGAACATATCGATCGAGAATCGGCAGCCAGATCTCCTCCCGCACCGACATCAGCTCGGGCGAGTTGAGACAAAGTTCAGCCATGAGTGGCGCTGTCTTGGGGTCTAGCGTTTCCTCGAACAGCGGAAACAGCATGGCCTGCCCCAGCTCCACCATGAAAAGGCCAAGCAGATTTTTCGCTGAAGGCGGCTTCGCGATCGCTTCAGCCATCGCCGGCACCTGGCGCTCCCGCATTTGCCGAACATAGATCGCGATCAACAGCGCGTCCTTGTTCGGGAAGTGCTTGTAGATCGTCTGTCGAGCGATCCCGACGGCCTTGGCGACGTCTTCCATGCCAAACCGCGCCAGGGTGAAGCGGTGGATCACGGCGGGCGCCGCTTGCAGGATTCTTTCCCGCATGGGTAAGGTTTCGACTTCCGGCAGGCTCACCAGATTCTCTCGTGCTGAAGGCTTCGGGCAGGCCTCTATTCTAAGTGCCTCGGTTCCCAAGTACGATCACGAAGGCGCACGCGGAGTTTTGCGACTGGCAAGGCGCGACGACGAGGCATAGCCCCGCTATGGCGAGGAGTCGCAACGCCGCCAGGCGCGAAAATCCGTCGCGGATTCGTGATCGTACTTGGGAACCGAGGCACTAAGGGCCTGCCCGGTGCGCGTCCCGGCTTTCAGTGCGGCTTGCTTCCCAAAATTTCGTGTGCTCTTCCGCTGAATTTCTTCATGCCGCGCACGACATCGTCCGCATCCGCGACCTCGGTTTCACCGTCGTTCAGTTTGGTCGCGACTCCAAAGGCTTCGATCGACCGGATTGCCTTGGCCTCATCGTCGTGAGGCAGCAAGCGGCTGATCTTGTCGTGCGCCATGATGAACGGACGCAGGGTCGGCAACAGGTAGCGCAGCTTGTTGTCGGGAATGGCGAGCTGCTCGCAAATTTCATCGCCGGCCCAGGAGCGCATGAGGCCGTAGGTCAGGGTCTTCTTTTGCTCGACCGAGAGACGCTTGGCGATGAATCGCGGCAGCACGTCGTAGCCCTCGATCTCCTCTTCGCACATGTAGTCCTTGAGCGAGGCCATCAGCATCCGGCAGCCATCGTCGGCTGGGTGTTCGATGAGGCGGATCACTTCGGACTTGCGACGCAGATCTTGCCAGTCATGGAAATTGATGTCCTCGGGAATGCCCATCACATGGCCGATGTAACGCCAGAGCGCCGTCACATCATCGATCTCGCGCGTGCTGAGCTTGATGCCCGCCTTGGCCAGCGCATCTACTACCGCTTCGCAGAACAGGCAACCCATTGTGTAAACCGAGTCGCTGTTGGCGACGACCATGCCCCAATCCTGCCAGTCCCACTTGTCGCTGCGGGAAAGGTGATGACGAACGGCGCCATGGATCCACCGCACGTTCATCGTCATGCGAAAACCGTCGCCGTTGCGGCGCATCCCGCCGGGTTTGGATGCGTTCGCTGCCCAACGCAGGGTCTCGATCAGTCGGCGCCCAACCTGGTCACGCTCGATCAGGCGTCGGCTCAACACCAAGGGCCGGGATCCGCCATAGGTCCGGAAGCCGGCACCGATGGCCGCGTAAGCCAAGGCCATCACCACGATGTTGCCAGCGCGCCAGTAGGCGACGCTACCGCGATGCAGCTCGTCCCAATCCACCCAGTCAGGCACATTGTCCAGCGAGGAGAACAGGTCGACCATCTCCGGCGGTGGGTTTTCCACCGAGCCGATGCCCTTCGCCAGGGCCTGGTCGAACATCTGTTTGGCAGCCACGTTGCCATCGCGAGCCAACATTGCGTTGTAGGCGGCGTAGCCGATCTCATCGCCGATCTTGTGGTGGTCCGTGATGAAGTTGACCAGATCCTTGCCATAGAGGGCTACCGCCTGCTCGTAGTTGACGGTACGGCCCAGGTCACGTCCGGGCGCCAAATCCAGCGGAACGTCGATACCCGCTTTTCGAATCTGCACGTGCATGTTCATTCTGCTCTCCAAGTGCTGATGAGGCCGGACCGGGCCGGCCTTGGAGGTGACAGACTACGATACTTGTCCCCTGACGCCAAGATGGGATTCGAGATTGTTCTTGCGATAGGTATAGGGAGTAAGCCCGGTCCACCGCTTGAAAGCCCGGATAAATGTGCTGGTCTCCGAGAATCCGGACAGGAAGGCGACCTCTTCTATGCTGATGTTCCGCTTGCCGAGATGATGCAATGCGGTGTCGCGATGCAATTCCATCACGATGGTTTTGAACGAGGTGCCTTCCTCCGACAGGCGGCGGCGCAGCGATTGGGGGTGGATATGCAGCCGTCCGGCCACGTCGTCCATGCTGAGGTTCAGGCTGCGGTCTTCACTGAGCCTCTGCTTCACGCGCATGGTCCAGCTGCTGGTTTCATACTGAGGCGTGAGCAGGCTCAGGGTCGGGCTGCGCAGGAAGCTGCGCAGCGAGCGCTCATCGACTTTCAGGGGCTTGTCGAGATAGCGCTGGCTGAAAGCCAATTCGGTGTGGGGGCAATCGAACTCCACCGGATTGCCCATGAACATGTCCCGGTAGTCTTCCATGAACTCGGCCCGCTTGTGGGGCACCCTGACAGAGAGCAGCGGGATGTGTTCCTGGATCAGCCAGCAGCTGAAGCGGTGGCATTTGAATAGGGCACGTTCGCTAACGAACGGGACTTCCAGCCAATCGGAATGCCGTTTCAGGAATTGGATCGTGGCCAGCCCATCGCTCTCGATCAGGGCCGGCATCAGGCCGAAATCCAGCATGGCGAAGAATCGGCAATAGCGCTGCAGCGCGGTCCGCAGCGAACGCGAGCTGGTCGCGGCGTAGCACATCATCGACCAGCTGCCGACCGGAATGGGGCGACGGTAGTAGCCCAGGCCTTCGTCGTCCATCGCCAGCATGGTGGCAGTCTGAAGCTGGGCGAAGCGCTCGATCGAGATACGGGCGCCCTTTTGCTCCAGCAGGCGGGGGGCGATACCGCAGCGTTCCAGCAATGCCTCAGTATCGATTTTGAAGCTGGGAGCGTTTTGGAGTACGGCGCGCACGAACCGCACCGGGACGGATAGCTCTCTCATGACGGGACGACGTCTCCTGCCGGGCTCGACGCCGTTATCAGAGCCTGAGCGGCGTCGCCGATTGTAGTCGGCAGCCCGTTTTTTTGTCAGTGGCGAGCATGGCCCCGCAGCGGCTGCGCTTGAATACTAGGGCCTGTACACGCGTCGAGCGCAGCGACCGACGTGTGTTAACAGGCCCTAGGCACCTGCCAACGATCGTCCCCTGGAGGACCCCAACATGTTGCCTCGTGATTTCACCGAGGAGCAGCAGATGTTTCGCGCTGCCTATCGGAAATTCCTCGCCGTGGAAATCGTGCCGCACATGGAACAGTGGCGCGAGATGGGCATCGTCGATCGTTCCGCCTTCGCCAAAGCGGGTGAAAACGGGTTTCTGATGGTCTGGCCGGACGAGAAGTACGGCGGCATCGGTGATCATGATTTCCGTTACGAACAGATCATCATCGAAGAGGGCGCCTACGCGCGCACGAGCGACTGGTATTGCACCTTGCACAGCCGGCTGGTGGCGCCTTACTTCACGCGCTTCGGCAATGAGGAACAGCGGGATCGCTTCTTTCCCGACTTCGTGAGCGGCAAGAAGATTCTCGCAATCGCGATGAGCGAGCCGGATGCCGGCAGCGACTTGGCCGGAATGCGCTCGTTCGCCACCGATCAGGGTGACCATTGGCTGCTCAATGGCACCAAGACCTATATCTCCAACGGCATCAATGCCGACGTGGTGATCGTGGCCGCCAAGACCGACCCGGCCAACAATCCGCACGCGATGACGCTGTTCATCGTCGAGCGCGGCATGGAAGGGTTCGAGCGCGGCCGTATGCTCAAGAAGATGGGCAAAAAGGCACAGGACACGTCCGAGCTGTTCTTCCGTGACGTGCGGGTTCCGAAGGAAAATGTCCTCGGCGAGGCCGGCAGCGGTTTCAAGTACCTGATGATGGGGCTGGCGGAAGAGCGCCTGATCGGTGCCTCGGGCTACATTGCCGCGGCCCAGCTGTCATACGATCTCGCCGTGGACTACGTCCGGCAGCGCAAGATCTTCGGTAAGCATCTCTCGAGCTTCCAGAATACCCAGTTCAAACTTGCCGAATTGCGTACCGAACTCGATGTGATCCAGTGCTTCATCGACCAATGTGTGCGCTCCTTCAACGCCGGGCAACTCACAGCAGTGGACGCTGCAAAAGCCAAGCTGGCGGCGAGCGAAATGCAGGTTAAGGCCGCCGACATGGGCGTCCAGCTGCATGGCGGGGCGGGCTACATGGACGAGTATCCGATCAGCCGTCAGTACACTGACGCACGCGTATCGCCGATCTATGCGGGTAGCTCAGAAGTCATGAAGCTGCTCATCAGCCGCGACTGCCTTTCGAATGGCTACGTGCCGTTCAATACGCGCAATTTCTAAAAACAAGCATCGAGGAGCTTCACGTGGACATCGAAAACAAGGTCGCCATCGTGACCGGCGGCGCCTCCGGGCTGGGTCGCGCGACGGTCGAGCGCTTTCACAAGGCGGGCGCCAAAGTCGCCATCTTCGATCTCAACGAGGAGGCGGGGAAGGCGCTCGTCGCAGCGCTCGGAACGCGCGCTGTTTACCGCAACGTCAATGTGTCGGACGAAGAGGCCGTGCAGAGCGCGATCAACGACGTGGTCGCCGAATTTGGCGCCGTCCATATCTGCTGTAATTTCGCCGGCATCGGCGGCTCGCAGAAGACCTTCGGCAAGGACGGCCCCTATCCACTCGCGCGCTTCCGGAAAGTCCTGGAGGTGAATCTGGTCGGCACGTTCAACGTGCTGCGCCTGGCTGCCGAGCAGATGGCCAAGAATCAGCCCGACGCCGCTGGCGGGCGCGGTGCGATCGTCAACACCGCATCCATCGCCGCCTACGAGGGCCAGATGGGTCAGGCTGCCTATAGCGCGTCCAAGGGCGGCATCGTCGGCATGACGCTGCCCATTGCCCGCGACCTCGCGTCGATCGGAGTGCGCGTCAACACCATCGTGCCCGGCCTCATCGCCACCCCGTTGCTGATGGGCGCTCCGCAGAACGTGCGTGACAGCCTGGCGCAGCAGGTTCTGTATCCCAAACGGCTGGGCGAGCCAGACGAGGTGGCCAAGCTGGTCGCCGACATCATTGGCAACGACTACATCAACGGGGAATGCATCCGCATCGATGGCGGCATCCGCATGGGCGTGAAGTAGCACGGAGGCGTCATGGGACCGTTGAAGGGATACGTGGTGGTCGAGTTGGCCGGCATCGGTCCGGGACCGATGGCGGGGATGATGCTGGCCGATATGGGGGCCGACGTGATCCGCATCGAGCGCTCGGCAGAGACCAGGCAGTACCGCGAAAAAGACATCAGCCTGCGCGGCAAGAAATCCGTGCTGCTCGATCTGAAAAAGCCCTTGGATGTCGAGCGCCTGCTGGCCATGATCGAGAAGGCCGACGCGGTGATCGACCCGTACCGTCCCGGTGTCTGCGAAAAGTTGGGGATCGGGCCGGATGTCTGCCTGAAACGGAATCCGCGGCTGGTATTCGGCCGGCTCACCGGCTGGGGCCAAAGCGGCCCCTTGGCAAAGGCGTCCGGGCACGACCTCAACTACATCGCGATCACCGGTGCGCTGCATTCTATCGGGCGCAAGAACGAGCGGCCGGTCGTGCCCCTCAATCTGATCGGAGATATGGGTGGCGGCGCAATGCTGCTGGTCACCGGCATCCTGGCCGCGCTGCTCGAATCGCGTGCATCAGGACAAGGCCAGGTGGTGGATGCCGCCATGGTCGACGGCACCGCGCAGATGATGTGGATGTTTCAGGGCTGGCACGCCGCCGGCGCGTTCAACGATGCGGAACGCGAATCGAACCTGCTGGATGGCGGCGCGCCGTTCTACGACGTCTACGAATGTGCCGACGGACGCCACGTCAGCCTCGGCGCGATCGAGCCGCAGTTCTACGAACTGCTGATGCGGATTGCACAGCTGGATCGTGAGGTCTTTAGCGATCGCTCGCGCAGTCGCTGGCCGGAACTCAAGCTCAAGATGGCCGAGGTCTTCCTGAGCAAGACACAGGCGCAGTGGTGCGAGCTGATGGAGGGTACCGACGTCTGCTTTGCGCCGGTGCTCACTCTCACCGAAGCGGCGACTTATCCCGCCAACGTCGCGCGCAGCACCTACATCGAAGTCGACGGTTTCACGCAGGCGGCGCCGGCTCCGCGATTCAGTCGCACTCCTTCCGAAGTGCGTCACGGCGCGCGCAAGCTTGGCGCCGATACCGAAACGGTTCTGCAGTCGATCGGCCTCATGGAGTCCGCCCACGATCCTGTTGCCGCAGGAGCGGGCTGATTGACATGGAACTGTCGACCCTGAGTTTAGAGAAGAACAACGCGGTCGCGTGCATCACGCTGATGCGTCCGGACCGGATGAATGCCTTCAACGCGCAGATGCGCAAAGAGCTGCTCGTGACCGCGCATGCGGTCAACAACGACCCGGACATCCGTGCCGTGGTGCTCACGGGTGGCGGCCGCGGTTTTTGCGCAGGGGCCGACCTCGAAGACTTGCGCCCGCCCGGGTTCACCATCGACCGCCAGCTCAACGAGGAGTACAAGCCCATCCTCATGACGATCGCCGAAGGGCCCAAGCCCTGGATCAGCGCCGTCAACGGCGCTGCGGCCGGCATCGGTGCGGCCTTCGCGATGACCTGCGATCTAACGGTGATGGGTGACAAGGCGTATCTGTACATGGCGTTCGCGGCGATCGGACTGATCCCGGACGGTGGAGCGACCTGGCATCTGTCGCGTGCGCTCGGGCGCAAGAGCGCTTACGAGATGATCGTAGGCGGAGACAAGCTTGCCGCGGCGCGTTGCCTTGAATTGGGTCTGTGCAATCGCGTGGTGCCCGACGCCGAACTGGTTAGCGCCGCTATCACCTGGGCTGAGCAGCTCGCGAAAAAAGCGCCGCTCTCGTTGAGCCTGTCCAAACTCGCGCTTGCCCGTGCCGAGCACACTTCGCTGGGCGACACGATTTCATACGAAGCCGCATTGCAGCGCACCTGCACCGAAAGCGCCGACGCCCGCGAGGGCATCCTGGCATTCAAAGAAAAGCGCTCGCCCGTCTTCACCGGTCGCTGACGATCCCGGATTGCTGCACAGGAGAAGCGATGTATCACCCCGCGCATCACGCCAGAAGTACGCCGGACAAGCCCGCCATCGTCATGGCCGACAGTGGTCGGTCCATGAGTTACGCCGAGCTTGACGCGCGCTCCAACCAGATCGCGCATCTGTTTCGGCGGCTGGGTCTGAAACCGCAGGCCCACATTGCGCTGCTGATGGAGAACAACTTCCATTTCATGCAGCTCATCTGGGGCGCACAGCGATCCGGCCTGGTGTTCACCGCCATCGGCACCCAACTCAAGCGCGACGAAGTGCGCTATATCGTCAACAACAGTGATGCGGCGGTGGTGATCACCTCACCGCGCTTCAGCAGCCTGCTGGATTCGGTGCGCGCAGAGGGCTGCGACGCCCAGCGTTTCTTCGTGATCGACGGAGAAGCTGCCGGCTACGAAAACTGGGACGCTGCCGTCGCCGCCGAGCCGACGACGCCAATCGCCAACGAGGAGGCCGGAGTGCAGATGCTCTACTCGTCTGGTACCACCGGTCAGCCCAAGGGCGTGCTGCCCAAGCGGGCGCCGGGCCTCCCAATCGACGCGCCCTCAGCCAATATGATGGGCCTTGGCCGCTTCTTCCGCTTTGACGAGCACGCCGTATACCTGTCGACCGCACCGCTTTATCACGGCGCCCCGCTGACCTTCGCCATCATGACCGGTCACTTCGGTGGCACCGTTGTGATACTCGAGAAATTCGAGCCCGAAAAGGCGCTGCAGGCGATCGAAAACAAGGGTGTCACTCACGTGCAGTGTGTGCCGATCATGTTCGTGCGCCTGCTCGATCTGCCCATCGAAACGCGGCAGCGCTATTCCACCACCAGCCTCAAGGTGGCCTTCCATTCCGCCGCGCCTTGCCCGGTGCCGATCAAGCGACAGATGATCCAATGGTGGGGCGCGGTGATCTCCGAGTATTACGCCTCTACCGAGGGCGCGGGTTTCACCGCACTCGACACCC
Organism: Hydrocarboniphaga sp.; assembly: GCF_028291725.1. GTDB lineage: Bacteria > Pseudomonadota > Gammaproteobacteria > Nevskiales > Nevskiaceae > Hydrocarboniphaga. The sequence goes on along the minus strand of NZ_JAQGNT010000029.1, from coordinate 19,495 downwards.
CGCAATGGCTCGCGCATCCGGGTTCGGTCGGCAAGCCGTTCAACTGCACGCTGCATATCCTCGACGAAGAGGAAAACGAGGCGGCACCGGGGATGCCCGGCACCATCTATTTCTCGGGTCCGCAGGCCACGTTTCAGTACTACAAGGAGCCGGACAAGACGCGTGGCTCCTACAACGCCAAAGGCTGGGCCACGGTGGGCGATATCGGGTACGTCGATGGCGAGGGCTATCTCTACCTGACCGACCGCAAGAGTTTCATGATCATTTCGGGCGGCGTGAACATCTATCCGCAGGAAGTCGAAAGCCTGCTGCTCACACATCCCAAAATCGCCGACGTGGCAGTTTTCGGTGTGCCCAATCGCGAGTTCGGCGAGGAAGTCAAAGCCGTCGTGCAGCCCAAACGTTGGGAAGATGCCGGCAAGCTGCTTGAAGCGGAACTGATTGGCTGGTGCCGCGAGCGCATCGCCAACCTCAAGGTCCCGCGCAGCGTCGATTTCGAGCGCGATCTACCCCGACTCGAAAACGGAAAGCTCTACAAACGTCTTCTGGCCGACCGCTACAAATAACCAGCATCGAGGTTTCATGGATTTCAATCTTTCGCAGGATCAGTCCCAGCTACGCGATCTGGCACGCAGCTTCGCGCGCAAGGAACTGCCGGCCATCGCCCGAGAGCTGGAGGCCAACAACCAGCCGCCCTCGCATGAACTGGTCAAGCGTTATGCCGACATGGGCTTCCTCGGCATCAACATTCCGCAGCAGTACGGTGGGCTGGGGCTTGGCAATCTCGAAGCTCTGATCGTGGTCGAAGAATTCGCGCAGATCTCGTCGGCCGTTGCATTCCCGATCTTCGAGTCCTGCGTTGGTCCGGTGCGCGCCATCGAGCATTTCGGTAGTGAGACGCTCAAGCAACGCGTGATTCCGAAAGTGTGCGCAGGTGATCTGGTGGTCGCGGTCTCGATGTCCGAGCCGGACGCCGGCAGCGCGCTGACCGACCTGCGCACCCGCGGCGTGATCGAGGGCGACACCGTGGTCATCAACGGCGCCAAGCGCTGGTGCTCGGGTGGCGGACATGCCGGTGGTTACGTGGTTTATTGCCGGCTTTCCGATGCGCCCGGCCCCAAGGGTATCGGCGCGGTGTATGTCGAGAAGGACACGCCAGGTCTTTCTTTCGGCCCCAACGAAACGCTCATGGGCTTTCGCGGCGTGCCTTCCAGCGACTTGTTTTTCGACAAGGTGTGCGTGCCGGTCGACAACATCATCGTGCCCGCGGGCGGCTTCAAGCAGCTGATGGAAGCTTTCGATCTGGAGCGCTGCGGCAATGCCACGATGTCACTCGGCCAGGCCTCCGGAGCGCTCGAAGACGTTCTCGAATACGTGCAGGAGCGCAAGCAGTTCGGCAAGCCGATCATCGACTTCCAGGCCGTGCAGCTCCGGGTGGCCGAAATGCGCATGCGCGTCGATGCCGCCAGGCTGCTGATCTACCGTGCCGCCGTCAACTCCGAGCAGGGCTTGCCGTCGATGCTGGAGTCATCGTTGGCGAAGTGCTTCGCCAATGAGATCGCGCGTGAAGTTACGGGCCACGCCGTGCAGCTTATGGGCGCCTACGGCTATTCACGCGAGTTCCCGATGGAGCGGCGCCTGCGCGATGCCTGGGGCTGGGGCATTGCCGGCGGCGCCGTCGACATCCAGAAAGTGAACATCGCCAGTGCCATGGTCGGGCGCCGTTTCGATCAGCGTCGCTGAAACCGGGATCAGATATGAATGTCGAAGAAGCCCTGCGCTCGCGCCGATCGGTCCGCGCGTTTCTGGACCGGCCGGTGCCTCGCATCGAACTCCAGGCAATTCTGGATCACGCGCAATGGGCGCCTTCCAACTGCAATGTGCAGCCGTGGAACACATTTATCGTCTCGGGTGAAAAGCTTTCGCTCCTGCGGACGAGCTTCGCGCAGCTGTTCAAGAGCGGTGCCAGCGGAAAGCCATCGCCGGAATACGGCCCCATGCCAATGTACGAAGGCGTATTGCAGGAGCGTCAGTATGGCTCCGCTGCGGCGCTATACGGCGCCATGAACATCGAGCGCGGCGACAAAGTCGGCCGCGCCCGGGCCAGCCTGCGCAACTGGGCATTTTTCGATGCCCCTCACGTCGCAGTGTTCACGATGGAAAAGCACTTGCAGGTCATGGGTGGCGTCGACGTCGGTATCTACGCCCAGAGTCTCGCCTTGCTATTGAAAGAACACGACATCGCGTCGTGTTTCCAGGCGTCGTTGGGCTATTTCCCCGGGCCGATCCGCGACTTGATCGCGATTCCAGAGAGTCACGCCATTCTGTTCGGAATGTCGTTCGGCTACGCCAACACCACGGCTGCTGCCAACGCCTGCCGAACCACGCGGGCAGAGCTGACCGATTCCGTCATTTTTGTCGATTGAATTTCCGAACGACGTTCCATAACGAGGAGAAAGATATGACCACACAGTATTCGATGCTCATCGGCGGCCGGTTGGTTCAGGCTGGCGCGACACTGGATGTGCTGAATCCTGCGACGGAAGAGGTCATCGCCAAAGCGCCCGATGCGGGAAGCAAAGAGTTGGAAATGGCTGTCACTGCGGCGCGCAAAGCCTTCAAAGGCTGGAGTGCAACGCCGATCGCAGAGCGCCAGGCCCTGCTCAAGCAGGCCGGCGATGTGCTCTCCGCGAATGTGCAGGAGCTCGCCGCGCTGTTGACCAGCGAGCAGGGCAAGCCGCTCGCCGCCGCGGTCGCTGAAGTCCAAGCGGGCATCGGCTGGTTCTACTTCCACTCACAGGCATCGCTGCCGGTGCTGGTTAGCGAAGACTCCGATACGCGCCGCGTCGAAACCCACCACGTGCCGCTTGGTGTGGTGTGCGCGATCTCGCCGTGGAACTTCCCGGTGATGCTGTCGGTCTGGAAGCTGACCCCGGCGCTGGTCACCGGCAACACACTCGTGCTCAAGCCGTCGCCGTTCACGCCGCTGACGGTGCTCAAGATCGGTGAACTGCTCAAGGATGTGTTCCCGGCCGGCGTGCTCAACATCATCACCGGCGGCGACGGCCTCGGCCCGCTGATGACCTCGCATGCGGGTTTCGACAAGATCAGTTTCACGGGTTCCACCGCAACCGGTCGCCGGGTGATGGAGAGCGCTGCCAAGTCGCTCAAGCGCGTGACACTGGAACTAGGTGGTAACGATGCCGCCATCGTGCTGCCCGACGTAGACGTTGCGGCCGTCGCCGAGCGAATTTTCATGGGAGCGTTCTACAACACCGCACAGGTCTGCACTGCGACCAAGCGCCTGTACATCCACGAGTCGATCTACGACCAACTGCGCGATCATCTGGCCGGTATCGCCAAGGCGCTCAAGGTCGGCGACGGCAGCGAAGCGGATACCATACTCGGCCCAATCCAGAACCGCCTGCAGTATCAGCGCGTGAACAAGCTGATCGAAGACGCCAAGGCAAACCATCTCACCCTGATCGAGGGCCGCGAGGTACCCAAGGGGCGGGGCTATTTCATTCCGGTCACGCTGGTCGACAATCCGCCGGATGACGCCCGAGTGGTGACGGAAGAGGCCTTCGGCCCGGTTCTGCCGCTGCTCAAGTACAAGACCATCGACGAGGCCATCGAACGCGCCAACGCCAGTGAATATGGACTGGCCGGAGCCGTTTGGGGCAGCAATGTCGCCGAAGCACTGGCGGTCGCCGCCCGCATGGAGACCGGAACGGTGTGGATCAATGAGAACCTGTATCTCCCGCCGATGGCACCGTTTGCAGGCCACAAGCAGTCAGGCGTCGGTGTGGAGAATGGTCAGGACGGCTTGCAGGAATACACCAACGCCAAGACCTACTACATCCCCAAGAAGTGATGGCCGCAACGGACCCGGTCAGTCGCCGTCGCTATCGCCATTGCTATCGGTGGGTGCGCCCACCGGCACCACGGCCACGGGCTCCGATGGGGCCGGTGTTGCTTCGTGCTTGAGGCCTAGGGGGAGCTGCAGGCCGACCCCAATCAGCGCGTCATCGAAGTTGCGAGGCGCATCCGGATCGCCCTCTGGCTTGATGCTTTTGTCGCGGTGACCAAAGCGATAGAGAGCTTCGGTACGGATGCCGAATTCGTACTGGCCGAACTGCAATCCCCAGAGATAGCCCAAGCCGGCCGAGAGCGTAGGCAGGCTAAACTTGGCGTCACCGGTGTCGCTTGGATAGTTCCGGACGTCGCGCCCACCAGCGCCGAGTAGACCGTAGAGATTGGGTAATGACGGGAGCGGGAACACCAGCAGGTTGATGTTGCCGCCGGCTTCCTTCACCTTGCTGCCGCCATCGGTGCCAAGACGCGTATCGTTGAAGCTGAGTTCGAAGGCGTAGCGCCCCAGCCGATAACCGATCCCAAGACTGCCGCCGTAGCCCACATCGAGCGCCTTGGTGCCGGGAACCACCACGACGCCCATGGGCGCGAGGTAAGCGCCCTCATTGTTGCCGGGGTTGTCCTGCGCGTGAACGCTGCCGATTGGAGCACCGCTCGCTGCAATGATGACAACGGCCCGCAGAACGGCGCCGAGAAAAGTGTTCTGCCGAATATTCAAAACCATCTTCAACTCCTCAATGATCCTTGCCGCAGTCGGTGAAGCGCAACCACCTGCGTTCGCCGGATCGGCTCATTTATGCAATTTCTGGTGCCGCGGGGACGCTTAGAACGTGTAGTCGAAGCGGACGCCGTAGATGGAGAGGGGCGCGGCCGTATCGTTGGTGCCAAAGTCAGTGCGGAAACGAGAAGCGAGGTAATCCTCGTTCAGAACATTTCGGCCGAAAGCGGTCACGCGTAGCTGCCATGGTTCGTAGAGATAGCTCAGGTTGATCCCGAGCGTTCCATACGATTTCTGTTCGACGCTTGAGTCGGCCTGAGCCAAATAATAGAAACCGCTGTTGTAGTAGTAGTCGAGCCCAATTTCGATCGGCCCCCGATCGCTTGAGATGGTCTGCAGCAAACCCGCTGTGCCCGAGAACTTTGGCGAGCGTACGACGGGATTGCCGGTATAGTCGTTGTTGCCGGTGAAAAGACCGGTTGTCGGGTTGAATCCGGAGCCGTTGGTGTAGCTGGTGTATTCAGTATCGAGGTAGGCGGCGCTGGCCGTGGCTACCAAGCTGCCGAAGCTCATGTCGGGAAAGAGCTGAACGACAGTGTCGAAATCCATACCGCGAATGCGCTCACCACCTGCGTTCTCGAGACGGACCGCACCGCCGGCGACCAGGGATACGACCTGAACCTGGGGCTGGTCGATGTCATACCAGAATGCGGCGGCATTGAGGTCGACTAGACCGTTGAAGATGCGGGTCTTGGCGCCGACTTCATACGCTTTGATCTTGGTGCCGTTGACCTTCTCCGGCGCGTTGTAAATGTTGATGGTATTGAAGGTCGAACTGGTGGTTGCCGACTGATAGTTGACGTAGAAGAGCGGTGCGTCTCCGAGCCATTCCACCTGGGGGCGGAAATTTAGCGACACTTTCGGATCGAACTTCTTCGTCGTATCACGATAGGCAGGATCGTCGTAGCCGCTGTAGTTCTGGAAAGGAATGGGTGTCGTGGTTCCATTCGTATTTCGGACGCCGGAGCTTGACCGGTCGATGATTCGCTGCTCGTCTTGAAACCGACCGCCCAATGTGAGGGCAAACCAGTCGGTGATATGCGCGGTCGCCTGCGTGTAGTAGGCGATCGACTTCGTGTCCAATAGGCCTACGAAATTGAGCGCCACGCCGGTCGGGATCGGCGCCAGTCCAAGAATGGGTGAAAGCACGTTCTGCAGAGCGCTCGGAATCGGCAGGCCAGCCACGGTTCCGCGCGATAGGTCGATCGAGCCCACCGCCAGGAAAGCGGGATCAAAACCGGCATGCGACTTGAAGTAGTAGACGCCAAAGATGTATTCAAGCCACTCGGAGTAGGGGCTCGACTTATTGGACAGGAGCTGTAGTTCGCCGGTCTGTACATCCGCGAATCCGGGGTTGGACTCGAACTTGGCCAAAGGAACCGGCGAGCCGTCGAAGTCATATGTCTGGTTGTTGGTGGCGAGCTGATCGCTGGCCAGGACCTTGATATCAACGATGCTGGTGCTGAACGTAAGGTCGCCGAAGACCGTACGATTCCGGTTACGCAGGAACAGGTCCTCGTTGTTAACGCCATGCCGCGCGTCTTGCGGCCGAATCAGTGCAGAAAACAGCAGCGTCGGCTGTGTGTTGACGGCAAAAGTGTCGCCGCTATTCTGCGCCAGATGATAGTAGTTCAGCCGAGCCTGGAACCACTCGTTCGGTTTCCAGATTGCCTTCAAGCGATAGGCGTCCGACTCCTGGCGAGGCAGGGGGTCACGGTTGATTCCCTGCGTTCCATCAAGGTACGACTCGCCGTTGTTGTAGAGCCCTGATGCACTGACGGCGAAGGTCTCCCCAAGCGGTACGCTTGCATAGATACGCGACTTGAACGAATTATTCTCGGCATAGCTACCGCCGACCTGGAACTCGGGCTCCTCCAGATTGGGCGCCTTGGTATCGATCTTGATAGCGCCGCCGAGCGCATTGCGGCCGAACAGCGTTCCTTGCGGACCCTTGAGCACTTCGATGTGATCGACCGATCCGAAATCCTGAACCTGGCCCAGAGCAAACGGAAAATACACACCGTCGATATAAGTCACGACGCTGGGATCGCCGAGAATGAACGCGTCGGAGCCGACGCCGCGAAGGAAGGTCGACGCGAAACCTACTTGGGTTGTAACGGTGAGGCCCGGGGTGATCTTCGGCAAATCGGCGGAGTCGATGACCTGCTTGGCGTCAAGTTGGGCGGCACTGAATGCAGCGACCGAGATCGGCACGTCGCGCAGGTTCTCCTCGCGCTTCTGGGCCGTAACCACGACCTCTTCCACCAGGCGGCTGCTCGACGGCGCCCGAGAGATTTTATCCGGCGGAGTGTCCGAGGCAACCGGGATCGTATCTAAAGTGGCAGCCTCCGCAGGCGCGGGTGCGGGTTCTACAGGCGTCTGATCGGAAGGCATCTGATCGGAGCCCGGCGGCGCGGAGGCCGGATCGGCCTCGGCAGCAGGCGCGGCCCCGGTGTCGGTTGCCTGGAGCTGAGCATTGGCATCCCAGGTCATCGCGCACAGCGCAAGCACAAAGGAACTCTTACGGACCATCATGTAAACCTCCAGCTTTTTCGCAATTCATCGGCGCGTGAAGGCCACTCGGCCTCGCAATGCGCACTCGTTATCGGCATACCGCTATTTCGGTTTTATGCGGTCGACGGGACCACGAGTACCGCCTCGAAATGGGCCGCTTACCTGTCCTGTATTTCTATATCCGCTCAATGATGATGGCGGGTGCCATACCGCCGGCGGCGCACATGGTCACCAGGCCGAACTGACGGTCGCGGCGCTCCAGCTCATCGAGCACGGTGCCGATAAGAATCGAACCCGTCGCGCCGATAGGATGGCCAAGCGCCATCGAGCCGCCGTTGACGTTGACCTTGTCGCGATCCACGTTGAGATCGCGAATGAATTTCTCCGTGACCACCGCGAAGGCCTCGTTGATTTCGAAAAGATCGATGTCCTTGAGGGAAAGGCCTGCCTTCTCCAGCACCTTGCGGGCTGCTGGAACCGGTGCGTTGAGCATTAGCGTCGGACAGTCGCCCATGTTCACGGACGCGACGACACGAGCGCGGGGCTTCAGACCATGAGCTTTCGCATAACTTTCCGAGGCAAGGAGCAAAGCGGCCGATCCGTCCACCACGCCGGACGAGTTGCCGGCGTGGTGGACATGGCGAATCTCGAGGCCCGGATATTTCTGCAGCACCAGCTTGCGATACGTTGTGCCGTTCGCATCCAGGGGCTGATCGGCCATCGCGGAAAACGAGGGTTTAAGCGCCGCCAGCGATTCGTAAGTCGTGCCGGGGCGGGGAAACTCCTCGCGGTCGAGAGCCAGCGTTCCGTCCTCGTGATAGATCGGAATCAGAGAGCGGCTGAAATACCCTCCGCGGATGGCAGCGTCGGCGCGTTGCTGGCTTAGCAGGGCGAGTTGGTCCAGTGCTTCGCGCTCGATGCCCTCCAGCGTCGCGATCGCGTCCGCGCTCACGCCTTGCTGCGGCATCGGATGCAGCGCTCGCAGATGAAGATTTTCACGATCCATGAACGGAGAGGGTATGGGGCCGACCATATTGATCGACATCATCTCGGTGCCGCCGGCAACGACCAGATCCTGCATGCCGCACATGATGCTGGCCGCTGCGTAACTGACCGTCGTGATGCCTGAGCCGCAGAATCGCGACAGCGTCACGCCGCTGGAACGGACGTCGTATCCCGCATCCAGAGCAGCCATGCGGCCCAGATCGTTGGACTGGGGTCCGACCTGCGTGCTGGTACCCCAGAGTATGTCTTCCACGTCCGCGGTATCGATGCCGCTACGCTCGGCGATGGCCCTTAGGACCGCAGCACTCAGGCGTTGCGGATGCAGGCTCGACAAGGCCCCCTTTCCTGCTTTGCCAATGCCACGCGGACTGCGGCAGGCATCGATGATCCAGGCCTCGGATGCGGTTCTCGCCCTCATCGTCATTTCCCCTGCCATTGAGGCGCACGCTTCTCGGCAAAGGCTTTTGCGCCTTCCTGCGCATCGGCACTCTTGAAGACCGGGTCGGTGTACTGCAGCTGCAGGTGGAACATTTCTTTACTCGACCAGTCCTGCGATTCGTTGATTAGCTTCTTACTCGCGGCCACGGCCAGCGGGCCGTTCGTCGCGATCTTCGCCGCCATCGCAAGCGCAGCCTGCAAAGCACCACCTGGTTCGGTGACCAGGCTGACCATCCCGAGCTCATATCCGCGTTGCGCCGAGAGGAAGTCGCCGGTAAGCGCAAGCTCCATGGCGATACGCGAGGGCATCTGTCTAGGCAGACGAATCAGCCCGCCGGCCTTTGCCATGAGCCCGCGCTTTACTTCGGGAACCCCGAACCTGGCCGACGAAGCGGCGACGATCAGGTCGCAGGCGATCGCCATTTCAAACCCTCCACCTACGGCATACCCCTCAACCGCAGCGATCAGCGGCTTGGCCGGCTGCGCCTCGGTTAGGCCGCAAAATCCTCTGCCTTCGATGACAGGACGATCGCCGGTGATGAAGCCCTTGAGGTCCATACCGGAGCAGAAAGTACCGCCGGCACCAGTCAGTACGGCTACGCGCAAAGCCGGATCGGCGTCGAGTTCATCCATCGCCGCGGCGATGCCCAAGGCCACGGCGTGATTCGCCGCGTTCTTTGCCTCGGGTCGGTTTATGGTGACGACGAGAATCCCGCCTTCCCTGGACGTGATTACTTCCTGCTGCATCGTTCTCCCCTCAAATGTGACGGTCGCGCCACATCTGTCAGTTGGCGTCGGCGACGATCGTTCGATCGACCGTCGTAGCGTGCTCGCCGGCCTGATCAGCAACAATGGTTGCGAGCAACAAAAAAGTAGGCTGGCGATAACAGCGCTCGCTGGCGGGCCCAGCAAGCTGCGCGAGCGGGAACTTCGTCTCGCGATGCCCGTTCGGTCGATCGTCAGTGCATCTGGGGGCGATTCGATTGCTGCTGTATTCCTCGACTTCGGGCCTTCATCCGCGGAACTCCCGGATATCGACCTACCGGGGCATGGGTATCTACAGATCATCCTGCTCGCGTGTAGGTTGGGGTGAGCGCAGCGAACCCCAACGGGTGTCCGCGCCGATGTTGGGGTTCGCTATGCTCACCCCAACCTACTCAACGGATGCCCGCCTTCGCGGGCAAACGTCGGCAAAGGGTTGCCGACCTACGAGCGGCACAAAAAAACCCGGCGCGAGGCCGGGTTTTTTTGTGCCGCTACTTCAAGCTACTGGCAGGCTTCGCAATCCGGATCGAGGATCGAGCAGACCTTGGCGCCGCTGACGTCGGTGGTCGATAGCACGCTGCTGGCCGGCACCATCATCGGTGCCGATGCAAGCGCCGCCGCGGCAGCCGAAGAAGCTGCCGAGGCCGAGCCGACCTTGTTCAGACGGCCGTCGGTGATCGTGGTCTTCTCGGTGTGCGTGGCGCCCATCGTGCGCAGGTAGTAGGTCGTTTTCAGACCCGATACCCAGGCGTGCTTGTACAGCTCGTCGAGCTTCTTGCCGCTGGGCTGCGCCATGTACAGGTTCAGCGACTGTGCCTGGTCGATCCACTTCTGGCGCCGGCTGCCGGCATCGACCAGCACCTTGGCGTCGATCTCGAATGCGCACTTGTAGAGCGCCTTGATCTCGGCCGGAATGCGGTCGATCTTCTGCACGCTGCCGTCGTAGTACTTGAGGTCGTGGGCCATGACTTCGTCCCACAGGTCGATCTTCTTCAGATCGTTGACCAGGTACTCGTTGACCACGGTGAACTCGCCCGACAGGTTCGATTTGACGTACAGGTTCTGATACGTCGGCTCGATCGACTGGCTCACACCGGTGATGTTGGCGATGGTCGCGGTCGGCGCGATCGCCATGGTGTTGCTGTTGCGGATGCCGGTGGTCTGGATGCGCGTGCGCAGCGCCGCCCAGTCGAAATCACCGGACATGCTGATGTCCTGCTTCAGGTACGCGCTGCCATTTATATTGTTCACGCCACCGCGCGACTTGGCCAGGATCGCGATCGAGTCGATCGGCAGGATGCCCTGATCCCACAGCGAGCCCTTGAAGCTGTTGTAGGCGCCGCGTTCCACTGCCAGATCGGCCGAAGCCTTCAGCGCGTAGTAGCTGACCGCTTCCATCGACTTGTCGGCGAAATCCACCGCCGCGTCGCTCTCGTAGGGCACGCGCATCTTGTACAGCGAGTCGTGGAAACCCATCACGCCCAGGCCGACCGGACGATGGCGCAGGTTGGAGTTGCGCGCGGTCGCGACCGAGTAGTAGTTGTACTCGATGACGTTGTCGAGCATGCGCATCGCGGTGTTGATGGTGCGCTCGAGTTTGGCGGTGTCGAGCCGGCCGTCGACGATGTGCGCCGGCAGGTTCACCGAGCCGAGATTGCAGACCGCGATTTCCTGGCCGGCCTTGGTGTTCAGCGTGATCTCGGTGCACAGGTTGGAGCTGTGCACGACACCGACGTGCTGCTGCGGCGAGCGCAGGTTGCAGGCGTCCTTGAACGTGATCCACGGGTGGCCGGTTTCGAACAGCATCGACAGCATCTTGCGCCACAGCGAGGTTGCCTGGGTGCGCTTGAAGTTCTTGATGCGGCCTTCGTCCGCGAGCTTCTCGTACTGCACGTAACGCACTTCGAAAGCTTCGCCGACCAGGTCATGCAGATCGGGCGTTTCTTCCGGGGAAAACAGCGTCCACTGGCCGTCTTCCATGACGCGCTTCATGAACAGATCCGGCACCCAGTTGGCGGTGTTCATGTCATGCGTGCGGCGGCGGTCGTCGCCGGTGTTCTTGCGCAACTCGACGAACTCCTCGATGTCGCGGTGCCAGGTTTCCAGGTAGGCGCAGACCGCGCCCTTGCGCTTGCCGCCCTGATTCACGGCAACGGCCGTGTCGTTGGCGACCTTGAGGAACGGCACGACGCCATTGCTCTTGCCGTTGGTGCCCTTGATCCAGCCGCCCATGCCGCGCACCGGCGTCCAGTCGTTGCCGAGGCCGCCGGCGTACTTGCTGAGCATCGCGTTGTCGCTGATCGCGCCGAAGATGCCGTGCAGATCGTCCGGCACCTGGGTTAGATAGCAGCTCGACAGCTGCGGGCGCGGCGTGCCGCTGTTGAACAGCGTCGGCGTGCTGCTCATGAAGTCGAACGACGACAGCAGTTTGTAGAACTCGATCGCGCGCGCTTCGCGGTCGATCTCATTCATCGCCAGGCCCATCGCGACGCGCATGAAGAACGCCTGCGGCAGTTCGAAGCGCACCTTGCGGCTGTGGATGAAGTAGCGGTCGTACAAGGTCTGCAGGCCCAGATAGTCGAACTTGGCGTCGCGCTCGGCCAGCAGCGCCTTGCCCAGCGTGTCGAGGTCGTACAGCGCCAGCTTCGGGTCCAGCAGTTCCAGGCTCACCGCGCGATGGATGTATTCGCGGAAATACTCCGGATACAGGCCCTTCATGTCTTCCAGCGTCGGATGCGTCTCCGACATGCCAAGGAACTTGGTCGCCTCGTGACGCAGGCCGTCCAGCAGCAGACGCGCGGAGGCGTAGGTGTAGTTCGGCTCTTTCTCGATGCGCGCGCGGGCGGCGAGGGTGACCGCCTGCGACAGCTCGACTTCCGGAATGCCGTCGTACAGGTCGCGCAGCGCAGACGCCATGATCTCTTCGACGCTGACGCCGCTCAGGCCATCGGCCGCCTCAAGGACCACGCGCTGGATGCGTTGGGTGTCGAGCGGGTGCAGGCTGCCGTCGTCGAACTTGACGCTGATGCCAGGGCTGGCCAACGCCGGTGCGCTCTTGGCGGCCTCAGCGGCGCGGGCGCTGGCGCGTTCGGCGCGGTAGATGACGTAGCTGCGCGCCACCTTGTGCTCGCCGGCGCGCATCAGCGCCAGCTCGACCTGGTCCTGGATGTCTTCGATATGCACGGTGCCGCCGCCGGACATATGGCGGGTCAGCGCCTGCACGACCTGCTGGGCGAGCAGCTGCACGGTTTCACGCACGCGCGCGCTGGCGGCGGCCTGGCCGCCTTCCACGGCCAGGAAGGCCTTGGTCAGCGCGATCGAGATCTTGGTGGAATCGAAGCCGGTGACCTTGCCGTTGCGGCGGATCACCTTAATGCCGCCCGGTGCAACCGCGGCCAGTTCGGCGGTGGTAGCGGGGGCCGCCACGACGGGGCGGCGTAGGTCATTGAATTCTTGGGTATGTGTTTGCATAGCTCCCCTTTTTTAGTCGCTGTGGAGTCGGTTCTTCCAGGCGGGGCTGAACCGTTCGGTAACAATATCTAGTGGTTCGGCGCTCAGTCAACCCCAACATAGTGTGTCCAAAGCGGTGCATTGCCTGTGGGTGACTTGTGGATGAAATGCCTGCGAGCAAGCAAGAACGGGGTTTTGCGGGGTGTCCGGATCGGGGCAGGGTTTCATGGCTAACCCGAGAGTCAGATAAGACAGCTGACGAACGGCGAAGTGCCGCGGAAGATCGTAGGGCTTCAGACTCCCGCTCGTCATTCCCGCGAGGGCGGGAATCCAGGGTTGTCTGAACGTCACTCGCCGAATTGCAGGTGCCTCGATAGCAACTGGATCGCAACTGGCATGGAGCTGGCTACAATGAAGGCTCATCTATAACAATAGCTTTTACAGGAGCTTGCACATGATCGTCCCCGTGCTGATGGCTGGCGGTTCCGGCACCCGGCTGTGGCCCTTGTCTCGCGAGCAGCACCCGAAGCAGTTCCTGAAGCTGCTCGGCGAGCACAGTCTGCTCCAGAGCACGGCCTTGCGCGTGGCGGCGGTCGAAGAAACCGCGCCGCCGCTGGTCATCGGCGGCGACGCTCACCGCTTCGTCATCGCCGAGCAGCTGCGCCAGGTCGGCCTGGAAGGCGCAACCGTGATGCTCGAGCCGGAAGGCCGCAACACCGCGCCGGCCGCCGCGGTGGCCGCGCACTACGCGACCAGCAACTACGGCCCGCAGGCGCTGGTGTTCCTGATGGCGGCCGACCAGGCCGTGACCGACAGCGCCGCCTTCGTCGCGGCGGTCGAGGCCGCGGCGGTGATTGCCGCGACCGGCAAGATCGTGACTTTCGGCATCAAGCCGACCCATCCGGAAACCGGCTTCGGCTACATCAAGGTCGGTGCGGCGATCGACGGCGGCGCGTTCGACGTCGCCGCGTTCGTCGAAAAGCCCGCCTTGGAAAAGGCCGAGGCCTTCATTGCCGAGGGTGGCTACTACTGGAACGGCGGCATGTTCATGTTCCGCGCCGACGTGTTCCTCGACGAGCTGAAAAAGCTCGAGCCGGAAATGTACGCGGCCAGCCTGCAGAGCTGGAACCACGCGGTGAAGGACATCGATTTCGTGCGCCTCGAGGTCAACGCCTTCCGCAAATGCCGCAACGAATCGATCGACTACGCGGTGATGGAGAAGACCCGGAACATCGCGCTGGTGCCGCTGGACGCGGGCTGGGACGATGTCGGCTCCTGGACCTTCCTCGGCAAGCTCCCGGCCAACGACGCCGCCGGCAACCGCACGCGCGGCGACGTGATGCTGGAAGACTGCAGCGACAACCTGGTGCACGCCAGCACGCGCCTGGTCAGCATGATCGGCATGAGCGATACCGTCGTCGTCGAGACCGAGGATGCGATCCTGGTCGCGCCGCGCGGCCGCGTGCAGGAGGTCAAGAAAATCGTCGCGCGCCTGAAGAAGGACAAGCGCAGCGAGGCCGAGACCAGCCCGCGGGTTTATCGCCCCTGGGGTTCATACGAAACCGTCGCGCTGGGCGAGCGTTTTCAGGTCAAGCGCATCATCGTCAAGCCGGGCCAGAAGCTGAGCCTGCAGATGCATCACCACCGCGCCGAACACTGGATCGTGGTCAAAGGCACGGCGCGGGTCTGGTGCGGCGAGAAGAACTTCCTGCTGTGCGAAGACCAGTCGACCTACATCCCGCTGGGCCACACGCATCGGCTGGAGAATCCGGGCAAGGTGCCGCTCGAACTGATCGAGGTGCAGTCGGGCGTGTACCTGGGCGAAGACGATATCGTGCGTTTCGAGGACATCTACGGGCGCACGCCGGCGGCGGCTCCAGTCAAGGTTTAGCGGTAGGTTGGGGGTAGGTTGGGGTGAGCGCAGCGAACCCCAACGATCACCGCCAGATCAGGGCCAGCGCCGCGAGTAGGTTGGGGTTCGCTGCGCTCACCCCAACCTACTCGGTCTTCGCTGCCACTTTGGTCGACGCCGCATCGAAGATCTTCTCTGCGTTCGCCGACAGGAAATTGCGGAAGATCAGCGGCGCGCCATCTTGTGCCCACAGCTTGCCGCCCCAGGCATTGCTCGCCTGGTTGCGCTCGATGATCTCGACGAACTGTTTCTCGGTCTGCGCGCTGCCGACCGAGCCATCCGCCTCCAGCACCGGTGTCGCCATCGTCGCGGCTATCGTCGCGGTCTGGCGCAGCAGGCTGCCGGCTGCTCCCTGGATCGCCGGCAGCATGCGGAAGCCGCGTTGCTTCATCGCCGCGGTCATCGCCTCTATGCCGGAAAAACCGGCCGCGTAAACGTCGATCGTGACGTGGTTGAAGTCGGCACCCAGCGCCAGCGCGCTGGCCGCTTCGCCGGACACCGCCGCCACGGCTTCGAGCAGCGAGCGCTTCATCGGCGCGCCGTTGCGATGCATCAGCTTGTGGACGAAATGCTGCACGAAGCGCTCGGCGTCGGCCTCACCTAAGCCGCCCTCCGCCTCGGCTTTCTCGAGCAGCGCCACGAACGGAGCGTGATTCACAGCTGCCGCCTGTTCCGCGCAATCCGCCTCGATCAGCCGGGCGACGTCTGGCGGGAACGCCGGCAGATCGACCTGCGACACGAAGATCTTGAACTGTCGCGAATCCTCGCCGAGCACCTGCAGATCGAAGCTGACCAGCTTCTTGCTTGGGAACGAGTAATCGAGCTCCTTGCGCAGACCGATCACGCCAGCCGCGCGCACGATGAGCTCGCGCAGTGCCGGGTCCGCGGTGCGGATCGCGCCGTGATCGTTCAGGAAGACGCCGCCGTTGCCGGTCACCAGTTTCTGCAGCTCGACGAAGTCCGGAACCTGGGCCGCGAACTTCGCCGTGGCCTCGCCGACGAAGCGTTCGCGGAGCGCCTGCGGCGCCAGCCGATTTGAGAGAGACGTCATAAGCTCCTGCATTCAGAGAGGCGCGCAGTGCACAGCCGATGCGGCCAGCGTATGCGTTCCGGCGACCGGAAAAAAGGGCCGGCGGCGCGAGCCCGCATTGCGCATACAATCGCGCATCTTCCCGCGGCCCTGAAGCTTCAATGGCATTCCAGAAGCATTGCCCCGGCTGTTTCCATGACAAGGGCGGCGTCGCCGTCTGCCCGGTCTGCGGCTATGACGAGTCGCTGCCCAGGCCGCCGCTGTTCCTGCCGCACGGCATCATCATCGGCGGGCAGTACCGGGTCGGCCGCGTGCTCGGCCAGCCGGGTGGTTTCGGCATCACCTATCTGGGCTGGGACATTCACCTGCAGCAGCGCGTCGCGATCAAGGAGTTCCTGCCTCGCGACATCGCCACGCGCCACCCGGGCCAGCTCGACGTGGTCACGCAGACCGACGAGACGCGCAGCAATTTCGAGTTCGGCAAGGAGCAGTTCCTGCGCGAGGCGCGCATCGTCGCCAGGCTCGATCACCCGAACGTGGTCCGCGTGCGGGCATTTTTCAACGCCAATGGCACCGCGTATCTGGTGATGGATTACTACGAGGGCCTGTCGCTGGGCGAGTACCTGTCGCGGGTGCGCAAGATCATCGAGCCGGCGCTGGCGGTGCCGCTGATCCGGCCGGTGCTGGAGGCGCTGCAGTTCGTGCACGAGCACGGCGTGGTGCATCGCGACCTGAAGCCGCACAACATCTATCTGGCCACGGTCGGCAAGCCGATCGTGCTGGATTTCGGCGCGGCGCGTCAGGCCGCCGGCGAGCGCCAGCACAGCATGTCGGTGGTGCTGACCGACGGCTATGCGCCGCTCGAGCAGTACCAGCGCCGCTCCGCGCAGGGGCCGTGGACTGACGTCTATGGTGCCGCCGCGACCTTGTACCGGATGCTGACCGGAGCCGCGCCGCCGACGGCATTGGACCGGCTCAGCGACGATCCACTGGAGCGCGAAGGCTGGGTCGGCATCCCGGAATCGCTGCGCCCGGCGATGCGGCGGGCGCTGGCGCTGACGCCGGAGGCGCGGTTCCAGACGGCCGCCGACTTCATCGCGGCGCTGGACGAATACCGGCCCTTGCTTGCGCCGCCGGCGACGGGCGAAGGCGCTGTCTCGGTGCCGCCGCCAGCCGCGGCAACACCGCCGCCGGTTCCCGTCCCAGACCCAAGCCCCGCGCCAATCCCAAGCCGCGCTCCGCCGCCGATCACGCTGCCGCGCCAGGAGCCGCCGGTACCCGCAGCGAGCGCTCCGGTCATTGCGGTGGCGGTGACTGCGCCGTCACCGCCACCGCCAGCCGCCGTCGAAGCATCGGCCGCCGCGTCCCGCCATCACGCGCAGATCGAGGCGGTGATGCAGGCCGAGGAGTTGCCCGACGCCGAGGAACCGCCGCCGCCGCCGCGCCGCGATTACCCGCTGCGTCCGCCGAGCGCTCCCGAGGCGCAGGCATCGACCCGTGTTCCGGCAAGGCCGGCGCAGCGCGCAGCGCCGGAGCCGCCGCTGCGCGATCCGGCAGCCGAGACACGGCCCGCGTCGTGGACCGTGCTGGCGATGCCGCTCGCGCTGATCGCCGGCCTGGTGCTGCTGGTCGGCGGCCTCGTGTACCGGATCGTCAACGGCCCCGAACGCAGCCTGCCGACGATGGCCGCGACCGATACCGCATCGGTGCCCTTGGTTGCCGCGCGCGCCGCCGTCGCGCCAGTTGCCGCAGTGAACACGCTCGCACCACCACCGCAGTTGCCGCAGATGCTGCAGCTGCCGGCCGCGTCGGCGCGGATCGGCGACGATCGCGGCGACACCGCGGAGCGGCCGGCGCATGCGGTCGGCCTCGCCGCGTTCGCGATCTCGGCCGATGAGATCAGCGTCGAGCAATTCGGCCAGTTCGTCAGTCAGGCCCGGTACGACAATCCGCAATGGGCGCGTTACGCCTGCGAAAGCGCCGGCGCACGCAAGCCGAGCTGGAGCGAGCCGGGCTTCGCGCAGAGCGGTAGCCGGCCGGTGGTCTGCGTCAGCGCGCCGGACGCGCGCGCGTACGCGCAATGGCTGAGCCGGGCCAGCGGCCTGCATTTCCGTCTGCCCACCGAAGCCGAATGGGAATACGCGGCGCGCGGCGGCAGCAGTTCGCGTTTCTGGTGGGGCGATGCGTATCAGCCGGCGCAGGCCAGCTGCGCCGGCTGCCCGCAGGCGCGCACCGGCCCGCTGCCGGCCGGCAGCTGGCCGCGCAACGCCTACGGCCTCGCGGACACCGCCGGCAACGTTCGCGAATGGACCTGTTCGGCCTACGCGCCCTACGGCGGCGGTGATGAGGCGCAGTGCGCCTCCGAATACGAGCGCCTGCTGAGCGTGCGCGGCGGATCGTGGATCGAGAATGCCGACGCCTTGCGCTCGGCGCGCCGCACCGCGATGGACGCCGATCATCGCAATGTCTGGACCGGTTTCCGCATCGCCCAGGATCTGGTAGTGCCGCGCTGAGGCAATAGCGCAAAGCGTAAGCATTCCGCCGCGCGTTTTTCTCGCCTTTATTGCGGCGCTCGCTCTAACATCCTGGCGTGACCGACGCCACGCCTTCCTTGCCCCAAGCGGCTGCCGAGTCGGCCGCCACCCGCGATCCGTTCCGCCGGCCGGTCCGCGAAACCGCGGACGGCGAGGCCCGCATCCGTCCGTTGGATCTGCCGGGCGAGGGCGTCGAAGAAACCGATGCGCTGCGCTACCCCTTGCTGGTGCTCGCGCTGCTGTCGGTCGCGCTGGTGATCAGCCTGGCGTTTTTGCGGCATGAGGCGGTGACGACGTCGGGTTTGCCGCCGCTGACCGGGCTCGAGCGCAGCCATCTGCCGGAGTTGCTGGACATTCCGGCCGGCCGCCTGGAGCAAACCGAGCCGCCGGCCCGTTTCGAGATCGCGCCGTTCCGCATCAGCCGCACCGAGGTCACGGTCGAACAGTTCCGCATCTTCGTGCTGCACACCGGCTACAAGAACCCGGCCTGGGCGGATTTCCCGTGCCTGGGCAGCTCGCAGGATCTGTCATGGAATCAGCCGGGCTACGAGCAGGCCGAAACCTATCCGGCGGTCTGCGTGTCGGCGCGCGATGCGCTGGCGTTCACCGCCTGGCTGTCGAAAGAAACCGGCATCGCGATGCGCTTGCCGACCGAACTCGAATGGGAATACGCGGCGCGCGCCGGCAGCAAGACACGCTTCTGGTGGGGCGACGAATACGATGCGCAATATGCCGACTGCGTCGGCTGCGATACGCGGGCGCCGCAGCATCCGGCTTATGTCGGCTCGCGTCCGGCCAACGATTTCGGCCTGCTCGACGTCGCCGGCAACGTGCGCGAATGGACCTGCTCGCCGTTCGCCGCGCCGGGCACCGGCACGCCGGGACAGTGCGCTGCGACGTTCGACGAGGCGACCAACCTGGTGGTCCGCGGCGGCTCCTGGCAGGAGCCGCAGCAGGCCTTGCAGCTGAGCAATCGCGGGCCCTTCGGCGCCTGGCACCGCAACGTCTGGACCGGCTTCCGCGTCGCCGCGTCGGCCGGCCGCTGACGGCCCCGGGTTTCACCGGGGCTGCTAGAACGCCATCTGGAAGCGCATCTGATAGGCGGCGGGTTCCTGGCCGTCGAAGGCATTGCCTTCGCGATCGAGCTTGAGGACGGTGACGTAGTTGGCGCTGACGCGCATGAAGCTGTTGAGGTA
>NZ_JAQGNT010000027.1 GCF_028291725.1 Hydrocarboniphaga sp. | reverse complement strand
CTCCAACTCAGCCTCCACTTCCGCCGTGAACGACAGTGTCACCGCCACCCGAGCCATCTCATCCCCCCCAACGCCGCAATGGGGGTTATCATAATACTATCGATGTATAATGCAATTAGGCACTAGTAGGCGTTATGGCGCTTCAGAACCAGCGCCACCGTTTTAAGCAGGATGATCAGATCCAGCAGCGGCGACCATTTGCGGATGTACTCCAGATCCCAGCGCACGCGCTCGGCCATCAGGCCGAGCTGCACCGTCTCGCCGCGGCAGCCGTTGACCTGGGCCAGGCCGGTGAGGCCGGGCTTGACCTTGTGGCGCAGCATGTAGCCGCGCACCGCCTTGCGGTAGAACTCGTTGTGCGACACCGCGTGCGGCCTCGGGCCAACCAGGCTCATGTCGCCGCGCAGCACGTTGTACAGCTGCGGCAATTCGTCCAGGGAAGTCGAGCGCAGGAACCGGCCCAGCGGCGTCACGCGCATGTCGCCGCGGCTGGCCTGTACCACTTCGGCCATCGTGTCGGTGCCATGCTGCACGGTCATCGTGCGGAACTTGTAGATCGAGAACGAGCGCCCGTTCAGGCCATAGCGTTTCTGTCGAAAGATCACCGGGCCCGGCGAACTCAGCGACACCGCGAGGGCGATCGACGCCAGCAGGGGGGACAGCAACAGCACCGCCAGCAGAGCGCTGCCGAAATCGAACAGACGTTTCAACAGACCGTCGGCACCGTAGAACGGAGTCTCGACGACTTCGAGCATCGGCATCGACTCGACCGTGATCATCCGCGTCTGGATGTCGTCGAACACCTCGAGCTGCGGCACGTAGTAGATCGACGCGGTGGTGTCGCCCAGATCGTCGAGCAGCAGGCGCGCCTCCGGTCCGTGCAGCTTGGGCAGGAAAATGAAAACCACGTCGACCTGCTTCATGCGGACGTATTCGGCGGCACTCATCGCGTCGCCGAGAAACGGCAGCCGCCCGAAGGCATCGCGATCGTCGTCGTGCCCGCGCTCGCCAAAATAGCCGACGACGTCGTAGACGCCGGAGCGCTGGGCATTGTCGACGAAACGGCGCGCCGATCCGTTCGCATTGATCAAGACGGCACGCCGTCCGGAGATCAGCACCGAGCGGCCGGCAATGAACCGCGCCGTCGCGTTGACACCGAACAGCGCGACCGGCGTGCCGACGAACCACACCAACAGGACCAGCCGGGAGAAATACTCCGAACGCTGCGTGCTGTAGCCGAGGAACAGCAGGACTGCGACGATGCCGGACCAGGTCATGATCATCCGGTTGCCCAGCGAGCCGACTCGGCCGACGCGCCACGGCAGCGACAGATTGATAGTGCGCAGGTTCATGTAAACCAGCATTGAGGCAAGCAGGCCGAGGATCTGGTACGGAGCCTCGAACGGCTGCCGCATCAGCGCCGCGATCAGGCGCAGAACGCCGTAGGTTACGGCGCCGTACAAAGCCCCGTGGCAGCTCAGTGCGAACGCGCTGATCGTCGCGGACTGTGCGGCCGAAAATACCCGGGTGGCGGCGGCTCGCGAAGGAGGCTCGTCGGTGTTCAGCAAGCTACTGCCGTCCGGCGGGACGGCATTCAGTCGAGGTGCCAGCATTTGGAGAGCTCACTTGGGGCGATCACGCCCGCAAACACTGTGGTTTTGGCTGTGGTTTTGACTGTGGTTTTAGTTCTGACGAAAACAGGCTGATGAACACAGGCCGACGAAAACAGGCTTATGACGGCAGGCAGGTTCAAGCCGCGCGACGCACGTCCAGCGCTATTGGGGCGCATGCGCGGTTCAGCAGCGGCTGCGGCGGCTGAGGAGGCGGCATCTGCTGCGTCAGCGGCAAGTCACGGAAGCCGATCCTGTAGAACGCGAGCCTCGGCAGGATGCGCGGGCCGCGTATCAGATAGCGGTAGGCCAGGCGTCGCGGGTTCTGCATCAGGCGATAAAGCCACTCCAGGCCGCTGTTCTGCATCCACTTGGGGGCGCGCTGTTCGACGCCGGTAAGGAAGTCAATCGACGCGCCGACGCACAACGCCAGACCGCGGGCACGGGCGCGCTGCGCCAGCATTTGAGCAATCAGCTCCTGCTGGGGCGATCCGACGGCGAGCAGGCAAAAGCGGAACGGGCTCATCGACTCGACGAAGCGCAGCGTTTGCTCAACAGCGGCCGGATCATGGATGAAACCCATAGGCGGGTTGTGATGCGCCAGGCGCAGCAGGCGATAGCGCCGGCGCAGGTCCTGAGCTTGCTCGGCGCTGCCGCCTATCAGTACCAGCCGGTCTTCCTGCTGCACGACCGAACCAAACAGGCGCGCGGTCAGGTCGCTACCGGTGCACACCGGCAGTTGCAGGCCACGCAGCAGCCCGACCACCTTGGCGACGAAGCGACTGTCGAGCAGCACGAAAGTCGCACGGTCGTAGGCCGAGCGCATCGCCGAATCGTCGAGCAGGCGAACCAGGTGATCGGTGTTGGGAGTAACCAGATAACCGAAACGGTTCTGACCAAAGTCCGCGACCTTGGAAGTGATGCCATCCAGGTCGTAATTGTCGAAACAAAATGTACCCTGAGTCATTGTCGCCTTCCTTAGCGTTGCAGAGCCTTCCATGGCACGCTCCGTCGTGGAGCGTGTTTCCCGACCACCGGCTATCCGTATCAGCGCCGTCCAACAAAAGCCCGGCGGAAATGCCCTTGAGGCATCACCGCCGTTCATGACCACCGGGTCATAGGTCCCGATACTGCTCAGCGCCGCCAAATTCTGCAGTCAGGCAAAATTTTGCGGTGCAATCTTTCTTTCTAATGCTTGCATCGATACTCGCACTGGACGACCGACTACTTTAGAACGCCATTCGGTTCATGTCCGATGCAACACAAGCTACGAATCCGACACTGAAGCAGATGTGAATCGGACGAGAAAAAAACGGGGTTAACAATATTTAATTCGAGTCGATAGCCCATCCAATATGGGCGCCGGCAGACTGTTCAGCCTGCATTTCGGTATCGGCTGTCAATTTTGTTTCCGCATTGATCCGGATGCGCGGCCCTGAAGGGTTTGCGTTCCGGATCGTTTGCGTATACGTCGGCGACAGGGAGCAGCAATGCAAGGATGCAGCGAGGGTAAACGTGCGCGTGCGCCCAATGGCGCGGCGAATAGGGAGCCTCCTGAACGAGTCCGCGGATGGGTTTCAGCGGCACTGGTGGCTGTACGTCGATCCTGTACCACCCTGGCACTGGCCACGGGGTTGACCGGGCCGGTGGTCGCCGACGCACAGCACGCCGAATCGGACCCCATTGTGCAGGACGATGCCGTCACTGCCCATGCAGCGCGAATGCCGACCGAACTCCAGTTGCCTTCACCGAGAATCTTACCGTCGGCGACTTCGACGCCGACGATGCAGATGTCAACGTCAATCAGCACCGCCCTTGCGTCCACGCAGCCGGTCGCGACGATGGAGGTGGCGCCGGTACCCATCGCAACCGACGGCAACGCAAACAACGTCGCCTCGCTGATGTCGTCGGGTGCAGCGCCGACATCGACCCCCGAACCGATACTCCGTCTGGGGCCCGGCGACGCCGTTACGGTGCAGGTCTTCGGTCGTCCGGAATTCAACACCACCGCTTATGTCAGCGAGGACCAGACGATTCTGGTACCGCTGGCAGGGCCGGTAAAAGTCGGTGGCCTATCACCGGCAGACGCGGCGATGCGGGTTGGCGATGCACTGCGCGATGGACAGTACCTGGTCAACCCCCAAGTCAGCATCAACATCTCGCAGTTCCGCAGCCAGCAGATTTCGGTACTCGGCGAGGTGCATACGCCGGGCCGCTACTCGATCGAATCCAGGACTTCGGTGCTCGACATGCTGGCGCAAGCCGGCGGCGTCAACGAAACCGGCGCCGACGTGATCACCTTGATTCGCACCGGCACCGACGGCCAGGTCGAGCACCTGCCGATCAATCTTAAAAAACTGGTTTCCGGCGATCCGAGTCAGTCGCAGGTCGCGCTGCGCGGCGGCGACTCGCTGTTCATACCGCGAGCCGAACAGTACTACGTCTACGGCGAAGTGACCTCGCCGAACATGTATCGGCTCGAAGCCGGTATGACGGTGGTGCAGGCGATCTCGCGCAGCGGTGGCCTGACGCCGCGCGGCAGCGATCGCCGCATCGAAATCAAGCGTCTGACTCGCGACGGCGAGTACAGGACCCTGGACGCATCGCTCAGCGATTCGGTGCAGCCCAACGATGTCATCCGCGTCAAAGAGAGGATTTTCTGATGTCGGACCGAAATCATCTGCCAACCATCATCCAGCCGTCCCAGATGCCTGCCGGCTATGCCGCCCTGCCCCAGCAATATGCCAGCCCCGGCATTTCGCTCGCCCAGTTGTGGACGATCCTGTGGGCGTATCGGCGCTTCAGCCTCGGCGTCATCGTCGGCGCCCTGGTGATCGCGATCGCCGTCGCACAGCTGCTGCCGAAGAGCTATACCGCGACCGCAACCCTGATGGTCGACTACGAGGTCAACGATCCGCTCGGCGGCCGCGAATTTCCGGTCGGGCTGATGGGCAGCTACATGTCCACACAGATTCAGCTGATCAAGAGCCCGGCGGTGCTGACTCCGGTGATCGACAAGATGGCGCTGACCCGGGACAAGCACTATTCCGGCGGCTTCAGCGGTGACGCCACCATGCTGCAGGAATGGGTGCGCGACCAGTTCATCAAGCGGCTCACGGTCGAACAGGGCGAATGGGGCAGCCAGCTGATCTACATCACCTACTCCGCCCCGAGTGCACTGCAGGCCGCCGAGGCCGCAAACACCGTGGCCGATGTCTATGCGGAGCAGCAATTCCTTCGTCTGACCGGCCCGGCGTCGGAACGCCAGGCGCGCTATTCGGCGCAGCTCGAAGAACTCAAGGCCAAGGTTGATCAGGCGCAGCAGAAGCTGATCGACTACCGGCAGAAAGCCGGCCTGGTCGAGACCGACGGCAAGGCCGACATCGACATGACGCGTCTCGGCAGCCTGGAATCCCAGCTGCTGTCCGCACAGGAGGCGCGCCGCTCGGCGGAATCGCGGATGGTGGGCGAGGCCTCGACGCGGGATTCCGTACTCGGCGCCAACTCGATCCAGACCTTGAAGGGCGAGCTTGCGGCGCAGCGCACGCAGCTGGCGCAGCTCAGCACCACGCTGGGCACACGCCACCCCGAAGTGCTGCAGCTGCAGTCGCAGATGGAAGCGACGCAACGCTCGCTGGAATCCGAAATGGCAACCTATTCAGGCAATTCGCAGACGCAGATCGGTGCCGCTCGGGCGCTCGAAAACCAGTTGGTCGCCGCGGTCGCAGCCGAGCATGCCAGGGCACTGAGCCTGCGCAAAACACTGGATGAGGCCTCCACATTCGAGCGTGATCTGCAGGCCGCGCAGACCCTGTATTCGAAGGCCCTCAATGGCTTCGAGAGCACTGGCACCGGCGGCGGCTACAACAACGTCCACTTCGTCAGCCGCGCTTCACCTCCGGTGAAGGCGAGCAAGCCCAAGCCGATGATGTACATCGCGCTGGCGATCATTCTCGGCGGTCTGGTCGGCGTGGCCGGCCCGCTGGCCTACGAGCTGTTCAATCGCCGCATCCGTTGCCGCGACGATCTCGATCGCGACTTCGGCATACCGGTCCTGGCCGAATTTGGAAGCACTCCGATGCATGGAGCCCTCGCATGAGCGCTGCAGCCGAATACCGTTTCGACGCCGACGACCAGATCGAGCATGCGCTGATCCGGCTGAGCCAGCTGCCGCAGGACGTCGTCGATCAGATCCATGAGGCGCAACTCGAGCACCAGATGAGTTTCGCCGAGGCGGCTCTGCGGCTCGGTCATGTGTCGCCGAGCGACATCGACAGCGCCCACGCCGGCACGCGCAAGCTCGCCGTGATCGAGAAGCGTCCGCTACGGCCGAGTCCCGAACTGGTGATCGCGCACGATCCGTTCAATGACCGCAGCGAGCGCGTCCGCGTGCTGCGCACCGAGCTGATGCTGCGTCATGAATCCGGCGGCCGCAACGCGATCGCGGTGATGAGCCCTGGCAGCGGTGAAGGCCGCTCGCGGCTGGCTGCGGAACTGGCGATCGCGTTCTCGCAGCTCGGCCAGGCCACCCTGCTGGTCGACGCCGATCTGCGCCGCCCGCGCCAGCACCAGCTGTTCAACGCCGAAAGCCCGCTGGGCCTGGCGCAGGCGATCGCCGACGGCGAATCGCCGTATCTGAATCCGGTGGAGCACCTGCCGCATCTGTCGGTGCTGACCGCCGGCGCGATGTCGGCGAACCCGGTCGAACTGCTGTCCGACGGACGCCTCGAATTGCTGGTCGACCAGTGGCGCCGTCGCTACGAACACGTGGTCATCGACACCTCGCCGGTGTCCGAGTATTCGGACGCGCTCGCGGTAGCGACGCTGGTGGCTCGCGTACTCGTGGTGACCCGAGCCCGGCACACGCCGTACAAGTCGACGCGCGAGATGCTGCGCCGTCTGGCGGCGACGCAGTCGCAGGTCGTCGGCGCCGTCGTGAATCACTTCTGACATGGGCGCATCGCATCGGCATCCGAATGCAGACGCGATGAACGCGGTATCCGTGCTCCCGCGCGCCGCCGGCCGGCCGGTTCGCGCCGCAGCTTCCGCAGCGCATCGCTGGATCGACGACAGTCGCAAGGCACCGCTGCTGACGCTGCTGGTATGGACGCTGATCGTGCTGATGATCGTGCCGGAAGGCTTCGATTACAAAAGCCTCAGCTCCAACGCGATGCCGGCGTCCGGCGGCGCCGTCAGCCGCTTGCTGTGGCTGGGGCTGCTCGGCGGCGGGCTGCTGGTGCTGGTCTGGCGCTCCGCGCTGGCCTGGCTGCTGTTCAGCCGCCTGAATCTTTTTTTCCTGATCTTCCTGGTGCTGGCGACGGCCAGCATCGCCTGGTCGATCGAGCCGGCGGTGACCACGCGGCGGATGATACGCCTGTATACCGTGGTCGGAGTCGGCGCCGCCTTTACCCTCGCCTGCTGGCATGAACGGCGTTACCAGCAGCTGATGCGGCCGGTGCTGACGGCAATGCTGGCCGGCTCGATCGTGTTCGGCATGCTGTATCCGACGCTGGCGATTCACCAGTCGACGTCGTATGAACTCGCCGGCGCCTGGCGCGGCCTGACCAATCACAAGAACACGCTCGGCGCGATCAGCTCGATCACCGCAATCTTCTGGTTCCACGCCTGGCTTGCGCGCGAAGTGCGGCCGCTGACCGCACTGTTCTGCGGCGCCATCGCGATGACCACGCTGCTGCTGTCGCGCAGCTCCACCGCGCTGGTGACGACGCTGTTCGTGTTCGGCCTGCTGCTGATGCTGCTGCGCTCGCCGCCCAACCTGCGGCGCTGGATGCCACTGATCATCACGCTGTTCGTCGCCGCGCTGCTGACCTATGCGCTGGCGGTGCTGCGTCTGGTGCCGGGCACCGATCTGCTGCTGAAGCCGATCGTAATGATCACCGGCAAGGATCTGACTTTCACCGGCCGCAGCGATATCTGGGCGCTGCTCAACGAGCACATCCGCTTCAGCCCCTTGCTCGGCAGCGGCTATGGCGCGTACTGGACAGGCCCGATACCGGGTTCGCCTTCGTACGTGATGATGCAGAAGCTGCATTTCTATCCGGGTTCGGCGCACAACGGCTATCTGGAGATCGTCAACGATCTCGGCGCGCTCGGCTTGCTGTGCCTGGGCGGCTATCTGCTGACGCACGTCGCGCAGTCGCTCGCGCTGCTGCGCATCGACCGCAACCAGGCGGCGCTGTTTCTTGCACTGTTCTTTCAGCAGGCGGTATCGAATTTGTCTGAAACGCATTGGCTCAGCGTGATGAACGTCGATTTCGTCATTGTCACGCTAGCCAGCTTTGCGCTGGCGCGCGCGCACCTGCAGAGCGACCTGCGGCGCTATTTCGGCGAGCCGCAGCCGGCACCTTCCCCCACACGTGCAAGCTGATATCGCTCCCGGAGCAATGCAAGGATGACGCTCACCGCCTCCGCCATCGTCCGATCGGGCATGGAAACCATCCCCGGTCTCAATGGCATCCGCGCGCTCGCGGTGATTCTGGTTTTCTTCGCGCACAGCGGCCTCGACGGTGTATTGCCCGGAGGCCTGGGCGTGACGGTGTTCTTCGTGCTCAGCGGATTTTTGATCACGACACTGATGCGCATGGAGCAGCAGCGCAGCGGCGGCATCCACTTCCGCTCGTTCTACCTGCGCCGCGTGGTGCGGCTGATGCCGCCGCTGCTGGTGATCGTCCTGATCGCGCAGCTCGCGTCACGGCTGGGCTGGATCGAAGGCCGCTTCACACCGCAGGGGTTTTTGTCGGTGCTGTTCTACTTCGGCAACTATTACGTCATTGCCCATGACTTCGCCGGCATGCCGCACGGTCTGGGCCTGACCTGGTCGCTGGCCGTCGAAGAACACTTCTACCTGCTCTATCCGCCGCTGGCCGCGGTGCTGCTGAAATTGAATCGCCGCAAGGTATCGGCAACCGTACTCGGCGCTCTGGTCGCGGCCGTAACGGTCTGGCGCTTGTGGCTGTACGAGCAGGGTGTCGGCGAACACTATCTGGGCATGGCCACCGATACCCGCATCGACGCGATCCTGATCGGCTGCCTGCTCGCGGTGCTGCGCAATCCCTGGATCGACCCGGTGCCGCCGCAGCGGGCGGGCGCCGAAGTCGCGATGGCGGCCGGCTGCTGCGCAGTGCTGCTGGTCACGCTGCTGTATCGCGACGAGCAGTTCCGGCTGACGCTACGCTACACCGTGCAGAGCATGGCGATCGCGCCCTTGCTGTGGCTGGCGGTCGCCCGTGCCGACTCGGTGTGGCTGCGCTGGCTGAACGCGCGGCCGATGGTCTATCTCGGCACGGTCTCGTACGCGCTGTACCTGTCGCATCACATGATCCTGCTCGGGCTGCAGTACCACTGGCCTCATGCCGACTGGGCACTGACCACCGTGATCGCCGCGACGATGACGCTGGCGGTCTGCGAAGCGATGCGTCGCTGGGTCGAGGAGCCCTGCGCCGCGATGCGCAAGCGCCTGCATCGGCGGGCACTGACTTCGCCGGCCGGAACCGCCGTCGCGAGGGTCGGCGGCAGCGCGCCGGGTCCGGTGTACGGGCAGCCCCGGGCGGGCGGCGGCGGACACTGAGCCAGCATGACAAGCATCAGCAACCCCGACGTGCCCGCCGCCGAGCGAGCGCAGCTGTCCGCGACGATACCGGCATTCGTTCGTGAAGCGGCGGCGCCCGCCACAGCCGGCCATGACCCGCGTTATCGCCCCGAGCCCTCGGCCGCGATCGCCGAGTGCGTGACGCACGCCGGCACCGTGCTGGTCGACCTCGACGAGACGCTCTACCTGCGCAACTCCACCGAGGACTACCTGGACAGCGCCTGGCCCGGCCCGATCGCGCTGGTGACACTGCGGCTGCTGGACGTGCTGAAACCCTGGCGCTGGAGCGGCGGTGAAACCACACGCGATGTCTGGCGCGTGCGGCTGCTGCGCGCCCTGCTGCCCTGGACCACCGCGCGCTGGCGGCGCCGGGTCGGCGGGCTCGCGACACTGCACGCCAACAAACCTTTGCTCGAAGCGCTGGAATCGCGCACCGAGCCGGCCATCATCGTCACCGTCGGCTTCCGCTTCATCGTCGCTCCGCTGGTCGAGGCGCTCGGCCTGTCGAGCCACCGGCTCATCGCCTGCGAACCGAGCTTTGCCGAGCGCCGCAAGGGCAAGCTCGCCATGGCGATCGATGCACTCGGCGATGCGAAAGTGCGCGGCGCGCTGCTGGTCACCGATTCGCTGCAGGATCTGCCGCTGCTGCGCCACTGCGAGCGCGGCCTGCACACGGTCTGGCCCGAGGCGCGCTATCGGCAGGCGCTATCCGGCGTCTACCTGCCCGGCCAGTATCTGAGCCGGGTCAAGCGGCCCGGCGAGCGCTACATCGTGCGCGGCATCCTGCAGGAAGACTGGGCGTTCTGGGTGCTCAGCTCGATCACGCTGGCCGCATTGCCAGTGACGCACGTACTCGGGCTTTTACTGCTGCTGATCTCGTTCTGGACGATCTACGAACGCGGCTACGTCGACAACGACCTGATGGCCGCGAAGCACGAAGCCGAGCCGCGGCTGAGCGCGGCTTTCTACGAAGCGCCGGTGGCGACGCCGCGCTGGCAGCCGTGGATCTGGGCCGCCGTGCTCGGAGGGCTAGCCGTCCTCGCACTGCGCTGGCCGGCGCCGCCCGGCCTGATCGACGCGGCGATATGGGCGGCGGTATTGCTCGCGACCTACGGCGTGTTCGTGTTCTACAACCGTCTCGACAAGCCGACGCGGGTCTGGGTTTTCCCGCTGCTGCAGTTTGCCCGCGCCACCGCTTTCGCAGCGCTGGTGCCGGTGACCGCGATCGGCGCGGCGGCGCTGGCGGCCCACGTGATCGCACGCTGGATTCCGTATTACGTGTACCGGCGCGGCGGCAACCAATGGCCGGACAGCAGCATTTTTCCATTGCGGCTGCTGTTCTTCGTCGTGATTGCGGGCACCCTGGCGATCGCCGAGGGCTATCAGATCCTGCTTGGCCCGTCGGCCTGGCTGCTGCTCGCCTGGAATCTGTTCCGCGCCCGCGCGGAGCTGAAGCACGCGCTCATATCGGCGCGCGGCGTGGCGGCGTCTTCATGAGCGCAAGCCGCGTCAGCGTCTGCATCGCCACCTATCGCCGGCAGCCCAGACTCGACGCGCTGCTCGCCGACCTGGCGCTGCAGCAGCGGCTGCCTGATCAGGTGGTCGTCGTCGACAACGACGCGGCGGCCAGCGCGCGCGAGGTCACGGAGCGTCATCGCCGCCGCGCGCCGTTCGAGCTGGTTTACGCAGTGCAGCCCGAGAAGAACATCTCGCTGACGCGCAACCGCACGGTGGAACTCGCGACTGGCGACTGGCTGGCGTTTGTCGACGACGATGAGCGCGCGCCGGCCGCGTGGCTGTCGCAGCTGCTCGCCTGCGCGGCCCGGTATCGCGCCGACGGCGTGCTCGGCCCGGTCGAACCGCTGCTGCCGAGCGAGGCACCGCGCTGGATCAGGCGCGGCCGCTTCTACGACTGGGCGCGGATGGCGAGTGGCACGCGAGTGCCGCCGAATCGCCTGAGATTCGGCAACGTGCTGCTGCGCGCCGACCTGCTGCAGGCCACGACCCCGGTTTTCGATCCCGCCTACGGACTCACCGGCGGTGAAGACGGCGACCTGCTGTCGCGGCTGACGCTGGCCGGCGCGAACATCGTCTGGTGCGACGAGGCAATCGTCAGCGAGCCGGTCGAGGGCTCACGCCTGTCGCTGCGCTGGCTGCTGCGCCGCTCGCTGCGCGGCGGTCAGGACTTTGCGCGGCACACCGTCAGCGGCCGTTACGGCCCGGTGACGCTAGCCGTGCGCACGCGCCTGTTGCTGCGCGCGCTGTTGCAAGCTTTCACCGCCGCCGCTCTTGCCTTGCTGCTGTTGCCACTCGGCCGGCATCACGCCGCCCGCTGGCTGACCAAGGCCTCCGCCAATCTCGGCAAGCTGTCGATTTTCTGCGGATGGCACTACCGCGAATATGCTTGATGAACATGCTTGATGAATAGGCTTGATAAACATGCTTGATCTGGCCCTCATCGCCTCCCCGCTGATCGCCTTGCTGGCGGTGCCGGTGGTGCTCGCCTGCGGCTACCTGCTGCTGCTGACCCTGTTGTCCGGCGAAACGCAGCCGCCGCCGGCCTCATCGCGCCGCCTGCGCTTCGACGTGATCGTACCGGCGCATGACGAGGCGGCTCTGATCGGCCGCACCGTCACCGGCCTGCAGAAGCTGGACTGGCCGCCGGAGCGCTTCCGCATCCTGGTCGTCGCCGACAACTGCAACGACGACACCGCGGAGCGCGCTCACGATGCCGGCGCCGAAGTGCTGGAACGGCACGACCCGACCCTGCATGGCAAGGGCTATGCGCTGCGCCATGCCTTTGCCCGCAGCCGCGACGACGGCTTTGCCGATGCGGTGGTGGTCGTCGACGCCGACACCGACGCGCTGCCCAACCTGCTCGAAGCCTGCGCGGCGCGCATCGAGGCCGGCGCCGATGCGGTGCAGGTGCATTACGGCGTGCGCAATCCACAGGACTCCTGGCGCACGCGGCTGATGACGATCGCGATGGCCGCGATCCATGCGCTGCGCTCAAGGGCGCGCGAACGCCTCGGCCTGTCCTGTGGCATCCGCGGCAACGGCTGGTGCCTGACGCATGCGCTGTTGCGGCGCGTGCCTTACCAGGCCTGGTCGCTGGCCGAGGATCTGGAATACGGCATCGAGCTCGGCATGGCCGGCGTGCGCGTCGCCTACGCCGACGAAGCTGAAGTGCTCGGCGACATGGTCTCGGGCGAGCGGAGCGCGGCGACACAGCGCCAGCGCTGGGAGAGCGGCCGCTTCGCACAGATCCGCAGCAAGACGATGCCGCTGCTGCGCGCGGCGCTGGCACGGCGATCCGCCGTGTGCCTGGACCTGGGGCTCGACCTGCTGGTGCTGCCGCTGTCGTATATCGCACTGGCGGCGGTCGGCTATACCGTCGTCGCGATGCTCGCTGCGCGGTGGCTGGCTACGCCGGCGCTGCTGGCCTGGATCGGCGTGGCGAGCCTCGCCAGCATCGCCGTGTACGTATTGCGCGGCTGGCAGCTCAGCGGCGTCGGCAGACGCGGGCTGATCGATCTGGCACGGGCACCGTTCTTCGTGATCTGGAAAGTGCTGCTGATACTGCAGCGTCGCGGCACGCGCGAATGGCTGCGCACTGAGCGCGAAACCGGCCGGCCATGATCGCGCGACTGCAGAAGCACAGCGGCTTCGTCCGCATGTTCAGCAGCGCGGTACTCAGCCAGGTGCTGCTGTCGGCCGGCAATTTTCTGATTGGCCTGGTGCTGATCCGCCAGGTCAGCGATCTGCAGTACGGCTACTACATGCTGTTCACCAACGGCCTGCTGCTGGCGGTCGCGCTGGAGAACGCCTGGGTCGGCCCATTCGTAGTCAATCACTCGATCCGCCACGACCGGACCACGCACGCGCGCTTTCTCGGCGACCTGTATGCCGAGCAGCGCCGCTGGCTGCTGTTCGGCGTCGGCGGCGCGATCGCGCTGGTGGCGGCGATCACCGCTGCCGGTCTGTATCAATCGGATTCGGCTGCGGTGACCGTGTTCGGTCTGATCGCGGTGCTGGCGGTGCTGGATCGCGAATATTTCCGCATCGCGCTGCTCGCCCATCAGCAGGCGGAACGCGTGCTGCGCGCGGACGTCGTCTACGTCGTCGTCGTACTCGGCAGTGCTGCGCTGGCGGCGCTGACGCCGAAACCGGTGCTGTTCGCGATCACCGGCAATGGCATTGCCGCCGCTGTCGGCAGCCTGCTGATGCGGCGCCAGTTGCGCGCGCATCTTCCGTGGCAGGTCGGCCGCGCCGACGGCGGCGCGCAGCGCCAGTTCGCGTCGTCCGGCATGTGGTCGCTGTCCGGCGCCGGCATTCACTGGCTGTTCGCGCAGAGCTACAGCTATCTGGTGACCGCGGTGCTCGGCGTCGCCGCGGTGACAGCGCTCGGCGCGACACGGCTGATGATGATGCCGATCAACCTGCTGTCGTCCGGCATCCGCTCGCAGATGATGCCGGTGACCTCGCGCTGGCTGATCGAGCACGGCGCCCCGCGCGTGCTGGCGCGGCTGATGGCGATCGCGCTGGCGATGGCCACGGTATCGCTGGCCTACGTCGGCGTGATGTGGCTGGCGCGCGACTGGCTGTTCGACGTGGTGCTGAAAAAGCACTTCGTCAACCGCGACGAGATGCTGCTGCTGTGGTCGGCGATCTTCCTGCTGATGGTGATGCGCGACCAGCTGATCTATCTGCCGCTGATCCGCTCGCGCTTCCGCGCGCTGAGCCTGTCGACGCTGGCCTGCGCGCTGGCCTCGATTGCGGTGAGCTATGCGGCGATGCGCCAGTACGGCCAGGTCGGCGCGCTGTTCGGCACGCTGTCGGGCGAAGTGCTGAACCTGATCGCGGTCGGCGCGCTGTGCTGGCGCGAAGTGCGGCGCCGCACCGCGATAGCGCCGGGCGCGGTGGATCACGCCGCGGTTGCCTAGGCCATCGATGATCAGTTGACCCGTAGGTCGGCAATCCTTTGCCGACGTGCAACGCCGGATGCGCAATCGAGGCCTCACGTCGGCAAAGGATTGCCGACCTACGAGCTGAGTAGGTTGGGGTGAGCGCAGCGAACCCCAACATCGGCACGGTGGCGAGATGATGGGTAGATGCCCGTCCCCGCCAGAGTTAGTGCCATTCCCGTTAAGTCGGTGCCGCATTCGTCTCGCGCAGCCGCAGCAGCGACTCCTGCAGGTTCATCGCCGCGCCGGCGATGGCGCCGTAGGCCGATAGCGCGATCCGCTTCGCGCGCGGCGTGCCGCCGGCGATGCGGTGGTGGAGGTTGTCACGGATGAAGTCGGGCCAGTTCGTCGAGGTCAGGCCGATGCCGCCGTAAGCGATGCACGGCCCGTGGACGCGCGTGTAATGCCACCAGCCGGCCGGAAAGAAAATCGTCTCGCCGGCCTTGAGCATCGTCCGGCAAGGGCGTGCCTGCGCGAACAGCGGGAAGCGCTGCGGATCGGGAGCCGCGGGATCGTCGATCACTGAGAGCTTCGGGTTGGCGGCCGAGGGATACATCAGCGGCGTCTGTTCCGGCGGATACAGGAAGAACTCCTTGTCGCCGAGAATCTGGGTGATGTGGCCGTGCAGGAACAGCGTGTCGTAATGCAGCTGGCGGAATACCGAGCCATGGCCGCCGAAGAACAGCTCGTGCGGCCGCGTGCCGCGCAGCAGGCTATGCCACATCAGCGGATGATTCAGGCGATCGATGCGCCCGAACCGCGGCTGCGGCTGCACGTCGGCGATCAGCTCCGGAAAGTGCTGCTGCATGTCGAAGTTGAACGGGTACGGCAGCGGCGGATCGCAGGGCCCGCGCTGCATCTGCGCGATGTATTCGGCGAGGCTCCAGCGGCGTCCGGCGATCGTCATCGTCAGTTCGCCGTAGTGGCGCGCGAAGAACGGCGGCGTCCAGCGCCGCCGCGCCGGCCAGGCCTCCGCGGCATCCGGAATCACCACCGGCCTTGCGGCGAGCACATAGTTCTCGAGCAGCCGGCGGCGCTCGTGTATCGAACAGCGATCGACCGGCAACGCGGCGCTCGCCATCTGCGCATCGGATGACAGGTCCATATTTCCCTCTCAGTCCTGGTGCGGCGCCGCCCAGCGCGGCAGCAGCCGGCCCTGGTCGTCGAAGCGGTAGTAGCCGTCCAGATAGCCGAGCGCGAACAACACTAGCGACTCGTCGTAGTAGTTCGCATTCTTCATCAGCTGCGATTTCGTGCGAGCCAGTTTCAGCCGCGTGCGCAGCGCATCGGCCAGCGGCTGTTCGCCCACCGCCTGCAGATACGGCAGCGCCGCGGCCATGAAACCGATCGGCGAATAGTCACCGGCGACCGGCTTGCCGCTGGCGACGTCGATCTTCTCCGGCGGCGCCTTGCGCTCGCGTACGATCTCGACGAAGCCGCGCAGTTTCGGCAACTGCTCGACACCGTCGCGGCCCGACATCGCCGCCCACAGGTAAACGCGGATCGCGTCGTAGCTGGCGGTGGGACGCTCCGGGTCCAACTCGATCGCGCCGTCCGGCGCCACGCGCACCAGATCGGGGGCGATGCCGTGCCGGAACATGTCCGGCATGCGCCGCTGGTAGGTGTCGAGGATCGGCATCCACGGACCCTTTGGATCGAGAGTGCCGAAGTAGCGGAACTGGAACGGCGGCACATACGAGGGATCGACGCGCAGGCGGCCGTCGTCGAGCTTGAAGCCGAGCGGTGCCGGCAGCAGGTATTGGTCATTGCCGACATCGGCGATCTCGTGCTGCGCGGCCAGGTCGAGCAGGTTCCTGCCCAGCGCCGAATACACCGGCGACTTCCACAGCCGGCCGGCTTCGAGCAGCGCGTAAGCCGTCCACAGGTCGCCGTCGGCCGCGGAGTTGGTGTCCTTGATGCCCCAGCTGCCGTCGTCGCGCCTGCCCCACAGCCAGCCGGGCAGCTGGGTGGCGAGCTGGCCGTCGGCGAGATTCAGCGCGGTCCAGTTCAGGATCGCATCGAAGCGCGGCCGGTCATTGGCGACCAGCGCGAAGAACAAACCGTACGACTGCCCTTCGGATGTGCTTTTCTGATCGAACGTCAGATCGATCACGCGGCCATCGGCCTGCACGAAACGTTCGGCGTAGCGGGTCCAGTCGTCCCAGCCCGCGCCGGGACTGCAGGCAGCGCAGATGCTGCTGAGCAGCCAGCCGAAAAGTATCCACTTGACCCGCATGATCGCTCCTTGATCGATGCCGTGGCGACGCGACGCACCCTGCGCAATGCCCTGCTCCGGCGCAGCTTAGGCGCAGCTTAATTAGGCGATAACGTCCACAGCTGAATGAATCTCGCCGGCTCAGGGACCCGCATTGAACAGGCGGCGGAACATCGTCGACACCAGGCCCAGCGTGTCGTTGCCGTGCAGCAGCCGGCCCTTGCCGCCGCCATAGATGCGCAGCACCAGGGACTGCTGCTGCTCCAGGCTCAACGAGACAAAGCGGCAGCCGAGGACGCTGTGGCCGTTGACGATGCGCGAGCGCATCCGCAGCACCTGGTAGGTCTCGCCAGGCGAGAACATCAGCGTCACCGCGGCGGTCGCGCTGCCGCTGTCGGCCAGCGCCACGTCCAGCGCCAGGCTGCAGCCGCCGAACGAGAGGTCGCGCAGTTCCACCGGCAGCTTGGAGCGGCCCAGCACCAGCCAGGCACGCGTTCCGGCGGACGCAAAACGCTCCTGCGTGCGCTGCCGCGGCAACTCGACGCAGGCCGCCGCGGTCAGGCTCAGCACCAGCACGTTGACGATGATCCAGAACAGGTTGACCAGGCGCGGCGCCGGGTCCAGCTGCGGCTGGAACTGCGGCGTCAAAGCCAGCAACAGGCCGAGCAGATTCAGCAGCAGGAACGCGAGCACCGGCGACAGCGCGCGCCAGTCGATGCTGATCTCGGTGCCGGTCAGGCCCTTCGGCGTGACCTTGAACTTGTGCTTCTCGTTGGAGAACAGGCCGGTGAAAGTGGCATGTATCGCAGCGGGCGCGATCAGCAGCTGGGTCACGTCGTTCAACACTGGCTGCAGGCTGCCGCGCGTGATCCAGGTCATCGCCGTCATGTGCAGCACCAGCCACGGCGCCATGTAGTACAGCATGCTCGGAAAATCCGCCTCGATCACCAGCATCCCGGTGGTCCAGTAGATCACCGGCGCCGCCATGAACACGTAGCGTGTCGGAAACGAAAACGCCCAGTACATGAAGGTATCGAACAGGTGCACGCGGTCCATCAGCTTCAGCCGATGACGCCGTGAGAACGGGTTGTAATGGTCGCGGACAATTTGCATCAGCCCCAGGCACCAGCGGTGCCGCTGCACGATGTATTCGCCGAGCCCTTCCGGCGCAAGGCCCGTGGTCAGCGGCTCGTTCAGATACAGCGTCTGGTAGCCGGCCTCGCGCATGCGCATCGACATCAGCATGTCCTCGGTGACGCTGTCCATCGGGAAGCCGTTGATCGCATCCACCGCCGCGGTGCGGATCACCGACGAGGTGCCGCAGCAGAACGCGGTGCCCCAGCCGTCGCGGCCCGGCAGCAGCTCGTCGAAGAAAAACCGCTGCTCGTCCGGCGCCAGGCCGGACAGCGCCAGATTCATCTGGATCGGGTCCGGATTGAAGAAGTGCTGCGGCGTCTGCACGATGCCGGCCTCGGGATGCACCAGATGCAAGGCCAGGCAGCGGCGGATGAAGGACGAGGTCGGCACGAAGTCGGCGTCGAGTACGCCGAGGAAATCCGGCTCGAAGCCGCTGGCGCGGATCGTCGCCAGGCCCGCATTCATGTTGCCGGCCTTGGCGCCGGCGTTGTCGGTGCGCGTGCCGTAGCCGACGCCGGCCTCGGCGCAGTAATCGCGCAGCCAGTCGCGCCGGCTGTCGTCGAGCACCCAGACGCGCACGTCGGGGTAATCCTGCACCAGCGAGCCGAGGATGGTGCGCTCCAGCACCACCAGCGGCTCGTTGTAGGTCGGGATCAGCAGCGCGATCCGGTACGGCGGTCGCGCACGCAGTGCCGGCAGCGCCGCTTCGACTTCGTGGGTGCGGTTGGTATGCCGCGACAGCGTCAGGTAGGTGATCACCGTCATCACCACGCTGCTGATCTCGAACAGCAGGAACAGGTACGGCCACAAGCCGGCCACCGAAAAGCCGAACGGCGGCAGCGTCTGGGTCAGCCGCCAGATCACATAGCGGGCCAGCAGCAGGCCCAGGCCGCCGAACAGCCAGGGCCGCAGCCGGCGATTCTCGTCATGCATCTGCGGCACCCAGCGCGCCTGGCGCAGACCGAAGACCGCGAACAGCAAGCCGGCCACCAGCATCACCGGCGCCAGGACGACCATCGTGTCCATTTCAGCTGCCCGCGGCGCCGCGGCTGAATTCGAGCTTGGCCTGCGCGCCGATACGACAGCCCAGCTGCGCCGGCTGGTCCGGGCGCACGACGACGCCGTAACCGTCGCTGCTCGAAGAACGGCCGAACGGGATCGCCATGCCCTGCGCATTCTCGATCGTCGGCCCGGTCAGCGCGATCACCTTGCCGCTGAGTTCGATCTCGGCGCCGTCCTCGATCCGCACCTCGGCATCGACCGCCTGCCCGACGTAGACGCGCTGAAAATCGCGCCGCGTCAGCGTCGCCGTCAGCACCACTTCCGAGCACACCGCGACCGCACCGAGCACGCCGCCCGCCGCGACGAAGCTGTTTTCCGGCGTGCGCCGCCAGACCACGCCGTCCGATACCGGAATACGGGCGTCGCGGCGGCGCTCCAGTGCCTGGCGGCTGGCCTGCTGACTCTTGCGCAGCGTGTCACGCAGCGCCAGCAGCCCCTGGCGGCGCGCTTTCTCGGTCGCCAGTAGCAACGCGAGTTCCTGAGCGCGCTGGTCGGAATAAATGCGATCGGGCAGCCCCTCGGTCAACTGCACGCCGCGGCCCAGCGCATCGCGCGAGATGATCAGGCTCTGCACCTCGGCCTGCTGCGCGGCGAGATCGGTGCGGGCCGCGGTCACGCGGGTCTGGGCGATGATCACGTCGCGTACCGCGATCGCGCGCTCGGGCAGTTGCTGAACGCGGTTCAAGTCGTCGATCAGCTGATCCAGCGAAGCCTGGCGGGAATCGGCGAGCGCCCGCGCCTGCGCGATCCGCTGATCCAGGAAACCGGTCTTGGCCCGCCCGAACTCGCTGGCGTAGCCGCGGAAGTCGCGCTGCGACTTGTCCATCGCCGCGATCTTGAGTTCGGCGCCGGCGAGTTCGGATTCGGTTTCCGCCAGCTTGTTGTCGACATCGACGCTGGGCGCGAGGTCAGCGCGCTCGTCTTCGACGCGCAGCTCGAAGCCGCCTGGAACCCGGCTGCCCAGCGGCGGCAAGGCGCCGGTAACCCGGCCCGGGATCGGCGACGCGACGCTGGCCAGCGCCGCGTTGACGTAGGCCTCGGTCGCCGTGGTGCGCCAGATGTTCTGCGCGAATGCGTACACCGCCAGCACCAGCAGCACCAGACCGCCGGCCAGCTTCCAATTGATGCGAACGCTACGCCAGGACCGCTTGCTCGGGTCCATATCAGGCTAGGGCCTGTTGGCAATTGCCCGGTATTCCCTGGCGAACAGCTGCTCCTCGATCATCGCGCAGATGATGTGCCCGACCAGGCCGTGCCCCTCCTGAATCCGCGGCGTATGCATCGACGGCATCGCCAGCACATGCTCGGCCATCTGGTGGATGCGGCCGCCGGCGCCGCACATCGCGACACGGATCAGGCCCTGCGCCTGGGCGACTTCCATCGCCTTCAGGATATTCCTGGAATTGCCCGAGGTGCTCAGGCCGATGAAAACGTCGCCGGCGCGGCCCAACGCCTCTACCTGGCGCGAGAACAGGCGCTCGAAACCGTAGTCGTTGCCGATTGCGGTCAGCGCCGAGGTGTCGGTGGTCAATGCGATGGCCGGCAGGCCAGGACGATCGAACTCGAAGCGTGCCACCAGCTCGGCGGCGACGTGCTGTGCATCCGCGGCGCTGCCGCCGTTGCCGGCGATCAGGATCTTGTTGCCGGCGCGATACGCCGCGACGCAGACCTCGGCGACCTGCGCGATTGCGCGCAGCAGTGCGCGGTCTTCGAGCATCTTCTGCTTGAACGCCACCGAGTCGGCGACGAAAGCGGCCACCGTGGCTTCGGTTAGCGGCAGCGGTTCGCTCATGTTCAGAGTCCTTTCATCGACGATGACGGCTTGATCGGGATCAAGGCCGAGTATAAGGCGCAGCCCCAGAATCGACTTGAAAGCCGCCCCCCTGACTCCAGATAGACGGCATCCGTTTCAACCAACGTGAGGACCTGTGCCCATGCGCATGGACAAACTGACCAGCCGTTTCCAGCAGGCGCTGCAGGAGGCCCAGAGCCTCGCCGTGGGCCGCGACCATACCGCGATCGAGCCGCTGCACCTGGCATCGGCGCTGCTCGACCTCGAGGACGCCGGCGCCGCGCCGCTGCTGCAGTCGGCCGGCGTCGATGTCGCCGGCCTGCGCAGCAAGATCATGACGGGCCTGGACGCGCTGCCGACGATCAGCCAGGCCACCGGCGAAGTCGGCGTCGGCCCCGAACTGTCGCGGCTGCTGAACCTGAGCGACAAGCTCGCGCAGCAGCACAAGGACCAGTTCATCTCCAGCGAGTTTTTCTTCCTCGCCGCACTCGACGACAAGGGCGCGCTCGGCCGCGCACTGCGTGAGACCGGCGCGCGCAAGGAGACGCTCAGCGCCGCAATCGACAAGCTGCGCGGCGGCGCCAAGGTCGACTCGGCCAACGCCGAGGAGAACCGCAAATCGCTGGATAAATACACCATCGACCTGACCGCGCGCGCGGCCAGCGGCAAGCTCGACCCGGTGATCGGCCGCGACGAGGAAATCCGCCGCGTGATCCAGGTGCTGAGCCGCCGCACCAAGAACAACCCGACGCTGATCGGCGAACCCGGCGTCGGCAAGACCGCGATCGTCGAAGGCCTGGCGCAGCGCATCGTCAACGGCGAGGTGCCGGAGTCGCTGAAGAACCGCCGGCTGCTGTCGCTGGATCTGGGCAGCCTGATCGCGGGCGCGAAATTCCGCGGCGAATTCGAGGAGCGCCTGAAGAACGTGCTCGCCGATCTGGCGAAAGCCGAAGGCACGGTAATTCTGTTCATCGACGAGATTCATACCCTGGTCGGTGCCGGCAAGGCCGATGGCGCGATGGACGCCGGCAATATGCTGAAGCCGGCGCTGGCGCGCGGCGAGCTGCACTGCATCGGCGCGACCACGCTCGACGAATATCGCAAGTACATCGAGAAAGATGCGGCGCTGGAGCGGCGCTTCCAGAAAGTGTTTGTCGGTGAGCCCTCGGTCGAAGACAGCA
This sequence comes from Hydrocarboniphaga sp., assembly GCF_028291725.1. GTDB lineage: Bacteria > Pseudomonadota > Gammaproteobacteria > Nevskiales > Nevskiaceae > Hydrocarboniphaga. The sequence continues at coordinate 42,928 of NZ_JAQGNT010000027.1, read as the reverse complement.
TCGCGATCCTGCGTGGCCTGAAAGAGCGCTACGAAGTGCATCACGGCGTCGACATCACCGACGGCGCGCTGATCGCGGCCGCCAAGCTCAGCCATCGCTACATCACCGACCGTAACCTGCCGGACAAGGCGATCGATCTGATGGACGAGGCGGCGTCGCGCATCCGCATCGAGATCGACTCCAAGCCCGAGGCGCTGGATCGTCTTTATCGCCGCCTGATCCAGCTGAAGATCGAGCGCGAGGCGCTGAAGAAAGAGAAGGACGACGGCGCCCGGCGCTCGCTCGCGGCGCTCGAAGTCGATATCGAAAAGCTCGAGCGCGAAAACAGCGACCTGGAAGAAACCTGGAAAGCCGAGAAGGCGCAGGTGGCCGGGTCGGCCGGCGTGCGCGAGGAGCTCGAGCGTCTGAAGATCGAGATGGAAGCGGCACGCCGCGCCGGCGATCTCGCGCGCATGGCCGAACTGCAGTACGGCAAGATTCCGGAACTGGAGCGGCGCATCGCCGCGACCGCCACCACCGATCAGAAGCAGAAGTTCAAGCTGCTGCGCACCAGCGTCACCGAGGAAGAAATCGGCGAAGTGGTGTCGCGCTGGACCGGCATCCCGGTGTCCAAGCTGCTCGAAGGCGAGCGCGAAAAACTGCTGCGCATGGAAGAGGCGCTGCATCAGCGCGTGGTCGGCCAGGACGAGGCGGTCACCGCGGTCAGCAACGCGATCCGGCGTTCGCGCGCCGGCCTTGCCGACCCGAACCGGCCGATCGGCTCGTTCCTGTTTCTGGGACCCACCGGCGTCGGCAAGACCGAGCTGTGCAAGGCCCTGGCGAACTTTTTGTTCGACACCGAGGAGTCGATGGTGCGCATCGACATGAGCGAGTACGGCGAGCGCCACAGCGTCGCGCGGCTGATCGGCGCGCCGCCGGGCTATGTCGGCTACGAGGAGGGCGGCCAGCTGACCGAGGCGGTGCGTCGCCGGCCGTACTCGGTGATCCTGCTGGACGAGACCGAGAAGGCGCATCCGGAGGTGTTCAACATCCTGCTGCAGGTACTGGACGACGGCCGCCTGACCGACGGCCAGGGCCGCACCGTGGACTTCCGCAACGCGGTGGTGGTGATGACCAGCAACCTCGGCTCGCAGCTGATCCAGGACATGATGAGCACCGAGGCCGGCAGCAAGGATTACGCGGCGATCCGCGAGGCGGTGATGGCCGTGGTCGGCCAGCACTTCCGTCCGGAATTCATCAACCGCATCGACGAGTCGGTGGTGTTCCATCCGCTGGGCTCGCAGCAGATCCGCTCGATCGCCCGGGTGCAGTCGCAGCACGTGATCAAGCGGCTCGCCGAGCGCGGCATCACGATGGAGTTCAGCGACGCGGCGCTGGATCGCCTCGCGGAAGCGGGCTATGACCCGGTGTACGGCGCGCGGCCCCTGAAACGCGCGATCCAGACCCTGGTCGAGAACCCGCTGGCGCGGCGCATCCTCGACGGCGAGTTTGCCAACGGCGATCGGATCGAGGTGGCGGTGGACGGCGAGGCGCTGGTGTTCACGCGCAAGGCCGTCTGACGCGGGAACAATTTTTAGGCTGCCAATCCTGCAACTGTAGGAGCGGGTCGTACCCGCGACTGTGAACTCGACGGCACAGTCGCGGGTACGACCCGCTCCTACAGTTGCGGTATGAACAGGTCTCGCCGCGGTCGCGTCTCGATTCCCGGCCAGGTTTATTTCGGTCGAGAGCGCGGTGAGCCGCGACGCGATCAGTTTAGGCGATCAGTTTAGGGGTTAGCATTGCAGCCCTGTCAGCCAGGCCCACCAAGCCAACAGGAGTAAACCCCATGCAGATCCCCAACTCTCGCCGTCGGTTCCTCGGCCTGTGCGGCGCCGCCGCGCTGGCCGCGATTCCCGCCCGCAGCTTTGCCCAGGCCGCGGCGGCCAAAGTCGATCTCAACGATCCGACCGCCAAGGCGCTCGGCTATGTCGAGAACGTCGCCAGCCTGAAGCCCGGCCAGGAAGCCGCCCTGAAGACCGGCAGCCATTGCGGCAACTGCGCGCTGTACACAGTCGCCCAGGAAGCGGCCGGCCACGCCCCCTGCGGCGCTTTCGGCGGCAAGCTCGTCGCCAAGACTGGCTGGTGCCGCGCTTACAGTCCCGCGGCAGCCTGATCGGCCGATCTCGTCGCGCCTGCAGCGCTCGAATGGCTTGGTAAAAACAGCTCTTTTTGTCGCGGCAGGAGCGGCGGGTGACCGCTTTGGGTAGTTATGCTGATTGACGGTTCAGGTTCCGTTCGCCGATAACTCCAGCGAGCTCGGACGGCGGTTGCGGACGGCCTCGCAGGGAGGTCGGCGCAGGGAATGCGCGTGGATTTTTCATCGCATTCTTGGGGATCAGCGTGAAAGCTCGCGTTTTCGTTTTGTCTTTGTCGCTCGCCGCATCCAGTACCTACGCCGCCCAGCCGTCAGCGCCTCGCTACGAGGCGAGCCCGCAGCGCCCGAACTTCGATTCTTATCGCGCCTCGCTGGCCACGGACAGCCTGGCGTCACCGCCGGTCTCCGCCAAGCGCGCGAGCCTGCAGTCGCGAGTCGCCGCGCAGCGCAACGCGCAGGGCTACGCATCGAGCTTCGATGTGCAGACCGGCAGCGCGCCGTTTCTGTGGGCAGCGCCCGCGCTGCCCCGCGCCACAGTCGGCGCGCTGAATCGCCGCGCGCTGCCCGAAGCGCTGGGCCGCGCCTACCTGTCGACCCAGGCCGGTCTGCTCGGCCTGGATCGCCAGGCCATCGAGGACGCCCGCGTCACCGACGCCGGCCAGAACCGCCAGGGCACGATGATCGCGCGCTTCCAGCAGCGCGTTGACGGCATCGACGTGTTCACGCGCAGCCTCAACCTGCTGATGGATTCCAGCGGCAGGCTGATCGCGACCAGCGGCGGCTTCCACAAGCCGCGCGGCGTCACCGGCAGTTTCGCGTTGAGCCAGAGCGCGGCGATCAGCAAGGCGATCGCCGATCTCGGCGGCCATCTGCCGGCCGGTGCACTGAGCAGTTTCAAGACCCTTGACGACTACAGCTGGTTCGCGTCGGCCACGAACTCGAGCGACTACGTGCTGAGCCGCGCTGTGCGCGCCAAGCGCGTCTATTACCCGGCTGCCGATGGCCTGCAGCCCGCGTACTACATTGAGGTGATGGGCGCGCCGGCCGGCAGCCATCGTCGCGACGCCTACGGCTACGTGATTTCCGCGGCCGACGGCAGCCTGCTGTTCCGCAAAGACCTGACTGCCTACGAGAGCTTCACCTACCGCGTGTTCGCCGACACCGACGGCATCAACCAGCCCTACGATCAGCCGCTGGGCAATGGCTATGCGCCCTACCCCGGCACCGGTCCGGCCGATTTGATCGCGCGCAGCGGCGTCGCCTCCAGTCTGGTCACGCTGGATCACTCCCCGGCGATCAGCACCGGCGATCCCTGGCTGAGCGCGGATGCAACGACGACCACCGGCAACAACGTCGACGCCTTCCTCGACAGCGGCCTGCTGCTCGGTGTCGACGCGACCAGCCTGGTGACCGACGGCTACCAGGCCGGCACCGGCGACCTGCGCACCACATTGACCTCGGCGAATACCTTCGACTGGCCTATCGCCGCCGACGACGATCCCTCTACCGACAACGCCAAGAACGCGGCGATCGTCAATCTGTTCTACATGAACAACTGGCTGCACGACTGGTGGTACGACCACGGCTTCAACGAGGCCGCGGGCAACGCGCAGACCAGCAACTACGGCCGCAACGGCAGCGAGGGCGATGCGATCTCGGCTCAGGGACAGGACGCTTCCGGCCGCGACAACGCCAACATGTCGACGCCGGCCGACGGCGGCTCGCCGACGATGCAGATGTACTTGTTCGACGGCTCGATCCACGGTGAAGTCAAGGTCACCGCGCCGACCGCGGGCGAGCCGCTGGTGTTCACCCAGGCCTCGTTCGGGCCCACCGAATTCGACGTGAGCAACATCGCTGCTCTCGCCAGCGAAAGCGACGGCGATTCCACCAGCGACGGCTGCTCCGCGCTGCCGGCGGTGCCGGTGGTCGGCACCACCTTGCCGGCTACGCCCGACTTGAATCTGAGCGGCAAGATTGCGCTGATCGACCGCGGCACTTGCGCGTTCACGACCAAGGAGCAGTTCGCGACGCTGTCCGGCGCGGTGGCGATGATCGTCATCAATAACGTCGACGGCTCGCCGATCGTGATGGGCAACGCGGATCTGCCGACGCTGCCGATCAACATTCCGCTGCCGACCACCGACACGCTGTACACGCTGCCGGCGGTGATGATCGGCAAGGCCGACGGCGACGCGCTGAAAGCACGCATCGCGGCTGGCGAGACGCTGACGATGCACGTGCAGCGTCTGCACTCGATCGACTACGACGGCACGCTCGACGAGCAGATCATCGCGCACGAATTCTTCCACCACGTCAGCAACCGCCTGGTCGGCGACGGCTCGGGCCTGTCCAACACCCAGGGCGGCGGCATGGGCGAAGGCTGGAGCGACTTCGACGCGCTGCTGCTGACGATCCGGCCGGAAGACGCGCTGGTCGCCGGCAACGAGCACTACCAGGGCATCTATCCGCTGGCGTATTACGCGGTGCCCGGCATCGTGCCGGTAGCGCCGTTCTATTACGGCATCCGCCGCATGCCGTATTCCAAGCAGTTCCAGTACAACTCGCTGACGTTCAAACACGTCCAGGACGGCGAGCCGCTGGCGGACACGGCACCGGTCGCCTACGGCCAGGACGGCGCCAGCAATTCCGAGGTGCACAACACCGGCGAAGTCTGGGCGCAGATGCTGTTCGAGTGCTACACCAACATCCTCGACAACGGCGAGCACAGCTTCGAGCAGTCGCGCAGCAACATGATGGACTACGTGATCGCCGGCCTGAAGATGACGCCGTCGCAGCCGACCATCACCCAGGCGCGCGACGGCGTGCTGGCCGCCGCGCTGGCTGCCGACTTCGGCGACTACAACGCCTGCGCCCGCGGCTTTGCCAAGCGCGGCGCCGGCATCGGCGCGATCGCGCCGGCGAGCACCAGCACCGACAACACCGGCGTCACCGAAAGCTACGTCGCGCTGATCGCATCGACACCGACGCTGGCGCCCGGCATCGGCGGCGACGTGCTCGACTTCACGCTCGACTCCTGCGACCAGGATGGCGTTCTGGACGCCGGCGAATCCGGGATACTGAGCTTCGAGCTGATCAACAACGGCGGCTATGAGCCGGGCCAGACGCTGAGCGGAACCCTGAGCACCAGCTCCGCCGGCGTCACGCTCGCCAACGGCGGCAAGCTCGGCTTCGCGGTCGGCGCGGTCGGCACCACGTCCAAGGCCACGGTCAAGGCTACGCTCGCGTCCAGCGTCAGCGGCCCGCAGACGATCGCGCTGACGCTTAAGCTCGATCCGCCGGCCAGCCCCGATCCGGCGGTGCAGTATCCGGAGCCGTCGAGCTACGCGCTGATCGCCAACGCCGACATCGCGCGCACTTCGGCCACCGACGGCTTCGAATACGCGGCGCTGTCGTCGCCGGACTGGGCGGTCGCCAGCACCGGCACCAGCGAGGTCTGGGCAATCACCGACCAGAACGCGATCACCGGCAGCGGCAACGCCTGGTTCGCGCCCGACGAGGCCAGCGCCGCCACGCTGGATCTGACCAGCCCGCTGTTCACGGTGCCGGCGGGCGGCCGCTTCGCGTTCTCGTTCGATCACGAATACGATTTCGACGCGGACCTGCTCGTCAAGTACGACGGCGGTGCGATCGACGTCAGCGTCGACGGCGGCGCCTGGCAGGATGCGGCGGCCGCGGGCGCGAGCTTCGCCAGGGGCTACGACGGCAACATCAGCGCACTCGGCCGCAGCGGCTACGGCGGATCGTCCGGCGGCGTCGTGCACGAAACCCTGGACTTCGGCAGCACGCTGTCCGGCCACACCGTCAAGCTGCGCTTCGTGCTCGGCAGCGATGCCTCGGTCGGCGGCGCCGGCTGGATCATCGACAACGTCGTCGCCACCGACGCCGGCACGCCGTTCAACCAGATCAGCAGCGACAACGGCATCTGCGCGAACCGCGCGCCGGTGGCAATGGCCGGCGACGACTTCTCGGCACCGGAACGCAGCGGGTCCGGCCTGAGCCTGTCGACGATCACACTGGCCGGCCAGGCGGCCGATCCGGAAGGCGCGGCGGGCTTCACGGTGAAATGGACGCAGACCGCGGGGCCGATGGTGACGCTGACGAACGCCAGCACGCTGACGGCGAGCTTCGTGTCGCCCAGTGTTTCCGCCGACACCGCGCTGCGCTTCCGGCTGACCGCGACCGATGGCGGCGGACTCAGCGCCAGCGACGAGGTGCAGGTGACCATCGTCAACGTCAATCGTCCGCCGATCGCCAATGCCGGAGCCGACGGCAGCGGCAGCACCGGCCTGGCATCAGCGCTGAATGGCTCGGCTTCGAGCGATCCGGACGGTGATGCGCTGAGTTACGTCTGGAGCCAGGTCAGCGGCCCGTCGGTGACGCTCTCAGGCGCGGGCGGCGCGTATCCGAGCTTCACGCCGAACGGCGACGGCAGCTACGTGTTCCAGCTGACGGTGACCGATCCGGCCAACGCCAGCAGCAGCGACGAAGTCACGGTACAGGCTGGCGGCGGCTCGTCGGGCGGCAGTTCCAAACATCACGGCGGCGGCGCACCGAACCTGGCGCTGCTGGCGCTACTGGCGGCGGCGGGCGGCCTGCGACAACGCCTGCGTAGGTCGGCAATCCCTTGCCGACCTGAAACCCCGATTGCGCATCGGGCTTCGCACTGACTGCCGACCTAGTCCACTGAATCACTGAAATCGACGGTGCTGTCCACCCGATGCGGGCGCGCTGCTGCGTTGCAAATGCTCGCGATACCTACGGGTATCGCTGTGCTTTGCGCCTTGCATCGCATCCCGCCTCGGGCGTCCCTCACCGCCAATTCCAATGATCCAGCGGACTAGAGCTTTGGAGATCGACGCGGCGGCGCTCATCCGGTGAAGTGATTGCGCCCTGATCCATGAAACATGGCAGCGACGCTCTTCATCAGGTCATAGGCGGCGCTGCTGCGGCGGATCGCGTAGCGCGGCGCGAGCGTGCCGCCGAAGCCGGCGAAGAAACGCGCCGAGCCTTCGCTGGAGACGCCGTCGAAATCGAACAGCAGTTCGCGGCGTGCGGCATCCCGGATCGCATGCCATAGCAGCAGGCTGACCGCACCGTTGTCGTGAGCGTCGCGATCACGCGTGGACAGGAAATACCACAGGGTCTGGCTGTCCCAGACATAGAACACCGATGCGCTCGCCTGGCCGCGCTCGTCGCGCGTCATCAGCATGCGGCCGCAATCGCGAGCCCGGCAGGCTTCGAACAGCGGCGCGATCAGGCCCAGATCAAAATAGGCATCGCGACCGCTTGCACCCAGATTGTGGCTGTAGAACGCGCGGAATAATTCAGGATCGTCGATATCTTCGACGCTGTTGCGCTCGGTGCTGCGGCGGATCACGTTGCGCGTCTTGTCGCGCATCGCCGACCATAGCTGCGCTTCCGGCGCGGGTGTGATCTCCGAGGTGAAATGCGCCGTCGCATCGAAGCCGCAGCCCTGGAATGCAATCACGTCCTCTACCTGCCGGTGGCAGCTCTGCCAGAACAGCGCCAGCTGCGGCAACTTGCCGGCCAGCTCTTTCATGATGTCCAGGCGATTCAGCATCCGGGTATTGGTGCTGCCCCGGCCTGGATCAACCGCAGGCCCGAGCACATGGGTCAACTGCGGCATTACCGATACCTTGAAACCGCGCTGCCGGGTGATCAGGTACGGCAGGCGGCCGACGACGCGGCCATTGCGGCTGACCTCGGCCAGTTCGCAGCGGCCGCGACCGACAATATCGAGCCACCAGCCCTGGTGGAAAATCGTCGGTGCCAAGGAGTCCGCGTCCAACATGCCGGCGCAATGCGCAACCGAACTCACGGCAGGCCGCACCCGGTTGTCCACGCCGGGAACGCAGAGGCGTTCGACAGCCTGCTTCTCCACGTCTGCATGCCGAACGGAAAAACCAGGGAAAAAATCGACTCTCTGCTCCATATTCAAAGCAGTGGCGTCATCAACTGCCACGCGCGTCTCCTTTCAAACCCTGCACCGCCGGAACGCCCGGGCCATGCCCGGCCGGGACGTTGTCGTCGCGAGTCTTCCCTGACTCGTCTGTCGCATCGTTTCACAGCCGAATGGACGCATGCTGAACATGCCGCAGCCCCGCCGCCATCATCAGTCCACGCGGACGAGGAGACGATCGATCAGATATCGGGTATGTAACGCTTTTTGCCGCGCCCGATGATGGAATCAACGGGGCGCTCGAGTCGTAGGTCGGCAATCCCCTGCCGACGCGAGGCAGTGATTGCGCATCCAAGGGTACACGTCGACAAAAGACCGGCCTACGATGAGCGCCGCAGGTTGACCAGCGCGATGCCGGCCAGCACCAGCACGGCGCCGCCAATGAAGCGGGGATCAACCGGGTCGCCCAGCAGCAGCACGCCGAAGCTGACGCCGAACAGCGGTGTCAGGAATGAAAACGCCGACAGCCGCGACGCGAGGTAGTGCCGCAACAGCCAGAACCAGGCCAGGAAACTGGCAAAGGCAACGCCGATTCCCTGGAATGCAAGGCTCGCCCAGGCCACCGGCGTCATCGTCACCGCATGCCACTCGCCGATTAGCCCGCCGGCGATCAGCAGCAGCAGCGCACCGACCGCGAGCTGATACAGCAGCGTCTGCATCGGCGGCGCCTCGGACAGCGAGGAGCCGCGAATCAGCAGCGTGGTCGCCGCCCACATCAGGCCGCCGACCACGCCAAGCGCATCGCCGATCAGCATCTGGAGCGAGTGCCGGTCACCCGCGCTACCGGCGGCGATCCCGGCCGCGAATCCATCCGAGAACGCGAGTGCGATGCCGGCGAACGCGAGCAATACGCCCAGCCATTGCACCCGCGTCATCCGCTCGCCGGCGACGAAGAAGTGCAGGCCGAGCGCGGTAAAAATCGGCGCGGTGTAGACGAACACCACCAGGTGCGAGGCCGTCGTGAACACCAGACCGAGCCCGACCATCAGGAATTCGCCGGCAAACAGCGCGCCGGCGCCGAGCCCGGCGAGCAGCCGGCCGTCGCGCAGCGAGAACGGCTCGCTCCGGGCCCGCATCAGCGCAATCAGCAGAATCGCCGCAATCAGCGAGCGCAGGCCGTTCTGCATCACCGGATGCAGCGACGGCGCGGCGAGCTTCATCGCAATCTGCTGAAAACCCCAGCAGGCGCACAGCACGATCATCAGGCCGACAGCGAGGCCGTCTAGAGGTTTACGCAGGCTGGACATGTTCTTGAGAGTGGGAAACGGCCGGCTCGCCGGCGCGGCGTCATCAAGCTTGACGATGAGCCCGGTGCAGCGCCGCGAAATACTGGCCCCACATGCTTTCACAATGGAGCGCGCGATGAAACCCGGCCGCGGCCCGTCAGCAGACGATTTCGGCGCCGCACTGAAGCAGTTCCAGGACGATTACCCCGCCACCGAACCGGCAGGCTTTGTGGTTATGCGCTTCGGCCTGACGGCCGAGCACGCCGCCGTGCTCGCGGCGCTGGCCGACGTGTCGCGCCGCACCGGCGTCACCCTGCTACGCGCGGATCACCACCGCTATCACCGGCAACTCTTCGATAACGTCTGCGTGTATCTGCACGGCTGCGCATTCGCCATCTCGGTGTTCGAGGACGCCGAAGACCGCGGCTTCAATCCCAACGTCGCGCTGGAAGTCGGTTATCTGCAGGCCTTGAACAAGCCGGTGTTGCATCTGAAATCGTCGTCGCTGAAGCAGATGCCGACCGATCTGCAGGGCGCGCCCTGCTGCCGCTACGATCCGGCCGGCATCGACGAGGTGACGCGTGCGTCCATCGCCGACTGGATCATGCAGCGCATCCGCGCAGACCAGGCAGATTTGCAGGCGGGCGCTTCGATGCACCCGTTGCCGATCGTCGATCTGCGGCCGCGGCAGCGATGGCAGGCGCATCTGACCCCGGCGCTGCAACGCGTCCAGTCGCTTTCACGACGACTGACCGGCTCGGGCATCGGGGCCATTCAACGGACAAGAAAAAGCCCCGTACCAGGGAGTAATACGGGGCCCCAAGTGCCGGACGGGTTAGGCCGGCCTTATGTCTTCCCAGGGAGTGAAGAAGACGGGTCCAGATTGCGCTTGACATAGGGCCCGGTGGGCGCAATGCCGATCAACGGTGCGGTTGAACCGGCCGACCTGCGCTTGGCATCAGGTTTTGGGGATCGGTACCGTCGCAGGCATCCAATTGCAGCAAGGCCATGCGCCGGACTCGGCCGGCACGCCGTTCGTCGCTGCGATGTCGACCTCCGGCTCGGCGAGTCGCTTCAGGCAGGCGGCGCGATGACCTGTCCCGATGACTGCCTGAGCGCAGCCAGCAGTGAATGGGCATTGAGAACCAGCGTACCGATCAGCGTCGCGGTAGCGACTGCGTAGGCGCCATGTTGGTTGACGCCAAAGAGGGCGATGATCAGCGCGATCACCGCGCTCAGGCAAAGCGCTTGCAGGACGGGCTTGTAGTGATACGTCGTCATGAACCGAAGTGCAGGCCTTGCCGCGGCGTTGATCCACTGCGCCGCGAGCAAGATCACGAACAGCCCCGTGAGTTCCGCATAAGGTGCGCCCAATTCGCCCAGCAGCTGCGGCACGAAGATCATCAGAACGAAGCTGAAGCCGGATGCGGCCAGAGCCGACAGCACGAGGTTGGCTACGAGACGGCCACGTTCCGTGCTCAGGGTCTCGATCAGACGCGACGCGATGTTCAAACCCAGAGGCACGAAAACCAGCGCAGGCATCATCAGTTCAACCGCCAGCGCGAGGCGCAACGTCACCGCGACTTCAGCGATCTGCAACGCCGGCCCGGCGATTGCGAGCACGCACAGCGGGCCCCATTGCAACGCCGAAAACGCGAGGCCCGCGATGCCGTAATCGAAGGCGGCCAGGCCGTAGATCTGGCGCCAGTCCGCGACGCAAGGCTGGGGCACGCCGCGCTTGAGACCTGCCGGAAAGACCTTGCGGACCAGCAGAATCCCGATCACGGACGCGACCGCGGAACCCGCAACGAAAGCCCACGACATCATCACCAGCGCGTTCTCCGGCGAAGCAATCAGCCCGGACAGAATGACCGCCAGGTTGACCGCGTAGGCGCTGATGATGGTGCTGCCGATCGAACGGCGGGCCGCGCGCAGGGCGCTCGAAAGAAACAGCGCCACAGCCAGGAATGGCACCGCCAGCACAAAGGGCAGGAAGGTATCGAGGAACGCCCGCAGCCGCGGCTCCATGATGTCGAGGTCTGCGATGACGACCAGCAGCACGCCGCAGACCAGGACGCAGCGGATCGCGATCCGCTTGCTCAGCGCCGTCAGCAGGTCGATGACCGGGATGCAGGTCTGCTGAGCGCTTTCGCCCAGGACGTAGCGCAGGACCAGCATCTCGTACTTGCCGCGCAGCAGCGAAGCCAGCGCCAGCGCGATAACGAAGCCTTCAAAATAGATGCCGACCGCCTGCGGTGCCAGCGCCCGCACCACCACGACCGTCGCAATCACCTGAAGAGCCGCGCCGGTCAGGCGCAACGCCAGTTCGCCGGCAGCGTTGACGCTCTGGTCGACGGGACTGCCCGGCGCCGCTTTTCCCATCACTATCGTTGTCATTGCGCGTTCTCCTCGCTGGTGCGGCTTCCGGTCTTCATGCCGGTTTACCTCTTCACACTTCGACCGTAACGAACGGCCGAAGTGCTGTCAAAACCCGTAGCTCAAGTGACGAATGGCCACTTACTGTGGCACCAAAGAAGCGGAGTGCTCCAGCGAACCGCCGCCGAGCGCCTTGTACAGCGTGGCCATGTTCTGCAGGCGGGACAGCTCCAGGCTCACCACGCCTTGCTGTGCACTGTACAGCGCCTGCTGCGCAGTCAGTACCGGCAGAAAGCTGTCGACTCCGCCGCGGAAACGCACGTCAGCGAGGTGATACGCATCGGCAGCAGCTGCCTGGAGTTCGCGCTGCGCCGACAACTGCTCGTCGAGTGTCTTCCTGGCGGCCAGCGCATCGTCGACTTCCTTGAAGGCACTCTGCAGAGCCTTTTCGTATTGGGCGATGTTGACGTTCTTCTGGATCTTGGACAGATCGAGATTCGCCTGGTTGGCGCCGCCGGCGAAAATCGGCAGGCTGATCTGCGGCGAAAAAGTCCAGGCCGTGGAGCCGTCCTTGAACAGGCCGGAGAGCTCGGTGCTCGCCGTGCCGTAACTGCCGGTCAGACTGATGCTCGGGAAGAACGCGGCGCGCGCGGCGCCGATGTCGGCATTGGCGGCGATCAGCTGGTGCTCGGCGGCCAGCACGTCCGGCCTGCGCGCGAGCACCTCGGACGGCAGCCCGGCCGGCAGATCGGCCTGCAGCTGCACGGCCTCCAGCGGAGCGCTCAGGTCCAGATCGTCGGGCAGCGGGCCACCGATCAGCAGCGCGAGCGCGTTGCGGTCCTGCGCGAGCTGTCGCGTGTAAGCGGAAAGGTTGGCCTTGGCGGTATCCACCGCGATTTCCTGCTGCCGCGCCGCCAGCGCCGTGGTGGCTCCGGCCTCAAGGCTGCGGCGAATCAGCTCGTAGGAAGCGCTCTGGCCTTCGAACTGGTCACGCGTGACTTTCAGGTTTGCCTGATCCGCGAGAATGGTGAGGTAGCTGCTGGCGACTTCCGCGATCAGGCTCAGCTGCATGCCGCGCCGTGTCTCTTCGTAGCCGAGATACTGTTCGAGCGCCGCGTGATCCAGGCTGCGGATGCGGCCGAACAGGTCGATCTCGTAGGAGGTGAAGCCGACGCCGGCATTGAACACGCGTGTGATCACGCCGCTGCTGGTCGTCGCGGTTCCGCCCGATGCCGCGGCCGCCGAGGCGCTGGAGCTGATGACGCTGCCAGGTGAGCGCTGCACTTCTTCGGTTCCGGTAGCCGCGATGGTCGGCAACAGGTCCGCGCGCTGGATGCGGTACTGCGCCTGCGCAGCCTGCACGTTCAGCGCCGCCACGCGAAGATCGCGATTGCTCTGCAGCGCCAGTTCGATCAGCCTCTTCAGGTTGGGATCGGGGAAGAACTCGCGCCAGCCGATGTCCGCCGCAGTGCCTGCCGCGGCTGACGATGTGCCATCGGTCCAGCCCGGCTGCACTGGCGCCGCCGGCCGCTGGTAGTCGGGTTCCAGCGCGCAGCCCGCCATCACCGACACTGCAAAAACGAAGGCGGCGAAAACGCCGGTTCCGAGGCGCGCGTTCATGCCGATGCTCCCGGGCTGTCGCCGTCCTGCGGCGGCTGCGGACCGGGACGATCGTCTTCGGCCGATTCGTCCGGGCCGGTTCTGGTCTTGAACAGCGTCAGCACCGAGACGAAGAACACCGGTACCAGAAACACCGCCAGGATGGTCGCGCTGAGCATGCCTCCGATCACGCCGGTGCCGATGGCGACGCGGCCGCCGGCACCGGCGCCGCTCGCGATCGCCAGCGGCAGCACGCCGAGAATGAAGGCGAACGAGGTCATCAGGATCGGCCGCAGGCGCTGGCGCGCGGCGTTGACCGCTGCGTCGATCAGACTCTGGCCCTGCTCGTGGTTCTCCTTGGCGAACTCGACGATCAGGATCGCGTTTTTCGCGGCGAGACCGACCGTGGTCAGCAAACCCACCTGGAAGAACACATCGTTGGAAAGACCGCGGGCCAAGGTCGCGAGCACCGTGCCGATGATGCCCAGCGGCACTACCAGCATCACCGCGACCGGGATCGACCAGCTCTCGTAGAGCGCGGCCAGGCACAGGAACACGATGGTCAGCGAAATGCCGTACAGCATCGGCGCCTGCGAGCCGGACAGGCGCTCCTCAAAAGACAGGCCGGTCCACTGGAACCCGGTGCCCTTGGGCAGGCTGCGCTGCGCGTCCTCCATCGCCTTCATCGCGTCGCCGGTGCTCTTGCCGGGCGCCGGCGCGCCGAGGAATTCGAGCGATGCGGTGCCGTTGTAGCGCTCCAGCTTGGGCGAGCCCAGCGTCCAGGTCGCAGTGGAAAATTCCGAGAACGGAATCATCTGGTTCGAGGCATTGCGGACGTACCAGTGATCGAAATCCTGCGGCGCCATCCGCGTATCCACATCGCCCTGGATGAAGACTTTTTTCACACGTCCGCGGTCGATGAACTGGTTGACGTACGACGAGCCCCAGCCGATCGCGAGCGTAGAGCTGATGTCGGCGATCGACAGGCCCAGCGCGCTGGCTTTTTCCCAGTCGATATCGAGCTTGTACTGCGGCTCGTCGTCGAGTCCGTTAGGGCGCAGCATGCCGATGGCGGGATTCTTGCTCGCCGCCTGCATCAGCTTGCCGCGCGCTTCCATCAAGGCGTCGTGGCCGAGGTTGGCACGATCGAGCAGTTCGAAATCGAAACCGGTGGCGTTGCCGAGTTCGAGCACCGCCGGCGGCGCGAACGCCGCCACCTGCGCGCCGCGGATCGATGCGAAATGCTTCTGTGCGCGTGCCGCGATTGCGAGCACGCCCGCATCTTTGGCGCCGCGCTGACTCCAGTCCTTGAGGCTCACGAATGCCAGGCCCGAACCCTGGCCGTGCCCACCGAAGCTGAAACCGCTGACCGTGAACACGCCGTTGACCGAGGCTTTCTCGTCATTCAAGAAGAAGTCGCGCACCTGGTCCAGCGCCTGCTCGGTAAGTTCCACCGAAGTACCGGCCGGCTCTACTACCTGCACGAACAACACGCCCTGATCCTCGTCCGGCAGAAAGGATTTGGGGATCAGCAGAAACAGCCCGCCCATCACGGCGACGATGACGACGTAGACCAGCAGATAGCGGCCCGTGCGGCGCGTCACGTGGCCGACGCCAGCGGTATAACCGTGGTTCATCCGATCGAAGCTGCGATTGAACCAGCCGAAGAAACCATGCTCGTTGTGCGCATGTTTTTCGTCGGCCGGCTTGAGCAGCGTTGCGCACAGCGCCGGCGTGAAGATCAGCGCGACCAGCACCGACAGCGACATCGCCGAAATGATCGTGATCGAGAACTGGCGGTAGATCACGCCGGTCGATCCACCGAAAAACGCCATCGGCAGGAACACCGCCGACAGCACCAGCGCGATGCCGACCAGTGCGCCGGTGATCTGGCCCATCGACTTGCGCACCGCTTCCTTGGGCGAGAGCTTTTCCTCGGCCATCACGCGCTCGACGTTCTCGACGACGACGATCGCGTCGTCCACCAGCAGGCCGATGGCCAGCACCATGCCGAACATCGTCAGCGTGTTGATCGAGAAGCCGGCGATGGAGAGGATGCCGAAGGTGCCGAGCAGCACCACCGGCACTGCGATGGTCGGGATCAGCGTGGCGCGGATGTTCTGCAGGAACACGTACATCACGAGGAACACCAGCACGATCGCCTCGAACAGCGTCTTGACGACTTCCTCGATCGACACGCGCACGAACGGCGTGGTGTCGAACGGATAAACCGCTTCCAGTCCTGGCGGGAAGAACGGCTTGAGTTCCTCCAGCGTCGCACGCACCGCCTTGGCCGTATCCAGCGCATTGGCGCCGGGCGCGAGCTTGATCGCGAGGCCCGCTGCAGGCTTGCCGTTGTATTTCGAAGCGACCGAATAATTTTCGCCGCCCAGGCTGACGCGGGCGACGTCGCGCAGGAGCACGCGCGCGCCGCTGGACGTCACTCGCAGCAGGATGCGCCCGAACTGGTCCGCCGACTGCAGTCGCTGCGGACCGATGATCGTCACGTTCAGGCGCTGCCCGCGCGCCGCCGGCAAACCGCCGATTTCCCCCGACGCGATCTGTACGTTCTGCGCCTGCAGCGCACTCGAAACATCGGTCGGCGTCAGTCCGTAGTTGTTGAGCTTGACCGGATCGAGCCAGATGCGCATCGCGTACTGCGCGCCGAACAGCTGGAAATCGCCGACGCCCTTGGTGCGGCTGATCGGATCCTGCACGTTGGAGGCGATGTAGTCGCCGATGTCCTGGCCGTCCATGCTGCCGTCGGTGGAGACGAAACCGACCACGACCAGGAAGTTCTTGGTCGCCTTGGCCACGCGGATGCCCTGGCTCTGCACTTCGGCCGGCAGCAGCGGCGTCGCCAGCTGCAGCTTGTTCTGCACCTGCACCTGCGCGGTGTCGGCATCGGTGCCCTGCTCGAACGACAGCGTGATCGTCATGCTGCCGTCCTTGTCGCTTTCGGACGAGAAATACAGCAGGTGATCGATGCCATTCATCTGCTGCTCGATGACCTGCGTCACCGTGCTCTGCACCGTTTCGGCAGACGCGCCGGGATAGCTCACGCTGATCGAGATCGCCGGCGGCGCGATGCTGGGATATTGCGCGATCGGCAGCGTCGTCACGGCGAGCGCGCCGCCGAGCATGATGATGATCGCCAGGACCCAGGCGAAGATCGGCCGGTCAATGAAGAAATTGACCATCGGGTGAACTCCAGTGGCTCTACTTGCCCGGCTGCGGCGGCGTGGAGCCGGCCGGAGCCGCAGGCTTGACGCCCGGCGCTGGCGGCTGGAATTCCTCGGGCGTGACGACGGCACCGGGCTTGACGAACTGCAGGCCTTCGACGATCACCCGGTCGCCGGCCGCAAGCCCGTCCGCCACCAGCCACTGATCGCCGATCGTGCGGTCGGTCTTCAGCTGGCGCATTTCCACCTTGTTTCCGGCGCCGACGACCATCGCGGTCGGATCACCTTTCTGGTTGTGCGTGATGGCCTGTTGCGGCACCAGCAGCGCATCGCCACGCTGGCCTTCCTCGATACGCTCGGTCACGTACATGCCGGGCAGCAGCAGCTTGTCGGGGTTGGGAAACAGCGCGCGCAGCGTCACCGAGCCAGTGCTCGCATCGACCGAAACCTCGGCGAACTGCAGCTTGCCGGCACTGGCGTAGCCGCTGCCGTCTTCGAGCGTGAGATGGACCTCGGCCTGATTGTCGCCGGCGCTGCGCAAGGCGCCCGCCGCCATTTCACGCTTGAGCCGCAGCAGCACCGCGCTTGGCTGCGTGACATCGACGTAGATCGGATCGAGTTGCTGCACCGTCGCCAGCGCCGTCGTCTGGTTGGCGGTGACCAGCGCGCCCTCGGTGACCGATGAGCGCCCGATGCGACCCGATATCGGCGACAGCAGCCGCGTGTAGACCAGGTTGATCTGCGCCATGTCCAATTGGGCCTTGCTCTGCGCGGCCGTGGCGACGGCGTTGTCGTAATCCTGCTGGCTTACGGCGTTGATGGCCGCGAGTGGCTTGTAGCGATCGACCTGCTGTTGGGACGACAGGGCGGTGGCCTTGGCGCTCTCGTAGGTGGCTCGATACGGCGCGGGATCGATCTGGTACAGCTGCTGACCTTCCTTGACGTCGCCGCCTTCACTGAACATGCGCTTCTGGATCAGGCCGTTGACCTGCGGACGGATGTCTGCCACGCGGTAGGCCACGGTCCGGCCCGGAAGATCGGTGGTCAGGGTCACCGAACTCGGGTGCAGGGTCACGACCTTGACCAGTGCAGGCGGCGGTGGTGGCGGTGCCTGCTTCTGCCCGCAGGCCGCCAGGCTCATCAGCGCCACGGCGAAGCCCAGTGCCAGACCTCGTGGCGCCACATACCGGAAACGACTCACCATGGACTCTTCCTTGAATACGAACTGCATGGGCGAACACACCTTGGCCGGCTCGAAGCGAGTTTGCCGCGCGTCGCCCATTCCGAATCAGCCGGCCGATAATCGCATTCGAAGAGCCCGCCGGCCAGCACGACGGCTGCACCAGACCGGATCGCCTTTCCGCCGGCAAGCCAGTCAGGAGAATCCACCCCTGTCTCAAACAATCCGCGCCGTACCTCGAAGAACCGGTGCCGATGTCCGGAATATCCACAGCGGTATAAACGTCCTCGGTAACGCTCTGCCATGTTCCATCTGGGCCCAATGGTGAAGTTCGAGTGCTCTGGCGCTGGCCTGTACTTGTTCAATGCAGATCCAGCCTACGGCGATAGCCTCGACGACGCGGAAGGGGAGGAGTACCAGGAGAGCGAAGAGGACGAGGACTACGAAAATGATCGCCGCATCGACGAAGAGCAGACGCTCGCGATGGCCCGTGAATTGGCGGAGACCAGCAACTTCGGCGTCTTTCGAACGCGGGCGGCTCGAGAGCACGCAGCTCAGCAGCATTTTGGCGAGGCGGTGGCATACAAGGCCGGCAACGCCTTCGAGTACGAGGTCCTGCCAAAACAGGTCAGTGAGATGCAGGCTGCCGGGTCGTCGGCAAAAGAAATCGCCAAGAAACTTGGCGTCACTCTCGCGAAAGTGGAGCAGGGTTTTTTACGGTAGAGGCGACCGATCAGATCAACCGACACCGCATCTGCAACTACTGCAAAATTTGCAGTAGTTCAAAAGAGGGTGGCCGAGCGGTTCAATCTATCATGCGGCTTTCTCAATGGGCTTGATGCCTGCCAGTTTCTCCGGCTTCTGCATTACATCCCACAGATCCACGCCCTGTTGCATGCGCAGCCAACTCTCGGGGGACGTGTTCAGCAGTTTTCCGATTCGGGCCGCCATCTCGGCCGAAAGGCCACGCTTCTCTAGCAACAGATCGGAGACGGTGAGGCGGCTGACACCCAGGCGCTCGGCGAAAGCGGTCTGCGACATGTCGAGCGCAGGCAATACATCCTCGCGCAGCACTGCGCCCGGATGCGTGGGGCGTCGGTCGGGATTTCGTAAGGTCTTCATCAGTGGTAGTCCTCAAGATCGACGTCGATGGCGTCCTCGCCATCGAAACGAAAGGTCAGGCGCCAGTTCCCCGACACTGACACAGCAAATGTGCCCTTGCGCTCACCTTTCAGGCCGTGAAACTTGTAGCCGGGCAGGTTCATGTCGTCAGCCTTCGTTGATGCATCCAGGCGATCCAGCAGCCGCTCCAGACGCGGCGCAAACTGTGCCGGAATGCCGCGGTAGTCGCTCCGGGTGAAAAAGCGCTCAAGCCCACGATGGCGGAATGTGCGGATCATCGGTGTCTGTAATTAGCTATAGAGCATTGTAATGCAGTGCATGACATAGTCAAGCCGCCCTGCCGAAGTGCTGATCAATCACCTTGCGCTCGTTTTTGAGCATGTCCAAGTAGTCGGCCCAGGCCTGCATCATCTTGCGGCGCTCCGGCAGGTGCTCAGCATAGTTGTACGAGGCCCGCACGCGGTTGCGCTCAGCATGTGCGAGCTGCCGCTCGATCGCGTCCCTGTTCCAGCCCTGCTCGTTCAGCAGCGTCGATGCCATAGCCCGGAAGCCGTGCCCACTCATCTGGTCGGTGGAATAACCGAGACGACGCAGAGCGGCAAGGATGGTGTTCTCAGACATCGGCCGCGTCCTGGTCCGCTCGCTCGGGAATAGGTAGCGATCGTCGCCTGTCAGCGGCTGCAAATCGGCGAGCACCGCCACGGCTTGCTCCGACAGCGGGACGATGTGGGGCTCGCCGGCTTTCATCTTGTCGCTCGGGATGCGCCACTCGGCTTTCTCCAGATCGACCTCAGACCACTCAGCGTTCCGAAGCTCTCCGGGGCGGACGAATACCAGCGGTGCCAGCTTCAACGCACAGCAGGTGGCGAAGGTTCCGGAATACCCGTGGATCGCGCGCAGCAACTCGCCTATGGCCTTCGGTTCCGTGATTGTCGCAAAGTGCCCGCCCCTGGCCGGCGGTAAAGCGCCGCGGAGATCGGCAGTGGGGTCGCGCTCTGCTCGCCCGTCATGGATCGCATACCGGAAGACAGCCCCACAGTCCTGCTTCGCTCTGTGGGCCGTATCCAGGGCGCCACGGGATTCAATGCGGCGCAACACGATCAAGACTTCCGGTGCCGTAATTGCGGAGATGGGGCGTTTGCCGATCCAGGGGAACACGTCGCGCTCGAGCCGGGCGATGACCTTTTCCGAATGACTCTCCACCCACCCTCCCGCCTTCACGCGATACTCTTTGCCGTCGTGGGTGAATTTCATGCGCCACACTTTGCGGCCGGATGGCTCGACTTCCAGGTAGACAGAGCCCGCCTCCATGGAACAGCTTGTAAGACTTCTCTCGCGCCTTCGCGTTTTTGCATCCGGTGTGCGTCAAACCGACGATTTTCCGCATGGCTGGCCCCTATTCACTTCCTGACCCCTATATCCGGCCCCCAAGAATCAGGGATGTCAATGGACGGGAATGGACAAGACGGGACAAGGCTCCCACAAAAAAGCCCGCAATTACGCGGGCTTAAGGATGAAACGGGACATATATGGACAAGTATTTGGTTAGTACAACTATCACATTTACGCATTATTTTCCTAAATTCAAGCTACTTATTGAATGCGTGAATTTCAGTTGCCCCCATAGTTGCCCCCAGCGGCCCTTCGATGCTGTAAACGGAGGCATGCCGCCCTGCATCAGCCGATCGTTGCCGGCAACGGCGGGCAAATTTTAAACGAACGGTCTACACCGGAAGCTCCCGTAGGATTACTTGCGCGGCCGTCGCGCGCCGCTCCTCTTGTCGGCGCGCGGATCGGCAGTTGGCTGGCAACGTCGGTCAGACCGTCTTGCGGCTGGCGTCCATCCGCGCCAGCAGCCAGGCATCCACTTCATGGGCGAGCCAGCCCACGGCCGCGCCACCACCCAGGCGGATCGGCTTCGGAAAAGTGGCGTCGTAGCGCAAAGACAGCGGGTTGATCTTGTCGTAAATGGTGCTGCGCGAAAGCCGCACGCTGGCTTGAAGGTCACGGCGGCGCAGGATGCGCAGCGCATTTGGTGCGGGCTGATAAAAGTCGGTCTTGATCGGTCCCGAATGGATGACATCAGGCAATTCATCGCCTGCGCCGCGGCTATGCGCGAGCCATGCGCTTTCATCGACGTACGCCTGTTTGCCGAACGTCTCACCCGGTACGACACCTTTCTGTATCCAGCCATGCACGGAGTGTGGATCGGGCATGCTCTCCTCCGCGAAATACTTCCGGCACCAGTCGGAGGCAAGTAAGAGTTTCATCTGGATAGCTCCGTGTCACGGTGCGAGCTTGAGCTTTCCGGAACGACATGGATTTCATCGTTCAGAAGACTAGGAGTCGGCATCGGCCTGACGCCCGATACGTTCCACCTCGAAGAGTGGGCGGCACTCGGCGAACCGATTCCATTTGCCATGACATTGCCAGTGTCCATTCCTGGACGCCGCTCGTTGACCATTGGAAGCAAAGTTACGCACGACGATCGGCGGACCAATAAAGACCTTTTGCTCCTTTAGAAAGTCGTCGCCACGGAACAGCGTTCGCGTGATTGGCACCTTCAATCGCTGAAGATGAAAGCCGCGTCCCGGAAGGCGCTTTCTCCTTATCACGGCGGCGCCTTCCGCATTGCGCTAGGACAGGACTACTCGATCCCCTCACCGATTCCCAGGCTACCGGAGCTAGGGGGCAACCAGCTCGGCAAGCTTGGCCGCGACGTTTGCCATCGTATCTTCTGCAGTGTTCAGGCCGCTCCGCGAGCCGAGCAGGGGGCTGACGTCGCGGAGAACGTCATACGTCGTGTCGTGCACGATGGGAACAAGCAGGTCACGCGCTAGAAGTGCCGAAAGCTCTTTGTCGGCGATGCCCTCACCTCGGAGGCGGCGCAGCAGTGCAGGGGTCACCAGCACGATCCCGACTCGCGATTTTGCCAGTCCCTTGTCGATTTCGCGGAGCAACGACGTGCCGAGGGCAACGTCCTTCTCACTGAACCAGACCGAGACACCGCGTGACTCGAGCAAATCATGCAGCTCCTTGGCCGCCCCTCCCCGATCGTCCCACGCATGGCAGAGAAAAACGTCCCGACGATCTGGCAGAGGTACTCGCTCCTCGACGCTTCGGCGGACCGGGGTGAGTGCCCGCACCTCGTCAAGCGAATACGCCACGGACGAACCGGCAGGCGACCAACGCGGCCTTGCGCTGCTGCCGACCCCGCCGCCGCTACTTCGGCCACCCCCACTACTCCCCGACGAAGAGTAGGACGGGGACGGGTACGGGTACGACGCGTAGCTGCTGTAGCTGCTGTGGCGGCCATAGCGGCCACCGCATGCAGGGCAGTCCGCTGCGGCGCTCGATGAGCGATGGCCTCTTACAGGTGCTGTGCAACTAGACATGTCGTGATGCTCCCGTTACGGCTTGCGCCACTGATCCGGCTTACCAACCGTGGTGTGACGAACACGCTCGACATGGACCGCCGCCTTGGGATTGATCTCGCGTGCGCGATCGATCGCCTCGCCCTGGGTGGACTTAACTGCGCTGGCGCGGTCCGCGCCTGGCCTCAAAACGGCGAAGCCGTTGGGGTGTTTCTCGACAAACAGGTTGTTTCCACCATCTTTCTTCATTTGAAACTCCTAAAGGTTGTTCAACTGGACTTACAGCGAGTACAGTTATAACAGATGTCAGGGCTCAAGTACAGCCTGTTAGTATAATCTGTACCACTATATCGAACAAACTGGAGAGTCTTATATGGCCCTGGGCGCCCGCCTGAAGCAGCTGCGGCTAAAAAAGGGAGAAACATTACAGGAGGTGGCTGACGCAGTAGGCGGCTCGAAGGCGCATATCTGGGACATCGAAACGGGGAAGGCCAGGAATCCAACACTTGATCTGTTGACCCGGCTGGCCAGCCACTTTGAAACGACAGTTTCGATCCTTGTCGGTGAGGAACCATTGGAGACAGATTCGCCAGAATTGCTTGTGATGTTCCGGGATCTGAAAGGGCTGTCAGAGCGTGATCGAGAGACGATTCAAGCCGTCATGAAATCACTGAAGAAGTCGGACAAGTGATCCTCTCTCGGATGGAACTCGCCGATTGTGGCTCGCTTGAAAAAATCGCCGATGAGATTTTCAGGCAGATGTCGGAAATTCCGACGCCGGTACCGATAGAGGACATCGCGCTTGCACTCGACATCGCGGATATCCGCGGCTTGGAAGCCGACGGTTTCGAAGGTGGCTTGGTCACCGATGCGGAGCGTTCCAGCGGCGCTATTCTCGTTAAAGAAGGAAGCAGCCTCGAGCGGCGACGATTCACCGTCGGGCACGAACTGGGGCATTTTTTGTGTACGTGGCACCAGCCACCGGCAAACGATGGATTTCGCTGTTCCACCGGCGACATGAGGAAAACAATCACGGGCCAAGTTGATCGATTGGCAGATATCGAGGTTCAGGCCAACCGGTTTTCGGTGCTACTGCTTCTGCCTGCGGTTGCCATCTCCAGAGACCTGAAGAAAAAGGCCGGCGTCGATATCGAACACATCCTGTACCTTGCCGGTCGCTATCAAATGAGTAAGGAGGCGACTGCGCGTCGCTATGTTGAGCTACGCGGCGAGCGGTGTGCGGCGATCGTCTCCCATTTGGGAAAGGTGCTGCGCATCTATCGACAGCGAGATTTTCCATTTATTGATGTTCGATCAGGCGAAGCCATTCCGCGTACGGCCATCACCGCGCGGTTGAATCCACCGCTAGGCCGGCCGTCGGACTGTGAAACGGTTGACGGGTCCACGTGGCTCAGCACGACGATCGGCACCCGTCTTCCGTCCCTCTACGAGCAGGTGCTCGTGCAGGCCAATGGATACCGGCTGACCCTACTTTCGTTCGATGAAGATGAAGTCGACGAGGCAGCCGAAGATGAAGAACTACGGGAATCGTGGGCGATCCGCTTTAAGGGGAAGCGCTAGCAGTGAACATCCACCCTAAGCATCCGCCCGCACCCAAGACCATCCGGGGCGCCACGGGGTAGTCTAGATCGGCGCCATCGTTTTGCCTTTCTGATACGAGGTGCAGCCCCAGAACTGGCGGCCGGCGTTGCGTCCTTTGCTTTGCGGTTCGTAGTGCCATTGATCCACCACACGCGAGGCAGGACGGAGTCGATTGTGAAAAAGTCGGGCGCTCGCTCGCTAATTCGCGATTTGGTTGTCATGCCGGCCTTCAACAGCGCGCCATCGAGTAGCCGGATATTTCGCCCTTGAACGAATTCTTTGGCGTCGGCCGTGAACTAGCCGGCGCTCACCACGATCGCACTCGCTGCTCCCTGGACCGCCATGGCGCCATAAAGCTCGCGTACCACTGCGACGCCGACGCGGATCGCGCGCCACTGCTTGCATTACACCAGGCAGAACTCGATACCCCAGCGCAGTTCGATATCGACGCCGCCATCGGAGACATTCTGACCAGTCAGACGCACCTCGAATCCTTGCTGGCGGAAGTGCTCGCCGACCAATGATTCGAACTGCTGCCAGGTCATGTCGAGTGGGGCGGATTGGCGCCGATTGCAGCAGTGTGTGCACATTGAGTTTTCGATTGCCGGGCGGCGATGACCGACGATCGCGCCGATGCTGAAGGCTATCTGCGTCCGTAACGCTTCCGGACGCATTCCAGACACGGGCCAATTCGCGCACTGCGAGGTTTTCGATTTCGTTGCGTCGTTGCTTGCTCTCAACACGGCTTCGACAGAACAGCGTCGTTTTTCAATGGCAGTTGCATTCCGGTCTAACGACAGTGCGATGCCGTAATCCCGGATTGCAGTTCACTCCCTCGCATAGACAGTTCCGTCCTCGCTTCGCCATTGACGAAGGGCGCTGAGAACGCGCTGGATCGTGGCTCTTGAGATCTGCGAGAGAGCCATGAAGAGCAGTGCAACGTGGACACACGACTTATTTCCTACGACGTTCCCGACCATGAGCCGCGCTCGCTCCTGCCTCGGCGTACTGATTGCGCTATTGCCCTTCACACACACAGCGGCGGCTCACGCTCGATACGACCGGTCATCGCCAGAAGCGCGTTACATCGAAGCGTCTGCCGAACGTCTCGGCATACCAGCGGTGTTGCTGACAGCAGTTCGCTCGCAGGATGGCGGACCGGCTGTCCCATGGCACGTGAACGCTGACGGCTCGATCGACTACAGCGTCCTGCCTATCAACACAGGATGGCTATCGGGTTGCCCGCTGCTGCGCCTCTTCGACGATTTGATCCAGTGGGAAGACTGCGTCGTCGCTGTGCTGTTTGAGGTGCGCTTGAATGGCGCGCACACGCCCGTGAAGCTCGTTACTGATGCGGCAATGGAATGCGGTGGTCTTGGGCTTGTCGAGAAAGATGGACTTCGTCATTTCACACGATCCTTGTGCTGTGGGTGCAGGTGATGAAGATGCTAGCGCGAGATCAGCAGATGCCGAACGCAGGTGAAGCGGAAAGGAGAGTCAAAAGCGAGGAAAAGAGTGAGGGCGCCGATTCGCAAAATGGGGGACATTTTGCAGGAGGGCCTGCGCCCTCGGACGCTGCGCTGGCCGCCGGTGCTGCGCACCGAGACAGCAGAAAGACGAATCCAGCGCCGCTCGCGCGGCGCCAGAAACGCAGCGAGAAGCTTCGTCTTCGGCTCACCGAAGAGGAACTGTACGGCCTGCAGCAGCTTGCCGTGAAGACCGGGATCAACCGCTGCCGGCTGGCCCGAAAAGCTTTGCGCGAACTCGTCACTGGCGGTGTCGATTTACTCGACCGCGAGCAGATGGCGGTGATGGAACTCGCGCGGCAGATGCGGTCGATCGGCGTGAACCTCAACCAGGTTGCGCGCCAGCTCAATGGCGGCGACGCACCCGGTCACGCGCTCGCAGAAGTCGTCGATCAGCTGGCGTCGGCGTGCAGCGAGAGCGAATTTACTTGGCGTCGTCTGGTCGCCACTGCACGAGCACGCACGGTGCCCGAACATGGCCGGAACTGACCAACGCGACGAGCCGGGCCTGCTCGATGAGCAGCCGCATGGGAGCAAAGCCAAGGCCGGCCGCCTACTCGGGCCGGGCAGTTCGGGCTCGCCCTATCGTCGAGCGGGCGGGACCGGCGGGGCTCTGGCGCGTAGCCTTCGGATTGCGCAGCACCGCCCACAGGCCATTCTGAAGATCACAAAGTTCGGTCATGGTGGCAGCAAGATTCTGGGGCACATCGAGTACATCCGCCGGCACGGGAAGCTGTCGCCCGAGGACGAGATGGGTGCCCCGGTCGATGACATCAATCAGTTGCGCAAGCGTGTCCGGTCGTGGGCAGAACAGGCCGGAGCCGGAATGAAGGAGCCGGGCGCTGCCCAGCTGCGGATGCGTCGCGTCACGGCGCATTTCATCCTTGATGCTGGCGCGAAGGCAAAGCCGGAAGCACTGACCAAAGCGACCCGCCAGTTCTTATCCGAGCGGTTCGGAAAGGATGGCCACGAGTATCTGTTCGTCCGTCACGACGACACGAAACAGCCGCACGTCCACGTCGTCCTGAGCCTTATGAACGCTCAGGGTAAGCGGCTGCATACGAGCGTCGCAGAGGTGCAGGCATGGCGGGAGCACTTCGCCAAGGTCGCCCGCGACCATGGCATTGATGTCGATGCGACACGAGCCTGGGAACGGGGTAAGTCGCCGACACGTTCGCGGGGAGTGGCTCGCACCGGAGCGCCGAAGCCGGCGCACTGGACCCGCGAACAGGTGAAGCGCGGACTGGAGGCGCGCAAGCAACGCCTATTGTCCGAATCGACCGTGGCAGCGTCGGCCGGCGACCATAAAAAGGCCGCGGCCTTGAAGGCGAAGGCCGCCAGCCTGCGGATGCGGACGGATGATCAGTTGGTCCGACGGGTCGCAGCGGAAGGACGGACGGCGGCACCGGAAAAAACGTGGGAAGAGGCCCGAGTCCGCAACGCCCACCAAGTTTCGCAAGGCTTTCGGGACCAGTCCGATGCGCTTCTGATCGAGGCCAAAGCTGCCGACAACGAGCCACGGCGACAGACGCTAGAACGTGCCTCGCTGTTGCTTCGAGTGCTGGCAAATGAAACCCAGCCGACGCCCACCCGTGGTCAACAGATAGCCACCGCCGTGAACAAAAACCGTGGCCGAGAATCGGGTTCTGAACGCGACCGCGATCGTTGAAATTGGATCGGCCGCCGTCGGCACCAGAACAGCGACGATTGCCGCGAAAAGCCGAGAGTATTTGGGGGCGAGCCTGATCCAGCTCGCACCTCATAGCGGCGTATAATCGACCACCGATGATCTCGGGGAGCAAGTATGGCTATGAAGCGCGCTTTTATCAGTTTTGACTATGACCACGACGAGGGAGCCAAGATTATGCTCGCCGGTCAAGCTAAGCACTCTGATAGCCCGTTCGAGTTCAAAGATTCGTCCGTTAAGGACCATCTCACCGGTGACTGGAAGGAAAAGGTCAGGCGCCGCATGGACAATATCGACGTTGTTATTGTCCTGTGCGGCGAATCTACTCATACGGCAAAAGGTGTCGCTGAGGAATTGTCGATAGCCAAGGAAAAGAACAAACCCTACTTCCTTTTGCAGGCCTATTCCACGAAGACTTGCACCAAACCCACGTCCGCGAGCTCATCGGACAAGCTTTATAACTGGACTTGGGAAAATTTGAAGACATTGATCGCTGGCGGGCGATAAAGCTGCCCCCATCGCTATGGCCTCCTTCGAAGAACCAAAATTTAACGACGATCTATTGCTTTCTCAGGACGACCGGGAACTCGCAAGCAGGACTTTTCCGAATCTCTTCCCGCTACTTGATTTTCCAGAGTTGAGAGAGACCTTCGGCAGGCACGATCGACCTGCGAATCGGCTGAAGAAAAAGCGTCAACGCTGGGGCATCGCCGCTATCGCAATGGGGGTAGTTGCGCTGCTGGGCGCATCTTCAAGCCCGCTGCTAGAAGATGCTGGCGACTGGCCGCGGGCTATCGGATGGATTTCCGCCTTTCTCGGCATCGTCAGTGTTCTTATCGGTGCATTAGGAATTGCCAGCGAATCCAGCAAACACGATTGGTTTTGTCATCGTTTGATGACAGAGCGCTTAAGGCAGCTGCACTTTCAGATCATGGTCTTCCGGTTACCGGAAGTTCTGGTCGCTTTACAAGATGGGCAGCGGATGCAGGATCTGTTGGCCAATCGCCGAACATGGCTGTCAGCCTTTGGCCTACGCTACGAGGGGCACGAGGCCGCGAAACTTAAGGCGGTTCTCGATGATAGTGACGACAGCGAATTCGAGATGCTGATCGCCGACAGCTCCTCGATACCTACGGAAATCGGGTCTGCGGCCGAGGACTTTTTAGCCGCATATCGTCTGCTTCGGCTCGAACACCAGATTCAATACGCAAATACAATGCTGCGCAACGACGCGAAGTTGCTACCAAAATCGGCAGCCGGTCAATTTCGCGTATTGCGTGCTATAGCTCTCGCTTGTATCGCTGTTATGTTTGCCCTGCATCTATGGGTGGCCGCCACCCTCGCCAGAGGGCAAGCAGTCGGCCATTTGATCGAGGTCGTCGTCGTCTGGCTAGCTATCGTCATGATGGCAACCAGGGCGTTCGAGGAAGGGCTTCAGCCCGGCCGAGAGATTGAGCGATACTCGAATTACCGCGCGAATTTGAAGCGATTGCTCAGGCAGTTCGACCAAACGACGAGCCTGCCGGAGAAGCAAAAACTCATGGTTGAGACCGAGAGGGTCGTCTATCAAGAGATGCGTGCCTTTCTTTTGTTGCATGAAGACGCACGATTCGTTCTATAACTCCGACCTCAGAGGTCCACCAAGGCGACCACGTAGGACGGCGCACGGATCAGATTTTTATAAAAAAGTACACCGTTCTGACTATTTCAGATACCGATCAACCGCGCTGCTTTCGGGTCATAGATCAGATCGGTAATTGACCCGTCACGAATGTGCTGCACCGCTTCGTCAATCACATGCAGCGGCACCAGAAACCATTCCCTTGGCTTCACCGGATTTCCAAAGCGATCTTCAATCGTCAAATCGAGCTGAGCACCGCCAAATAAACGGTGGAAAATATTTTCCAGCCTGACGCGATTCAGATTGTGAAGCGTGTAGGTAGCAATTACTTCAACATCAGCAAGAAGGTAAGTGGCATCCTTTTCCGCCGCTGCGATCCGCGCTTCAACCTTTCCGCCCGTCACGCCGATTTTGTGGATCAGTTCGCGGTGCTCGATAACGAATGGATGGCTGGACAGGCTACGCAGCACGTAGATCGTTCCGCTTTCAATGTCGTCAGGCTCTGACTCATCGCCGAACAGCGGCCCCAAGTCTGGATCAGTCAGACGCCGGCCGGTATCGTCCTTATATAGCGCTCGCTGTAAGGAGCGGCGAAGCAAATTGCTTTCCGTGCCATTGGCATAGATGACGCGCAAGCGAGCATCGCTCTCGCCGTTCGGTGCCTTGATGGCCTCGCCGGTCTCCGCCACATAAGCCAGTTGCCCACCTACGATGAAATAGTTCCCGTTGGCGATGCTGGTATCCCGCCCGAACCGCAGCGTTTTGCGAGCACCGGACTTAAGGTCGCGTTCTACCTGCTCGAATAAGGGTTCAAACTTGTCGAAGTCCGCGCAGGGCATGCGATCGGCAACTTCCTCTGCCACACGTTTCTCGGCGTGAGACCGCACATGGCGAAGCACGGTGATGTCGTCTTCGGCCGCGGGTTCGTCGCCAATGCCCAACTCGGCCAGGAGTGCATCTTCATCCAAGCCATCCGCATCGACCACGACCGCCATAGCTCCCGCCAAAAGTCCCGGACTATCCAGCTCGGCCAACAAGGTTTGCGCTTCCGGCAGCCTGCGCAGCTGGTCCAGGCGCACGGCATATAAGCGCTCGAAGATATCGTGATCCTCTCCATGCAGCGGCGCGCGACCGTGGGCCTGGTGGAAGCGCAAGATGTCCTCGAAGCCGGCGATGATACGTTCCTCACGCGGAGTTCGGCTGCCGGCCTTCAGCGGCGCGATTTCTACACCCAGAGCATCTAGTAGGGCGTCATCGTCCATGTCAGCCATCGCTAGACTTCCCTTGCGCCTGGGTCGCCTTGGCCTGAGCGCGGTAGCGCACCAGCGCGGCAACGCCCTCGGCCATTTTCTTTTCCCAAGCATCGGCTGAGTTGATGTCCGGCAGGCGACCTCGCTCGTTTTTGAACTGCAAGGCGCGTTTCGCAAGTTCGCGGGCTTCGTCCTCGGGAATGCTTACCTTCTTGGCGGCAATGCTGGCCTGCACCTGCCGCAGCGATTTTTCGTCCATCGCTTTTGCCAACACGGCGTAGGCCGCATCAAAGGGGTTGATGCGGTCGATCAGGTCGATGTCCAGGTCGCGCACGTTGACGAACTTGCGCACGCCATCCAGCAAAGCGGTGCTACCTTGTGACGATCCCGCTGCATCCGCCTGAGCTAGGGCCAGCTTCGCCTGTTGGGTGATGTTCATGGCCGCGATGGCGTGCTGTCGGATGGCCTCCTGATCGACTTCGCTCAGGTCCGGGTATCGCTCGCGCACGATCTTACCCATACGCAACTGGGTCAGCTCTTCGGGTAGCGTGTTTTCCTTGTCGAACAGGCCGCGCTCCACTACGGTCTTGTCCTGCAAGAAACTCGTAACCACCTCGTTCAAGTCTTCTTTGCAGATGCGAGTGGCTTCGGGCGTTTCCGGTGTAGCCAATCCGTTGATCTCGACGTGATACTGGCCCGTGGACTCGTTCACGCCAACATTAGTGCGACCTGTTTGATAACCGTCGGGTCCGTAGTTAAAGCCTGGCTTCTCCCCGGCGTCCTTC
Source organism: Hydrocarboniphaga sp. (assembly GCF_028291725.1). GTDB lineage: Bacteria > Pseudomonadota > Gammaproteobacteria > Nevskiales > Nevskiaceae > Hydrocarboniphaga. The sequence goes on along the minus strand of NZ_JAQGNT010000027.1, from coordinate 12,257 downwards.
GGCGTGAACTCATAGCGCGGCGCCAGCACTTGCTCCATCAGCAAGCTGGCAGAGATGGCCTTGAGCATGTCGTTCACTGCCTCGGCAACGGCAGTTTGTTCTGCCGCGGGCTCGGCGATCAGATTGGTGAAGCGCGCTCGTTCCTTCCCGTTCGCATCACGGGTGGCACGGCCAATGATCTGCACAATCTCGGTCAGGCTGCTGCGATAGCCGATAGTCAACGCATGCTCGCACCAAATCCAATCAAAGCCTTCTTTCGCCATACCCAGTGCGATGACAACATCGACATGGTCTCGATTTTCCTTTTGCGCCGAGTCCTTCAATGCTGACAAGACGCGAGAACGCTTGGCAGCATCGCTGTCATCGACAAGATCAGCCACCTTCAAAATACGACCATCCTTGGCTTGCACATGGTGAAAGCCGGTGGACGGATCGACGCCCTTCCATTCGCCCAGCGCACTCATGATCTCGTTCACTTCGCGCTCTTTGTCTTGCAGGCTCTCGCGCGAATTGACGTTGGGAATGTGAACGATGGTCTTCAGCGCCGGGTCCAAGACCTTGGCGACGGCATCCACGTAACGGCCGGTGTAGAAGAAATAGCCGATGTCCAGCGACTTGAGCCAGCGATAGCCGTTGAGTTGTTCGTAGTAGGTGTAGGTGACGGTCTCGAATCGAGCTTCGTCCGCAGGCGCCAGCACTGCCTCGCTGTCGCCGCGAAAGTAGGAGCCGGTCATCGCGACCAGATGCACCTTGTCACGGGTGATCAACGCACCCAGCTGGCTGCCCAGCCGGTTGTCCGGATTGCTGGAGACGTGGTGGAACTCGTCGATGGCGATGAGACGTTTGTCGAACGCCTCGATGCCCAGTTCGTCCACTGCGAACCGGAAGGTGGCATGGGTGCAAACTAGCACCTTGTCGGTGCTCGCCAGGAACTTGCGCACCGCGTCCACCTTGGACTTGGCCACGCGGGGCTCGTCCGCGCCGGGGGCATTGCACAGGTTCCACTGCGGCGCGACCTGCCAATCCCAGTAGAAGCCGTACTGGCTCAAGGGCTCATCGGAAAAGCTGCCGCCAATCGAGCGCTCCGGCACGACGACGATGGCCTGCTGCAAACCCTGATTATTGAGCTTGTCCAGCGCAACGAACATCAGCGCGCGGGACTTCCCCGAGGCCGGCGGCGACTTGATCAGCAGATACTGCTCGCCCCGCTTGGCGTAGACGCGCTCCTGCATGGCCCGCATACCCAGCGCGTTGGCCTTGTTTGAAGCGCCCGTGCGCGCCGTGGTGATGGACACCGACGGCACGGTATATGTATTGGTTGGGTTGATCATTCCGAGTCGTCTTCAGTGGATATGCCGCCGCCCGTGAGTTCGCGCTCGATCTGTTCGATGCTGGGCAGGCTGGTCTGCAGCTCGGCAGGGAGGGATTCGAGCAACTTATATTCGGCAATACCCATGGGCTGGGTCTTGTCGCCCAAGGCATATTCAGCCACCACCTTGTTCTTGCTCTTGCAGAGCAAGAGGCCGATGGTTGGGTTGTCTTGCTCGCTTTTGACTTGGCGATCCACCGCAGTTAGATAAAAACCGAGTTGGCCCAGGTGCTCGGGCTTGAACTTGCCGCCCTTGAGTTCGATCACTACATAACAGCGCAGCTTGAGGTGATAGAACAACAGGTCGATGAAAAACTCGTCACCGCCAACGTTCAGCAGCACCTGGCGACCGACGAATGCGAAGCCCGCGCCAAGTTCCAGCAAGAACTCGGTGACGTGTTTCACCAGAGCGTTCTCTATCGCGCGCTCCTGCGCCTCATCGGTCAGGCCGAGGAAGTCGAAGCGGTAGGGGTCTTTGAGCGACTCACGAGCCAAGTCGGATTGCGGCTTTGGCAGGCGAGCCTCGAAGTTGGTGACCGCCACGCCGCTGCGCGCCAGCAGGCCGGTTTCGATTTGGATGTTTAGTACGTTTCGAGACCAGTTGTGCTCGATGGCTTTGGCTAAGTACCAGCGACGCTCTTCCGGCGAGTTGAGCCTGTCCAGCAGAACCAGATTGTGTCCCCAGGGCAATTGTGCAGCAGCCTGTTGCACAAAGTCTGCATCGGGCCACGCTTCGGCAAAAGCGCGCATGTACTTGAGATTACGCGGAGAAAAACCCTTCATAGCGGGAAAAGCTGTGCGCAGGTCGTGCGCCAGCCGCTCGATCACCTTGGCACCCCAGCCCTGTTCGGCCTGCCGCGCCAGAATGTCTCGCCCGATCTGCCAGTACAGCAGCACCAATTCGCGGTTGACCGCCAGCGTGGCGCGCTGCTGCGCGGCGTGGATACGGCCTTTGAGATCGGCCAGCCAGTCGGCATAGCCTTCGGGGGGTTTAGTCATACTAATGGGGCTATCGCTCATGCTTTCTTTCCCCTGGGCGCCTTCGTGGCGACCACGGCCTTGGCCGCTGCTGCCGTCATCTTCGTATACAGCTCGAACAGTTTCTCCAGCCGCTCGGTGTCGTTCTTGAAGCGGCGGCCGATGTAGATGCGTTCCAGCACTTCGTCGTTGCGCTCGTGAGCGTGGCGCAGGTTGTCCGGCATAACGTCCGGGTCGTAGAGGTCGGCGATGGTGGCGGGGAAATGCGCTTCCCGGGCCAGCAGGATGTTTTCGGAGCAGGCAGTCAGATCGGCCTTATTCTGCTCGGTGAGCAGCGGCACCGGGAAGGTGTTCCAGCCGAGGGTGCTGGAGTAGCGAAAATCGGTTTTAATTCGCCCACAGACAGTCGCGATCCAAATTAGGTGTATGCGTGAAACAAGAAGCGAAAAAGCCCAACGAGGAGCATCAAACATTGCGAATGCTCCATCTGCAACGATTGCACCTTTTGGATAGAGACTGACCGGCAAATATGGTCTGGCGGCCGAGGAATGGCGTGGAACCAGAACAACAGCCTCCTCGCCAGTCTGACGAACCTGCTGAAACGCATACGGAGTTTCTGCGCATTTCCTCGTGAACTCCTTTCCACTCGCCGAGCGCATCTCAACAACTCGATCTGTGCGTTCCTTGATTGCCGGAATACTCAGTGCGAAATCAGCTTGTTTATCATTAATCCACAAGCAATACCTCAGACCACCCTGGATTGTGTCAGCAGCTCCAATAAATGGACGAATAAATGGCAAAACCCGCCCATCTTGTTGCTTCATCAACCGTGCTTCATTCACGCCAAAGAGAAGATTTCCACCATCTGCCGGCTGATTTCCCTTAGTCATTTTTCCAAGCGGACAAATAGCGTCTGTTGAGGTTTCGACTAAGATGTCACGAGTGGGAACAAGATAGGCATTGATATTATCAACATCACGCCGCTTAACACCGTCATCGCCGGCTTCCTCGTACAACGACACCTTGCTTGCCGAATTTGTAGAAAGTCCGATAATAACGACCGTGACACCGGCATTATGCGCAGCAAGGTTCGCCCATTTGAAAGAGGTGTATGCGAACCTAATTCGTAGCCCACCACCAAGAATAAGCGGCCACAGGCGTGCCACTTGTTCGCCTTGGGTAATCGAATTAGTGCTGACGAAGGCGCAAGCAGCCCTTGTTGCTATTGCGTACCGTGCAAACTTTATAAACCAACCGGAAACGTAATCGAGCGACTTCCAACTATCGGTTTCAGATTCGAACAGAGCTTTCATATCCGATTTTTGTATCGCGTTCTGCTCCGTTCCACCTTTGTATGGCGGATTTCCGCAGACATACGTTTCGCCGCCCTCATTCTCGAAGCTGATTTCTGTCTGGTTGAGCGGTGTGCCGAACAAGTCATCAGCAATTAGCTTCACGCCCGCACCCGTAGGCGGGCAAATACTCAACCAATCCAGCCTCAGCGCATTACCGCAAACGATCCAGTTCTGCGTATCCAGCGGCAGAAATTCCGCAAGCGCGTCCTTCTGCCCGCGATACAGCACGTCGCACTGGAACTCGGCAATGATTAGCGCAAGCCGAGCAATTTCCGCTGGAAAATCGCGCAGCTCGATGCCGCGAAAGTTGGTCAGCGGGATTTCACTACCCAGACTCGATTCGCCGCGTCGGCGATTGATTTGCGCCTCGATTTCGCGCATCTGCTTATACGCGATAACCAGAAAATTGCCGGACCCGCAGGCCGGATCGAACACGCGGATACGCGCCATGCGCTTGCGCAGGTTCAGCAATTTGCGATCGTTATCGCCGGCCTCATTCAAAGCGGCGCGCAACTCATCCAGAAACAGCGGATTCAGCACTTTGAGGATATTGGGCACGCTGGTGTAGTGCATGCCGAGCGCGCCGCGCTCTTCGTCGTCAGCCACGGCCTGGATCATGCTGCCAAAGATGTCCGGGTTGATCTGCTTCCAGTTCAGATTGCCGGCGTGGTTCAGATAAGTGCGCGCCATGCGCGTAAAGCGCGGCACCTCGGTGCTGCCGCTGAACAGGCCGCCGTTTACATACGGGAAGCCATTGGCCCAGCTTGGTAAACGCGGCTCGGCATCGGGGCGATCGGCGACCTTGATGTTCATCGCGCGGAAGACGGTTTGCAGCACCTCGTGCGTATTGGCGCCGTCGCGCTCGCTCATCTGCTCCACGGTCTGCGTGAGCAGGCCCTCGCCGTTGAAGATGTCGGTATCTTCGGCAAAAAAGCAGAAAATCAATCGTGCCATGAAGTGGTTCATATCGGCGCGACGCGCGTCCGAGGCCCAGCTCGGGTTCTCGCGCAGCAACTCGACATACAGCTTGTTCAGGCGCCCTGTGGCGCGCACATCAACCGGGTTGTCCTTGATCTCCTTGATAGTGGAGATACCTGCCAGCGGCAGGAAAAAACCAAAATGATTGGAGAAGTCCGAGTAGGCGCAGGCGATTGTCTCGCCATTGGCTAGTTCTTCAGCCTCCAGAGTCTCCCCGTCGGTGGCGAGGATAAACTTGGCCTTACCCTTGGTAGTGGCCGGGCTGGCGCGCAGGGCCTTGAGCGTTTCACCGACAGCATCGGGTTCGCACACGGCAAGATGGATGTTGCTGCGCTGGAGCACTCCACCGAACACATCCGACGCATTATTGTTGCCTGCACGCAGGCGCTTAAGGGCGGTGTCCTTGTTACCGAAGGCAGCCAGGAACGCGTAGGGAAACTCTGCCCCATCGAACGGCTGAAGGGCCAACTCCGATATTGCGGTCTCGATTTCTACTGCATTCATGGTCTGCCGCTGTCCAAATCGCGCACACGAAATGCGGCGGTTTCAGTAATTGACGTGGGTCTATGGCGAGAGTTCGGAGGTGCCCCACCGCCTTACCCAAGACGCCGCGTCTCATTGTCCTACATCAGGCCCGGCGGGGCTGGTCCTTTTGCGTGAAAGTGAGCGCATCAAGATGGTCCGCCCATGCCTGCATCATCCTTCGACGCTCCGGCAGGTGCTCGGCATAGTTGTATGAGGCTCTCACCCGGTTGCGCTCGGAATGCGCCAACTGCCTCTCAATCGCGTCCTTGTTCCAGCCCTGCTCGTTCAGCAGCGTTGATGCCATCGCTCGGAATCCATGGCCAGTCATCTGCTCGGTCGAGTATCCGAGACGGCGCAGAGCGGCCAGAACCGTGTTCTCAGACATTGGCCGAGAACCGGTGCGCACGCTGGGGAACAGGTAGCGGCCTTCGCCGGTCAGTGGTCGGAGGTCTGCCAGAACAGCCAGCGCTTGCTCCGAGAGCGGGACGATGTGCGGCACCCTCATCTTCATTTTCTCGCCGGGAATGCGCCACTCGGCTTTCTCGGAGTCGACTTCGGACCACTCGGCATTCCTAAGCTCGCCAGGACGAACGAAGACCAACGGTGCCAGCCGCAGCGCGCATCCGGTCACGAAGCCACCTGAATATGTGCCGGTGGCGCGCAGTAGTTCACCGATCGCCTTGGGGTCAGTGATTGTCGCGAAGTGCCCGCCCTTCGCTGGCGGTAGGGCGCCGCGCAGGTCACCGGTCGGATCACGTTCGGCGCGACCTGTGGCGACTGCGTAGCGGAAGACGGCGCCGCAGTCCTGCTTGGCGCGGTGCGCCGTGTCCAAGGCACCACGGAATTCGATTCGGCGCAGTGTGGCCAAAACATCTGGAGCGGTGATCGAAGCAATCGGACGCATGCCAAGCCAGGGGAACAGGTCGCGCTCCAACCGTGCCTCCACTTTTGAGGAATGGCTTTCGACCCAATTTGGCTTGTGCTTGGCGAACCACTCGCGGGCGATCACCTCAAAGCTGTCGCTGGCCTTCTCTACCGCCGCCTTCAGCGCCTTCCGGCTCTCGCCGGGATCGATTCCCTTGCCGAGCAGCTTGCGGGCCTCGTCGCGCTTTTCCCGCGCATCGCTGAGCGACACGTCCGGGAAGACTCCGAAGGAAATGCGCTTCTCCTTGCCCCCAAAACGGTACTTCAGACGCCACCACTTGCCCCCATTGGGGGCAACTTCCAGGTAAAGACCCCCTCCGTCGAACAGCCGTTGTGCCTTTGCGGCCGGTTTGACGTTACGAATTGCCGTCGCTGTAAGGGGCATTTGGGGGCAACCGCTTTGGAGTTGAGGTGACTTGCCCCCACAGTTGCCCCCAGTTGCCCCCGGAAGTCAATGGATCAGCTCGGACACCTTCGGATCGAAGGACACAAAAAACCCCGCAATTACGCGGGGTTATGTGCAGCCTTGGACTTCTTTGGACACTTGTTTGGTGGATAGTACAGGGATTGAACCTGTGACCCCCGCCGTGTGAAGGCGATGCTCTACCGCTGAGCTAACTATCCGAAGGGCGCGAATGATAGAGCCCGCTCCGGGGTGCGTCAACGCGGCGTGCGGCGCTCGCGGAAGAAGTCGCGCAGCAGTTCGGCAGCCTCACCTTCGAGTACGCCGCCGACCCATTCCGGCTGATGATTCAGCCGCGGCCGCGCGATGACGTCGTAGACCGAGTCGACCGCACCAGCCTTGGGGTCGCGCGCGCCGAACACCAGGCGCGACACGCGCGCATGGATGATCGCGCCGGCGCACATCACGCAGGGCTCCAGCGTCACATACAGCGTGGTGCCGGCAAGCCGGTAGTTGCCCAGCTTCTGGCCGGCGCTGCGCAGCGCCAGCATCTCGGCGTGTGCGCTGGCGTCGTGCAGCGAGATCGGCAGGTTCCAGCCTTCGGCGACGATCTCGCCATTGCGGTCGACCAGCACCGCACCGACCGGTACCTCGCCCGCGTCGGCGGCGCGGCGCGCGACCATCAGCGCATGGCGCATCCAGCGCTCGTCTTCGGGCAGCACAGCGCCCTGGCGGGTGGATGCGGCGGAATCCGGCAGTTCGGCGAGGATGCGGCTGACGACGCCGGCGGTGTCGGCGAGCACGTCCTCGCTGTTGAAGCTCAGCAGCTGGAAGCCTTCAGCCCGCAAGCATTGCTCCCGGTCAATGTCGGCCGAATCGATCTCGATGATGATTTTTGGAGCGAGGCAGATGAAGTCGACGATGTAGGGGCCAACGGCTTCGTCGCGGCGAAACCGGCAGCCCGGGATCTTGCGGCGCAGATACGGCCACAGCCGGAGTTCGGCTTCGGTCGGCCGGCGGCGTGGCGGCAGCGGGTCGGGCGGTGCCGGCGGTTTCACGTCCTCCATGGTCGGCCTCGGTCGGAATGTGGTTGACGCTGCCGGCGGCGCGCAGCACGAAGCTGCCACGTTAGCAGCAGTCTTTATGCGGCACGAGTCGCCGCGACTGGCGGCGGTCGGCCACAATGTTTCGACTACTACAGCGTGTAGAGTTGCGCGCCGGACGGGTCGGCGCAACGCCTGACAAGCTGGACCAAACCAATAAAAATGACGGAGAGAGCATGCGTAATCGACAAGTCGGAACCGCCCGCTGGATCAGCGGCGCGGTGCTCGCCACCTTATCGGGTGTCGCATCGGCCGATGCGAGCCGTGATGCGCAGGCACCGGCCGCAGTCGAAACCGTCACCGTCACCGCAACCCGCCTGCCAGTGGCCGCGTTCGACGTGCCCGCCTCGATCGACGTCGTCTCCGGCAACGATCTTCACGGCAACTCCCTGGGCGTGAACCTGTCCGAATCCCTGCCCGCGGTCGCCGGCCTGCTCGCCCGCGATCGCCAGAACTACGCCCAGGACACGCAGATATCGATCCGCGGCTTCGGCGCGCGCTCGACCTTCGGCGTGCGCGGCGTGCGCCTGTATCTGGACGGCATCCCGGCGACCCAGCCCGACGGCCAGGGCCAGGTCTCGCACTTCAACATCGGCTCGGCCGACCGCGTGGAAGTGCTGCGCGGGCCGTTCTCGGCGATGTACGGGAACTCCTCCGGCGGCGTCATACAGATGTTCACCGCCGACGGGTCGGACCAGCCCATCGTGTCCGGCGGCATGGCCGGCGGCAGCTTCGGCACCTGGCGCACCAGCATCGGCGTCAGAGCCAGCCTCGACCCCGAAAAGAACATCGACTACAACTTCAACTACACCGCCTTCCATACCGAGGGCTTTCGCGATCACAGCGAGGCGCGGCGCGAATCCTTCAACACCAAGCTCGGCTGGCAACTGTCGACCGACAGCAAGCTGACGTTCGTACTGAATTCCTTCTCGTCCCCTGACGCGCAGGACCCGCTGGGCCTGAGCCGCGCGCAGTTCGAAGATCATCCGAGCCAGGCGGCCCCGGTGGCGACGCAGTTCAACACCCGCAAGAGCGCCGACCAGGTTCAGGGCGGCGCGATCTACGATCTTCGCCTCAACGACGAGCAGAGCATCCGCGTGCTCGGCTACTACGGGCAGCGCAATATCGAGCAGTACCTGGCGATCCCGATCAGCGTGCAGCAGGCGAGCGCGACACATTCCGGCGGCGTCGTGAGCCTGGGCAGCGACTACGGCGGCAGCGATGCGCGCTGGACTTATGCGGGCCTGTTGGGTGACCGGAAATTCAGCCTGGTCGCCGGCATGAGCTTCGACGATCTGTCACAGCATCGGCGCGGATACAACAACTTCATCGGCACCGAGGTCGGCGTCAAAGGTGCGCTGCGCCGCGACGAAACCGACCAGGTCTACGATCTCGACGAGTACCTGCAGGCGAGCTATCAGCTGAGCGGTCGCTGGTCGGCGCTGGCGGGCGTGCGGCACAGCCAGGTCAAGTTCGATTCCGACGATCACTACATCGTCGGCGCCAACGGCGACGACAGCGGCAAGGCGGACTATTCGGCAACGACGCCGGTCGCCGGCCTGATGTTCCAGGCCAGCAAGGCGCTGCATTTCTACGGTGCCTACGGCGAGGGCTTCGAGACACCGACGTTTGCCGAACTCGGCTATCGACCGGACGGCGGCGCAGGCCTGAACTTCGACCTGAAATCGTCCAAGACACGCAATGCCGAGATCGGCGCCAAGCTGCGCCTGCCGCGCAAAACCGAATTCGATGTCGCGGTGTTCCAGGCCAATACCGACAAGGAGCTGGCGGTGGCGAGCAATGTCGGCGGTCGATCCACCTACCTGAATATCGACCACACGCGGCGCCAGGGTGTCGAGAGCAGCCTGAGCACCGAGATCGTCCGCGATCTGCGCCTGCAACTCGCCTACACCTGGCTCGATGCCACGGTGCGTGATGGCTACCGGACCTGCTCGAGCACGCCGTGCCCGGTGCCGACCACGCCGGTGCCGGCGGGCAGCCGGATTCCGGGCGTGCCGAAGAACAGCCTGTATGGCGCCTTCAACTGGGGCCGATCCGCCGGATGGAATGCGGAGATCGACGCACGCTATATCGGCTCGGTGCCGGTCAACGACATCAACACCCAGTCGGCGCCGTCGTACACGCTGGTCGGCCTTGGCGCGGGCTACGTATTCGATCTGCCGCACTGGCGGATTCGCAACTTCCTGCGGCTCGACAACCTGTTCGGCAAGGACTACGTCGGCTCGGTGATCGTCAACGACGGCAACGGCCGCTATTACGAACCCGGCCCTGGCCGTAGCCTGCTCGCCGGAGTGAACTTCGACTGGATGTATTGAGTAGGTCGCTTTCGTAAGTCGGCAATCCCTTGCCGACCTACTGATACTTCAGCCCTGGAGCCGCCAGCGAGCCAGCGCAATGTGACGGGTCTGGCCCAGCAGGCTGTGGACGAGCACGAATTCCTGAACCGTCCAGCTGACCGGTTCGATCGGCTGCTCGGCAAAAGGGCTTTTGTCGTAGAGCAGGGTCATGTGCGGCGTGAAATTTTTCTCGGCCTTGCGGCCCAGGCCGGCTTTCGTCATCTCAAGGACCAGCGCTTGCTGAAATGCGATCAAGGCCGCGAGACCCTCACCCCCTTGCAGCACCACAGCCCTCGCGCTCGCGAAGCTCGCAACGCGATCGAAGCAGACGTCGAAAGACGATGCCGCGACCGCGCCGCCCGCTTTGGTCGCGGCGGCGACAAGATCCCTGGGCACGCCGACGTAGTCACCTAGATGATTCAGCGTGACATGCAGGCGATCACTCGCCAGCGGCTGGCCGCCGAGACGATGCCGGCTGCGCAGGTCACATGCGAGTGCCGCGGCCTGCGCCGCCGCATCGGTGGCCGGGAAGATCGCGAAGAACAGGCGATCCGTCGCGGTTTCAGGCTCGCCGAACAGCGATGCCTGGGCCGAGGGATGTGCGCGATTCACCTTGCTCACTTGCGCACGCAGGCATGTCGCATCAGGTCCGCGGGCTGCGAGGGGCGGCCGCGACGCGAGAGATAGTCCGGCGAGCCGACGACCACCCAGCGCAAGGGCCGCGTCAGCGGCACCGCCACCATGTCCTGCGGCACGGTGCCGGCGTCGTAGCCGTCGGCGACGATGTCGACCAGACGGTCCTCGACGGTGATTTCGAGCCGGACGTCCGGGTAGGCCGCGAAGAAAACAGGAAGTATCGGCCCGAGCAGGAGCCGGGAGGCATCGCGCGGCACGTTGATGCGCAGCCGCCCCGCGGGTACGCCGCGATAGACATCCAGTTCGCCCAATGCATCGCCGATCGCCTGGAAGCCGCGCTCCAGCTTGTCGGCCAGTTCGGAGCGAGAGAAGGCTGGCATCGGTGACTCCGTCGTTGCGCGCAGTTTAATGGACCGTTGAAATCCATTCATCGTCCTTTTAACTACATCGAATGCGCTCTTTCAACGGATGACGATGACCATGGAAACACTGCATATCGAAGGTATCGCGACACCTGTCTCACGCGTCGGGCTCGGCACTTGGGCCATCGGCGGCTAGATGTGGGGCGGTACCGACGACGCCCAGTCGATCGCGACGATACGCGCTGCCATCGACTCGGGCATCAACCTCATCGACACCGCGCCGGTCTACAGCTTCGGTCACTCGGAAGAAGTGCTCGGCCATGCCCTGGAGGGCCTGCGCGACCAGGCCGTGATCGCCACCAAGGCGGGCCTGGACTGGCCAAACGGTTCGGTGCGGCGCAATGCGACGGCAGCGCGCATCCGCACCGAGGTGGAGGACTCGCTGCGCCGGCTGCGCACGGACCGCATCGATCTCTACCAGATCCACTGGCCGGACCCGCTGGTGCCTCACGACGAGACCGCCATGCAGCTGGAGACTCTCCGGCGCGAGGGAAAGATCCTCGCCATCGGCGTGAGCAACTATTCGCCGTCGCAGATGGAGAGCTTCAGCCGCAAGGCGCCGCTGGCCACGGTGCAGCCGCCCAACCTGTTCGAGCGCAGCATCGAGAACGACGTGCTGCGCTACGCCAGGCAGCACGGCCTGACGGTCCTCGCGTACGGCACCCTGTGCCGCGGGCTGCTATCGGGACGCATGCGTGCGGACACGGTCTTTCCGCGCGACGACCTTCGCAGCTCCGATCCCAAGTTCCAGCAACCGCGCTTCGGCCAATACCTGGCGGCCGTCGATGCGCTGGAGCGCTACGCGCGCGAACGCCACGGCAAGTCGGTGCTGGCGCTGGCGATACGCTGGATCCTCGACCAGGGACCGACGCTTGCGCTGTGGGGCGCGCGTCGGCCGGACCAGCTCGCCGGTGTGCTTATCAGGGGACCTCTGACGGCCGAGTCGGACAGCGCCAACCCTGTCCACACGGACTGAAGCCCACCCCTTCGGAAGCTCACTATTGATAACGCTCATCGCCCCCCTTTTGCACCTGCTTTGAAAGTCTTGCTCACCGCATTCTGTCGCGTACGGATACCCTTTGTGAACGGCGGTTCAAATCCGCGTAAATCTGGCGGCGAGAAGTCAGCGAGTCCAATCCAGGCTGGACAGAACGGGGGATGGTTGGCGGTCGCGTGAGCGATGCCCAGTGCCGACACGGGCCTGGGC
>NZ_JAQGNT010000026.1 GCF_028291725.1 Hydrocarboniphaga sp. | reverse complement strand
CCGGTGTTCGCGTCAGTGCGGTTCTGACCAACTCCACTGAATCAAAGTCACAGAATCAATCCTACGCGAGCACTTTTCCGAGTTTCATCGGTATCCAAATTGCAGCCCCGAGTTTTTCAACAGAATTAGCCCTAAGCGGACATTGAAGCAGCCAACCTCGGGGTCAAAGATCAGGGCTTTCTGTACCAGTGAACGAACCGGACTAGCTCGCCAATAGTGGGAAACATCCAATAATCCGCAGCGTTGCCCGCTTTAAGAAGCGGGGCATTCTTCTCGTTGAGGTTCGAGTTGCGGCTTTTCGACGCTGAGTAGTGTCGTCGAAGAAAACAAGCCAACTCAGGTGGCGCAGACTCGCGGCAAGCTTGCGTCCAAAGATAAATCGACTTCTTCTCTTTCTCGATGGCTAGCTGGCGCGCGGCCCCGATGCTAAAACTTGCAATGTATTGCGTCGCATTGATCGGCCGGGCACCCAAACCAAGGAGGAATTGGATGGCAGACTCGACTTCAGTGCAATTTGAGGTGGTGCTCATTGGATTACGCCTCCGTGCACAAGAGAACCCAAAGAACTCACCTGTGCAATCACCAACGCTTTTTCGCGGTCGATCTTGTCGGGATTGGTCTTGACTGACAAAAGTTCGCGGCGCTTCCGACCCAGGAAGTAAGCGATTCGCTCGGCATTAGCACCCGCAGGGTGCGGAAGACCATCGAGCACTTGATGACGCTTGATCACGCCTTCGGACACCAGATAAGCCAGGGCATCTGCCACGGTCCCACCGAGAGGCACGAACACAGCTTCAGGCAATAGCCGTGCTTCGACTGCGAAGCCAGACATCAATTCGCGTTTCAGGACAGGCGTCTTTACCATGTTCGGCGTCCCGTTGTAGTTGCCATTTCGCAGAAAGACGGCGTTCCTTAACGCCGATGTCGTCTGGGCCAGCAGACTACGTGTTCCGAAGAGCTGTTCGCACGTCCTGAGTCCAAGGTGCTGATTCATGCCAATCTTGTCCAGAAGGGCGATCAGATTGGGGCGCATTGCTCCACTGAAGGCCCCGGTCAATTTTGCCGCTTGAAGCGCACCTTCAGCGCTACAGCCGCTATCGAGTTGTCGCCTCACTTCGGCAACCGCATTGACCATTTGGGTCTTGCCGGGGGTGATGCCGACGATTACCACGCGTGCTTCTTTGTTGATGAACTCAAAAGGGACATAGCTGATGCTGAGATCCCCTTCCCGTTTCATCAGCAGCTTTTCGAATAGTGAGTCAGCACCTTTCAGCTCTGACGACGAGAGGTTTTGGATGATGGGGGCGAATCGATGGAAAGATGAGTAGTCCATAGCGGCTTGAAAATTCCATGTGGACAGCGGGTAAGTTGCGACGCCGGTAACCCGCAGTAGATCTACAGGGCATATCGGAAACGATGAGCTTGATTGTCTAAGCGGGTCGCGATGTGGATCGCTATGCGTTGCAGGAGAGGTGTCGTGTCACTTGACGCGATACATCCGTTTGGACCTGCGGTCCTCATGTAGGACTGTCACGACCTTCCCAAAGCTCCCCTCGACCAAAGCGACGTCTTGCATCTTGTCCAGGGCACCGCGCAACTCCAGCCGTAGCTGTTCACGAATTCGAACCGTGCAGCCACCACCCTTCTGATACGTCGGTTCGCCGAACGCATGCAGCAAAGCGATCTGAAGGTCATTGATTCCGCGCTGCCTCTGCCTCGCCTTGGCGTGACTCGTCGTCGTCATGCTATTCATGCCTCTTCTCCCTTCAGCAATCGCAACTCTTTGGGGAAAAAAACTTTCATCACACAATCGATCAGCGCTCGCCGATCGACCTGGTAAAAATCTGCCAGAGGGAGGACACAATCCAGCGGCAAGTTGAAGACGCCATTTTCGACGGCCAAAATGGCTTCGGCTCCGACCGACTGGTGCATCACGACCAGCTTGCCCTGAGGACGATCAGCACCGATCCGCGCGCGTTGTTCGCGCAGGAACTGACCAAACTGAGAAGGTGTCCTGAGATCCTCGAGTCGTAGCCCATGACTCTGTGCACCAACCACTGTCGGCTTGAAGTTGCGTCGACCGAGCAACCAGTGACGTGCAGAAGAATTCTCGATGAGCGAGCTGCCGTCTTTGGCGTCCAGCTTGACCAGATCGCCCGCGCTCATTGCGTTGCGTATGGTGCGGATATCCACTCCGGCAAGAAGCGAGACACTCATGGGTATCATTGGGCTGCCCTCATCCAAACAGAAGCGTCCGTCTGCCATTGCAACAATCTCGGACCATTCATGCGGCGGCTCCTGCATTTCCGAGGTCGCCAACTTAAGAACGTCCGAGGCGGAAAGCACAAGGTCCATTTCTGCCAATCCACTCTGCGGCTGGCCATGGATGGCGTAGTCGTAGAGCTGACAAAGCAACTTCCATGACTGGTGCTCACGGAGGCGATTACGCATGACACTTTCATCCTCTTCGTCACCAAAAATCTGCTGAACGACGCCGGTCACTCCATAAGAGGCTTCGAGGGCGCCCATGGTTTCTTTGACTGCGTTGTAGAAGCTGTCGAAGAGGGCATCGTCGGGATGCGATGGAAACTTCTTGTCGGACGGCGATTGCTTGGAGGTATTTTTGGGCTTGGCCATAAATGATATTTTCTTGGAAAACTGCAGTTAACGTCCTGCACTGTGCCTCTCTCAGGCTCAGGTGTCAATGAAAATTGACTATTTCCACGAAAATTACATTTTCAGACGGTACGGGTGCTGTCTTTAGCCTTTCTGAATGACAGTCAAAGGCCGCAAGTAATTGATCAGCAGGCTGAGGTAGAAACATTCCGCCACTCCCTCAAAGGCAGCTTCTGAGAGCATGAGTTGCACAGAGCGACATAGGCGAGTGACTGGTTCTGGCACGAACGCGACGATGACAGTCAACTCCAATCAACCCGAAGCGTACATCTGGCAAGCTGCAGCTGCCCTCATTCCTTCTGGTCGCCAGAGGAGATTGCTGCCAGGTCCATCCACATCGCCCCCCAGATGTGGCCATCGGGGTCGGCCATGTCCCGGCCATACATGGAGCCGTGGTCCTGAACCGGATTGATGTCGGCCGTTCCGCCGTTTGCAGCTGCCGCCTCGTTCATGGCGTCGACCGATTCGCGGCTGTCGCAAGTCAGGGCAAGCGACACTTCGCTCGAGGTTGATGGCGGGATCGGGCGGCTCGTGAACGTGCGCCACTTCGCGTGGGTGAGCAGCATCACGTTGATGGCCTCGCTCCAGACCATGCAGGCCGCCGTATCGTCCGTAAATTGAGGGTTGTTCACAAAACCGATCGCCTTATAGAAGGCCACCGACACATCGAGGTCGGTGACGGGCAGGCTGATGAAAATCATCTTGGACATGGGTGGCTTCTCCATTAGGTTCGAGGGCGACAATGTGACGTTGTCACTTGTTTGACGAATGGCCCGCCGCCATTTCGACATGCACGGAGATTATTTTCGCTACGGCGACGAATCGTTCCCGGCAAAATGCCCCTGATGGACATCCGCTGCTGGCACGAACATGCCTGTCGCCTACGGCGGCTTCCAGCCCATTGCGCTCGTTAGCAGGAACTACCTGGATGAAGCAGGAATTCCAAGCCGGGTAGAATGCTCGCCGGCCCATCTGCTGCGCAGGTCAATAATGTCGTTGTTCTCGCGCTTGTTTCGCAAAGCGCCATCGCTCTCGCCAGTTCCGCCCTCAGCTCCTCAACCGGGCCCTTACGAAAAAGCCGACAAGGCGCATCCGAAGCCGCGCGCAGTCGATCGCGCGCTGGCCGCTCTTGCCGAGGAGAAAGCTTTGCAGTCGGCCATCGATGCCCGGGACATCCAGGCGGTGGCCCGGCTGGTCGTTGCGGGAGCATCGACCCAGGTTCGCCAGGCAGCGGCCCGCGCAATCGAAGATCCTGATGTGCTGCGGCAACTCATCCGCGAGGTACGCGGTGGCAATGACAAGAGTGTCTACAAGGTCCTGACAGCCAAGCGCGATGTCCTGCTCGAGCAGGCCCGCAAGCTCGATCAGCTGCAAGCCGAGATCAATGCGGCTTCGGCAGCCCTCGAGCGCCACAGCCAACGCCCGTACGACGCCTTGTACAGCGCGAGACTGGATCAGTTCGAGAACCGCTGGACTGCGGTGGCCGCGCAGGCCGATCCAGAGCTGCGCGGCAGAGTCCAGCAATGGATAGCCCGCTCGCAGGAGACCATTGCCGAACATCTGCGCCAGGCGGCGGCCCAGGCATCACGTGAGCAGGCTGCCGCCAACGCGGCTGCAGAGGCACGGCGCCTGCGCGAACAGCAGCAGCAGGCATCCGCCGCAGCGGCAGCGGAGCAAGCTCGAGTTCTAGAGGAACAGAAGCGTGCGCTGGCCGAAGAACGGCAGGCTGATCAGCAGGCGGTTCGCGAAATCGGCGAACTGATCCGGAAGGCACGTGCTGCGCTGAGCGGCGGCAGCACCTCCCGCGCGGCTGGGGTGCGACGGGCCATCGAGGAGAAGCTGGCGGGAGCCCCGCCTCTGCCGGCCAACCTGGCCAGCCAGTTACAACAGCTCGACCAGCAGCTCGACGAGTTGAAGGATTGGAAGAGTTTCTCGGTGACGCCGAAGCGCGCCGAGCTGATCGAGAAAATGGAGTCGCTCGTTGACGCAACGCTGGATCCTCTGGCGCTCGCCGAGAGGATCAAGAGTCTGCAGGATCAGTGGCGCACCCTTAGCAAAGGCGCCGGCGAGAATTTTGAGGCGGATTGGCAGCGCTTTCAGCAAGCGGCTAAGAAGGCGTATCAGCCGTGCAGCGAATATTTTGCTGCCCAGGCCCTCGTCCGGGAGGAGAATCTGCGGCGTCGCGATGCCTTGATCGCCAGGTTTAGCGCGTTCGAGGCGGGACACAACTGGGAGCAAGCGGACTGGCGGGCCGTCATCAGGGCGCTGCACGAGCTGAAGCAGGAGTGGCGCCGCTGCTCACCTGTGGACCGCGGTGCCGGCAAGCCGCAGCAGCAGAAGTTCGCGGCCCTCACCGCGAGCCTGCAGGGCCGACTGGATGCCGAGTACGCCCGCAACCTGAAGCAGAAGGAGGCGCTGATCGAGCGGGCTCAGGCTTTGCTCACCAGCGACGATGATCACAAGGCAATCGACGCGATCAAGGAGCTGCAACAGCAGTGGCGAACAGTGGGCCCTGTGCCGCGCGAGGTGGATCAAGACCTCTGGGGGCAATTCCGCCAGCACAGCGATGCGGTGTTCCAGAAGCGCGAGCAGGACTTTGCCGCCTACACGGCCGGACTCGAGAACAACAAGGCGCAGGCCATTGCCTTGTGCGAACAGCTCGAGAAGATCGCCGCTCTCGAGGGGGCTGAGTTGCTGGCGCGCGCCGCAGCGCTGGGCGACACACGTAGTGCCTTCGAGGCGCTCGGCGAGTTTCCGCGTGCCGATACGCGTGAGCTTCGCAACCGGCTTGATCAGGGGCTGGAGCGTTGCGGAGAGTCAATCGCCCGCCAACATGCACGCGGCGCCGAGCGTGCCTGGGACGATCTGTTCGAAGCCGCCGATCATATCCGCGCCTACAGGCTCGCCGTGGCACGCCGTTTGGACACTACGCTGATCGACACGTTGAAAGAGGCTGCCGAAACCTACATTGCCTCCGTCCAGCGATGGCCCAAAGGCGGTTTCGACGCGCTCAAGCAGGCGCTCGCCGGTGAGCGCTCCACAGATCTTGCGGCGAATGAGGCGGCTGTGAAGATGCTGTGCATCCGTGCCGAAATACTGACCGACATGCCGACTCCGCCGGAGGATCAAGCCTTGCGCCGCGACTATCAGCTACAACGCCTGGTGCAGGGCATGGGCCAGGGTCTCAAGGCTGATGAGACACAATTGGACACCATGGCGATTGACTGGGTGCGTGTCGGCCCTGTTGAGGATGTGGCATACGAGCCCCTATTGCGCAGATTCCGGTGCTGTCGCGAGCGGGGCAAGCCTCCCGTCGATGCTCGTCTCTGACCGATGCAGGTCGTTGTCGCTGCGCCGGCTCACACAGGTCAGCAGCGTCTCGACCAGGCGCTTCAACACTTCAATCAAGAGTACGGCCTGCGTCGGATTCCACGCATAGGGCGCGCCCTCGTCCATGTAGGCGCGCTGGGTTATTTCCAGCTGCAGCGCATACAGCTGCTCGCCGGGCCTGCCGTAATGACGGGTGATGTAGCCGCCCTTGAAGCGGCCGTTGACGATCGAGCTGAAGTGCTCGCTGCCGTTCAGCACTTGCCAGGCGGTGTTCTGCAGTCCGGCATCGCAGCTGGCGCCGTCGGCGGTGCCGAGATTCAGATCGGGCAGCCGGCCGTCGAAGAAGCGCGGCAATACCGAAGCGATCGAGTGTGCGTCCAGTAGCAGTGCGTAGCCATGCTGCTGTTTGACGCGCGCGATCTGTCGTGCAAGCTCGGCGTGGTATGGCGTCCAATATTGCTCGCGCCGCTGCTTGATTGCGTCCTCCGATGGCGCGCGCTTGGTGAGGTACAAGTCTTCGTTGTGAAAGCTGCGTGTCGGGCAAAGCTCGGTGTTGTCGGCACCCGGATACAGCGCGGCATTGCCGGGGTCGCGGTTCAGATCGATCACGTAGCGCGAATGCGTCGCCGCCATCAGCGTCGCGCCGGCGGCCAGCGCGAACTCGTAGAGCAGCGGTACGTGCCAGTCGGTATCGGCCAGCGTCTGCGCGATCGGCGTCAGATCGGCGAGGATATCGGGCGGCACGTAGGTACCGGCGTGCGGTACGTTGATGATCAAAGGCGCTGTGCCTTCGTTGAGGGTATAGAGGCTAGACATTGCTCGTCCCAGGTAGGTTGGGGTGAGCGCAGCGAACCCCAACAGGGTCGGCGCCGATGTTGGGGTTCGCTGCGCTCACCCCAACCTACCGTTTACCGCCGAAAATTCGGCCCACGCAGGGATTCGCGCCGAAGGCGTAAGCCAGTTCGGCCGGATGCCCGATATCCCATAACGCGAAATCGGCGCGCATGCCCACGGCGAGTTGGCCACGATCACGCAGGCCCAGCGCCAGCGCTGCATTCCGCGTCACGCCGGCCAGAGCCTCGGCCGGCGTCAGCCGGAACAGCGTGCAGGCCATGTTGAGCATCAGCAGCAGCGAAGTGCACGGCGAGGTGCCGGGATTGCAGTCGGTGGAAATCGCGATCGGCACCCGATGCTCGCGCAGCAGCGCGATCGGCGGCAGATGCGTGTCGCGCAGAAAGTAATACGCGCCGGGCAACAGCACCGCGACGGTGCCGGCTTGCGCCATCGCGCGCACCGAGTCCTCCGACGCGCATTCCAGGTGATCAGCCGACAGTGCGCCGTACTGCGCGGCCAGCGCAGCGCCGCCGGAGTCGCTGAGCTGATCGGCGTGCAGCTTGACCGGCAGGCCAAAACGCTGCGCGGCCTCGAATACGCGCGCGGTCTGCTCGCGCGTGAACGCAATGGTCTCGCAGAACGCATCGACCGCGTCAGCCAGGCCTGCGGTCGCGATCGCCGGCAGCATGTGTTCGCAGACTTCCGCGATGTAGTCGTCGGCGCGGCCGGCGAATTCCGGCGGCAGCGCATGCGCGCCCAGGAACGTGGTCCTGAGCTCGATGCCGTGCTGCCGAGCCAGCCGGCGCGCGGTATTCAGGATCTTCATTTCACTGGCCAGATCCAGACCGTAGCCGGACTTGATCTCGATCGTCGTCAGGCCTTCGGCGATCAGTGCGGCCAGGCGCCCGGCCGACTGCCGCAGCAGCTCGTCTTCGCTGGCCGCGCGCGTCGCCTTGACGGTGGACTGAATGCCGCCGCCGGCGCGCGCGATGTCCTCGTAGCTCGCACCGAGCAGGCGCTGCTCGAACTCGGCCGCGCGATCGCCGGCGTAGACCAGATGCGTATGACAGTCGATCAGGCCGGGCGTGATCCAGGCGCCGCCGCAGTCGTGCTCGACTACTCCGCGGTAGTCTGCCGGCAGATCGCGCCGTGTGCCGATCCAGGCGATGCGGTCGCCACTGATCGCGATGGCGCCATCGTCGATCAGGCCGTAGCCGTCGGCGGCGTCCGCCGCCAGCGTGGCGATCCGGGCATTGATCCAGACGGCATCGCCGCTCATGAGCCCGACCTCGCGTAGCGCGGGTCATACCCCAATGGCACTACCTTAGGAAGAAAATCCCCTCTCCCGCTTGCGGGAGAGGGTGGCGCGGAGCGCCGGGTGAGGGGCTTCTTCCCACCGAACAGCCCCTCATCCGCCCCTTCGGGGCAGCATCGAACGCAAGCGGGAGAAGGGACTGCAACGCTTAAGGTAGTGCCATTGGGGGCGTGACCCGCCATCTGCGCAGCAGATCGCGGAAAGCGGCGGGTCTCGACCCGCCCTACGGCATTGCTGGTATCGGTCATTGCAGCAGCCGGCGCAGCGACGCGCGGTACGCGGCCTTGCTGGTCTCGGCCGCAGCATGGCGGCCGTCGCGCACGCGCCATTGCCCGGCGACCATCACGTCGCGCACCGGCTGGCGTGCGGGGCCGAAGATCGCCGCGTCGAGTATCTGCTGCGGCGCGTGCTCGGCCAGCGCAGCATCGTCGCCATTTAGTACGACCCAGTCAGCGCGACGGCCGACTTCCAGCGAGCCCACATACTGGCCGACCGCGCGCGCGCCGCCGATCGCGGCGCGCCGATACAGAGCCTCGCCCAGCGATGCGCCGGTCTCGCCGGCCAGCACGTTGCGTCGCTGCGCACGCAGGCGTTGGCCGTACTCGAACAAGCGCAGTTCAAAGAACGGATCGACCCCGACATGGCTGTCGCCGCCGATGCCGAACTGCCCCCTGGCCGCGAGGTACTCGGGCGCCGCAAAAAAACCATCACCGAGGTCGGCCTCGGTGCTCGGGCACAAGCCGGCCACGGCGCCGGTCGCCGCCAGGCCGGCGACTTCATCCGGCCCCATGTGCGTCGCATGAATCAGGCACCAGCGCGGGTCGAGCCCGGCGTGCTCCAGCAGCCAGGCGACCGGGCGGCAACCGCTCCAGGCGAGGCTGTCCTCCACCTCCTTGCGCTGCTCGGCCGCGTGGATGTGGATCGGCCCGCGCGGATCCAGGATTTCGAAATGAGCGACTACGGCAGCCAGTTCATGCGGTGTCACTGCGCGCAGCGAATGCGGCGCGATGCCGAGGCGCATCTGCGGCTCGTGGATCAGCTGCGCATGCAGATCGGAAACCAGACGATTGAAACCATTGACGCTGTGGATGAAGCGGCGTTGCCCCTCAGTCGGCGGCTCGCCGCCGAACTGGCTGTGCGCATAGAACACTGGCAGCAGCGTCAGCGCTATGCCGGCGGTTTTTGCCGCCGCGATCAGCCGCTGTGACATCTCGTCCGCCTGTGAATACACTTCGCCTTTGGGGTCGTGATGCAGGTACTGGAACTCGGCGACCGTCGTATAACCTGCCTCCAGCATTTCGATATACAGCCGCGTCGCGATTGCCTCGACGTCATCCGGCGTCAGCCGCTCGAGAAAGCGATACATCTGCTCGCGCCAGGACCAGAAACTATCGTGCGCCGGGCCGCCCTTTTCGGTGAGCCCGGCGAGCGCGCGCTGGAAGGCATGCGAATGCAGATTGGGCATGCCCGGCAGTACACAGCCGGCGATGCGCTCGGCGTTGCCGGCTTCGGAATCGGTGGTGACGCTGGCGATCATGCCAGCGGCATCGACCTCGATGAGCACCTTGCTGGCCCAGCCCTGCGGCAGCAAGGCATGTTCGAGGGAAAAAGCCCTCACACTCGATCCTGGTTGACCGCAACGGCAGTGAACAATCCGGCGTGGTCGCAGATGACGCCAGGCGCCCCGAGTTGCAGGCGCTCGCGAAATTTCGCCGGCAGCTCGCGCTTGCTCAAACTGCTGCTGTTCACCAGCACATAGACCGTTTCGCAACGCGCCGTCACCTCCTCGCGGCCGACCACGCGAAAGTCGAAGCCCAGCGTGAACGAGGTGGTGCCCAGCCGCGCCGTCGAGACGCTGATTTCCAGCACGTCGCCGAAACGCGCCGGCGCCTCCCATTCGATGGTCTGGCGCACCAGCTGCCAGTCCATCGCGCCGCTGACGGTCTGGCTGGCGTAGCCGAGGGCGTTGATGAACTCGGAGCTGGCGAGATCGACGTAGTCTCCGTAGCGGGCGTTGAACACCACTTTCTGCGCATCGCATTCGCCGTAACGGACGCGCAGGTAATAGCGGAATGGCGGCGTCATCGAGGACTCCTCAGTTGCTGCTCCACGACGGCAACAGGTCGGACACCATCGGCGTCAGCGCCTCGTCGGCGAGCAGTTCGTCGGCGGCGGCGATATCCGGCGCGAAATAGCGATCCTCTGCGTAAAAACCCACCTTCTCGCGCAGCGCCTCATGGACGAAGCGCAGCGGCTCGGAGGTCTGCAGCGGCGCGTGGAAGTCGATCCCCTGCGCCGCCGCGAGCAGCTCGATCGCGACGATGGTGCGGGTGTTCGCGGTCATCTCCAGCAGACGCCGCGCGGCGAAGGTCGCCATGCTGACGTGGTCCTCCTGGTTGGCCGAGGTCGGCAGGCTGTCGACGCTGGCCGGATGCGCCAGCGACTTGTTCTCCGAGGCGAGCGCCGCAGCGGTGACGTGCGCCATCATGAACCCGGAATTGATGCCGGGTTCACGCACCAGAAAGCCCGGCAGGCCCGACAGCGTGGCGTCGATCAGCAGCGCAGTGCGGCGCTCGGACAGAGCGCCGATTTCGGCAATCGCCAGCGCCAGCGTGTCGGCGGCGAGCGCCACCGGCTCGGCGTGGAAGTTGCCACCCGAAATGACTTCATCGCCGAACACCAGCGGGTTGTCGCTGACCGCATTGGCCTCGATCACCAAGGTGCGCGCGGCCTGGTTGATCAGGTCCAGACAGGCACCCATCACCTGTGGCTGGCAGCGCAGGCTGTACGGGTCCTGCACGCGGTCGTCGTTGACCAGGTGCGAACGGCGGATCGCACTGCCTTCGAGCAGCCGCCGGTACGCGCCCGCGACCGCGATCTGCCCGATCTGGCCGCGCACCTCGTGAATGCGCTCGTCGAACGGCGCATCGGAGCCTCGGGCGGCGTCGACCGACAGCGCACCGGTGACGACCGCGGCGGCAAACACGTCCTCGGTTTCCATCAGCGCGCGCAGCGCCAGCGCGGTGGATACCTGGGTGCCGTTCAGCAGGGCCAGGCCTTCCTTGGCGGCGAGTTCGATCGGCGCGATGCCGGCTCTCGACAGCCCGAGCCTGGCCGGTATCACCAGGCCGTCGACGCGCACCTCGCCCTCGCCCATCAGCGCCATCGTCATATGCGCCAGCGGCGCCAGATCGCCGGACGCGCCGACCGAGCCCTTGGACGGAATGCAGGGCAGCACGCCGGCGTTGTACAAGGCCAGCAGCGTTTCGATCACGTAGCGCCGCACGCCGGAAAAACCGCGCGCCAGGCTCGCCGCCTTCAATACCAGAATCAGCCGCACGGTTTCGTCGTCGAGCAGATGCCCGGTGCCGACCGCATGCGAGCGCACCAGATTGCGCTGCAACTGGGTGAGCTGATCCTGCGGGATATGGGTCTTGGCCAGCTTGCCGAAGCCGGTGTTGATGCCATACAGCGGCGTGCCGCGTTCGACCGCGGTCTGTACCGCCAAGGCAGAGGCGTCGACCGCCGCCCAGGCCGAGGGATCGATCGACAGCCGCGGGCGCCCGTCGAGCAGATGGCGCAGTTCGCGCAGCTTCAATCGGCCCGGTTTGAGGTGCCATTCGGACATGAGCTTGCTCCTTCTTGTCTCCTTCCCCCGCTTGCGGGGGAAGGCCGGGATGGGGGCGATGATGAGGGAGCAGCGCCGCGACGAACGCCCCCACCCTGACCCTCCCCCGCGAGCGGGGGAGGAACTTCATTCATTTGATCATCGGCAGGTCCAGCCCCTGCTCTTTCGCGCATTGGATCGCGATATCGTAGCCGGCGTCGGCGTGACGCATCACGCCGGTGCCCGGATCGTTGGTCAGCACGCGCGCGATGCGCTGCGCGGCGGCATCGGTCCCATCACAGACGATGACCATGCCGGCGTGCTGCGAGTAGCCCATGCCGACGCCGCCGCCATGATGCAGCGACACCCAGGTAGCGCCGCTGGCGCAGTTCAGCAGCGCATTGAGCAGGGGCCAGTCGGAAACCGCGTCGGAGCCGTCGCGCATGCTCTCGGTCTCACGGTTCGGGCTGGCCACCGAACCCGAATCCAGGTGATCGCGGCCGATCACTACCGGCGCTTTCAGCTCGCCGCTGGCGACCATCTGGTTGAACGCCAGGCCGACCTTGGCGCGATCGCCCAGGCCGATCCAGCAGATCCGCGCCGGCAGGCCCTGGAATGCGATGCGCTCCTTCGCCATGTCCAGCCAGCGATGCAGCTGTGCGTTGTCCGGCAGCAGCTCTTTGACTTTTGCATCGGTGCGCCAGATGTCCTCGGGATCGCCGGACAGCGCGGCCCAGCGGAACGGGCCGACACCGCGGCAAAACAGCGGGCGGATGTAGGCCGGCACGAAACCCGGGAAATCGAAGGCGCGTTCGACACCGGCTTCCAGCGCCATCTGGCGGATGTTGTTGCCGTAGTCGACGGTCGGGATGCCAAGCGCGTGGAAACCGAGCATCGCGCGAACCTGCACCGCCATCGACTGCTTGGCCTCGTTGATCACGCGCTGCGGCTCGTCACGACGCGCGGCGATGGCCTGGTCCAGGCTCCAGCCCTGCGGCAGATAGCCGTTCAGCGGATCGTGCGCACTGGTCTGGTCGGTGACCAGGTCCGGACGCGCGCGCGCATCGCCGGCCTGGCTGCGTTTCAGCAGCTCCGGGAACACGTCGGCGGCATTGCCGAGCAGGCCCACCGAGATCGCCTGCCTGCGCGCGACCGCCTCAGTGATCATCGCCAGCGCTTCGTCTAGCGTATCGGCGCGCTTGTCGAGGTAGCGCGTGCGCAGCCGCATGTCGATACGCGTGCTGTCGCACTCCACCGCGAGCATCGCCGCGCCGGCCATCGTCGCCGCCAGCGGCTGCGCACCGCCCATGCCGCCGAGCCCGCCGGTCAGTATCCATTTGCCGCCCAGTTCGCCGCCGAAATGCTGGCGCCCGGCTTCGACGAAAGTCTCGTAAGTGCCCTGCACGATGCCCTGGCTGCCGATATAGATCCACGAGCCGGCCGTCATCTGGCCATACATCATCAGGCCCTTGGCATCGAGCTCGTGAAAGTGCTCCCAGGTCGCCCAGTGCGGCACCAGGTTGGAGTTGGCGATCAGCACGCGCGGCGCGTCGGCATGGGTGCGGAACACGCCGACCGGCTTGCCGGATTGCACCAGCAGGGTCTCGTCGTCGCCGAGCCGCCTCAAGGTCGCGACAATCGCGTCATAGCTGGCCCAGTCGCGCGCGGCGCGGCCGATGCCGCCGTAGACGATCAGATCCTCGGGCCGTTCGGCGACCTCGGGATCGAGATTGTTCATCAGCATGCGCAGCGGCGCTTCGGTCAGCCAGGAGCGGGCGCTGAGCTGGCTGCCGCGGGCGGCGCGGACGACGCGGGCGGCGGGCATCGTGGGTTGCATGGCGGGTCTCGATAGCGGCAGGCGGCTACTCAAACATCCACGGGCGGGTGATGCAAGCTGAGAAAGTACTCAGCCGTGTAGGTTGGGGTGAGCGCAGCGAACCCCAACATCAGCGCGGACGAATGTTGGGGTTCGCTGCGCTCACCCCAACCTACACGCTACGCGCTGCCGGCCCGCATTGGCGTAGCGCACAATACACAGCATGCGACTCCTGATCATCGAAGACGACACCGACACCGCGGCTTACCTGAGCAAGGGCCTGCGCGAAGTCGGCCACACCGTCGATCATGCCGCCAGCGGCAAGGACGGCCTGTTCATGGCCGCATCGGAACGATACGACGGCATGATCGTCGACCGCCTGCTGCCACAGGTCGACGGGCTGACGATCATCTCGACCTTGCGCGCCGCCGGCAACACCACGCCGACGATCATCCTGTCGGCGCTGGGCGAAGTCGACGATCGGGTACGCGGCCTGCGCGCCGGCGGCGACGACTATCTGGTCAAGCCGTACTCGTTCGCTGAACTGCTGGCGCGCCTGGAAGCGGTGCTGCGCCGCGGCCGCGGCAGCAACTCCGCCGAAACCGTGCTGCGCGTCGCCAACCTGGAGATGGATCTGCTGGCGCGCAGCGTGCGCCGCGGCAGCCGCAGCGTCGATCTCAAGCCGCAGGAATTCCGGCTGCTCGAATACCTGATGCGTAACGCCGGCCAGGTGGTCACGCGCACGATGCTGTTCGAGAACGTCTGGGATTATCACTTCGACCCGCAGACCAATGTCATCGACGTCCATATCTCGCGGCTGCGCGGCAAGATCGACGAGGACGGTGATGCGCCGCTGATCCAGACCGTGCGTGGCGCCGGCTACTGCCTGCGCCTGCCGCCGGCCTCGCCGCGCGCCTGAAAATGCGCGCGCTGGAGCTGCTGCGCTCCCGCGCACTGCGCTTGGCGCTGCTGTACGCGGCGCTGTTCGGCGTGTCGATCACCGTGCTGCTCGGCTTCATCTACCTGATCGCCGGCAACTACGTGCGCAGCCACGTCGACGAGTTTGTGTCGTCGGAACTCGATATGCTCGAAGCCGACTACCAGCTCGACGGCATCGACGGCGTCATCGGCCTGATCAATTCGCGCGACACCTCCGACCACAGCAATCACTGGTTGTATCTGTACGTGGCCGCGGATGGTCGGCGCCTGGCCGGCGATCACGACCCCTGGCCCAGGGCCTCGCCCGAGCCGGACGGTTTTCTGACGCTGCCTGTGCGTGACGGGATCGGCACGATCCGCGCGCGCGAGGCGCACTTCCCCGACGGCAGCCGCATCCTGGTCGGGCTCAACGACTACGAGGCCAGCGAAATGCGCTCGGCGCTGGCGCGTTCGATGGGCTTCGGCCTGGGCGCGATGCTGCTGCTGGCGATCGGCGGCGGTGTGCTGGTGACGATGGCGACGCTGCGCCAGATCGAGTCGATCAACCGGGTCACTCACGACATCATGGCGGGCGATCTGAGCCAGCGCGTGCCGATCGGCGGCAGCAACGACGAGTTCGATGCGCTGGGGCGCAACATCAACGCGATGCTGGATCGCATCGGCATGCTGATGGACGCGATCCGCGGCGTTACCGACAACATCGCCCACGATCTGCGCCTGCCGCTGGCGCGGCTGCGGGCGCGGCTCGAAGCCGCGCTCACGCAAGGCAGCAGCGCCGCCGAGCTGCAGCGATCGATTGGCCATTCGATCGAGGAGGTCGACTCGATCCTGGTCACGTTCGGCTCCTTGCTGCGTATCGCCAACGTCGAATCGGGGCGCCTGCGCGAGAGCTTCACCGACGTCGACCTGTCGGCCATCGCCATCGATGCCGAGCAGTTGTTCGAACCGATCGCCAACTCCGAGGGCAAGACCCTGCTGCTGCGCGTACAGCACGATGTTCACATCGACGGCAGCCGCGATCTGCTGTTCCAGGCGCTGGCCAACCTCGTCGACAATGCCCTGAAATACACGTCCGCGGGCGGAGAGATCGACATCGAACTGGCCGTCGAGCATGACATCGTGCAACTCGTCGTCGCCGACAACGGCCCCGGCGTCGCCGCCGATCAGCGCGACAAAGTGTTCCAGCGCCTTTACCGCGTCGATCCCAGCCGCAGCACCGCCGGCAACGGCCTCGGTCTATCGCTGGTGCGCGCGGTGGCCCTGCTGCACGAAGGCAGCTGCGAGATCGAAGACAACCGTCCTGGCGCGAGAGTCGTGCTGCGATTGCCACTCGGGCCGCGGCAAGGGCCGGCGAATCAGCGGTAGCGATGCGACTGGAACTGGTCGTACGCGGTCTGGTAGTACGCGGTCGCCAGATCCACCAGCTCCGGGTCAGCCTGATCCAGATGCGAGAAATGCGTGGTCGCCGGCCCCGGCGCACCCGGCGTACGCACATAGCCCTGGCATTCGGCACTCTGGTGCAGGCCGAGAATGCACAGCTTGCCGTCACGCATCAGCGCCACGTCGTGGTTGTGATTGAACAGCAGCGTGCGCGGTTCGCCCGCAGGCCAGCGCAGCACGTCCTGGCCGAAGAACGGCGCCTGATACGGCAGGCCGAGGATGCCCAGCACGGTCGGTGCGACGTCGATCTGGCTGGTCAGCGTGTCGACCAGGCGCGGCTGCAGATGCGCCGGCGCCAGGATCAGCATCGGGATCTCGTAGCTGTACAGCGGGATGTCGGCCTTGCCGTAGGCACGCGCGCCGTGATCCGCGGCGACGATGAAGAGGGTGTTGTCGAACCAGGGATGCTTGCGCGCCTCGCGGAAGAATTCGCCGATCGCGTAGTCGGCGTACTGGGTGCCGGCGTTGCGTCCGCCGCCCTTGGGCTTGATCCCGGGAATACCGTCGGGGAACGTGAACGGCTTGTGGTTGGAGGTCGACATCACGATCGAGAAGAACGGCTTGCCGTCCTTGGCACGGGCGTCGAAGTAGTCGATCGCATGATGGAACAGATCCTCGTCCGACACGCCCCAGATATTCGCGAACTTGGGATGCTGGATATCGGAGCGGTCCGATAGCGCGAAGCCATTGCCGGCGAAATACGCGTTCATGTTGTCGAACGCACCGAAGCCGCCGTACAGGAAGCTGGTGTGATAGCCGAGGCCGCGCATGGTCTTGCCCCAGGTCGCGATGTCATCAAAGCCCTGGCGTTTCATGATCGATTCGCTGGGGATCGGCGGGAACGAGGCGCTGAACGCCTCCAGCCCGCGGACCGTGCGCGTGCCGGTGGCATAGGCATGTGTGAACAGCAGGCCCTGCTTGGCCAGCGCATCGAATTCCGGCGTCAGATTGCGCTTGTCACCGTAGGTACCGACGAACTCGGCACCCAGCGATTCTTCGGACAGCAGCACGATATTGAGCTTGCCCAGGCCCTCGGGTCGTGCCGGAAAGCGGCGCGTCAGATCACCAGCCGGCAGATTGACAAATTCGCCGCCGCCACGCTGCAGGTCGCGCACCAGCAGATCCTGCATCTTCTGCGGATCACCGGTGCGGTAGAACGCGTCGTAGTCGATGTGATTGGTGCGGAACGCGGCGAAGAAATTGGCCGGGCCATTGGCGGCCAGCTCATTGGCGACCCGGTTGCGATATAGCGACAGACGATCCGCCGGCCAGGCGACGATCGCAGCGACGATCAGCAGCGCCAGACCGCCGACCAGGCCGGCGCGCGCCGACTTGGAAACCGGCTCGGTGCCCGGCCAGGCGGCCAAGCGGCGGCGCAGCGCCCAGGTGATGAAGGCCGCGACCACGCCCAGGATCAGGCTCAGCGATCCCACCGGATACTCGGCACGGATGTCGCCGATCACTTCGGTCGGATAGATCAGGTAGTCGACCGCGACCAGATTGAAGCGCGAATCGAACTCCTCGAAGAAGAAATACTCCATCGCGCAGACGAACAGCATGCCGAAGATCATCAGCCAGACGCCGCCGTAAAGCAGCACGCGGCCGGCCCTGCGCCGGTTCCACCGCATGCTCGTCAGTGCCAGGTACAGCGCGAACGGCAACAGCAGATACAGGAACTCGATCGCATCGTTGATCGCACCGAGCAACAGGATCGACGGCAGGCGGATCGCCGGCACGTTCGCGGCGATACCGAAGCGGAGCCACAGGTAGCTGCGCAGCACTGCCGACAGCGTGACCAGCACCGCGAACATCATCCACAGCGGCTTGAAGGCGGACAGCTTCGACGGCGGAAGAACAGAGTACGGACGGGAGTTGTCGATCGTAGGCATTTTTATTTTTTGGGAATTTCGTGACGCCTCCCGACAATGGGAATCCCATTATGGGCGGCACATACGATGGCGCCAGCGGCTTAACGCAAAGATGGCGACAGGATTAACGAACTTTAACCCGCTCGCGGCTCGTAGGTTGGGGTGAGCGCAGCGAATCCCAACATCGGCGCGGCACCCCCGTTGGGGTTCGCTGCGCTCACCCCAAGCTACGGGATCTACGGAATCCTCGGCGTCGACGGCACCACGTCGGCGTTCTGCGCACGATGGCGCAGCAGGTGGTCGATCAGCACCAGCGCGACCATCGCCTCGGCGATCGGCGTCGCGCGGATGCCGACGCAGGGATCGTGGCGGCCGGTGGTACGCATCTCCACCGCCTTGCCTTCGCTGTCGATCGACCGGCCCGGCGTGGTGATGCTCGAGGTCGGCTTGATCGCAAGCGCGCAGACCAGATCCTGGCCGGTGCTGATGCCGCCGGCGATGCCGCCGGAATGGTTCGACAGAAACGCCTCGGGCGTCATCTCGTCGCGATGTTCGGTGCCACGCATGCCGGCGACTCGCATGCCGTCGCCGATCTCCACGCCCTTGACCGCGTTGATACCCATCAGCGCGTGCGCGAGGTCGGCGTCGAGCCGATCGAACACCGGCTCGCCCAGCCCCGGCGGCAGGCCGCTGGCGACAACCCGGATCAGCGCGCCGACCGAATCGCCTTCGCGGCGCAACTGGTCGATCAGCGCTTCCATTTCGGGCACCCGCGACGCATCCGGCGAGAAGAACGAATTGTTCTCGACCGCGTCCCAGTCCACCAGGTCGAGCACGATCGGCCCCATCTGCGCCAGATAGCCGCGCACTTTCACGCCGAGTTTCTCGCTCAGGTATTTCTTCGCCACCGCACCGGCCGCGACCCGTACCGCGGTCTCGCGTGCCGAACTGCGGCCGCCGCCGCGATGATCGCGAATGCCGTATTTCTGGATATACGCGTAATCCGCATGGTTCGGCCGGAACACCTGCGCGATCTTGGCGTAGTCGTAGGAACGCTGATCGGTGTTCTCGATCAGCAGCGCGATCGGCGTGCCGGTGGTTTTGCCGTCGAACACACCCGAAAGAATCCGGACCTTGTCCTCTTCCTTGCGCTGCGTGACGTACTTGCTGGTGCCGGGCTTGCGCCGGTCCAGATCGGGCTGGATGTCGGCTTCGCTCAGCTCCATACCGGGCGGACAGCCGTCGATCACGCAGCCGATCGCGGGGCCATGGCTCTCGCCGAAGCTGGTGACGGTGAATGATTTGCCAAAGGTGTTACCGGACATGTTTTAGAACTCGTGAGTAGTCCCTTCTCCCTCCGGGAGAAGGTGCCCCGAAGGGGCGGATGAGGGACTCGGAATCCGCGCGATCGTCGAGACCCTCACCCCTGCCCCTCTCCCGGAGGGAGAGGGGAATTCTTTTCAAGAAGGCCAGGGGTCATCGTGTCTCCAGCCAGCTCACCAGCTCGGCGCGCGCGATCACGAACACACCGTCGCCGCCGCGCGTGAACTCCGGCCAGCTGACCGGAATGGTCGGATAGCGCGCTTCGAACTCGTCGATCGAACCGCCGATCTCGCAGACCAGCAGGCCATCTTCGGCCAGAAAGTCCGGCGCCTCCGTCAGGATGCGCTCGACGATGTCCATGCCGTCCTCGCCCGCCTCCAGCGCCAGCTTCGGCTCGCGCTTGAATTCGGTCGACAGCGCCTCCCACTCGGCGCTCGGCACATACGGCGGGTTGCTGACGATCAGGTCGTAGCGGCGACCGCCGAGCGCGTCGAACAGGTCGGACTGGATCGCGGTCACGCGGGTCGCGAGGTCATGACGCGCGATGTTGCGGCGGCAGACTTCGAGCGCACCGCCGTCGATCTCGGCCAGATCGACTTCGGCGTCCTCGAACACGTCGGCGCAGGCGATGCCGATGCAGCCGCTGCCGGTGCACAGATCGAGAATCTGCAGCGGCTCGCCTGTGATCCAGGGCTCGAAGCGAGCCTCGATCATCTCGGCGATCGGCGAACGCGGCACCAGCACGCGCTCGTCGACATAAAAGCTCATGCCGCAGAACTGGATCTCGCCAATCAAGTACGCCGCCGGCTTGCGCGTGTCGATGCGCTGCTGCAGCAGATTCAGCACCGCCTCGCGCTCGGACGCGGTGACCGCGGATTCCAGGTACAGCGTGGGCAGGTCGGCGCTCAGGTGCAGCTGGTGCAGCACCAGGTGGAACGCCTCGTCCAGCGCATTGTCAGTGCCATGGCCGAAGCTGAGACCGCGGCGGCCGAACTCGCTTGCGCCCCAGCGAACCAGGTCGCGTACCGTCATCAGAGCCTGGGTGTCGCGGGTATCGGTCATCGAGCGGGTTCGGATCGTGAAATAATGGCAACACAGATTTGAATTATGCGGCGCGCAACCCACGCCAGCAATTGAACCGCCCGAGCCCAGCATCCCCATGTCGATCGCAAAAGCCACCATCGTCGGCGTAATCGCCGCGCTCGCCGCGCTCGCCGGCCTGCTCGTCGCGACCTCGATGAGCGGCTCGAAGAACATCGAAATCCAGACTGGCACGCTGCTCAAGCAGCCACGCGCGATCGAGGCATTCCAGCTCAGCGACACCGCCGGTGCGGTTTTCGACAATGCGCGCCTCCAGGGCCACTGGTCGCTGCTATTCGCCGGCTTCACCTACTGCCCCGACGTCTGCCCGACGACGCTGGCGATGCTCAAGGGGCTCAAAACCCGGCTCGACAGCGCGCAGACGCCGGTGCAGGTGGTGTTCCTGTCGGTCGATCCGCAGCGCGACACGCCCGAAAAGCTCGAGCGCTACGTGCATTACTTCAGCCCCGATTTCATCGGCGCGACCGGCAGCGACGCCGAGCTCGAAAAGCTGGCGCGCTCGCTGAGCCTGGTCTACGCCAAGGTGCCCGGCGAGACGCCGGAGAGCTATACGGTGGATCATTCGGCGGCGCTGGTTCTGGTCAATCCCCAGGGCCAGGTCGCCGGTTATTTCCTGCCGCCGCATCGCGTCGACGAGCTGTCGGCCGATCTGCAGCGCGTGGTCAGGGAACAAGGCTGATGCGATGCCTGCACTGGCTGATCGCGGCCGCATCGATGCTGCCGCTTCCGCTGCTGGCCTGCGACGGCCTGGCGCTGGTACAGCCCTGGATCCGCGAAGCTCCACCGGGCGCGGCGGTGATGGCCGGCTACGGCAAGCTGGTCAACAACGGCAGCAAGCCGGTGACGATCGCCAGCATCAGCAGCCCTGATTTCGGCAGCGTCGAGATCCATCAAAGCAGCATGGCCGACGGCAGGATGCGCATGCGCCGCGCCGATCCGCTGACCCTCGCACCGGGCCAGAGCGTCGAGCTGACACCTGGCGGCTATCACCTGATGCTGATGCAGACGAAGCAGCCGCTGCTCGCCGGCCGCAGCCATCTGTTGCTGCACTGCGCGGACGGTGATCTGGCCGCGGATTTCCCGGTCCGTGCGCCTGCGTCAGAATGAGGCCATGAACGACTCCCCTACCGCGGCAAGCGATGCGAGCACCGGCGACCGGCTGTTCTCGCTGCTGCAACTGTGCCTGCCGACGCGCTTGTTGTCCTGGTGCATCTTCAAGCTGACCCGGATCGAGAGCCCCGGCTTCAAGAACGCCTTCATCCGCGTATTCATGAGCCGCTTCAACATCAGCCTGGCTGAAGCGGAATTTGAAAAGCCGGCGTCCTACAAGAGCTTCAACGAGTTCTTCACCCGCGCCCTGAAGCCGGATGCGCGGCCGCAGGCCAGCGGCGCCGGGGTGCTGATTTCGCCGGTCGACGGCGCGGTCAGCCAGCTCGGCCAGGTCGACGGTGATCGCATCTTCCAGGCCAAGGGCCATCACTACACCGCGGCCGAACTGCTCGGCGGCGAGGACCTGGCGCAGCCCTTCATCGGCGGCGAGTTCTGCACCATTTACCTTGCGCCGAACAACTATCACCGCCTGCACATGCCGCTGACCGGCACCTTACGCGAATGGGTCTACGTGCCCGGCCGGCTGTTCAGCGTCAACCCGGCGACCGCGCGCGCGATGCCGAAAGTGTTTGCGCGCAACGAGCGCGTTGCGGCGATCTTCGACACCGAGATCGGGCCGTTCGCGATGGTGCTGGTCGGCGCGTTCTTCGTCGGCTCGATCGAGACCGTCTGGGCCGGCATGATCTCGCCGCCGCACCGGCGCTCGCCGCTGGCGCGCTACCAGCCGGTGCATCCGCCGACGCTTGAACGCGGCGCGGAGATGGGCCGCTTCAACATGGGCTCGACGGTGATCCTGCTGGCGCCGCCGGGCGCCTTGCAATGGAACCCGGCGCTGGGCGCGGCGACGCCGCTGCGCATGGGCCAGGCGATCGGCATCAAGCAGCGCGCCGCGATCGGAGCGGTGGCTTGAGCGCGGCTCTGGACATCGCGCCGGCGACGCCGGCCGACGTGCCGCTGATACTCGGCTTCATCCGCGAACTCGCCGAATACGAGCACCTCTCCGACCAGGTCACAGCCACCGAAGACGCGCTGCGTGCGACGCTGTTCGGCGAGCGCCCCGCGGCCGAGGTGCTGATCGCGCACCACGACGGCGTGGCGGCGGGATTTGCGCTGTACTTCCAGAACTACTCAACCTTCCTGGCCAAGCCCGGCATCTACCTGGAAGACCTGTATGTGCGCCCGGATCAGCGCGGCCACGGCATCGGCCGCGCGCTGCTGGCGCATATCGCCAGGCTCGCGGTGGCTCGCGGCTGCGGCCGCTTCGAGTGGTCGGTGCTGGACTGGAACGCTCCGGCGATCGGCTTCTACCGCCGCCTGGGTGCGGCGCCGCAGGATGAATGGACGATCTTCCGGCTGAGCGGCGATGCATTAAAAGCGCTGGCGTCCCCGAACTAAGCCGCGCCTGATCCGCTCTAAGGGCTCGTAAATGGATAACGTTCGTCCAAGTTATCCATTTACGAGCCCTTAGCCCCAACGAAATCCGTCGCGCGCGATCCCGCGTAAACTCGAACCGTACCCAAAAACGCCGCGCATGACCTCCTTCCGCCTTTCCGGCTGTTCTGCGCTGTCGCTACGCGGCGGGCTCGCTGCTGCCACGGCCTTGCTGATGGTCACCAGCGCGCTGGCCGCCGATGCGCTGGAGCGCGAGCCGATCAACAGCGTCGGCCGCGGCGCGCCCAGCGAGCTGAACCTGCCGCAGATGGGTGAGCCTGCCGACGCGGCGATGTCGCCGTCGCAGGAAGCCGCGATCGGCGCCAGCGTGATGGCCGAGCTGTACCAGTACGACTACGTCGTCGACGATCTGGAAATCAGCGAGTATCTGTCCAATCTCGGTTACCGGCTGGTCGCCGCGGCGCCGCAGAAGCCGCCCAAGGTCGACGTGTTCATGGTCGCCGACCCGCGCATCAATGCCTTCGCGCTGCCGGGTGGCCACATGGGCTTCAATGCCGGCCTGCTGATCGCCAGCCGCAACGAGAGCGAACTTGCCGGCGTGATGGGCCACGAGCTCACCCATGTGATCCAGCGCCATGTCGCGCGCTCGCAGGACGACCAGGGCGGCGTCGGCACCTTCGCCACCTGGGCCGCGGTGCTCGCCGCGATCATCGCCGGCTCGGCCGACCCGAACGTGGTGCTGGCGGCGCTGGCGATCGGCCAGGGCTCGCTGTACCAGAAGCAGGTCAACTTCACCCGCGCCAACGAGCTCGAGGCCGACCGCATCGGCATCCAGATCATGGCAGACGCCGGCTTTGATCCCGAGGGCATGGCCGATTTCTTTCAGCGCCTGGAGCAGCAGTCGCGGCTCTACGGAACCGGCCTGCCGGAAATCCTGCAGACCCATCCGGTCAACACCACGCGTATCGCCGAAGCGCGCGAGCGCGCTGCGGTGATCGAGGCGGGCAAGCCGCGCAAGGTCGTCGACTCGCTGGACTATTCGCTGATGAAGGCGCGCACCCGCGTGCTGGCAACGGATTCGCAGAGCGAGGCCATCGAGATTTTTTCGGCCGAAATGAAGGCCGGCCACGACACGCCCGACAATCGCTACGGCCTGGCCTTCGCGCTGAGCGGCGCCGGCAACTACAAGGACGCGATCAGCGCATTGAAGCCGACGCTCGAAGCCTACCCGCGCCAGGCGACGGTGATGCTGCTGATGGCCCAGCTCAAGCTCGGTGCCGGCCAGAATGCCGACGCGATATCGCTGTTCGAGAAAACCTACCGCATGTATCCGAGCTATGCGCCGGCGATCCTGCGCTATTCGCAGGCGCTGATCGAAACCGGCAAGCCCGACGAAGCGCGGCAGATCCTGCTGGCTTCCGAGCAGGCCTACGGCACGCGGCTGGAGACTTATCGTCTGCTGTCGCAGGCCGCCCGCGACGCCGGCAACAACGGCGAAGCCAGCTATGAGATGGCCAACTACCTGTACTACCGCGGCGACTACGGCGGAGCGCTGGCCCAGCTCGACGCCGGCCTGCGCATCGAGTCGCTGCCGCAGCCGCAGCGTGCGCGCATGGCGGCACGCCGCGCCGAAGTGCGCGAGGCGCTGCCGCGCAATTTCAATCCGTACGCGAAACCGCAGCGGCGTTGAGGGCCGCTGTGTCCTTCGATACGCCTGTCCCGAGCGCCGTCGAGGGGCGCCGCGTAACCCATGGCGCTTACAAGAACCCGGCAACCCGTGATCGAACAGCACAGCCGCCCGATTCGCGGCACTGTAGGAGCGGACCTTGTCCGCGATTGAGGCTCCACCGGTGCAATCGCGGTCAAGGACCGCTCCTACAGTTCCAGCCAGCAACGGCGGTTTGATCTGCAGGAACCATGCACCCGCAAATCCAAGCTGCCGTAGGCTGGGTTGAAGCGTAGCGAAACCCAGCTTGGCGCTCGCATGGCAGCTCTACCGCCTTGTGCGGGAGAGAGTAGCTTCGGACAC
This sequence comes from Hydrocarboniphaga sp., assembly GCF_028291725.1. Taxonomy (GTDB): domain Bacteria; phylum Pseudomonadota; class Gammaproteobacteria; order Nevskiales; family Nevskiaceae; genus Hydrocarboniphaga. The sequence goes on along the minus strand of NZ_JAQGNT010000026.1, from coordinate 180,455 downwards.
GCAATCGAGGTTTCACGTCGGCAAAGGATTGCCGACCTACGCGAGCGTCCGTCCTTAGCCGACCAGCTCGCGCACTTTCCTCTCGGTCGGGTTCTCGATCACGCCCTTCTCGCAGACGATCGCGTCGATCAGCTCCGCCGGGGTCACGTCGAACACCGGGTTCCAGGCGTCCATGTCGATCGGCGCGATCGGCGCACCGCGAAATTCCGTCAGCTCGCGCGGCGCGCGCTCTTCGATCGGAATGAGGCGGCCGCTGCGGATCTGCAGGTCGAAGGTGCCGGTCGGCGCCACCACCATGAACTTGACGCCGTGGCGCCGGGCCGCGACCGCCAGCGAATAGGTGCCGATCTTGTTCGCGGTGTCGCCGTTGCCGGCGATGCGGTCGGCACCGACGATCACCCAGTCGATCTTGTGCGTCGCCATCAGATGCGCGGCGGCGCCGTCGGCGATCAGCTTGGCCGGGATCTTTTCCCGCATCAGCTCCCAGGCGGTCAGCCGCGCGCCCTGCAGCCAGGGCCGGGTTTCGGTGTTGTAGACCTGCGACAGATGGCCGATCGCGAACGCGCTGCGGATCACGCCGAGCGCCGTACCGTGGCCGCCGGTGGCCAGCGCGCCGGTATTGCAGTGCGTGATGACGACGGCGCTCGGTGGCAGCAGCGCGGCGCCGAGCCTGCCCATCGTCAGGTTCTGCGCCAGATCTTCGGCGTGGATCAGCTCGGCCTCGGCCAGCAGGCGTGCCGCGTCCGCACCGCCGCGCCAGACGCCGCGCATCCGCGCCAGCGCCCAGCGCAGGTTCACCGCGGTGGGCCGCGATTCGGCCAGCACCAGTTCGGCGGCCTCGTAATCGCGGTGCTGCAAGGCATCCAGTACCAGACCGTAAGCCGCGGCGATGCCGATCGCCGGCGCACCGCGCACCGCCATGCCGTGGATCGCCTCGGCGACCTGGAAAGCGTTGCGGCAATCGACCCAGCGCTCCTCAAACGGCAGCAGGCGCTGGTCGATCAGGCGTAGATGATCCCCGACCCAGACGATGGGCTGCACGTTGCCACTCATATCGTTCCCTTGGTTGCCCGCGCGCACAGGTAAACTGGCGGCCCGCGCCTCGGCAGAGGCGCCTGGCCGCATTCTACTCATCCTGCCCATGACCGTAATGCCGTTTCCACCGCTCGCCATCGACCTGCTGGTCACCGCCGGCAGCATCGTGCCGATCGAGCCGGCGGGTGTGGTGCTGGAACACCATGCGCTGGCCGTCGACCAGGGCCGCATCCTGGCGGTGCTGCCGATCGCCGAGGCGCGCAAGCGCTATCAGCCGCGCAAGCTCATCGACCTGCCCGGCCACGCACTGATGCCGGGCCTGGTCAACATGCACACGCACTCGGCGATGACGCTGTTGCGCGGCATCGCCGACGATCTGCCGATGATGGACTGGCTGCAGGGGCACATCTGGCCGGCCGAAGCCGCCAACATGAACTACGAGTTCTGCAGGGACGGCGTGCGCCTGGCGATGGCCGAGATGATCCGTGGCGGCCAGACCTGCTTCAACGACATGTATTTCTTCCCCGATGCAAGCGCCGCAGCCGCGCAGGAAGCCGGCATGCGCGCCGCGGTCGGCCTGATCGTGATCGACTTCCCGAGCGCCTGGGCGAAAGCAGGCGAGTACATCCACAAGGGCCTGGCGCTGCGCGACTCGCTGCGCGGCAAGCCGCTGATCAAGACCACGTTCGCGCCGCATGCGCCGTACACCGTATCGGACGACCTGATGCGCCAGGTGCGCCAGTACGCGACCGAACTCGGCATCCCGATCAACATGCACATTCACGAGACCGCCTTCGAGGTCGAACAGGCGGTTGCTCAGACCGGCAAGCGGCCCTGGCAGCGGCTGCGCGAGCTCGACATGCTCGGACCCGACCTGATCGCCGTGCATATGACCCAGCTGACCGAACAAGAGGTCGAGGAGGTCGCGCACTACGGCGTGCACGTCGCGCACTGCCCGGAGTCGAATCTGAAGCTCGTCAGCGGCTTCTGCCAAGTGCACAAGCTGCTGCAGGCCGGCGCCAATGTCTGCATCGGCACCGACGGCGCGGCCAGCAACAACGATCTGGACCTGTTCAGCGAGTTGCGCACCGCCAGCCTGCTGGCCAAGGGCGTATCCGGCGATGCCCGTGCGCTGCCGGCCGCAAAAGCGCTGGAGATGGCGACACTGGCCGGCGCGCGGGCGCTCGGCTGGGATGATCAGATCGGTTCGCTGCTGCCTGGAAAAGCGGCGGATTTCATCGCCATCGACATGAGCGCCCTGAATACCCAGCCGGTCTACAACGTGATTTCGCATCTGGTTTATGCGATCAACTCGCGCCAGGTCGATCACGTCTGGGTCGCCGGCCAGGCGCTGCTGGCCGACGGCCAGCTGCAGACCCTGGTCGAGGATGAGCTGCGCGCCAAGGCCGGCGAGTGGCGCCACAAAATTACCGGGAAGGTGTGATGAGCAACGTCGATGCCGCGGAAATCCGCCACTTCTCTTCCATGGCCTCGCGTTGGTGGGACCCGCACGGCGAGATGGCCGCGCTGCATCACATCAATCCGGCGCGCCTGCGCTACATCGAGAACGCGGTCGGCGGGCTGCGCGACAAGCACATCGTCGACGTCGGCTGCGGCGCCGGCATTCTCACTGAAGCCCTGGCTGCCCGCGGCGCCAAAACGCTGGGCATCGATCTGGCCGAAGCCTCGCTGGAAGTGGCCAGGCTGCACGGCCTGGAATCCGGCATCAAGTGCGAATACCGCTGCGTCGCCAGCGAAGATCTGGCCGCGGAAATGCCTGGCGCTTTCGATGCCGTGTGCTGCCTGGAAATGCTCGAGCATGTGCCCGATCCGGCGTCGGTGATCGCGGCCTGCGCGGCGCTGGTCAAGCCGGGCGGCGATGTCATTTTCAGCACCATCAACCGCAATCCCAAGGCCTATGCGCTGATGATCGTCGGTGCCGAAATGCTGACCGGGCTGGTGCCCCGCGGCACCCACGAATACGCCAAGTTCATCCGCCCCTCCGAGCTCGAAGCCTGGTGCCGCGCGGCCGGCCTGAGCGCGGTCGAGATCAAGGGCATGCGCTACAACCCGCTGCTGAAATCGGCGACGCTCGGCCGCGATATCGACGTGAACTACCTGATGCACTGCCGACGCGACGCGGCATGAGCCGTTTGAATGATGTCGACTGCGTGCTGTTCGATCTCGACGGCACGCTGGTCGACACCGCGCCGGATCTCGGCGATGCCACCAACTCGGTGCGCAGGGATCTCGGCCTGCCGCCGCTGCCGGACGCGGACTACCGGCCAGTCGCATCGGCCGGCGCCCGCGGCTTGCTGAAAGTCGCGCTGAATATGACACCGGACCATCAAGAATATCCGGTGCGCCGCGACGCGCTGCTGGCGCATTACCGAGCGAATCTCACGCGTCGTTCGCGGCTGTTCCCGGGCATGAACCAGCTCCTGGTGGCACTGGAGCTGGCGAAGCGTCCCTGGGGCGTGGTCACCAACAAGCCGGCCTTCCTGACCGACCCGCTGATGATCGAGCTGAAGCTCGACCAGCGCGCCGCCTGCATCATCAGCGGCGACCAGGTGCCCAAGCCCAAGCCTGCACCGGATTCGCTGCTGCTGGCATTGGAGCGCACCGGCATCAGCGCCGCGCGCACCGTCTATGTCGGCGACGATCGCCGCGACATCGACGCCGCGCGCGCCGCCGGCATCCGCAGCATCGCGGCCGGCTGGGGTTATCTCGGCGCCGATGCGCCGGCGAGCTGGGACGCGGACCATCTGACCGCGACCACGGCCGACCTTGCCCAACTGCTGTCCTGACCAACTCCGTGGAAAAAACCTGCGGCCGTAAGCTGGGTTGAAGCGTAGCGAAACCCAGCGGCATAGCTGACATGCGAGCGCCAAGCTGGGATTCGCTACGCTCCATCCCAGCCTACGGCCGCTTAAGGAAGTGCCATTCGTGACCGATACCCATATGCATATCAAGCAGCCGCCCGCCGACTACCAGGCGGATGCCGCCGACTTCAAAGGCCGCGTGATTCTGGTTACCGGCGCCACCGGCGGCCTCGGCTCCGCCGCCTCGCAGGCGCTGGCCCGACTCGGCGCGCACGTGATCCTGCTCGGCCGCAGCGTGCCCAAGCTCGAGAAGCTCTACGACGCGATCGAAGCCGCCGGCGGCGCGCAACCGGCGATCGTGCCGATCAACCTGATGACGGCGACCTGGGCCGCCTACGACGATCTGGCGCAAACCATCGAAAAAGAGTTCGGCAAGCTCGATGGCCTGCTGCACGCGGCCGCGCATTTCAAGAGTTTCACCCGGCTCGAGGACCTGGAGCCGCGCGACTGGATGGACAGCCTGCAGGTCAACCTGACCGCGCCCTACACGCTGACGCGGCTGTGCCTGCCGATGCTGCGCGAATCCCAAGACGCGTCGGTGGTGTTCGTCACTGATGACGGCGGCCGCGTGCCCAAACCGTTCCAGGCCGCCTATGGCGTGACCAAGGCGGCCGGCGAAACCCTGTTCCGCAGCTGGGCGATGGAGCTGGAGGCCGAGTCGCGTGTAGGCAGCGGACTGCGCTTCAACACCTGGCATCCCGGCCCGATGGGCACCGAGATCCGCGGCAAGGGCTACGCCAGCGACGCGCGGGCCCAGGTCAATCCGCCCGAGCGGGTAATCCCGCAACTGCTGTGGCTGCTCGGCCCGGCCAGCCGCGGCGTCACCGCCCAGGCCTTGTAGCTCGACGAGGGCTCGACCGGTTCGCGACAGGACCGGAATGGCGCGGATCGTGCTGACGACTGCGTCAGTTGAAGGTCGATGCCTCGCCTGAAACGCCGCGTTTCGGCGGGTCATCCCCCGGCCCAGCCAGGATCATGTCAAGCCAGACCGCCGCACTTTTCGACACGCCGAACCTCGTCCGGGCTCAGAACCCTTTCCGGAAAAAGGCCAACGGCAACCCGCTCGCGAGCCGGCTCGGCATCGTGATTGCGGTGCTGTTGCATGTCGCCGTGCTGCTGATCGCGCTGCGGCCAGTCACGCCGCCGCCGCTGAAACTGCCCGAACCTCCGGCAATGCTGACGGTGTTCACGATTCCCGCAGAAAGGGTCGCCGCACAAATCAGCGTTGCAGCCTCACCGGTCACGCCGACGCTGCAGCCCGAAGAATCGCTCGTAAAGCCCCTCGTAAAACCCAGGCCGAAGCCGAAACCCAAGGCGGTCGAAAAGCCGCTGATCGCCGCGCCAACGCCGGCACCAACCGCGCCGCAGATATCGGCACCCGCTCCGGCCGAACCAGCCGTCGCTGTCGCGGCTCCACCACCTCCTTCGACTTTGACCTCACCATCATCGACCGCCTCGGTCACTGCCGCACCGACCGCGATGCAAGGGATAGCGAGCCCGCGGCCGATGCTCAGCCCGGAGGACACCGATCGGCTGGCGCGCCAGTACGCGGGCGTGGTCAGCCGCATGATCAGCTCGAGCCAGAAATGGCCCTTGATGTCCAAGCAAATGAACGAAACCGGCATCGCGATGGTGCGCCTGAAGATCGCACGCGATGGGCGGGTGGTGGACGCGACGCTGATCCGCCCGACCGGCTATGCGCGGCTGGATGAGGAGGCCCGTGCCGTGGTGCTGCGAATCGGCCGCTTCATGCCGGTGCCGGCTCGGCTCAGGCCGAACGAGGAGTTCCTGCTGCTGGATCAGCCGATGCGTTTCGGCCCGGCGTAGGGCAGGTTGTAACCCGCCGTTCTTTCGGCGCGATCTACTTCCGGCGCGGCTTCGGGCGGCTGTCGCTGGGCTTGACGTAGGGCTTGGATTCGCCGCGGCGCGGTGCCGGTTTGGCGCGCTCTGCGGATGCCGATGTGGACGATCGCTTTCTCGCCGAATCCGCGGATGATTTCCGGGAATCCGCGCGAGCGCTTGCCGGCTTGTCGCCACGGCCCGCCGGCTTCGGCCGGTCATCGCGCCGCGGCTCGCGCTTCGCATCGCCGCCGGGCTTTCCGGCGGACTTGAACTCGCGCTTGGGCGGGCTTGCATCGTCCTTGCGGATGTCGCGCCTGGCTTCGGGTTTGGCGCCGCCGGGTTTGAACTCGCGCTTCGGCCCGCCCTTGGCCCCGGGCCGTGCATCGCCCTTGCCGGCTTTGGACGAGCCGTCTCCGCGATCGAAGAACTCGCGCTTGCGCTCGGCCTCGGCAGCGGCACGCGGCGAGCGCCGCGGCTTGGTCTGCTGCGGACGCTCGCTGGCGTCGGGCATCGGCTTGCGACGCGCCGCCGGCGCTTTCTTCACCGCAGCGCGTGCGGGCTTCTTCTCGGCGAGATCCACCGCTTGCAGCAGCGCCTGCAGTTCTTCGGCGGTGGCTTCGCGTGCCGTGCCGGCCTTGATGCCGCGGCCCAGCGTGATCGGGCCGTAGGACACGCGCATCAGACGGCTGACCTGGGTGTTCTGCGACTCGAACAGGCGGCGCACGACGCGGTTGCGTCCCTGCTTCACGGTAACCGTCCACCAGCTATTGGCCGACGATGCATCATCCGCCTCGCCCTCGTCGCCGCCGTGCCCATCCTGGTAATGCTCGCCCGGCTTGATCGTCTCGAACCTGGCGAAGCCGTCGTCGAGTTCGACGCCGGCGCGCAGACGCGCGAGCGCCGCTGCGTCGACGCTGCCGAGCACGCGCACCGCGTATTCGCGCTGTATTTCAAAGCTCGGATGCATCAGCCGGCGCGCGAGTTCGCCGTCGTTGGTCATCAGCAACAGGCCGGAGGTGTTGATATCCAGACGGCCGATCGCGATCCAGCGGCCCGTCGTCAGCTCCGGCAGTTTGCGGAACACGGTGCGGCGGCCTTCGGGATCGTCGCGCGTGACCAGCTCGCCGGTCTTCTTGCGGTACAGCAGCACGCGCACCGGCTCGGGTTTGCGGTTAAGCGCGACCAGCCGCGTGTCGATGCGCACATGATCATTGTGGTCGATACGCTGGCCGGCTTCGGCGGGCCGCCCGTTAACGGTGACGCGGCCGTCGGCGATCATGGTTTCGATTGCGCGACGCGAGGCGATGCCGGCGGTGGCGAGCAGCTTCTGGATTCTTTCCGACATGGTCAATACGCCTGGTAAACGATTCCCTCCCCCGCCTGCGGGGGAGGGTTAGGGTGGGGGCGCGACGTCGCGCTGCTGCTCCGTCCGCACGCCCCCATCCCGGCCTTCCCCCGCAAGCGGGGGAAGGAGACAAACAGATTGCCATCCATCAAGCCGGCGATGCGGATTCGTCCGGATCGCCTGGGGATTGCACCGTCACTTCGCTTTCGCTGACGGGTACTTCCAGTTCGGTTTCTTCGGTCGGCTCGGCGGCTTCGTCCTCGTCGCCGGCATGCGGCAGCTCGCCGGTCAGCTGCGCCAGCGCGGCGTCGAGCTGGGCCAGGTCCTTGATCTCGGGCAGGCTCGGCAGCTGATCCAGCGATCTCAGATTGAAGTCGTCGAGAAACTGCGGCGTGGTGCCGAACAGCGCCGGCCGGCCGGGCACTTCCTTGACGCCGAGTTCGCGTACCCAGCCGCGCTCGAGCAGGGTACGCAGGATGTTGCTCGACACCTGCACGCCGCGGATCTCCTCGATCTCGCCGCGCGTGACCGGCTGGCGATAGCAGACCAGCGCCAGGGTCTCGAGCAGCGCACGTGAAAACTTCTGCGGCTTCTCCTGCCACAGCCGCGCGACCCATTCGGCATAGGCGGCGCGCACCTGGATGCGGAAGCCGCTGGCGACCTCGGTCAGCTCGGATGCGCCGGCCTGCAGGCGCAGATCGAGGCGTTCCAGCGCTACACGAATTTCCTTGCGACCGACACCGAGTTCTTCGCCGAGCAATCTGCCGAGCTGATCCAGCGACAGCGGCTGATCGGATGCGAGCAGCAAGGCTTCCAGAATTTTTTCCAGTGGCGAGTCGATAGCGACCGGCACCGCGACCTCGGCGATTGCGGCTTCCTGTTCTTGCTGCGGCTCAGTCATCGACAGCGTCCTCGATGGCGGCGTTCGATACCGGGCGGCCGGTGTCGATCATGATTTCGGTAAAGGGACCGTCCTGCACCAGGTCGATCGCGGAGAGTTTGACCAGCTCCAGAATCGCCAGCAGGCAGACGACGACGCCGGCACGGCCTTCGGCGGGATCGATCAGCTCGATGAAACGTTTCGGGCCGGTCGCGACCAGGGTCAGCAGATGCGTCATGCGCTCGCGCACCGACAGCGGCTCGCGCGAAATCTGGTGCCGCGTGAACAGCGCGGCGCGCATCATCACGTCGCGGAACGCCAGCATCAGCTCGCGCAGATCCGGCATCACCATCGGCATGACGACGGGAATCACATCGGGTTTTGCCGACGCGCCGTGCAGTTCGCGGCCCATCCGCGGCAGCTTGTCGAGCTGCTCGGCGGCGGTCTTGAAACGCTCGTATTCCTGCAGGCGGCGCACCAGCTCCATGCGCGGATCGCCCTGCTCTTCCTCGACCTCGATCGGCCGCGGCAACAGCAGGCGCGACTTGATCTCGGCCAGCAGCGCCGCCATCAGCAGGTATTCCGCCGCGAGTTCCAGCCGCAGCTCCTGCATCAGCGCGATGTACTGCAGATACTGCTGCGTGATCTTCAGAACCGGGATGTCGAGAATGTTCAGGTTCTGGCGTCGGATCAGGTACAGCAGCAAATCGAGCGGGCCTTCGAAAGCCTCGAGAAAAACCTGCAGCGCATCCGGCGGGATGTACAGATCCTCCGGCATTTTTTCCAGCGCGTGCCCATGGATCTTCGGGCGCTTGTCGATCTCGCTTTCGCGCAGCTCCACGACTTCGTCGGCGACGACGTCCTCGCTCATTCCGGGATGAAGCCCAGTGCGTCATGAACGCGCTTCAGCGTCGCGTCGGCCTTGGCCGAGGCGCGGGCGGCGCCGTCGCGCAGCACGCCGCGCAGATAGTCATCGTTGGAACGCAGCTCGTTATATTTCGCCTGCACCGGCTCCAGACAGGCAACGACTGCGTCGGCCACCGCCTGCTTGAATTTGCCATAGCCCTGGCCGTTGTAGCGGTCGACGATACTGTCGAAACTCTCGCCGCTGGTCGCCGAAAGAATCGACATCAGGTTGGCGACGCCGGGCTTCTCATTGATGTCGTAGCGCACTTCGTTGCCGGTGTCGGTGACCGCGCGCTTGAGCTTGCGCACGATCACGTCGGGGCTGTCGAGCAGGTACAGCGCATTGGTTTCAGCATCGTCCGACTTGCTCATCTTCTTGGTCGGCTCCTGCAGGCCCATGATGCGCGCGCCGACCGGCGGGATCATCGGCTCGGGCACCGTGAACACCGGGCCGTACAGATTGTTGAAGCGCTGCGCGATATCGCGCGTCAGCTCCAGGTGCTGCTTCTGGTCGTCGCCGACCGGCACCGCCTTGGCCTGGTACAGCAGGATGTCGGCCGCCATCAGCACCGGGTAGCTGTAGAGGCCGGCGTTGATGTTGTCGACATGCTTGGCGCTCTTGTCCTTGAACTGCGTCATCCGGTTGAGTTCGCCCATCTGCGTATAGCAGTTCAGCACCCAGGCCAGCCGCGCATGCGCCGGCACATGGCTCTGCACGAACAGCACGTTGCGGGCCGGATCGAGGCCGCAGGCGATGTACAGCGCCAGGAACTCGAAAGCGCGCTCGCGCAGCACGGCCGGGTCCTGGCGCACGGTGATCGCGTGCAGGTCGACCAGCATGTAGTAGCAGTCGTAACTGGCGCTCAACGGCACCCAGTTCTTGATCGCGCCCAGGTAATTGCCGAGCGTGAGCCGGCCGGACGGCTGGATGCCGGAGAGGACGATGGGTCGCGGAGTGTCGGACATGCGAGGAATAAGTTCTAGAGCAGAGAGGAGGCGTCGATGTCGAGCGCCATGAACAGCAGCGACTGCAGGATCATCATCGGCCAGATCAGCAGCGCCTTCAGCAGCGGCGTCATCATCAGCGCGATCAGGATAAACAGGCTGTAGGGCTCGATGCGCGCCAGAGCCTGCGCCTGGCGCAGCGGCAGCAGGCCGATCAGGATACGGCCGCCGTCCAGCGGCGGAATCGGCAGCAGGTTCAGCACCAGCAGTGCGAGGTTGATGGTGATGCCGGCGATGCTCATGTAGCGCAGGCCCATCCAGATGCCGGGTTCGCCATCGGCGCCGGCGGAAATCTTCAGCAGGATCGCCCAGGCGACCGCCATCGCCGCGTTCGACGCCAGGCCCGCGGCGGCGACCGGCGCCAGATCGCGCTTGGGGCGCTTGAGCCGGCTGTAGTCGATCGGGATCGGCCGCGGCCAGCCCATCAGAAAGCCGCCGAGCAGGATCAGCAGGCCGGGAACGACGACGGTGCCGATCGGGTCGATGTGCCGTAGCGGGTTCGGCGAAAGCCGGCCGAGCCGGCTCGCCGTGTCGTCGCCGAGCGCGCGTGCCGCGTAGCCATGGGCGATTTCGCGGAAGGTAATCGCGAACAGCACCGGTAGCGCCCAGATCGCCAGCTTCTGGACCAGAGTCAGGTCGAATTCCATGCGGGATGCGGGCGGCTATTCGCTCAGGATGCCGTGAACCGGGCCCTTGCCCTGGCGCAGGATCTTGACCCGGCCGTCGGTCAGGTCGATCACCGTGGTCGGCTCCAGGCCGCAGTTGCCGCCGTTGAGCACCACATCGACCTCGCGCTCGAGGCGCTCTTCGAAGTCGGCCGGATCGCTGACCGGCAGCGACTCGTCGGGGAACTGCAAGGTGCAACTGATCAGCGGCTCGCCGAGCGTGTCCAGCAGCGCCTGGGCAACCGCGTTCTGCGGCACGCGGATGCCGATGGTCTTGCGCTTTTCGTGAGCAACCCGGCGCGGCAGCTCCTTGGTCGCCTCCAGCACGAAGGTGTACGGCCCCGGCGTCAGCTGGCGCAGCAGCCGGAACTGCCAGTTGTCGACGCGCGCGTAGGTCGCGATCTCCGACAGATCACGGCACACCAGCGTGAACTGATGCTCCTTGTCGAACTTGCGGATCTTGCGCAGGCGCTCGGCGGCGGCCTTGTCATCCAGATGGCAGCCGAGTGCGTAACAGGAGTCGGTCGGGTATGCGATCACCGCACCCTGGCGCAGATGCACCGCCGCCTGGGCGAGAAGCCTCGCCTGCGGGTTGACCGGGTGGATGTCGAACCAATGCGCCATCCTCCATTGTAACGTGCCTTCGTCAAAACGAAGTCTGTAACCGCGTCGTAACAGGCGCCCCGGTCCGAGGCCGCAATACAAGACGGCAACACAAGATCGATATACTAAGCGCATGAAAATGCTCGTCGACATGCTGCCGGCCATCGCCTTCTTTGCCGCCTACCTGGTCTCCGATATCTATGCCGCGACCGTCGTGCTGGTCATCGCCCTGTTCCTGGTGGTGCTGATCTACCGCTTCGGCTATGGCCATTGGCACAAGGCGCATCTGGCCACCGCAGCCATCGCCGCGGCGCTCGGCGGGCTGACGCTGTATGTGCACGACCCGGCCTTCATCAAGCTCAAACCGACCGTGGTCTACGCCGCGTTCTCTGTGGCGCTGCTCGGCAGCCACCTGATCGGCAAACGCGTATTGCTGGCGCGGATTCCGCAGCAGGCGGTGCAGCTGCCGGACCTGGTCTGGCGCAAGGTCAATTTCGCCTGGGCGATCTTCTTCGCGCTGTGCGCGGTGCTGAACTATTACGTGGCGCATACCTACGACGAAGCCACCTGGGTCAAGTTCAAGGCCTTCGGCTTCACCGCGCTGATGTTCGTTTTCATGATCGCGCACGCGCCGTTCCTGATGCGCTATCTGCAACCCGAGTCGGCGAAGGAGTAAGGCGGAGCCATGCTCTACGCGATCATCGGCCGCGACGTCGAGAACAGCCTGCCGGCGCGCAAGGCAGCGCGCCCCGCGCACCTGGAGCGGCTGCGCCGGCTGCAGGCCGAGGGCCGCCTGGTCCTAGCCGGCCCGTTCCCCGCCGTGGATGCGCCCGACACCAGCGGCGGCGTCACCGGCAGCCTGCTGGTGCTCGAATTCGAAAGCCTCGAAGCCGCTAAAAACTGGGCCGATGCGGACCCGTATGTGGCCGCCGGCGTGTATGCCGAGGTCAGCGTGCAGCCGTTCCTGAAAGTGCTGCCGGAATGAGCCTCGGCAGCGAGCGCATCGAAATGATCCGCATCGCACTGCAGCTGCGTTTTGCGCCGCTGGAGCTGGTGGTCACCGACGACAGCCACCTGCATGCCACCCACGCCGGGGCCCGCACCGGCCGCGGTCACTACCACGTGCGCCTGGTGTCCGCAGCGTTCAAGGACATGCTGCTGATCCACCGTCACCGCGCGATCTACGACGCGCTCGGCGGCCTGATGGCGACCGACATCCATGCGCTGGCGATCGACGCGCGGGCGCCGGGCGAAGCTTGACGTAGGTCGGCAATCCCTTGCCGACATGAGGCCTCGATTGCGCATCCGAGAGTGCACGTCGGCAAGGGATTGCCGACCTACGGCGCGTGGCGGGCCCGGTATCAGCCCGAGGTCCGGCGCAGCGCCTTCTCCTGCATGATCAGCGCCGAGATCTCTTCGATCGACATGTTCGCGGAATTGATGAACGGCACGTTCTGCTTGCGGTACAGGCTCTCGGCCTGGCGCAGCTCGTAGGCACACTGCGGCAGCGAGGCGTACTTGGAGCCGGGCCGACGTTCGGTGCGCACCTGGTGCAGGCGCTCGGCCTCGGACGTGAGGCCGAAGCACTTGGCGGTCAGACCACTGAGCGAGCCCGGCATCTTCTGCGCCTCCAGATCCTCCTCGGTCAGCGGGAAGTTGGTGGCGAAAATGCCGTGCTGCAGCGCCAGGTACAGTGTCGTCGGCGTCTTGCCGCAGCGTGACGGTGCGATCAGGATCACGTCGGCCTTGGCCAGGTCGCGCGTGCTCTGGCCGTCGTCGTGCTCCATCGCGTAATTCATCGCGTCGATGCGCGCGTTGTAGCGGCGCGCATCGGCCAGACCATGGGCGCGCCCGGCCATATGCACCGACTTCAGCCCAAGTTCAGTCTCAATCGACGGAAGATAGGTGTCGAACAGATCCAGGAACAGGGCTTTGCAGTCACGCAGGATGCCGCGGATTTCGTCGCTGACCGTGGTCGAGAACACGATCGGCCGGCTACCCTGGGAGGCAAGGTGGTTGATATAGTCCACCGTGTTGCGCGCCTTGTCCGGGCTGTTGATGAACGGCAGGGTCGTTTTCTTGAAGTCGATCTGTTCGAACTGGGTCAGGATCGTCCCGCCCAGGGTCTCGGCGGTGATGCCCGTGCCATCGGACAGAAAAAATACGTAACGCTGGTTGGTCATGGTCTGAAGGCTTCGTGCCCGGATCGGGATCGCTCGTCTCACTAGATAACAGAATCACCCCTGGGGCACCACAAGCCCAGGTCCATTAGCACTTTCAAGCGGAGCATTTAGACGACATGGGAAGCGATCACAACCTCGGCGCCATGAGCCAGAACGTGCTGTGGTATTCGCAGCTGGGAATGAAGGACGTCGAGATCGTCGGCGGCAAGAACGCCTCGCTCGGCGAGATGATCGGCAACCTCGCCGCCTCCGGCGTGCACGTGCCGAACGGCTTTGCGACCACCGCCTCGGCCTACCGCGAGTTCCTCGCGTTCGAAGGCCTGGCCGACAAGATCAACGGCATGCTCGACGCGCTCGACGTGGACGACGTGCAGGCCCTCGCCATCTGCGGTAAAAGCATCCGCGAAGCGGTCATGAAGGCACCCTTCCCGACCGATCTCGAGAAGGAAATCCGCTCCGCCTACGACATCCTGCTCGCCGAAAGCACGGCCGAAATCTCAGTCGCGGTGCGCTCGTCGGCCACCGCCGAGGATCTGCCCGACGCCTCGTTTGCCGGCCAGCAGGAAACCTTCCTGAACGTGCAGGGCATCGATCATGTGCTCGCCGCGATCAAGGAAGTGTTCGCCTCGCTGTTCAACGACCGCGCGATCAGCTACCGCGTGCATCAGAACTTCGCGCACAGCCAGGTCGCGCTGTCGGCCGGCATCCAGCGCATGGTGCGCTCGGACCGCGGCGCTTCCGGCGTGATGTTCACCATGGACACCGAATCCGGCTTCCGCGACGCGGTGTTCATCACCGCCAGCTACGGGCTCGGCGAAGCCGTGGTCCAGGGCGCGGTCAACCCCGACGAGTTCTACAGCTACAAGCTGTCGCTGCGCGCCGGCAAGCCCTCGATCCTGAAGCGCGGCCTGGGCGAAAAAGCCAAGAAAATGGTCTATACCAAGGACCGCATGCTCGGCCGCACGGTCGAGTTCGTGCCGGTGTCGACCGAAGAGCGCCAGAAGTTCTGCATCAACGACGCGGACGTCGAGAACCTCGCCCGCCAGGCGCTGATCATCGAAGACCATTACGGCCGGCCGATGGATATCGAGTGGGGCAAGGACGGCGTCGACGGCGGCATCTACATCCTGCAGGCGCGCCCGGAGACCGTGCAGTCGCGCAGTAGCGCGAACACGCTGCGCCGCTACAAGCTCAAGGGCAAAAGCACGGTGCTGGCCAGCGGCCGCGCGATCGGCCAGAAGATCGGCGCCGGCAAGGTACGCCTGCTGAAGTCGGTCGACGAGATGTCGCGCGTGCAGATCGGCGACGTGCTGGTCACCGACATGACCGACCCCGATTGGGAGCCGGTGATGAAGCGCGCCAGCGCCATCGTCACCAACCGCGGCGGCCGCACCTGCCATGCCGCGATCATCGCGCGTGAACTCGGCATTCCGGCGGTCGTCGGCTGCGGCGACGCGACCCAGGTGCTGAAGGACGGCCGGGCGGTCACCGTGTCCTGCGCCGAAGGCGATACCGGCCAGATCTACGACGGCAACATCGACTTCCAGGTCGACGAGATCGCGCTCGACAAAATGCCGGAGATCCCGCTCAAGATCATGATGAACGTCGGCACGCCGGAGCAGGCTTTCGACTTCGCCGCGCTGCCGCACCGCGGCGTCGGCCTGGCGCGCACCGAGTTCATCGTCAACCGCCAGATCGGCATCCATCCGCAAGCCCTGCTCGAGCTCGACAAGCAGCCGCCCGAAATCCGCCGCACGATCGATTCGATGATCGCCGCCTACGACTCGCCGCGCGACTACTTCGTCAAGCGCCTGGCCGAAGGCATCTCGACCATCGCCGCGGCCTTCGCGCCCGAGCCGGTGATCGTGCGCATGTCGGACTTCAAGTCCAACGAGTACGCGAACCTGGTCGGCGGCAAGCGCTACGAGCCGCACGAAGAGAATCCGATGATCGGCTTCCGCGGTGCCTCGCGCTACATCTCCGAGGGCTTCCGTCCGTGTTTCGACATGGAATGCGAGGCACTGAAGTTCGTGCGCGAGGAAATGGGCCTGAGCAACGTCAAGATCATGATCCCGTTCGTGCGCACCGTCGGCGAAGCCAGGCGCGTCAACGAGATCCTGGCCGAGAACGGCCTGAAGCGCGGCGAAGGCAGTGGTAAGGGCGGCCTGCAGGTCATCATGATGTGCGAGCTGCCGAGCAACGCGGTGCTGGCCGACCAGTTCCTCGAGCACTTCGACGGCTTCTCGATCGGCTCCAACGACATGACCCAGCTGACGCTGGGCCTGGATCGCGACTCCGGGCTGATCGCGCACCTGTTCGACGAGCGCAACGACGCGGTCAAGGCGATGCTGGCGATGGCGATCACCGCCTGCAAAAAAGCCAACAAGTACGTCGGCATCTGCGGCCAGGGGCCGTCGGACCATCCGGACCTGGCCAAATGGCTGCTGGATCAGGGCATCGAATCAATGTCGCTGAACCCGGATACGGTGGTCGAAACCTGGCTGTTCCTGGCCGGCCAGAGCCCCGCGGCCTGAGCCGGCGCGCGCCAGGGAGCCGCAGTGCGGCGGCGAGCGTCCTTACGGTTTCGTCGTGCATGGACTAGCTTTGCCTTGGCGGCGAAACCTGGTGCAAGTGAATCAAGATTTTGGAAACCGCCGAAGACACCGACTACACCGATCGGCCTGCAGAAAGACGGCGGCTGACATAGGATTTCCGACCCGCAGATTTCACAGAGTCGCCACCATGTCCGAACCCCAGCGCGTTCTCGTCGATGTCCGCGACGGCATCGCCACCGTCAGCCTGAACCGCGCCGACAAGCACAACGCCCTCGATCTGCCGATGTTCGACGCGCTGGTCGGGGCCGCATCGGATCTGCGCAAGCTCAAGGATCTGCGCGTGGTGATCCTGCGCGGCGAAGGTCCGTCGTTCTGCTCCGGCCTCGACGTCGGCAGCGTGCTGAAGAAACCTTTGAAGATGGCGCGCAGTTTCGCCACTTACGGCATCAAGCACAGCAACGTGTTTCAGCAGGCCGGGCTGTGCTGGCGGGATCTGCCGGTGCCGGTCATCGCCGCGATTCATGGCAGCTGCTACGGCGGTGGCCTGCAGATCGCGCTCGGCGCCGACTTCCGGATCGCCGCAGCGGACGCCAAGCTGTCGGTCATGGAAATCAAGTGGGGCCTGGTGCCGGACATGTCGGGCACCGCCACCTTGCGCGACCTGATGCCGCTGGACGTCGCCAAGAAGCTCGCGATGACCGGCCAGATCGTCAGTGGCATGGAGGCACTGGCGCTGCACCTGGTCACGGAAGTCGCATCCGATCCGCTCGCTGCGGCGCAGGAACTGGCCGCGACGCTGATCGGCAAGTCGCCTGATGCGCTGGGCGGAATCAAGCAGCTGTTCGACGCCAACTGGAACGCGAGCGTAGCGCGCGCGTTGGCGCTGGAGCGCAAGATCCAGTTGCGCATGCTCACCGGACGCAATCATCGCGAAGCGGTCAAGGCGAACGTCGAAAAACGCTCGCCGGCATTCCAGGCGCGCAGCTTCGGCGGCTCGTAGGTCGGCAATCCCTTGCCGACATGCCCGGTCAATCCGCATCGGGCATTCACGTCGGCAAGGGAATGCCGACCTACGGCTCAGCTTAGTCGTGAGTCAGAAGTTCCATGATGAATATGCCAGCAGAGGTAGGCTGGGTTGAGGAACGAAACCCAGCGCTTTCCGTCGATCCCGGTGCTGGGTTTCCGCTGCGCTGCAACCCAGCCTACTCGGTGTTCGATCTGCCGGATGACGACGGCTAGCCGGCGGCCTGCTGATCGAACTTCTGCTGTAGTGCGATGCGCAGTTTCTGGAACAGCTCGCGATACAGCCGTCCTTTGGGCGGCGCGGCTTCGGCGTCAGGATTGCTCTGCTGGAGCCGGGTCTGCTCGCGGCGCACGTTGCGGATCAGCGAGCGCAGTTGCTGTAGATTGGCTTCCGGCACGATCTCGACCCACTCGGTCACCGCGGCATCGTCGGCGAGCAGCCGGGTGCGCCACAGCTCCGCCTCCTGCAGAAGCTTGTTCTGGCCGTGACGGTAAGCATGGATCGCGGCCCGGAAAGATTCGGAATCGGCGTCGCGCAGCATCTTGCCGATGAACTGCGACTGGCGGCGGATCGCCTCGCGGGACGTCAGGCGTTGCAGCTCGACCAGCGCGTTGCGCAGACGATCCTCCATCTGCAGCGCGGCGAGCTGCGACGGCGGCAGCTCGAGCAGTGCAACGCCCAGATCCTGCAGCTCGTGCATCGCCTGCTTGACCTGGGTCTTGCTCGGGCCCAGATCCTCGTCGGCATCCTCGTGGGAATCGCGAAGATCCGGCCGCCAGTCACTGCCCTTTTTCATACCTGATGCCATGCCTGCTTCCACCGCTTGCTGAGGGAACCTCTGATCCCGCAAGCGTTCGGTCGAACCCGCGGCCCTGCTAGTGCAGTGTTTCACGCTAAGCGACCCTTATCGAGCCCCCCAGTTGCTGTCGGGCAAGGCGCCGGGCGCGGGCCATAGCGAGAGCTATGGGCAAGCCCGGCAACGCCGCCCGGCGGCAACTGGGGGGCTCCCTGCGGGCGAGCCGCCAAGGGGGCAGGCGCCGCGTTGCGACGGCTTGCCATATGTCCAATATGCCGGCGCCGCCGCGCCTTGCGCCTGCCCCCTTGGCGACTCGCGATAAGGGTCGCTTAGCGTGAAACACTGCACTAGAGCACCACTTCCAGCTTCGGTGTGCCGCCGGAAATCGGCGTGGCCGGCTCGCGCGGCAGGCGGATATGGAACTCGGTGCCCTCGCCCACTTTCGACTCGGCCCAGATTTCGCCGCCATGGTGGTTGGCGATTTTACGGCAGATCGCCAAACCGATCCCGGTTCCCTCGTAATCGTCGGCGTGATGCAGGCGCCGGAACACCGCGAAAATCGTTTCGAGCTGGTCCGCCGGCACGCCGATGCCATTGTCCTTGATCACCAGATGCCAGTGGCTGCCATCGGGCCAGGCGCTGACGCGAATCAGCGGCGCGACTCCGGGCCGGTGGAACTTGCTGGCGTTGTCGATCAGGTTCTGGAACAGCTGGGTCAGCAGGCCGTGGTCGGCCTTGATCTCGGGCAGCGAGTCGTCGATCTGCACGCTGGCACCGCGACTCTCCAGCGTCGGTTTCAGCGACACCAGCGTCTTTTTGAGCGTGGCTTCGAGCGGCGCTCGCGTGAACGAGGAATCACCGCGGCCGACACGGGACAGCGCCAGCAGATCGGTGATCAGCGTCTGCATCTGGCGCACGCCCTTGTCGATAAAGTCGAGGAACTCGACCGCGTCACCACCGAGCTTGTCGCGATGCCGGCGCATCAGCAGCTGCGAGAAGCCGGAGACGTTGCGCAGCGGCGCCTGCAGGTCGTGCGAGGTGATGTAGGCAAACTGCTCGAGCTCCTGCACCGCGCGCTTGTACTCGGTCAGCGAACGGCGCAGATCGGCTTCCGCGCCTTCGCGCAGCTTGATCTCTTCACGCAGGCGCAGGTTCGCGGTCTCCAGCTCCTCGGGCGTGCGCATCGACAACAGCCGCGGAATCAGCGGAATGATCGCGAACGCGGTGGCCAGCGACACGGCCGCGGTCAAGGCGCGCTGCCAGCCCTGCAGCCAGTAGAGCGGCTTCCAGACCACGACGATGTCGAGGACGTGGCCGGCACCGCACAGAATGATGAAAGCGGCAAACAGCCCGATCGCCCAGTTGAAAGAAAGGCGCCGGCCGATTCTGCGGCTGACATAGACCAGCGTGAGCGGAATCATGAAATAGGCCAAAGCCACCAGCGCATCGGAGACTACGTGCAGCAGAATCAGATTGGTCTGCTGCAGGTAGCACACGCCATGCGGCAGAAATCCCCCAACCTCTATCAGGTCACTCATCGGGTTCTCCCCTTTTGCTAACTGTGCTTACGATCCGTCCTTACTATCCGTGGCTCTGTGCAGGCCAACGAGCGGTATCCAGGCCTTCCGGACCCAACCGCAGCCGTTCCGGCAGCCGGTCCGCGGTTTCGGCCGAACTGAACAACTGCCCCTGCATCAGCTTACAGCCCATCGCTTGCAGGATTCGAGATTCCTCCACCGTCTCGACGCCGGTGACGACTACCGGCAGGCACAGCGCGTCGGCAGCACCGCGCATCGCCAGCACCGACCGGTGCATCGAGCCCTGCTGGCCTTCTTCCTGCAAGGCGCGCATCACGTGCCGGCCGAGCTTCACACCGGACAGCGGCAGGGTCGTGATCCACTTCATCGCCTCGCCGTCGGGGCCGAACTGGTCGAGCAGTACGCCGAAACCAAGCTCCCGCGCCTGGCGCAATTGCGAGGCGATGTCGTGCGACAGCTCGCCCGCCAGCAGGGAAACCGGAACCTCGAGGTGCAGGTCGGCCGGATCAATACCGGCCGAAACCGCGATCTTCGCCAAAGCCGGCAGATAACGCTCGTCGCCGAGCTCGGCTTCGCCGACGTTCAGCGACAGGCTGCCGAGCCTCAGGCCCTGGTCGACCCAGCTGCGCCATTGCATCAGCGCTTTCATTGCGACATGCAGGCCGATCTCGCAGCCGCGGCCGCTGGCAGCCGCCGCGCGCAGGAAATCATCGGGCCCTTGCATCCCGCCTTCACGATCCCAGCGCAGCAACACCTCGGTGCCGACAAAATTCTGCGAGGTGACGTCGATCCAGGGGTGATACAGCAGCGAAAAACGGTCCTGTTCGAGCGCCAGCTCGAGCTCCGCGCGGAAATCCGCCGCGCGATCCGCGGCGCGCATTGCCAGCGCATCTTCGTAGAACGCGACGCCGCCGCCGGCGCGCTTGGCCTCGTACATCGCGCGATCGGCCCGCTCCATCAGCACCTCGACCGTCTCGCCATGCTGCGGGAACAGCACGATGCCGACGCTGGCATCGAGATCGATCTGGTGTTCGCCGATCTGGCGGACCGCCATCACCCGCTCGCGCATACGGCGCGCGCGCGGCCCTGCATCGAGCTTGTTGTCGAACTGGCGCATCAGCACCAGGAATTCATCGCCGCCGACGCGCGCGACACTGTCGGCCGGGCGCACAGTTTCGCGCAGGATCTGGGCAACGCGTACCAACAGATCGTCCCCGACGCGGTGGCCGTAGCGATCGTTGACCGCCTTGAACCCGTCCAGATCGAGATAGCACAGCGCGAAGGTCTCGCCGCTCAGATGAGCCTGCCCGATCGACTGTTCCAGCCGGTCGTAGAGCAGCTCGCGATTGGCAAGGCCGGTGAGGCTGTCGTGACTGGCGCGATGGAACTCGCGATAGCGCTGATCCTCGAGATCGTAGACATGCTTGTTGCGCTCGATCGCGTGACGCAGCAGACGCAAGATCTTGGTGCCGTCGAAATGGCCCTTGATCAGATATTCCTGGGCACCGAGACGAATCGCCTCCACCGCGACATGTTCGTCGTCGTTGCCGGTCAGCACGACGATCGCGACGCGCCGGTCGATGCTGCGCAGCGCCTCGACGTTGGCGACGCCGTGGCCATCCGGAAGATTCAGGTCGAGCAGTACGCAGGTGAAGCTGTAGCGCTTCATTTCGGCCAGCGCTTCGGTCAGTGTGCGCACCACACGGATAACCACCGGTTCGGTCGCCGCGACATCGCGCAGGCTCTCCGACAGCAGGCGCGCATCCGCCGCACTGTCCTCGACCAGCAGGATTCCGATCGGCTGGCGTCGGCTGGCGACGGCGTTCATCCCTGGCTCGTACGCCCCGGCAACTGCACGACACCGAACCAGAAGTCGCGGATCAGCTTGGCCAGGTCGGCGAACTGGCTCATGTCGACGGGCTTGGTCAGGAACGCGTTCGCGTGCGAGTCGTAGCAGGCATTCACATCGCTCTCGGCGCGCGACGTGGTCAGGATCAGCACCGGGATGCGGCGCAGCTCGGGGCTTTGCTTCAACTGGGTGAGGACTTCCAGGCCGGACTTACGCGGCAGATTCAGATCCAGCAGGATCAGGTCCGGCGTCGGGCTGCCCGCGTACTCGTCCTGGCTGCAGGCCATCTTCAGGGCCTGCTCGCCATCCCTGGCGATCAGCAGCGATCCACTGACACCGGCTTCCTCCAACACCTCGCAGGCCAGCCGGACGTCGGCCGGATTGTCTTCGACGAGCAGAATGACCGGCGATTTTCCAGTTGTATTATTCGACATAGCACCATCTGCTCCTTCCGCCACCCTACGGTGACACCAGCCTAGCGGTAGGCCGTTAGGAGTGCCAATCTTAGGGTTACGCGCGGACATGATCGCTAGATAAAATGTCGGGCGGATACCGCCCGACAGGGCTCGCTGTGCCGTTAGTCCTGAAGCATGAAAACCGATCGGAACAGCGCTGCCCTGCATGCCATTCTCGGCGCCGCCGCGTTCTCGGTCACCGGCGCCTGCATCAAGGCCGCCGCGGTCTGGGCGAACAACGAGCAGATCGTTTTCTTTCGCAGCCTGATCAATTTTCTGGTGTTGCTTCCGTGGGCGCTGAACACCGGCCGCAGCGGGCTGGCGACACAGCGTCTCGGCGGCCATCTATGGCGCAGCGGCCTCGGGCTGGCGGCGATGTACTGCTTCTTCTACGCGATCCCGCGGCTGCCGCTGGCGGAGGCGATGCTGCTGAATTATTCGTCGCCGCTCTACCTTCCGTTCGCGGCCTGGCTGTGGATACGCGAAAAGCCCTCATCGAGCGCGCTGCTGGCCTCGCTGCTGGGTCTTGCCGGCATCGCGCTGATCGTCAAACCGGGGGCCGGCGGCCTGGCGTCGACCGCCGCCCTTGTCGGATGGTTGTCCGGCTTGCTCGCGGCCACCGCCATGGTCAGCATCCGGCGCATTTCCGACACTGAGCCGACGCTGCGGATCGTGTTTTATTTCGCGGCATGCTCGAGTGCGCTGTCGCTGATGCCCATGCTGTGGTTCTGGACTCCGCTGCCGCGCGCCGCCTGGCTACCGCTGCTGGGGGCCGGTCTTGCGGCGACGGCGGGACAGCTGGCGCTGACTCGCGCGTACAGCCTCGCGGCCGCGGCGCTGGTCGGCCCCTTCACCTACACCTGCGTGCTGTTTTCGGCGCTGCTCGCCTGGATCGTCTGGGGAGAATCGCTGGACAGGCTGTCGATCGCCGGCGGCCTGGTCGTGATCGGCAGCTGCATCCTGGTCAGCCTGCGGCGGCGCGAGCCTCGGCTTGACGAATGAATCACACGTAGGTCGGCAATCCCTTGCCGACGTGCACCCTCGGATGCGCAATCGTGGCCTCACGTCGGCAAGGGATTGCCGACCTACGGCGGAATGCGCAGATCCTCGATCTGAACGCCGTAGTCGTTTTGCAGATGCTGGCGAAACCAGGTGAACGCCGGCGCCGCGATTTCGGCCGATCCCTTGATGCCGAACTCGATATGCCGCGCCCGGCTGGCATCGCCGCGCGACGGCAGGCTCGACAGCGACACGCCAGGGAAATCGCGCAGCACCTGCTCCATCAGATCGAGCAGATCGCCCTCGGATGAGGTGCCGGTCGCGCGCAGGCTGTATTCGACCGGCGGCGCGGCGCGGTGCAGGTGCCGCAGCCGCGTATCCAGCACCCATTCCAGCATCGGCCAGGCCATCTCCGGGAATCCGGGCACGCAGTAGACCTCGTTCAACGAAAACCCGGCGACACGGTTGACCGGATTCGGAATCAGCGCGGCGCCGGCCGGGAAATCCGCCATCAGCACGCGATTCGGGAAAGCTTTCTCGGCATATTCGTTGACGATCAGCGCCTCGCCTTCGGCGTGGCGCACGAGCGGCACATTGAACGCGCGCGCAACCGCCTGACGCGTGCGATCGTCCGGCGTCGCACCAATGCCGCCGCAGCTCAGCACGACATCGCCGCGAGCATGCAGCTGTGCGACGGCTTGCGCGATGCGCTCCTCGTCGTCGCCGACGATGCGCACTTCGGCCAGCTCGATGCCGCGCGCATGCAACAGCTCGCGCACTTTCGACAGATGCCGGTCCTGGCGCTTGCCGGACAGGATCTCGTCGCCGACGATCAGCAAGGCAAGGCTCGTCACTCGAACGCCCAGCCGAACTTCTTGATCGAGTTGAACAGGTCGGTCTCGGTGACGATGCCGATGATCCTGCCATTCTGCTCGATAGGCAGACGGCTGAAGTTCTTCGCCGACAGCAGCACGGCGGCATCGCGGATCGTGGTTTCGGCCGGCACCGACTGCAGCGGACGCGAGGCCAGATCCCCGACCTTGGCGGTGGCCGGATTGCGGTTGCCCTGAACCACCTTGGTGACGATGTCGCGACGCGTCAGGATGCCCCAGTCGCCGGCGGCGTTCGGATCGACGACGACCGAGCTGATGCCGTTGTCGGCCATCACGCCCATCACCGTTTCGATGGTCTCGTTGTCGGACACCGTGATCAGCGAGCGCGTCATCAGGTCGCCGACCGTATGCGGCACGCGGCCGGTCGCGATCATCTCTTCGGTCGGCTGCAGCAGGCGGCGGATTTCGCGCTGCTTGCGTTCCTTGATCAGCTGATCCTGCTGCGCCTTGCGCTTGGCGCCAAGGTCGACACCGCCCTGCATGCGCTCGATCAGCGCATCGGCGAAGGCGCTGGTGCTGACCTCCCTGGCGCCGTCGATCTGGCGGGCGAAATCATAGGTGACGATGCCGTCACTTATGACTTCCGGATACACCAGCGTGATCAGGTCGGCAGCCTCGGCCCAGCCCATGTACTCGAGCATCATCACGCCCGAGAACAGCAGCGAACCGGGGTTGACCTTGTTCAGGCCGGCATACTTCGGCGCGGTGCCGTGGGTCGCTTCGAACACCGCCACAGCGTCGCCGATGTTGGCGCCCGGAGCGATGCCGACGCCACCGACTTCCGCCGCGATCGCGTCGGACAGGTAATCGCCGTTGAGGTTCATCGTGGCGAGCACGTCGAACTCTTCCGGGCGCAGCAGCATCATCTGGAACATGATGTCGGCGATGCGGTCCTTGACGACGATCTTGCCCTGCGGCTGCTTGCCCTTGTACTCGCCGTAGAGCTGCTCTTCGGTGATCGTGACGTCGCCGAACTCGTCGCGGGCGACTTCGTAGCCCCAGTTCCGGAACGCGCCTTCCGTGTACTTCATGATGTTGCCCTTATGCACCAGGGTCACCGATTCGCGGCCCTTGTCGATCGCGTACTGGATCGCCTTGCGCACCAGGCGCTTGGTGCCGAACGCGGAGATCGGCTTGACGCCGAGTCCGGCGCCTTCGAAGAACTTCGCGCCGAGTTCATCGCGCAGGAACCGCGCGAGCTTCTCGTTCTCCGGCGAGCCGGACTTGTATTCGATACCGGTGTAAACGTCCTCGGTGTTCTCGCGGAAGATCACCACGTCGACTTTGCCCGGATTTTTCAGCGGGCTCGGCACGCCGGCGTAGTGGCGCACCGGGCGCACGCAGGCGTACAGATCCAGATCCTGGCGCAGCGCGACGTTGAGGCTGCGGAAGCCGCCGCCGACCGGTGTCGTCAGCGGGCCCTTGATCGACACGACCAGGTCGCGCAGCGCGGTGATGGTCTCGTCCGGGCAGTAGTTGCCCTCGTACAGGCCGGCCGCTTTTTCACCGAGATAGACTTCGCACCAGTGGATTTTGCGCTCGCCGCCGTAGGCCTTCTCGACTGCGGCGTCCCAGATGCGCAGACAGGCCCTGGTGATATCCGGGCCGATGCCGTCGCCCTCGACATAGCCGACGATCGGCTGATCCGGCATCTGCAGCTTGCCGTCGCGGATCGTGATTTTCTGACCGCCGACGGGGACTTTGATGTTGCGGTAAGACGTGCTCATGGCCCACCTCGCTCCGTTCCGGCTTCGCGCTGAATCGGCGCGCAAATCAATCTGTCAATTCTAACACCTCGATTTTCGCCGCCGGTTCGCCCGCGGCTACGAACCGCGATAAGCCGGCGTGCCGTGCTTCCGCACGACCGACGAAAATTTCGGCGTATGAAACGACGATGCCCGCTTGCGCGGGCATCGTCGACGGATACTGCGTACCGATCAGGCGGCTTTCTTGGTCGCCGCTTCCTGCAGCATCTTCGCCAGCTCACCGGACTGATGCAGGTCGAGCGCGATGTCGCAGCCACCGACCAGCTCGCCCTTCACGTACAGCTGCGGAAAAGTCGGCCAGTTCGCGAACTTGGGCAGCGCTCGATAGATCTCTTCGTCCTCGTAGATATTGACGTAGGCATATTCGACATCGCAGGAATTCAGCGCCTGAACGGTACGCGCCGAAAATCCGCATTGCGGGAAATCGGGAGTGCCCTTCATGTACAGAATGATGGGGTTATCGGTTACTTGCTTCTTGATGCGTTCCAGAGCATCCATGGCACCCTCCGGTGATGAGTGGGCGGTTTGGCAGTCGCGGATTATACCGATGCGCAGCGTGTCTGTAGCCTTGAAGCCCTTCAGGGCGGAGCAAGATTCGTTCCGCAAACTGGCGGCGCGGCCCATCCCGTGCGTCATCAGCGCGGCTGATCGAGGCGATCACAAGGTGATTACCGGGCTGTCGATATTGAATCTGCACCCAGCGCGGCTTATCTTGGCCGTCCAACGCGATCAAAACCGGCCGCGTCATCGAGCCAGCCGCCCCCCGGCCCCAGCAAGACCTAAGGAACAACCATGGCACTCACACTCCCCGAACTGCCCTACGCCAAAGACGCTCTCGCCCCGCACATGTCGGCCGAGACGCTCGAGTTTCACTACGGAAAGCATCACAAGGCCTACGTCGACAACGGCAACAAGCTGATCGCCGGTACCGAATTCGAAAACATGGCGCTGGAAGACATTGTCAAGAAGTCTTCGGGCAAGATCTTCAACAACGCCGCGCAGGTCTGGAACCACAGCTTCTTCTGGAACTGCCTGACACCGACCCAGGCTGCGCCGAGCAAGAAGCTGACCGACGCGCTGGTCAAGGCCTTCGGCGGCATCGACGACTTCAAGAAGCAGTTCACCGAAACCGCGATCGGCACCTTCGGCTCCGGCTGGGCCTGGCTGGTCAAGAATGCCGACGGCAGCCTGGCGATCACCAGCACGCCCAACGCGCAAACGCCGCTGACCGAGGGCAAGACGCCGCTGCTGACCTGCGATGTCTGGGAGCACGCCTACTACGTCGATTACCGCAATGCGCGCCCGAGCTATGTCGAGCACTTCTGGGCGCTGGTGAACTGGGAATTCGTCGAGAAGAACCTCGGCTGATCAAGCCAGCTGCACCTACGGGCCGCGCTGACAGCGCGGCCCGTTTCATTTTCGTTTGTTCTTTTCGTTTCACTTTTCCGTTCAGCTGGACCACCGTTCGAACGTCATGACACGCCATTTTCTGCAGCTCAGCGATCTGTCACCGGCCGAGGCCGCCCGCGTCATCGCGCGCGCGCAACAGCTCAAATCGAGCCGCGACATCATGCATCGTCCTTTCGTCGGCAAGACGCTGGCGATGATCTTTTCCAAGAACTCGACGCGCACCCGCGTCAGCTTCGAGTCCGGCATGGCCCGTTTCGGCGGCCATGCGCTGTTCCTGCATTCCGGCGTCACCCAGCTCGGCCGCGACGAGCCGATTGCCGACACCGCGCGCGTGCTGTCGCGCATGTGCGACGCGATCATGATCCGCAACGATTCACAGGCCGACCAGACCGAGATGGCCGCGTATTCGCGCGTGCCGGTGATCAACGGCCTTTCCGATCTGCATCATCCCTGTCAGCTGCTGGCCGACATGCAAACCTGGGCCGAGCATCGCGGCGACTGCGCCGGCAAGACCGCCGCCTGGATCGGCGACGGCAACAATGTCTGCCATTCGATGATCCAGGCTGCGGAGCTGTTCGGCTTCAGGCTGCGCATCGCCGCGCCGAAGGGCTATGAGCCCGATGCCGGCATCGTCGCCAGCGCCGGCGACGCGGTCAGCCTTTGCAGCGGGGCAGCCGAGGCCGCGCGCGATGCCGACCTGATCGTCACCGACACCTGGACCAGCATGGGCCAGGAGGCCGAAACCCAGCGGCGACTGGCCGCCTTCTGCGGCTACCAGGTCGACGACGCGCTGATGAAGCTGGCCAGGCCGGACGCGCTGTTCATGCACTGCCTGCCGGCACACCGCGGCGAAGAAGTCAGCGCCAGTGTGATCGACGGCGCGCAGTCGGTGGTCTGGGACGAGGCCGAGAACCGGCTTTGGGCGCAGATGGCGCTGCTCGAATTCCTGCTCGCTGCCTGAAACTCGACACCATGCCCGCGAGTCATCCCCTGCCAGAAGGCATCGCTGACAGCGTTGCCCATGCACTTGCCGAGGATATCGGCAGCGGCGATGTCACCGCCCGGCTGGTCGATGCGAACATCGCAGCGCGCGCCCGCGTGATCTCGCGCGAGAACGCGGTGATCTGCGGCCGTGCCTGGGTCGACGAAGTGTTCCGCCAGGTCGACACCGGCATCCGCATCGAATGGCAAGTAAGCGAAGGCGAACAGGTCGTGCCCGATCAGCGCCTGTTCACGCTGCAGGGCCCGGCACGCGCATTGCTGACCGGAGAGCGTAGCGCGCTGAATTTTCTGCAGACCTTGTCGGGAACCGCAAGCACGGTACGGACCTACGTCGATGCTGTGGCCGGTACAGCTTGCAAGATCGTCGATACGCGCAAGACGCTGCCCGGCCTGCGCCGCGCGCAGAAATACGCGGTGCTCTGCGGCGGCGGCTACAACCATCGCATCGGGCTCTACGACGGCATCCTGATCAAGGAAAACCACATCGCCGCGGCGGGCGGCATTGCGGCCGCCATCGCACAGGCACGTGCACTGAACGCCGGCGTGCCTTTGATGACCGAAGCCGAAACCCTTGAAGAAGCGCAGATCGCGATCAACGGGAACGTCGACCTGCTGCTGGTCGACGATTTCGATCTCGACATGCTGCGCGAGGCGGTGCGGCTGACGCGCGAGCATCGCGCTCGCGGCGGTGTGACCTTGCTCGAATATTCCGGCGGCGCCACTTTGGATACCGCGCATGCTTACGCCGAAACCGGCATCGACCGCATCGCGATCGGCGCGCTGACCAAGCATCTGCGCGCGGTGGATCTGTCGATGCGCTTCGAAGATTGAAAACACACTTCGATCCGCAACTGTAGGAGCGGTCCTTGACCGCGATTGCGCCGGCGCAGTCTCAATCGCGGTCAAGGACCGCTCCTACAGTCCGATCGTCCAGAGCAGGTCGATCACCGCTTGCACCGCGGTCAGATCACCACTGCTGCGCCACTCCACGCCGCCCCCGCCCACTTCGGCCAGCAAACCCTCGCGCTCCAGCACGCGCTGCGTCTGGCGCGCGACGGCTGCGCCGGTGTCGAGCAATTGCACCTGTGGCCCGGCAATGTCCGCGATCACCGCGCGCAGAAACGGATAATGCGTGCAGCCGAGTACCAGCACGTCGGCGCCGGCATCCAGCAGCGGCTGCACATAACCACGCAATAGCGCACGCAACTCCGCGCTGTCGATATCGCCACGCTCGACGTGTTCGACCAGCCCCGGGCAGGGCTGCGTGATCATGCGCACTTCACGCGCATGCTGTCGCATCAGGTGGTGGAATTTCTGCCCGCCCAGCGCGGCGCCGGTCGCGAGCACGCCGATCACGCCGCTGCGTGTTGCCGCGACCGCCGGCTTGACTGCCGGCTCCATGCCGATGAAGGGCACCGGATAAGTTGCACGCAGATGTTCGACCGCCGCGATCGTCGCGGTGTTGCAGGCGACGACGATCAGCTTGGCGCCGGAGGCGAGCAGGTTCTCGGTGATCACCATGCTGCGCGCCTGGATCTCGGCCTGAGGCTTGCCGCCGTAAGGGCAATGGCCGCTGTCGGCGAAATAGATCAGGCGCTCGGCCGGTATGGTTCGGCGGATTTCGCGCAGCACCGACAGACCGCCGACGCCGGAGTCGAAAACACCGATCGGCGCCGCGTTCATGCGAGTTCCGGGAATCGGCCCTACGTCAGTGCAGCGCGCTGCTGCTCAGCGTCGGCTCGCAGAAGCACAGCGCATACATCGCGCGGCGATCCGTCATCAGCGACAGCGCACGATTCACGTCGCCCTGCTTGAGCCACTGCTGCATCCGGCTGTTGACGCCGTTCGGCAGCCAGTTGAGGTTGATCTGCGCGGAGCCGAAAAACTGCGTCAGGATCGACAGCGGGCCGCTGGGCGCGTTCTCGAAAGGCTCGAGCCGCCACTGGCCGTCGCTGAGCCCGGCCAGCTTCGCCGCGGAATCGGCCGCCTGCTCCAGGCCGCCGAACTCGTCGATCAGGCCCAGATCCTTGGCATCGTGGCCGCTCCAGACGCGGCCGCGCGCAATCTCGTCGACGCGCTTGACGTCGAGCTTGCGGCCTGCGGCGACGCCTTCGACGAACTGGCGATAGCCGTGGTCGATCTGCGACTGCACGATCGCCTTCACGTCGTCGCTGAGCGGGCGATCCATGCGGAACGCGCCGGCCAGCGGCGTGGTGCCGACGCCGTCGGTATGGATACCGAGTTTCTCCAGCGGTTTGTCCAGCGTCGGGATCAGGCCGAAGATGCCGATCGAGCCGGTGATCGTCGATTCGTGCGCAAAAATGCGGTCCGAGGCCATGCTGACCCAGTAGCCGCCGGACGCGGCGACGCCGGACATCGACACCACCACCGGCTTGCCGTCGGCGCGCAGCTCCTGCACGCCGCGCCGGATCTGCTCGGACGCCCAGACGCTGCCGCCGGGCGAGTCGACGCGCAGCACGACCGCGGCGACGTGGTCGTCGCGACGCGCCTGGTCGAGCAGATCGAAGATCGCATCGCCACCGGCCTGGCCGGCCTGGCCGATGCCGTCGACGATCTCGCCCTGCACCGCGATCATCGCGACTTCGCTGTTGTCGCCATGCACTTCGTGCTGACGCTTCTCGCGATGCACCGCGCTCAGGTAGTCGTGGAAATGGATCTGGCGGAAGCTGCCGTTGTCGTCGTCGTCGCCGACTTTCTCGGCGACACGCTTGCGGAACTCCGCCAGGGTTTCCAGGTGATTGACCAGGCCGGCGTCGAGCGCCAGCTTGGCGGCGTCGCCCTGATGTGCGGCGAGTTCCTTGCTGAAGCTGGCGACGTAACGATTGGCGAAGCCCGGGTCGAGCTTGCGGTTGGCCGAGACGGTGTCGTCGTAGCTCTTCCACAGGTCCGACAGCCATTCCATGCTCGCGGACTTGGCTTCTTCCGACATGTCGTTGCGCAGGAACGGCTCGACCGCCGACTTGTATTCGCCGACGCGGAACACGTTGATCGTCACGCCGAGCTTGTCGAGGCCTTCCTTGAAATAGTTCTGATAGGAGCCCAGGCCTTCGAGCAGGATGCTGCCGAACGGGTCCATCGACACGTCGTCCGCCTGCGCCGCGGCGAAGTAGCCGATCTGGTCGTAGGACGGGCCGTAGGCGTAGATCGGCTTGTTCGACGCGCGGAATTTCTTCATCGCCGCGCCCAGCTCCTCGAGCTGCGGCATGCTCGCCGAAGTCAGGTTGTCGAGCTTGAGCACCGCAACCGAAATGCGCTCGTCGGTGGCAGCGGCCTCGAGCGCATCGGTCAGATCCGTCAGGCGGGTCTGCGACGGCGGCTCGCCGTTGAACTGCTCGATCAGGCGCTGGCCCGGATCGCTGTCAAGCTGGTCGACCAGCGCCCCGCTCGGCCACAGCACCAGTGCAATGTTGGAATCGACGTGCTTGGCCGGCCCGCCGGTAAACGCCATGTACAGCGCGTACAGAAACACGCAGAAGCCGACGATGACGACCGCCCGATACAGGTTGACGATCAGGGACCACAGGCCGCCGAAGATGCGGCGGATCAGGGATTTTTGCTGCGGGGGTTTATCGCTCATGCGTCCGTTGTCTTTGGGTTCAGGGCCGGGAGGCCGGGCCTAGGACCGGAGTATGGCATGCGCGGTTCAACCGGCTGTTCAATCCGCTGCGGCCGCGAACAGGATGCTCGCAGCGGGCCAGGATCGGCTACGGGGGACCGCCGGGCAGACCACCGGACTGGGACGAGGCCGATTTGATCGACAGCATCTGAGCCGGGTCGGCTCCGTTGCGCTTCGGGCTTGAAACCGTCCAGACCAGTGAGGGAAGTTCACTTTCAAACGAAGGCCAGCACGAGGAGAACGGAAGCTATAATAAAATAAGCGGAGCAGAAGCTAAAAAACAGTATGGGCTGGGTTGAATATTTTATCTCATGACCAGCGACATATATCGCTCCGCTCTTTATAAGCACAAGTAACAATCCGAAAAAGGTAATAGAGGCAACCAAGAATCCCATCAGATCAACCAATCGGTAGATGAGGCAAGCAGACGCTTACAGTCCAATCGGATCGGATTGCAGATAACCGGATTTTTCCGCGCATCATAGCGATACTGACAAGCCTGCATAGGCTCAAGCAGTGCCGACTCGATGCGCGCCAATGGCCCGGACCCCTCGGAGCGTCCGGTAGTTGATCGTCAGCAGAACAGCAACCCCGGCGACGGCTGTAAAACGAAATAGGCGCGTCGTAAATGGTGCGAGCAAGTTGTGCTCATAGCCCCCATATAGATAAATAGCTGCCATTAGGAACGCAAACCACGAGAGAAACGCCGAAATAAAGGCGGCCCAATTCTTAAGCTGTATATGGCCAATGGAAAGTCCAAGCAGACCTGCCACACAAAATAACCCAAAGACTTCGGGCGAGGACCGGCTTGCCATTGTCCATGCAATTACGACTACACCGAGAAGAAGCAAAACACCGAACACGCGGTTGGCCATCGTTAAGAAGCTCGTCGTAACACTACTTGCTGCAGCCACAAGCGCCTCCTATCATTCCATCCCAACCACCTTGAGCGCCAGCCTTAAGTTCATTCCATGTGGATGGAGAATTCGTCCACGGGGAATTCAAGGGCGTCACTCTTTCAATCGCGTTTGCACTCGATTTCAATGCGTAATACCCAGCAGCCGCGGGCGCCATAAGCGGACCCACTGCATATCTTCCCAAAAGCGCCGATTCGGTTTCGCTACGAGCAAACAGATAATGCTCGGCGTTGCGTAATGCCTCTCCGTCTGTTCCCGGAACTACCGGTCGGGTATAAATCGAATTGCGCGCCTGAGCCGTTTGGTTCCACGCCTTGCCAGCGTCACCCCCTGCTTGATCAAGAAAATCTTGAGCCTTGCAGTCTCCAAGGAAAGCCAAACCCTTTGGATCGACGAACGAAACGGGATTCCCACCGACATATGCACATATTGCCTTCGAACCTCTACTTCCGACGAGGCATTACTGCCATTGCGAAAAGAGCCAAGCCGTACAGGCTAATCAACGATCGTTCGGGAGTAATGTGATGAATCAAGGCGGCTGTACCGTCGGCGAAATTCTGTGAGTTGCCGCTACTACTCATCGCAATCTCAATGGTACGGCGTGCAGCAGCCTGCAGAGAAAATGTGACGCAGCATAAAAGAAGTGCAAAGAGTGCAAAGCTACATATTGCCCTGACTAAATTGCTTTTAGTTAACAAGCCGAACGACAGAAGAAGCAAAGCAAAAGCGGCAAAAAGATACGAAGTCATTGCCCACATCCGCATGTTGCTGTGGGACCGCCACCGTTTATTTCGGCCGATCCTCTGTCGTATCCTGCATCAATGAATGGCTTGCTGACCGCATCACTTGGCACCGTAGCTGGGCGGCTATTGTCAAAAAGCTCAAATCCTATACCGCCCGCCCTTACCCCAGCATAGCCGCCAGTACCGAAATAAGCTCCTGCGTAGCCAGCGAGGTAGTTCCCAAATTGTCCAGCATTCATCGTCTGGCCTCCGGCGACAAATGTGTCGCCAGCTTGTAGCACCTTGAAGTCTAGGTTTCCCGGAATCGCATGGTTGGCCACCCCATTGATAGCTCGACTAAGGAGCGACCCAGACATATCGTCTCTCACGCGCCCGAAGTATTGCTGCGTCTCGCACGCAGTGTAGTCCTTCAGCCCGCTCGCATCCGTTCTCGAAATAGGGTTGCCACTTGCATAGGCATAAACATTCCTACCACCAAGCAACCCCAGTGGATCTGCCTGAACATACCGACCGGTGTTTGAATCGTAGTATCGATGCCAGTTGTACCAAAGACCTGATTCAGTATCGTAATACTGTCCCGGGAAACCGACATTGAGATCGCCGATCGTATTGGATACCACCGTTCGATCGTAGGCCTCATTGCGTGCACGCCACACAACGCCGTTGTTATCGTCGGTCACGACCTCTGGTCGGCCGGAAGCATCGTTGCTCACGTAATAAAGCTTGTTCGAGTCGATGAAGGCAACAATCTGGCCGTTAGCCCATACGTAATTCCGGACCATCGAAAGTCCGTTTTTATTGGTCTCGGCAAGCAGCGCGCCGTCGGGCGAATAGCTATACCGAAAAGTGCCACCTCCACCACCGGACTTCATGACACGCATCCCCAAGCCGTTGTAGGCGTAAGTAACGGTGTTGCTGGCAACGGTACTGGAAGCGACTTGATAGAAAGCGTCGTAAGCCAAAGTCAGACCAAATGGGTAGCCAGAGCGGGTGTACAAATCGCCTACATCGTTATAGATGAAGCTGCTCGGCCGCGTTCCGGTAATAGAAGTCAGTTTGTTATCCGTGACGGCAACAACATCCGTATCAGTCGCCCCTGCATAGGTATGGGTACTGGAATTTCCGTTGGCGTCGAACAGCCAGCTTTGATTGCCAAACGATGCCGTGACCGAAGTTAGCTGATTTAAAGCGTCATAGCCGAAGGTCTGCGAATAGCTGGAATTAATATAGTTCGTGCTGGTCTGGAGATTATTCGCTACGTCGAATCCGTAGGTCAGGCTCTGCACACTCGTCGTGGACATCCCCGAAACCCGGTAGTCGGTATCAACCGCAAACCCATGTGTCGAGCCACTACCGAACGGGAGCTGCGTCATTGGACCGAACGGCAGATACTGAATATTGGAAGCGACGGTGTGAGTACCACTCAGCAAGCCGAGACTGGCCGTAATACCCGAGATGTGCTGCTTGGAATCGTATGAGTAATCGACGACATTTCCACCGGGGTAGGTGATTTCGGCGACGCGGTCCATCGAATCGTAAGCCCACTTCGTCGTGTAGGTGCTGCCGATACCGGACAGGGCCTGCTTCACCGGCAGATCGTTATCCCCGTAATCGAACGTCGTTGTGACATTTCCGCTCAGCGAACAAGTCAGCGCGTTACCCGATGGGCAGGGGTTCTCGATAATTTTGCAGAGATGGCCTACGCCATCATCGCAATTGTCGTAGGTAAGCGCTTTTTTGGCCTCCCCGATCGTCACATCTGTCAAACGATCCAGCAAATCATAGCCATAATTGGTAGAAATGTTATCGGCGCGAAGCATGCTGATAACGTTGCCAGACATATCGTGAATGTACTCCGAGTTCCCGGAGTCGGGGCTGCTGATCGACACTTGCTGACCAAAGCCGTCATAGCCATAACTAGTCGTCGCTGCTGTACTTCCTCGTGGGTCGGTCACGCTCGCAATCAGCCCGTGCGGGTCGTACGTCCGATAAACTGTCTTTAAATTGGGATCCGTTATTTGATCCAATTCATTATAGGCATCGTAGTGATAGGTGTACGTGTGGTTTTTGGCATCCGTGATGGATTTAATGTTCGGATTTCCCGCATCAAAATATGCGTAGACAAGGACCTGCCCATGGTCCCCGTAATGACTATGCACCCGCCCCGCTTCGTCATAATACCAACCCTCCCGGAACACTGTGCCCGACGACGTCGCGATATAGTGCAAGGTCGGCTGACTCAAAGCGTTGTAATCCCAGTTCTCCAGATCAGTCGGGGCGCTACCGAAATAACGTGTTCTCATTCGGCCCGCATCGTCGTAAGTCATCCATATCCGGCTTCCATCAGGATATAGAATTGAATTGATGAGTCCGTGCTTTTCGTACGAATATCCAGTCGTCCGGGCAACGCCATCGATGACGCGCGATCTGCCAATGAGCCTGCCCCGCTCATCGTAGTCAAAATTGGTAATGTGGCCATTCGGGTCGACAATCTGGCCGACTTGTCCTCGCCCGTTGTAGGCCGAATAGGTTGTCGTTTGGGACAAGGCATTGGTAAATGAAGCCAAATCGCCCGAAGTTGAATAAGTGTAGGTTTCGGTTTGTCCGGTTCTAGGGCCGTCAATGGTCATCGAAGCCAACGTGGCATTACTGTTAAAGGTGTATGAGTAAGTCAGAATACGTGTTTGACTATAGACCCCGTGATAAGGGTCTTCATTGATGGTCGTTACGGTGTATGGCCGTCCAGCCGCTGCGGAACTCTGAGGGTAATACGTATAGTCGGTTTCACGCAGGACTGTCGTGCCTTTCCACAGTAATTCTTGGGTGAGCCGATTATTGGCTGTATCCCAGGAATACGTGTATTTCCGGTTGTTGGCGTCGATATATTCAGACAGCTTGTGCCCGTAACCGTCGTAGCTGTAGTTCGTTATCGCATTGTTCCAGTCGGTTGTCGTTTTGATGAATCCGTTGGAATCGTAGGTTATTGATTGCACTCCGTTCGGACAGTTCGTGACGTGCCCGGCGGTCACGGACAACAGCGTTCGAGAGGAATTGCTGGCAGTGGTGTACGTGTAAACCGAGGTTGAACCCAAAGCATTGGTCACCGTGGTCGTATTGGTACCCGACGCAAAACCGGTTGTTTCGACATTACCTGCCAGCGTGGTCTGCGATACCAACGAGCCGGAGTAGGTGATCGTGCTGTAGCGGGTTCCGTTTAGCGCGTAGCCCGTCAGGGCGGTGGGCAGCGATGCATTTTCGTAGTAGTAAGTGGTGTAGTCGCCATTCGGATATCTAACGCTGGTCAGCACCGTCGTTCCTTGCGGGGCGGAGTAACCATACGTGACGATCTTGCTTGCGGGATCGGTGATCGCGGTGATTCGTCCGTTGGTCCAGGAAACCAAGAACGAGCGTCCCGATGAATGATCGATTTCGTAAATGGTGCCGCTTGAGTCCCGCAGAAAAGTCCAGCCTACTCCGTACCTCTTGATCGATTGGATCCTTCCATCGGCCAAGAAATGTCGTTCGCCGTTAGCGTCGTCATGGAGAATCCAGCCATCGGAGGTGTCGACCAAATAGTCAATGGTTTGGGGCTTCACATCGACCCAGCGATTGACCGAACTGTTCCACTTGTAGGTAAACATCGCGCCATCTGACCGAACCCACTTGATGTTGTTGTAGCCGTCATGCGGCGTACAAGCGGGGCAGCCCTGAGTCAGAATTAGCTTCTGATCGATCTCGCTGATCCAATTCGGACCGAATGCACCGATATTTGTATTGAGTCCGTTGTAAACGCGATTGAGTTGTAGCGGTGTTTCTCCATTGCTCGCCAAGTCGTGCTGAGGCAGGACCTCCGTTCTCGTAAGGATGTCAACGGGGTCTCCGGCAATGGGCGTCGTATCCGCAGCGCCGGAAGCGGCGTTACAGCCGGGATCCTTTGCAACCGTATCCGCATCCGGGGGCGTCGGAGCGATTCCCTTATTACTATGGCCGCCACCGCCGCCGCCGCCACCCCCTCCTTCACCTCCTCCAGAAACCACACCCCCTCCCCCAGGCGTGCAAACGCTGAAGTCGTAGTTGCCGTTGGAATAGAAATCATCGCAGTAGCCCGGCGGAGGGGGACCGCTATCTCTTGCCTCTGCAGCAGGGGCTGTAAAAGTGATCGCCATTGTGGCCGATATCGCGAGAGCGAAAGCCGTACTCGCGCTTAAGGCGGCCAAAGCCACGTTGAACCAACCCACGAACGTGGATTTCATTATTTTTTTCCCCAATAGTCCCAGCGGCGCCCCTCGCGCCGTTCCTGAAACAGGGTAAGCGAACAGCACATTACAAATCGTATCGCTATGTATCTCCTAGGGATGTACGCTCGAAATGAAGCTGCTGGACAGGCTCGTCAACGATACGAGGCAAAGCACAAAACCAAAGACGACTCTTTCAAATTATTGCTTACGGCGCCGTCGCCGGCAGTTCTCCAGCATCACCCACCGCCTTCTTCGCTCGCCGCGGCGCACTCTCCACCCGGCTCGCCGTGCGCCAGGCTCGTAGCTTCTCCGGCTCGGCTGCGAACTTGTTGTTGACGATGGCGTTGAGTTCCAGCACGGCGTTGCCGGCGGTGTCGAGGATTTGTTCGATGAGTTGGGTGTTTTCGACGCCGTCCTGGGTTTCGCCCTGGTTGGTTTGGTTGGCGGCGCGCAGGTCTTCTCGGTATTTGCGCAGGGTTTGCACGAAGTCGGCGGCGATTTCGTAAGGATAGAAGCGGGCACGCAGCGCGGCCTTGGCGCTTGTTTCGTCGGCGCTGTCGTCGGGCTGGTCTTCGAGCCGTTTCAGCAGGGCGTCGGTATGAGTCAGCAGCGGCGGTTCGCCGGGTTTGTCGGGCATGCGATACGGTGTGGCGAAGCCGGGGTCGCTCAGCGCGATGGCGCGGGCGGTGCGGGCGATGGTTTTGCTGTGCTCGGCGAGCGCTTTGAACAGGGGGCGCTTGTCGATGAGATCGGGAACCTGGCCGGCCTTGGCGGCTTCCAACTCGACCAGGTGCTGATCGGCCTGAGCCAGCAATTCGGCGGCTTTGGAGCCGGGTGGAAAATCCGCGGCGCGTTCCCGGCCGAAGGTTTGTACTCGGGTGAGACGCTGGTACCGACGCTGATCGCGATTGTTCATAACAAGCCCCCGGCTGTCTGTGGTCGCACCCCCAACGGGTGCGCCATGACGATGCCCGAAGGTGTCTGCTTTCGTCGCAGACCTTCGTCACAGTTGGTGACGTGTTGTGAAGCGGAGACGAGTTGATATCCGTCACCGCATCAGGCGATGGCGGATAGCGCTTCAACAACACCGGCCGCGACTGACGCAGCCCCGCCGTCGCCTGAAGCGACCCCGGCATGGACTCGACGCTACTTCATGATGGTCTGAACCGATCCAAGGTAGATTTCAAGCGGCCAGGAACCTTGCTGAACCTATCAACGCCTCAACTGACGCGACCCCAGTGGGATCTGAAGCTACCCAGGACGGAGCTGACGCAAACAACTGTGGCACGGAAGCGACGCATAAACCGATTCCAGTGAGCCTATGCCCTCCTGATCACGTCCCAAGGCCGAATGAATGCAGCTTGTGTCTGCCGTGCACCGACTTTTTCACGGCTGAAACGCCGCACCAACGAGGCCCTACCCCGCTCGCGGGCGTAGCGTGTAGGTTGGGGTGAGCACAGCGAACCCCAACATCGGCGCGGGCACACGTTGGGGTTCGCTGCGCTCACCCCAACCTACGCTGGCGAATCGCGGTCCTAACGTGCCGGCAGGTAGGGCACCGGGTTGACCGGTTTGCCGCGCTCGCGGATCTCGAAATGCAGCAGCGGCTTGTTCTCCGGCCCGATGCCAAGCTCGGCGATCTGCTGGCCGGCGCTGACCACGTCGCCTTCCTTGACCAGGCGGCGCTGGTTGTAGCCGTAGGCCGACAGGCGCAGGTCGTCGTGCTTGATGATCACCAGCTCGCCGTAACCTTTCAGCGCGCTGCCGCTGTAGACCACCTTTCCACCACTGGCGGCCACCACCGGTTGGCCCAGGTTACCGGTGAAATCCAGGCCGCGAGCGCCGTTGTCGATATTGAAGCCGCGCACCACGGTGCCGTCCACCGGCCAGCGCCAGCCGGGCTGACCGCCGCTGCCGCTGGGCGTGGCGATGAACGGTGTGGTGGCGGTGGGGCTGACCGTCGCCACCGCCACCGGTGCGCTGGACAGTGGCGAAGGCTCGCCCATGATCACCGGCGTCGGCTTGGTCGAAAGTGCCTGCGGCCGGTCGGTATCGTTCAGGTCGACGCCCTGAGCCGTGATCTGGCCATTGCGCGGCGCCATCGGCGAAGTCGCGCTCAGGCGCAGCACCTGCCCGGGGTAGATCAGGTTGTCCGAGCCGATGTTGTTCCAGCGCGCGAGGTCGCGGTAATCCACCTGGTTGCGGAACGCGATGGAGTACATCGTGTCGCCTTTCCTGACCAGGTAGTCGTTCGGGCCGTAGGGCCGCTGCGGCAGCGGATCGGGCTCGCGCGCCGGCGCGGCCGGTGGCGGGTTGTAGCTGGTCTGCTGCGGCGCTTTCGAAGCCGAGGGATCCCAGCTCACCATGCTGGCGCAGGCGCTCAGCAGTAGGGGCAGCAGCAACAGCGGCAAATGACGCAGCAGTGTTCTCATAAGGGGCCCTTACGCCGGCGCAGCATGAACCAGCCGCCGAAAATCACCAGGCCGGCGAGCGCGACCAGGCTCGCTTCGTGGGTGTAGTTCGCGACGATCGCGACCACCGGTTCGCCGAAGCAATAGCCGAGCGCGACCAGCACGCCGCACCACAGTCCGGCGCCGAGACCGGTCAGCAGCACGAAGGCCACCGGGCTCATGCCGAACACGCCGGCCGGCAGCGAAATCAGATGGCGCACCACCGGAATGAAGCGGCCGATGAACGTCGCGAGCGGCGCATTGCGCATGAACAGCGCCTCCGCGTCTTCGTACTTGGCCTTGTCGATCAGCAGATAGCGGCCCCAGCGCAGCAGGAAGGCGCGGCCGACATAACGGCCGAGCAGATAATTGATGCTCGCTCCGAGCACCGACCCGCCCGCGCCGGCCAGCGTCGCCAGCCAGGGATTCAGCTCGCCGCGCGCCGCAAGGTATCCGGCCGGGATCATCACCAGCTCGGACGGCACCGGAAACAAGCTCGATTCCAGCGCCATCAGCAGCACGATCTCGACGTAGCCCAGGCGGCTGACCAGCTCCTGCAGCCAGTGGCCGAAGCCGTCCATCAGGCGCGGCCCGCGAGCAGCGGTACGAACACCACCGAGGCGAGCACGGTTTCGCGCAGCCCGCTGCTGCTGCGCTCGATCAGCATCAGCTGCTGGGCACCGTTCGGCCCGACCGGAATCACCAGGCGCCCGCCGATCGCGAGCTGCTTGGTCAGACCCGGCGGGATCACAGTCGCCGCGGCGGTGACCAGAATCGCGTCGTAAGGCGCGTACGGCGCCCAACCCTGGCAGCCATCGGCGTAACCGAAATGCACGTTGCGATAGCCCAGGCGCTGCAGGCGCGTGCGCGCGGCTTCGGTCAGCGGGCGCAGGCGCTCGACCGTGAAAACCGTCTCCGCGTGTTCCGCCAGTACCGCGGTCTGGTAGCCGCTGCCGGTGCCGACTTCGAG
This sequence comes from Hydrocarboniphaga sp., assembly GCF_028291725.1. Classification (GTDB taxonomy): domain Bacteria; phylum Pseudomonadota; class Gammaproteobacteria; order Nevskiales; family Nevskiaceae; genus Hydrocarboniphaga. The sequence continues at coordinate 139,867 of NZ_JAQGNT010000026.1, read as the reverse complement.
CACTTTGGGCAGGCGCGCGGCACCGGCCAGCGCGGCCTGCGTCATCAGCGCGACGATGTAGGGCTGCGAGATCGTCTGCGCGTGGCCGATCGGCAGCGAGCGATTCTTGTACGCCTCGGACGACAGCGCCTCTTCGACGAACTCATGGCGCGCGATGCGGCCTATCGTCGCCAGCACGCGCTCGTCGACGATGCCCTGGCCACGCAGCTCGTCGACGAGGCGTCCGCGCACCGAAGAAGAAGTCAGGCCGAGGCCGCGGGAATGGTGATGCCGCAATACGCTCACTGTAGGCTCACAATAAGCTCACAGGTCTTTTGCCCAGCCGGTGAGCGACTCCAGGGCGCTGTGGCGTGTCAGATCGACCAGTAGCGGCGTGATCGACACGCGCCGGTTTTCGATCGCGTTGAAGTCGGTACCCGGGCCGGCGTCGGCGCCGCGGCCGGCCGCGTTGATCCAGTAGATCGTGCGGCCGCGCGGATCGGCCGCGCGCGTCACCGATTCGGCGCGATGCCGATAGCCGAGCCGTGTGACTTCAAAGCCGGCGAGTTCCGCATACGGCAGATCGGGCACGTTGACGTTGAGGATGGTGTCCTTGGGCAGCGGATGGCTGCGCAGGCGCTCGATCAGCATCAGCGCGATCTTTGCCGCCGTCTCGTAGTGCTTCGGTGCGCCAGCCGCGCAGGAGATCGCGATCGCCGGGAAGCCCAGCCAGCGGCCCTCCATCGCCGCGGCGACAGTACCGGAATACAAGGTGTCGTCGCCGAGATTGTCGCCGGCGTTGATGCCGGACACGACCATCTCGGGCTGCTCGTCAATCAGGCCGTTCAGCGCCAGGTGCACCGAGTCGGCTGGCGTGCCGTCGACGCAGTACACGCCGTCGCCGTGACGCTGCACGCGCAGCGGGTTCAGGATCGTCAGCGAATTGCTGGCACCGCTGCGGTTGCGATCGGGCGCGACCACGGTAACCTGATGCCGGGCGCCGACCACGTCACGCAGGCACAGCAGGCCCGGCGCCGTACAGCCGTCGTCGTTCGAAAGGAGAATCCGCATGAGCCTCGAAAGAAGAGCTTGTAACAGCCGCTAGTGTACCCGTGCAGCCTGCCCTCATGCCGATCCGCAACCTGATCGAGAACGATCCGATGAGCCACCCCGACGAGCCTGACAAAGCTGACCAGCCAGACGTGTTCCGCAGCGCGATGTCCGGGGTGCGTCTGCAGCGGCCGCCGCAGCATGTAGCGGTGCAACGGAGGCTTCCTTCGACGCAGCCGACTCAGGGCCAGCTCGACGATCTCGCGGTGCTCGCCGAGATGCTCGACGGCCCCGACCCCGAAACCTTCGAAAGCGGCGACACCCTCACCTATCGCGCGCCCGGCATCCAGGACAGCGTCTGGAAGCGCCTGCGCCGCGGCGGCTATCTGCGCCAGGCCGAGCTCGACCTGCACGGTCTGAACCGCGACCAGGCGAAGCTCGCGATCGTCGGCTTCCTCGCGCGCTGCGCGGATCGCGATCATCGCTGCGTACGCATCATCCACGGCAAGGGCAATGGCTCGCCGAACTCGGGGCCGGTGCTGAAGCGTCTGCTGGATGGCTGGCTGCGCAAGCGCCGCGACGTGCTCGCCTTCGCAAGCGCGCGGCCGGAAGACGGCGGAACCGGAGCGGTGTATGTGTTGCTGCGGCGCGCGGATTGAGCGGTAGGTTGGGGTGAGCGCAGCGAACCCCAACATAGGTTCCGCGACGATGTTGGGGTTCGCTTTCGCTCACCCCAACCTACGCCACCTAGTGGTCCGTTGCATGCTTGGCGACACAAATAAAACCGATGGATTTCGGCCTGTGGCAAGGCGCAAACCGCAGCAATAGCACCGCTATTGCGAGGATTTGCAACGCCGCCGCAGGTCGAAAGACGCGGTTTTATGTGCCGTCAAACGTGCAACGGACCACTAGCTCACGTAGGGCGGGTCATGACCCGCCGTTTTGACGTTCGTCGCCGCGAAAAGCGGCGGGTCGCGACCCGCCCTACGCGGCGCGAACCGCCGCGACGGCGCGCGGTACCGGCTGCATCTCGAGCGTGATCTGCCTGAGCACCTGCTCGAAGCGCTCGCGGCCGGCGATGCTGGCGAACTGCAGCGCACCCTGCATCGCGGCTGCCAGCTCCATCGCCTTGTCGCGCGGGTCGCCGTTGAACGAGACCGACGCATCGCGACGGCCGTCCTGCAGCGTGCTGACCATCCACTCGTAGACGTCGCGCATCATCATCTGCGCTTCGCGCTGCATCAGGTCGGGGATCGCCTCGAATTCGGCGCCGAAAATGCCGACCGGGCAGATCTGCAGACGGCCGTCGAGGTGGTCGACGTAGGTCTGGAAATAAGCCGCCAGGCGATCCAGCGCTGCGCAGCAGCGCGCGGCTTCTTCGGTCCATGCCAGGAAGCGCAGACGGTAGCGGCGCACCAGCGCGACACCGAGATCTTCCTTGGTCGGAAAGTGATAGTGGATCGCCGCGTTGCGAATGCCGAGACGCACCGCGATGTGCTGATAGCTGAAACCGTTGAAACTGCGCCTCAGCAAAAGCTCTTCGGCCGCGACGAGGATTTCCTCGCGTGTATCACGTCCGCCACGGATGGGGCGGCGACGGCCTGATTTGAGAATGGCGCTCGACATTCCCCGATTATAGTCAGGGCGGCGCGGCTGCGGATACCAGGTTCGCGGGTATCGCGCCGCGATCAGACGGAAGGTGCATGGCTGACGCGCTGCAGCAAGACCACCGCATGCGCGGCGACGCCTTCCTTGCGGCCGAGATGGCCCATGCCCTCGTTGGTCTTGGCTTTCAGGTTGACCGCCGACGGGTCGACGCCGAGTTCACGCGCCAGCGTGGCGACGATCGCCGCCGCATGCGGCGCCATCCGCGGCACCTGTGCGATCAACGTCAGGTCGGCATTGCCGACGGCGTAGCCGGCCGCTGCCACACGCCGCATCACTTCGCGCAGAAAAACGCTGGAATCCAGGCCTTTATTGCGTTCGTCGGTATCCGGGAAAAGCCGGCCGATGTCGCCACCGCCGATCGCGCCGAGCAAGGCATCGCACAAGGCATGGATCAGCGCGTCGCCGTCGGAATGCGCGACCAGGCGCCAGTCGCAGGCGATCCAGACGCCGCCCAGGCGCAGCCCCTCGCCGGCTTCCAGGCGATGCGAATCGAAGCCGTGGCCGATGCGCAGCGGCAGCGTGCTCACGGCTGCAGCTCCTGCTGCTGCAGCCAGAAGTCCGCCAGCACCATGTCTTCCGGATACGTGACTTTCAGATTGCTCTCGCGGCCGCGCACCAGCCGCGGGCTATAGCCGGCGATTTCCATCGCGCTGGCCTCGTCGGTGATTTCCAGCTTGCGCGCACCGGCGTCGCGCAGCGCCCGCATCAGCAGATCGAGCCGGAACAGCTGCGGCGTCTGTGCACGCCAGTAGGTGGCGCGGTCCACCGTCGCGGCGACGCGGTTCTGCTTGGCCAGCTTCAGCGTGTCCGCCATCGGGATTGCGAGCAGGCCGCCGTGCTCGTCGTCGGCTTCGTCGCGCAGCCGATCCAGGTCCGCCCAATCCAGGCAGGGCCGCGCAGCGTCGTGCACCAGCACGCTGATGTCGCTGAATCCGGCGGTGGAAGTGGCGACGGCCTCGAGCCCGGCCATCACCGATTCGGCGCGCGCCGCGCCGCCCTGGGTGACGACCATCTTCGGATGGCGCGCGACCGGCAACCTGGCATAGTCGCTGTCCGATTTGGCGAGCACCAGCACCACGCCGTCGATCCAGCCGCAATCGAGGAACGGCGCCAGGCTCCATTCGAGCAGCGTGCGTTCGCGCAGCGGCAGATACTGCTTGGGCTTGGCCAGGCCCATGCGCGAGCCGCCGCCGGCCGCCGGTATCACGGCCCAGTAACGGCTTTTCGACGCGCTTTTGCTGCGTCCGGCAACACTCATTGTGGGTCTGGCCTGCCTGCTGAAGGCGCCGGATACGCGATCCGCGCCGGCCTATTCGACGACCAGATAGAAGGTCTCTTCCGGCTTGATCATGCCCAGCGTGATACGTGCGCGTGATTCGATCGCCGCCTTGCCGGAGTTCAGATCCTGCACTTCGGCGTCGAGCGCGGCGTTGCGTATCCGCAGTACGTCGAGCTCGGCTTTCGCGTCCGCAACCTGGTCCTGAAGCTTGCGCGTGCTGTTCATGCCGCCGTCCGCAACGACCAGCCGCCACACCAGGCCCAAGGCCATGACGGCGAAGAAAGCGCTGGCGAATACGGACTTGGGCATAGTCAGCCGATCTTGACCGGGAACGCGGATGCGCCAGGATAGCGCGCGCGGCTGCCAAGATCACGTTCGATGCGCAACAGCTGGTTGTACTTGGCCATGCGATCCGAGCGGCACAGCGAGCCGGTCTTGATCTGGGTGGCGACAGTACCGACCGCGATATCGGCGATCGTGGAGTCTTCGGTCTCGCCCGAGCGATGCGAAACCACCGCCGAATAACCCGCATCGACCGCCATGCGGATCGCAGCCAGCGTCTCGGACAGCGTACCGATCTGGTTGGGCTTGATCAGGATCGAGTTGGCGATGCCCTGCTCGATGCCGCTGGACAGAATGCGGGTGTTGGTGACGAACAGATCGTCACCGACCAGCTGGATGCGGTGGCCGAGTTTCTTGGTCAGCAGCGCCCAGCCTTCCCAGTCGTTCTCGGCGCAGCCGTCTTCGATCGAGATGATCGGAAAACGGTTGACCAGGTCGGCCAGATAGTCGGTGAACTGGGCCGAGGTGAGCTTCTTGTGCTCGCCTTCGAGGTCGTACATGCCGTCGCGGTAGAACTCGCTGGAGGCGACGTCCAGGCCCAGGAACACGTCCTTGCCGCACTTGTAGCCGGCCTTGCCGATCGCTTCGACCAGGCATTTCAGCGCCGCTTCGGTGGACGGCAGGTTCGGCGCGAAGCCGCCCTCGTCGCCGACCGCGGTGTTGTGCCCGCTGTCCTTCAGCACCTTCTTCAAGGTGTGGAAGATCTCGGAGCCGCAGCGCAGCGCTTCGGAAAAACTCGGCGCACCGACCGGCAGGATCATGAACTCCTGGATGTCGATGTTGTTGTCGGCATGCGCGCCGCCGTTGATGACGTTCATCATCGGCACCGGCAGCGTCTCGGCCTGCAGGCCGCCCAGGTGACGATACAGCGGCATGCCGTTCTCGGCCGCCGCCGCATGGGCGGCGGCCAGCGAAACCGCCAGCAGCGCGTTGGCACCGAGACGATCCTTGTTGGCAGTGCCGTCGGTGTCGATCAACACCTGGTCGAGCACCGCCTGGTCCTGCGCGTCCAGGCCGATCACCGCCCTGGCCAGCTCGGTGTTGGCATTGTTGACGGCCTCGAGCACGCCCTTGCCCATGTAACGTTTTTTGTCGCCGTCACGCAGCTCGACTGCCTCGCGGCTGCCGGTCGATGCGCCGGATGGGGAAGCGGCACGGCCGACGGCACCGGATGCGAGCACCACTTCGGCCTCCACAGTCGGGTTGCCGCGGGAGTCGATGATTTCCAGAGCGGAGACTTGCGTGATTTTCGACATGAGTCTGAGCGTTAGCCGGATTAAGGAACGAGGGCGCGATTGTAGAGGACGAGCACGGCGACAAACAAAAAAGCCGCATGCAGAGCGCAGTCTGGCCGATTCGTGCGAATTTGTTTCAGGGGCTTGACAGAGCCGGATTTACCAAACCGGCACTGGTGGTTTTACCCCTTCTGTGACGCACGGGAACAATCTGATACTCGGCTCGCCTTTCCACTACACGGCCTTCCCTACCCATGCATACCCGTTCGTTCTGGCGCGATCTGCGCCCAAGTTCGTTGCTGCTCGCCGCCACTGCCGCCGGTTTGGCTGCAGTTCCTTCTATCAGTCTCGCCGCGATGGATCGTCCGGCGACGACGGCGGCCGAAGCCCTGCAGCGCTTGTCACAGAACGCCTCGGGCGCGGTCACCGAAAACCGCATCGCCGGCAGCGCCTATGCCACGGTCCACGCTTCCGCCAAACGCGTGCTGATGGTCGACAATGCGGCCGACGCGCCGCTGGCGCGCGCGCAGAACTTCCTGTCGATTTACGGCTCGGTGCTCGGCGTCAAGAACCCTCTGGCCGAACTGCGCCAGAAGCGCGTCTCGACCGACGGCAACGGCGGCACCCATGTGCATCTGGACCAGTACTACCAGGGCCTGCCGGTGTTCGGCGCGCGCGTCGTCGTGCACATGAATGCCAAGGGCATTACCGGCACCAATGGCGTGTTCATCGAGGGCCTCGACGGCCTGTCGATCAGCCCGCAGCTGTCAGTCGGCACGCTGCGCGCGCGCGGCCTCGCGGCCACCCGCAAACTGCATCCGAAATCGGCGCTGACGGTGGAATCCTCACGCCTGATGATCTACCGCACCGGCCTGCTCAAGGGCATCGAAGGCCAGAACTTCCTGGCCTACGAAGTCATGGTCAAGGGCAGCGACGCAGTGCGCGAGCGCGTGATCCTGAATGCCAACACCGGCGCGGTGCTCAACCACATCGACGAAATCCACTCGCTGCTGAATCGCGCGATCTACACGCCGACGATGGACCTGCCGCCGGTTCTGACCGAGGGCAGCCCGCTGGCTCCCGCCGATCCGCCGTTTCAGGGCGACACCAAGGGCAACCCGGCGTCCACGCGCACGGCCGATTTGCCGGTCAATAACCTGTATGTCTTCGCCGGCGGCACCTACAAGCTCTATAAAAACCTGTTTGGTCGCGAGGGCTACGACGACGGCGCCATCGCCGCCGCCGACCAGATCCAGCGCAGCGTCTACCTGGTCAACGATCAGTGCCCGAACGCCTACTGGGACGGCACCTCGACCAACTACTGCCCGGGCTTCGACGCCGACGACGTGGTCAGCCACGAGTGGAGCCACGCCTACACCGAGTACACGCATGGCCTGGTCTACCAGTACCAGTCCGGTGCGCTCAACGAGAGTTATTCAGACATCTTCGGCGAAACCTACGACCTGGTGAACGGCATCGAAGGGCCACTCGGCGTGACGCTGACCGAAGGCACGACTTACGACCAGGGCGGCAGCCGCTGGGTGATGGGCGAAGACATGAGCGAGGTCGCCGCGGGCATCCTGCTGCGCGACATGTGGGACCCGGACAACTTCGGCGTCAACATTCCCATCCTCGGCATCTCGGTTTTGGCGACGCCGTCACCGGGCAGCGTGATCACGTCCCCGAACTACTATTGCGACACCGGCGACAACGGCGGCGTGCATACCAACTCGGGCGTCTCCAACCACGCCTACGCGATGCTGGTCGACGGCAAGACTTTCAACGGCCACACGATCCCGGGCATCGGCCTGGTCAAGGCCGCACATATCTACTTCCAGGCCGAAACGCATCACCAGACGCCGACCACCAACTATCCGCAGCACGCCGATGCACTGGAACAGTCCTGCGCCGAGTTGATCGGCCAGCCCTTGAACGATGTGTTCGGCAATGTGTCAGCCGAAGTCATCACCACGGCCGATTGCTCGGCGGTGCACGAGGTGACGCTGGCAGTGGAGTTCCGCAACACCGACGCGATGACGGTCGCGCAGAAATGCGACTACATGCCGGTGCTGCAGCCGGAAGCTTCGACGCCGGCATTCTGCGCCGCCGGCCTGACCGAGACCCCGACCTTCAAGCAGACCTGGGAGAAAGTCAGCGAGATCCCGTCGGACTGGACTTTGAGCAGCACTACCACCGGCGACTCGACGCCCAGCCAGTTCAATTGGGTGATCAGCAGCGCGCTGCCGGCACCGCATACCGGCAAGGCGGCGTTCGCGGTCGACAACACCGGCGGTACCTGTGCCAGTGGCGGCGACATCTCGGGCTCCTACTCGATGGATACTCCGGAGATCAGCGTTCCCGACGACGCCGGCTACTTCAAGTTCGACCACTTCATGCAGGCCGAGGCCGGCTATGACGGTGGCAACCTGAAGTACAGCATCGACGGTGCGGCGTTCGCGGTGGTTCCGCCGGCTGCGTTCTTCTACAACCAGCATAGCGGCGCGTTCAGCGATGCTCCCTTGATCGAAGGCGTGCCCGACCCGCTTGGATTGACCGGCAACAACACCAACCCGCTCGCCGGCCAGGCAGCGTGGACCGGTTCCGATCAGGGTGAGGCCACCGGCAGCTGGGGCACGACGATCGTCGATCTGGCCAAGCTGGGCGCGGTGACCGGGTCCAAAGTCAAGTTCCGCTGGGAATTCGGCAACGACGGCTGCGGCGGCAACGTGGGCTGGTTCGTTGATGACGTGAAGCTCGGCTACTGCGCGGCGGTCGACAAGACGCCCGATGCCTTCAAGTTCGCCACGAAGAAAGCCAAGGCCGGCACCAAGCTGGTGTCGAACGTGGTCACGATCACCGGTGTATCGCAGGCGGTGAGCCTGTCGATCAGCGGCGATCCGTCGGCGGCCTACTCGAAGAACGACGGTGCGTTTACCGCTGCGGACGGAAAGATCAACAACGGCGACACGCTGCAGCTGCGTTTGACCGTTTCCGCGAGCGCTCCGGTTGAGATGCAGGTCAAGGTCGGCACCTACAAGACCGGTTACAAGGTCGTCGTCAAACCCTGAGCATCAGCGGCGGCTGACAAAAGGGGGCGGCTTGAGCCGCCCCCTTTTTTGTTTCGCCCTCTTATTTCAACTGGACCATCAGGCACCGAGTTCGGACTCCAGCAACGGCTTGGATTTCACCAGCTTGTCCAGCGCCACCAGTGTCTCCAGCAGGCCCTGGATCTTGGCCAGCGGCAGCGAGTTCGGGCCGTCGCACAGCGCCTCGTCCGGGCGCGGATGGGTTTCCATGAACACGCCCGACACACCGGCACCGACCGCGGCGCGCGCCAGCACCGGGATCATCTCGCGCATGCCGCCGGAAGCCGTGCCCTGCCCGCCCGGCAACTGCACCGTGTGCGTGGCATCGAACACCACCGGCGAGAACTTGCGCATGATCGCCAGGCCACGCATGTCGGCGACCAGATTGTTATAGCCAAAACTGAAACCGCGCTCGCACAGCAGGAACTGGTCGGCCGCCACCGCCTTCATCTTGGCGATCACGTTGCCCATTTCCCAGGGCGACATGAACTGGCCCTTCTTGACGTTGATCGGCCGGCCGGTCATCGCGACCTTCTGCATGAAATTGGTCTGGCGGCACAGGAAGGCCGGCGTCTGGATGACGTCGATCACGGTCTTCAGTTCATCGAGCGGCGTGTCTTCGTGCACGTCGGTCAGCACCGGCACGCCGATCTGTTTCTTGATCGCCTCCATCATCTTCAGGCCTTCGTTCAGGCCCGGGCCGCGATAGCTCTCGTGCGAGCTGCGGTTGGCCTTGTCGAAGCTGCCCTTGAAGATGTACAGGATGTCGAGCTTTTTCGCGATCTCGGCAATGTGGCCGGCGACCTCGATCGCCATCTCCTGCGACTCCAGCGTGTCCGGGCCCGCGATGATGAACAGCGGTTGATCGATGCCGATGTCGCGGCCGCAGAGTTTCATGTGCTTGTCCTTGTCTACAGCGAAAGAGCGCAGATTTTACCTGCCATGCACTTTCGCTGCCCGGAGCTCGCCTGGCGGCTTGCGGCGCGCTATACGGTGCGCTGCCTCAAGCCGCGATCGCCCGCCGGCAGAACTCCCAAAGATCAGCAGCCTGGCGCAGACGGCCCGGCGGATCGGGCAGAGCGGTCTCACGGGACAGCAGCTCGGTGTGCACGGTGGTAGAAACCAGGTTGTAGACCAGTGTCGCCAGCCGCGGCGCAGCGCCGTGCCTGACCAGGCCGGCCGCCATGCCGGCCGACAGCTGCTGCGCGATCAGATCAAGCAGGGGACGCAGCGCCGCCTGCAGCGCGGCCGGGTGCGATTCGGCCAGACGCAAGTGTTCGCGGCTCATCGCCGCGCCGCGGCGATCGCTGGTCTCGTTGTCCGAACCGGAAACACGCGTGCCGAGGCTGATATGCGTGACGATCAGCTCCAGCCGCCGCAGCGGATCGGGCAAGACCTTGATCTGCTCGCCGAAATGCTCGGCCGCCATGCCAATGGTCCGCTCGAACACCGCGAGCATCAACTCGTCCTTGCCGGCGAAGCGCTCGTAGAAAGCCCGCCGCGACAATCCGGTTTTCTTCAGCACCGCGCGGATCGTGAGCCCTTCCAGCCCCGCTTCGCCCAACAGCTCGTAGGCGGCCTCGACGATCCGCCGGCTACGCTCAAGGGTCGGCTCGGCACCGGAATCAGGCGCAACCAGGTCCCGGTCTGCTTCGGAAGCCGGGCTCATATCCTCAGCGTCGCCGGCAGTCTGAGAACCGCTATACAACGTTGACGCGATGCGCCTGGTGCTGTTCGCGCGCGGCCTTGACGAAGCCCTCGAACAGCGGATGACCGTCGCGCGGCGTGGAGGTGAATTCCGGGTGGAACTGGCAGGCGACGAACCAGGGATGGTCCGGCAGCTCGATCATCTCGACCAACTCCTCGTTCTCCGACACACCGACGATCGCCAGGCCTTTTTCGCTGAGCACGTCGCGGTAGTTGTTGTTGAACTCGTAGCGGTGGCGATGCCGCTCGGCGATCACCTCGGCGTTGTACAGCGCACGCGACTTCGATCCGCTGCGCAGCCGGCAGTTCTGGATGCCGAGGCGCATCGTGCCGCCCATGTCTGAGCGCTCGTCGCGGCGCTCGACCTTGCCGGTCTTGTCGATCCATTCGGTGACCAGGCCGATCACCGGATGGCTGCTTCCCGGGTTGAACTCGGTGGAATGCGCGCCGGCCAGGCCGCAGACATTGCGCGCGTATTCGATCACCGCGACCTGCATACCGAGGCAGATGCCCAGATACGGGATCTTGTTCTCGCGCGCGTAACGCGCGGCCAGGATCTTGCCCTCGATGCCGCGCTCGCCGAAACCGCCCGGCACCAGGATCGCGTCGGCGCCCTGGATCACGCGCGTGCCCTGGTGCTCCAGGGTTTCGGATTCGATGTAGCGGATCTTGACGCGCGTATGCGTGTGCAGGCCGGCGTGGTACAGCGCCTCGTTGAGACTCTTGTAGGCGTCGGCCAGATCGACGTACTTGCCGACCATCGCGATGCTCACCTCCGCGTCCTGCTGATCGCGCGCCTCGACCACGCGCTCCCAGCTCGACAGGTCGGCGCGGCGCGTCTCCAGGCCGAAGTGCTTGACCACCAGGTCGTCCATGCCCTGCTGATGCAGCCAGGACGGGATCTTGTAGATGTCGTCGAGGTCGATCGCCGAAATCACCGCGTTATACGGCACGTTGGTGAACAGCGCGATCTTGCGCTTCTCGGAATCCGGCAGCGCCTTCTCGGAGCGGCACACCAAAAGATCCGGCTGGATACCGATGCCGCGCAGCTCTTTCACCGAGTGCTGGGTCGGCTTGGTCTTCAGCTCGCCGCTGGCCTTGACGAACGGCACCAGCGTCAGATGCATGTACATCGCATGCTCGCGGCCCAGCTCGAAACCCATCTGGCGGATCGCCTCGAGGAACGGCAGCGACTCGATGTCGCCGACGGTGCCGCCGATCTCGACCATGCAGATGTCGGCGCCCTCCGAGCCCTTGCGGATGTGCGCCATGATCTCGTCGGTGATGTGCGGGATCACCTGCACCGTGCGGCCCAGGTACTCGCCGCGGCGCTCCTTCTCGAGCACGTTGCGATAGATCTGGCCGGTGGTGACGTTGGAATGGCGGTTGGTCTTGCCGCGCAGGAAGCGCTCGTAATGGCCCAGATCGAGATCGGTCTCGGCGCCGTCCTCGGTGACGAAGACCTCGCCGTGCTGGAACGGGCTCATCGTGCCCGCGTCGACGTTGATGTAAGGGTCGAGCTTGATCATCCGCACCTTGAGCCCGCGCGACTCGAGGATGGCGGCCAAAGACGCGGCGGCGATGCCCTTGCCCAGCGAGGACACGACGCCGCCGGTCACGAAAATAAAACGCGTAGAACTCACGCTCGGCATGAGATGGGGGACAGGCTGGGGGTTTGGAGGATTTTACGGCATGGGCGCTACCACTGCCACGAACCGCCGGCTTCACCGTAGGTTGGGGTGAGCGCAGCGAACCCCAACGTTCGATCCGCGCCGATGTTGGGGTTCGCTGCGCTCACCCCAACCTACGGCAGCTACGGCAGTTGGTGTGCCTTGAACTGCTCGCGCAGCTTGAGCTTCTGCACCTTGCCAGTCGCGGTATGCGGCAACTCGTCGACGAAGGCGACGTCGTCCGGCGTCCACCATTTGGCGATGCGGCCTTCGTAGTGCGCGATCAGCTCCGCGGCGGTGACGCTGGCACCCGGGCGCCGCACCGCGACCAGCAGCGGCCGCTCGTCCCACTTCGGATGGGCGACGGCGATTACCGCGGCCTCGGCGACCGCCGGGTGGCTCATCGCGATGTTCTCCAGGTCGATCGAGCTGATCCACTCGCCGCCGGACTTGATCACGTCTTTGGAGCGATCGGTGATGCCGATGAAACCGTCCGCGTCGAGTGTCGCCACGTCGCCGGTCGGGAACCAGCCGTCGACCAGCGGGCTGGTCTCGCCCTTGTAGTAGCGGTCGATCACCCAGGGGCCGCGCACCATCAGGTCGCCGAAGGCGACCCCGTCGCGCGGCAGGATCTTGCCCTCGCCGTCGACGATCTTGGCCTCGACGCCGAACACCAGGCGCCCGGCTTTCAGCTCCAGCGTCCGGCGCTGCTCGGCCGGCAGGTCCAGATGTTTTTTCTTCAGCGCATTGACCGCGCCCAGCGGCGACATTTCGGTCATGCCCCAGCCCGACTGCAGCGTGACGCCAAGCTCCTTCTGGAACGAATCGAACAACGCCGGCGGACAGGCCGAGCCGCCGACCAGGCAGCGCTTCAGCGTCGGCAGCTGGCTGCCGTGCTCGCGCACGTATTGCAGCATGCCGAGCCAGACCGTCGGCACGCCGGCGGAGAACGTCACGCCCTCGTTGGAAAACAGCTCGCAGAGGCTGGCACCGTCCAGCGCGGCGCCCGGCAGCACCAGCTTGAACCCCACCAGCGGCGCCGCGTACGGAATGCCCCAGGCGTTGACGTGGAACATCGGCACGATCGGCAGCGCCACATCGCGCGCCGACAGGTTCAGCCCATCCGGCAGCGCAGAGGCATAAGTGTGCAGCAGCGTCGAGCGATGCGAGTACAGCGCGCCCTTGGGATTGCCGGTGGTGCCCGAGGTGTAGCACAGGCACGCGGCCTGGCGCTCGTCGAACTGCGGCCATTCATAGTCGCCGGTCTCGGCCGCGAGCAGATCCTCGTAGCAGACCAGATTCGCGATCTTCTGCGCCGGCCGGTGCGCGGCGTCGGTCATCGCCACCCAGGTCTGCACCGTCGGGCACAGCGGCGCAAGCTTCTCGACCAGCGGCGCCAGGTTGATGTCGAAGCACAGCACGCGGTCTTCGGCGTGGTTGATGATCCAGGCGATCTGTTCCGGGAACAGCCGCGGATTGACCGTATGAATCACCGCGCCGCTGCCGGAGATCGCGTAGTACAGCTCCAGGTGGCGATAACCGTTCCAGGCGAGGGTGCCGACCCGATCGTCCTGCTGCACGCCGAGACCGGCCAGGGCCTGGGCCAGCTTGCGCGCACGGATGCCGATCTCGCGCCAATTGCTGCGGTGAAAACGCGCCGCGCCTTCCGCCGGCTCGACCCGCCGCGACACGATCTCGGTGTCGGCATGGCAGCCTTCGGCATGTACCAGCAGGCGGCTGATCAGCAGGGCCTGCTCCATCATCTGTCCTTTCATCGCGCTCCTCGCTCCGGTTTCCAGGTTTTTTTCTAGGTTTTGTTTTGCCGTCTATTCCTGACGCCAGCGTAGCCCGGCGAGGAAGCTGTCCGCAGCACCCGCCAGCGGCAGGCCGCCGACCCAGCGCAGTTCATCCTGCTCGTACACCAGGGGCGTGCGCCGCCGCTTCCACGGCGGCACGCCATGCTCCTGAAACAGGTTCTTCAAGGCGCGATGAGGTCCGCCCGGATGCATCACGATGCTCTCGCCACCGCGCGCAAAACAGACGCGAACCAGGCCTTCGCCACACTCGCTTGCCAGCGCTCCGCAAGCCGCCGGCAGCTGCAAAACCTCGCGGCCGTCCCAGTCGGCCGCCCAGTCGCCGGGCTCCCCGCCCAACGACGGCAGCATCCATAACACGTCGCGATAGCGGCGCAATTCACCGCCGGGCCAGGCCAGCAGCGGTGTCGCGTCGGCCTTGGCCATCAGCACATCGTCCAGGCGCAGCAGCACCGCGTATGGCGGCGTGGACAGGCCTCGCGCCTGGATGCACCGGCGCAGCAGGTTGCGCCGCCGCGCCGGACTCAGCGCGAGCAGCGCGCCGCAGGACAGGCCGGCACCGGTCGCGCACACGGCGGCGTCGATATCGGCGAGTTCGTCGAGCAGATCATCGGCCTCGGCGCTCAGATCGGCGCTGCGCGCCAGGTTCTGCGCGGCGGCCGGCCAGCGGTCGCGCAGCAGCGGGCTGATTTGCCCTCGCAGCCACGAGCGCTCGTAGCGCGGGTCGGCATTGTGAGGGTCCTCAATCCAGCTCAGCTGCCAGGCGCGCGCATGGGCTTCCAGCTCGGCGCGGGAGCGGCTCAGCAGCGGCCGCCACAGCCAGCCCGGCTCAAAACGCTGCAGGCCGCGCATCGCCGCCAGCCCGCGCGGCCCGGAACCGCGCAGCGCGCGCATCAGAAAGGTTTCGGCCTGGTCGTCGAGCTGATGCGCGGTCGCCAGCACGTCGTCGCTCGACATCGGCCCGCGCAAAGCCTCATACCGGGCGCGGCGCGCGGCGGCCTCCGGGCCGGAGGGATCGTCTGCATCGATCCGCACCCGCAGTACCTGCAGTTCGACATCCAGGCGTTCGCATTGCGCGGCGCAGTGCGCCACCCAGTCATCGGCGACCGACTGCAGGCCGTGATGCACGTGCAGCGCGCGCGGCTCCGCCACTAGGCCCTGACGATGCAGCCGGCTCAGCGAATCGAGCAGCACGAGCGAATCGAGGCCACCGCTATAGGCGACCCACAGACGACGCGCGCCGGCTGGCAGCGGCGCATCGACAAGCATCCGGGCGGGGTCGAACGGCATGGGCGGCATAATATGACGCCGCCGAGGCGGCGTCCGACCAGCGCGCAGTCAGGATGCCCGCGCTAGGCTGGTGCCACTTTCAACATTGGCTTCAACGCAGGAGTAGCGGGTGAATCGCTTTGGAATCGCGTTGGTATTGCTGATATCGCTGCTCGTATCGCTGCCCGGCAGCGCCGCGTCCGCCGCCGACAAGCCGATGGCCGTCTGGTTCTACGCAGACTGGTGCATGAACTGCAAGATGATCGCGCCGAAGATCGCGCAAGTGCAGCCGGAGTTCGAGCAGCGCATCGACTTCGTCAAACTCGACGTGACCAACGAGGAACGCAAGGCGGCGACACGAGTCCAGGCCCGGAAGCTGGGCATCCTGCCGCTCTACATGTCCAACCAGGGCACCGGCTGGCTTGCACTGATCGACACGCAGGGCAAACAGGTCGGTGAACTGCGGCATTTCATGAGCGTCGACGAGATGCGCGCCGCCTTGACCCAGCTCGCGGCGCCGGCGACCCCGACCCCGCAAGCGACGCCTTAAAGTCGGCAGACGACGCTTCAGGGCGTGATCGTCATCGTGTAAGAGCGGGCGACGCTGTCGCCCGCCGTATCGCGGGCCTGCACGGTAAAGGAATGCGTGCTGCCGTCCGCCGTCTGTGGTTCGGGAGTTCCGGCGATCACGCCGCTGGTGCTATCGATGGAAAGCCCCGTCGGCAGCCGGCCGCTGGCCATCGACCAGGCGGGCTCGCCGAGCCCTCCCGTCAATAAGAGAGTCTGCTGGTAATAGCCGCTGGCACTGGCGGCGGACAGGCTGCTGGTCGAGATCGCGATTCTGTTGTCCGGGTGCGTCGCACTCAGGCGATAGAACGTCGCCTGCCCACCGTCGGTGCCGCTGCTGCCGCTGGCCTGCACATAGGCGCCAGCCTTGAAGTACAAGCCGATGTTCCGCCAGGACGGATCGATCGTGTACTGCAGCGGCGTGCTGCCATTCGCGCTGAGCGACAGTACGCCGCTCGATACGGTGATGCGGTAATAGAAAGCCTTGTCGAGCGCCAGACCGGTGGCCAGCGTGTACTTGATCGGGCTGCTCGAAGTCGGTGTCGGATTGATCAGCGCGGTGAGCTTGCCGCCGCTGCCCTCGAACTGCAGCTTCACCAGCGGCGCAACGTCGTAGCCATGGATCTGGCCGACGATCACTTTGCCGCTCGTGCTCGGCACTTGGCTGACCTTCAGATTGGCTTCGAGCACCGAGTTCGTCGCGTCGCTCCAGTTGGTCGCGGCACTGGCCGGATCGAGCGTCTCGCGCAACTCGGAGCGCGGATAGTGCGAGCCGTCGGTGGTGGCGCCGTTGACCGGCGCCCAGAACACCATGCCGCCGTCGGCCGCGGTGTAGAACATTGGCGAGCTATAGCCTTGCAGATCCTTTACTTCCGCCGCCGTGCCAGTAATGCCGCCCGCGTCATCGACCGGCAGGGTCAGCTTCCAGTGCGACAGATCGAAATTGCCCGAAGGCGGCAGACTCGAATCAAGATCGGCACGGGCCGGCAGAACGAATGCGAGCGCCGTGGAGAAAAGAATCAGGCATCGAACAACCAACTGGCCGCGCTTACCTCGGCGGCCCGGAAACGACAGCATCATCGGATAACCTCCCTGTCGCGACGCGGAGAATCCGCTCCGTCAAGGAAGTTTCAGCAAAATCCGTGAAATCTCGGCGGCACCGGTCCGTACCGCAGAACCGCTCGTCGGACTCGCTATCGGAAACGCTCGACAGGCCCTAGTGCTTGGTCTCGTAGGCGCCATAGGACATCAGGCGCTGATACCGATCCGCCAGCAGCTTGGTCATCGGCTGGGCGCGCAGGCGCTCCAGATTCGCGACCAGGCGGTTCTTCACCGCCATCATCGTCGCCGAGTAGTCGCGATGCGCGCCGCCCAGCGGCTCGGCGATGATCTCGTCGATCAGCTTGAACTCGTACAGATCCTTGGCCGTCATCTTCATCGCGTCTGCAGCCTCGCTGGCACGCGAGGCGCTCTTGAACAGGATCGACGCACAACCTTCGGGAGAGATCACCGAGTAGATGCTGTGCTGCAGCATCATCACGTGGTCGGCCACGCCGATCGCCAGCGCACCGCCGGAGCCGCCTTCGCCGGTCACCGTCGCCAGGATCGGCGTGCGCAGCTTGGACAGCTCGAACAGGTTGCGGGCAATGGCCTCGGACTGGTTGCGCTCTTCGGCGCTGATGCCGGGGAACGCGCCGGGCGTATCGATGAAGGTGATCACCGGCAGATTGAAGCGCTCGGCCATCTGCATCAGACGCAGTGCCTTGCGGTAGCCCTCGGGCATCGGCATGCCGAAGTTGCGATAGACGCGCTCCTTGGCGTCGCGGCCTTTCTGCTGGCCGATCACCATCACCGCGCGGCCATCTAGGCGCGCCATGCCGCCGACGATCGCCGGGTCGTCCATGTAGTGGCGGTCGCCGTGCAGCTCTTCCCAGTCGGTGAACAGCGCCTTGACGTAGTCCAGTGCGTAGGGCCGCTGCGGGTGGCGTGCGAGCTGCGCGACCTGCCAGGGATTGAGCTGGCTGAAGATGCGCCGCGTCAGCTCCTCGCTCTTGACCTGCAGGCGGGAGATTTCTTCGGTCAGGTTGACTTCGCTGCCGGCGGTGGCGAAGCGCAGTTCTTCGATCTTCTGCTGGAGATCGGCAATCGGCTGTTCGAAATCGAGATAGTTCAGGTTCATGCGCAGGTCCGGTCGATGACCCTGGCATCCTAACATCGACCGGGGCGGAATCGAACCGTGAAAGCCTTCAGCCGACGACCGTCGGTTTCTGTCGTCCCGGTTCGAGCAGCCGCAGCAGCCCATCGCGGCAATCGAAAACCGTCACCGAAGCGTTGTCCGGGCGATATCCCGACAAGCACTCTCCTCCTCCCGCCAGACCGTGCAGCGAATTGATCGCGACAAAATGCGTGAACACCACGCAATCACTATCCAGGCTCGTCAACAACTCGCGCAGGCCCTGCCTCCAGCGATCCAGCCTTGCCGCGTAGCCCGGCTCCCAGCTCTCACCGTTGAGCGCGGCTTGCGCCCAGGTACCGGGCAATACCCGCTGCAGCCATTGCGTTCGCGACAACCGATCGGAAACCGGTGACGGAAATTCGATCGCCGCGGCTTCGATCCGCGGCGCTGTGTTCCATAGCGCCGCCAGCGGCGCCACGGTCTGGCGGCAGCGCCTCAGCGGACTGCATAACAGCGGCAACATGGCCGGCAGGCGCAGCGCGAGCTGATCCGCGACCGCGAGCGCCTGGGCACGGCCGGCCGGGTCCAGGTCCGGATCGGTATCGCTATCGGCAGGCGCGCTGACACTGCCATGACGGACTAGGTAAAAGCGCGGCATCAGCCGGCCGCCAGCAGGCGGTCACGGCCGGCCGCGTAGGCACGCCGGCCGCCGAACGACAAGGCCGCGGACAGCAGCAGCATCGGCGGCGCGGCAATGGCCAGCGCCTGGCCGATGCGCCGCGGGTCGTGCAGCAGGTAGTCGCCGATCAGCGCGATGCAGGTCGGGCCCAGGCCCAGGCCGATCAGATTCACCACCAGCACGCCGAGCGCCGACGCCGTGCCGCGCATCCGGTTCGGCATCAGCTCCTGCAGCGTCGCCGGGCCGCAGCCGATCACCATGGTCACGAACAGCGTCGCCGGCGCCAGCAGCGCGAGCGCGGCCTGCGGTGTGGACATCAGCGGCGCCATTGCGATGAAGGGCGCCGCGGCCAAGGCGGCACAGCCCATCAGCGTCAGGCGGCCGGCCTTGTAGCCTCGCGCCACCAGCGCATCGCCGCCCAGCCCGCCCGCGATCACGCCGAGCACGCCGAAGATCAGCACCACCAGGCCGTAACTGCGGCCGGCCTGGACCGCCGTCCAGCCGTAGCTGCGGATCAGCATGCTGGGCACCCAGGCATTGGTGGAGTAATTCATCATCGCGGCGAACGACATTGCCAGATACAGGCAAACCAGGCTGCGCGCGTGTTGCCGGAAATAACGCAAGACCTCGGCCAGCGGCGGCCGTACCCGCGCGCCGGCGCCGCGCCGCGCGGGCTCGCGCAGGCTCGCGATCCAGGCCGATACCAGAAGGCCGGGCACCCCAACCGCCAGGAACACCATCTGCCAGCCATGCAGCCTGCCCAGCAACGGCAGCACGAAGTCGCGGTCCTTGACCTGCGCGATGACCAAAGCGCCGAGCAGCAGCGCCAGCCCGCCGCCGATATAGACGCCCATGCTGTAAAGCCCAAGCGCGAGCCCGAGCCGGCGCGGACGGAACGCATCGCCGATCAGCGAATAGGCGGCCGGCGTCAGCGTCGCCTCGCCCAAGCCCACGCCCATGCGGCACAGCAGCAGGGCCGGGTAACTGCGCGCCAACGCGCAGCCCGCGGTCATCAGGCTCCACAGCGCGATACCGGCCGAAACCAGGCGCAGGCGGTGGCCGGAATCGACATAGCGCCCCACCGGAATGCCGCCCAGGGCCAGCAGCAGCGCAAAAGCGAAACCCTGCAGCAGGCTCACCGCCGTGTCGCTGATCGCGAGGTCACGCTTGATCGGCTCCACCAGCAGGCTGAGGATCTGCCGGTCCAGGAACGAGAAGGTATAGGCGACGATCAGCGCCAGCAGCAGATGGACCGCATGTCCGCTGCCAGTCTGCGTTTTCGGCAGCGGCTGGTCGCTCTCGATCGATGCGCGGGTGATGGTCTGGCTGTTCATATGGAAACTCCTGTTGCTCACTACCCGCCCTTGGACTGTTCATGTGCTGCTCACAACAGGCCATCGTCGGCCAGTCTGCGTTTGACGGCTGCGACTTCGGGATACACCGACTCCAGATCCAGCAGGCTGTGCGCGATCAAGCCCGGCGGCTCGATGATTCCAAAGCGATGCGCGGAATCGCTCAGCTGCAGGCTGGTCACGCCGACGCGCTTGTCGCCGATGTGTTCCTGCATCGCGTCCGGAATCACGAAAGCGGTCGACGGTACCCAGCGATGCTCGATGCCGGCATCGACGCAAGACAAGCTCTGGTGCGTGTGGCCACTGGCGACGAAGCGCAGATCGTGCCGCCGCAACCTCGCCTGCAGGCGTTCGGCCGCGGACGCATCAACGTAGCGGCCTCCTGATGGCGCACCGATGCGCAGCAGCGGCTTGTGCAGCAGCAAGCCCAGCGGGCCTTGATGATCGCCGAGCGCAGCATCGAGCCAGCGCCATTGACGATGCTCCTGCACGTCGCCCAGGCCCAGCAGCTGCGCATTGAGCCCCAGCAGCCGCCAGCGGCCGGCGTCGATGAGCCAGCAATCCTCGCCGAAAGCGGTTTGCCAAGCCTGCATCGCTGCCGGAGTCGGTGCATCGCCGACGTCGTGATTGCCAGGCAGCAGGCGCAGCGGCATCGTCAAGCCGTCGAGCATAGCGGCCGCATGCGCAAGTTCGCTCGCGTCATGCTCGCCGTCGGCACTGACATCGCCCAGATGCACGACCAGGTCAGGCTGCTGCGCTGCTATCCAGCGCCACGCGCAGACGAAATTGGCGTTTAGCGACGGCCCGCGCGGACTTAGATGCGTGTCCGATAACAAGACGATATTCATGCCTCACCAGACATAACGCAGGCGCGCGTAGCCGCTGCGTCCGGCGACGCCGAACGGTGCTTCCTCACCGTAGACGTAAGCGCCGCCGAAAGTCGCGAAGGAGACCTTGTTCGGATCTTCCAGCGCATCGGGATAAACATCGCCGACATTGAGCACGCCCAGCGTCAGATCCAGCCCGGATGCCAGCTGCGCGGCGACCGACAGATCGACCACGGTCTTGGCGCCGAAAGTCTGCGGGTCCTTGATCGGCGCATCGGTGTACTCGCCGAAGCGCGTCGCCTGCAGTTGCAAGGTCCAGCGATCGTGGACCAGCTCGGCGAACAGCGAGGCCTTGCTCTCGGGCTGCGCCTCGGCCAGCAGCAGCTGCGCGTGCTGGCCCACCAGCGTCAGCGACGGAATCAGCGGATTGCCGGCGACGCTGCGGATGCTCGTCGGCGAGCGCTGGTAGGCCAGGCGCAGCGATCCACGCGTGGCCGCGCCGAGTTCGGCGCTGTACTTGCCGCTGATCTCATAGCCCTGGGTGCGAGTGTCCAGCGCATTGGTGAAGAACGCCGCCTGCTGCACGTTGCTGATGCCGGCCTGCGCCAGCGCGGCGTTGACCGCGGCGCCGCTGAGCGCGTCGCTGAGTGCGATGCGCCGGTCGATGTCGGTGCGGAACCAGTCGGCGGTCAGCGACAGCCGCGGCAGCGGCGTCAGCACCAGGCCCACCGAACGATCCTTCGACGTCTCCGGCTTCAGCGGACTCGCGCCCAGCGCCTGTGCAATCGGATCGCTGGCCTGGAAGGTGCCGACATTGACGAAACTCTTGTTGGCGCCATTGGCGATCGTGCTGATCGAGTTGTAGTGCTCCTGCTGCAGCGAGGGCGCGCGAAAGCCGGTGCCGAGGCTGCCGCGCAGCGCCACCCATTCCACCGGATGCAGCCGCAGGCTGGTCTTCCAGGTGGCCTTGCCGCCGAAGTCGCTGTAGTGGTCGTAGCGCAGTGCGCCACCGACATCGAGCACCTGCAGCGGACGCAGTTCGACGTCCGCATAAGCCGCGTGCGAGCGCCGCGAATCGGCCACCGGCACATGGGGATTGAAACCCGGAAAACCTTCAGCGCCTTTGGCTAAAATCGAAGCCGCTTCGCCAGGCACCAGTTCGTAGTTCTCGTAGCGGAACTGCGCGCCGAAGGCGAGATTGCCGCCGGCCGGCAGCTCGGGCAGCGGGCGCGTCAGCGACAGATCGATCACGTCCTGCAGATATTTCGCGCTGCCGGCATCGAAGTCGACGGGACTATCCAGCCCCAGCGCCGCGTTGGCGCTGTGGTGCACCTCGAAGTCAGCGCCGGAATAGCCGAAGACGTTGCCGACATCGGCGCGCAGGCCCGCCGGCAGGTCGAAGCGCAGACCGGTGTTGCTGCCCACGTCCACGATCACCGGATTCACTTCCGGCAGAAAGCCGTCCGGATACAGCGGCGAGGTGCCGGGCGGACGGAAATTGGGCGCGTTGCGGCTGTCCTTGCGCGACAGCAGCAGGTCGTCGTAAAACTCGGCCTCACCCAGCGGCAGCCGCAGCGATGCCGCGCCGTTCAAGTTGATCGCTCGCGGATCGCCGATGCGGTAGGTGTGGCGGCCATAGCGTTGATCGACGTCGGAACGGTCGGTCGGGTCCTGGTAGGCGGCTTCGCCGGAAACGCTGATGCGTCCGCCCTCGCCCAGCGCGAAACCGCGGCTGAAGCTCGCGTCGGCGTTGCCGCCGTCGCCCTGTTCGGTCGCCCCGCCCTGCAACTGCGCGATGCCGCCGGAGTCCTCGGATTTAAGGATGATGTTGACCACGCCGGCGATCGCATCCGATCCGTATTGCGCGGCGGCACCGTCACGCAGCACCTCCACACGCTCGATCGCAGCAACGGGAATCGTGCTCAGATCGAAAGGCGCGGTGCCGCGGCCGACCGCGAAGTTGACGTTGATCACCGCGCTGCTGTGCCAGCGCTTGCCGTTGACCAGCACCAGCACCTCGTCGGGCGACAGGCCACGCAACGTCACCGCGCGCGTGTTCGCGGCCGAGGCCGTGGTCTGCGGCCTGGGATAATTGATCGAGGGATCGGCAAACTCCAGCGCGCGGCCCAGATCCGCATAGCCGCTGGCAATCAGTCGCTCGCTGGAGATGACCTCCACGGGCGAGGCCGATGCCAGTGCGGTACGCCCCGGCGCACGCGTGCCGGTGACCACCACCGTTTCCAGCTGCACGCCGTCCCCGGTGGCCGGCGCCTCCTGCGCACCCGCGGCCGCACTGCACATCGCCGTGGTCAATAACATCACACCGCGCTTCAATCCTGCCTGCATACCCGCTCCCCTTGATGAATGCACAGGCATGCTGGTTGCGCGGCAGGTGAGCGGCAATCACGGAAAAGGCAAGGCCGATTGCAAAAAAGACAATGCGGGAAGTGCGGGCAACAGCGCGCAGTGAGCCGCGCGCGCAAGGCGCGCGCTATTGCGAGACGACCAGCTTCAAACCCTCGCGATTCGATTTCTCGCGCGCCGCTTCGGCCAGCAGCCAGCGCCAGAAAATCTGCACCGCCTCGTGGCGGCGAAACTCGGGCAGCGCCGCCACGTAGTACGCGCCCGGCATCGCCAGCTCGTTCTCAAAAGGCCGGCGCAGTCGCCCGCTTGCCAGAAAACCGTCGACCAGTGGCGATACTCCGAGCGCCAGGCCCAGACCTTGCGCCGCGGCCTCGTACATCACCATTGCGCTATCGAACAACACCGGCTCGCGACGTGCCGGCGACAGGTTCTGGCGCGCCAGCCAGCCACTCCATTGATCGGCCGGATGAGTCAGTTCCAGCAGCGGATACTGCGGCACCGATTCGATCTGTTGCGGCGCGGCGCGGCCGTCGAGCAGCTTTGGCGCGGAGACCACGAAGGCGCTCAGATCGAACAGCTTGCGCGATTCGAAACTGGCCCAGTCACCACAGCCGAACAGGATGCGCACGTCGACCGCGCCGCCGATCAGATCGACGCCGTCGGCGCAGGTCTGCAGCAGCAGTTCGATGCCCTTGGTCTGCTGGTAGAAGCGCGGCAGCCGCGGCACCAGCCAGCTCAGCGCGAACGACTGCGACAGGCCGACCCGCAGCGAACGCCGGTCCGGGTCCGGCGCCATCCACTCGGTGGCCGCGCGCATCGCCTCGAAGCTCGGCTGCAGACGCTGCAGGTAGCGTTCACCGGCGACGGTCAGCGTCGGCGACGATCCGGCGCGATCGAACAGCCTGACACGCACATGGTCTTCGAGCGTCTGGATGCGGCGCGAGAACGCCGCCGGGCTCAACGCGAGTTGCGCCGCCGCATCCTTGAAGCTGCTGGCACGGCTGGCGACGATGAAAGCCTCGATGGCTCCCCAGGGCGGCGCGCGGCGTTTCATAACAAAAGACCCGATGCATCGGACCGGACGGAGTCCGCGATCAGCTTAGAGTCCATGCATGACAGCGCCGCGACAACGCGGCGCTGGGCGCGGATCACTCGTCGTCCGCGGCGGCTCCAGCAAAGCTGCGATTGCTGTCGAAACGCCGTTCAGGCACGGGCGCCTGATAGCGCTTGTACGCGACCTTGACGCAATCCACGCCCAGCAGTTTGTGCAGCGCCTCCAGCACCGCCGGCTCGACGCGGACCCGCCAGTCGGCGGCGAAATCCAGCGTGGTTCGTGCACGCGGGTTCGCATATTCCACGGTCACGGCAGCGCCGCGGTCGCTCTTGTACGGGGTCAGCAGTTTGCGCAGCTCGGTGACTTCGCGCGCACTGCGGCGGAAGCTCAGAGTCAGCCGCGTCGCATAGTCGTTCATCAGCTGTGCCGGCGAATAGAACTCCGGGTTGTACAGCCGCGGCTCGGCCTCGCGGCCCTCCTTGCCCGGCGACAGACTGATCTCGGCGTTGACGAAGATCAGGCTGTCGAGCTTGACGAAGGTCTGGAAGCGCGCCCATTTGTCGGCGTCGATCCAGGTCGAGATCTGCGCGCTGCGGTCGTCCAGCGTGATCTTGTAGCTGGCACGGCTGAACTTGCCGTCGCCCTTGAAGAAGCGCAGGTCGGTGACCCAGGCACCGAACAGGCATTTGATCCGCGGCTGCCACTGCGCCTTGCCCTCGGCGTTGACCGGCGCCGGCTGCGCATGCAGGTGGATCAGCTCGCGCAGCGTGCCCGAGCAGACCGGGCTGATGACGTCCTGCCAGGCTTCGATCGGATGGCCGCTCAGATAGAAGCCCAGCGTCTCGCGCTCCTTGTCGAGCAGCTCGTGCGGCGACCAGTCGGGCAGGCTGGAAGCCTGGACCTGGTCCTGCACCGCGTTGCCGGCGTCGCCGAGCCCGAACATGTCGAAGATGCCGGAGCTGGCGCTCTGCGCGGCCTTTTCGGCCAGCTGCAGCGCCTTGGGCAGCGTCGCCATCAGCGAGGGGCGGTTCATGCCGAAGGCGTCGAGCGCACCCGAGCAGATCAGCGCCTCGAGCACGCGCTTGTTGGCGCGCTTGACATCGATGCGGCTGCAGAAGTCGAACAGGTCGATATACGGCCCGCGCGCTTCGCGCTCGGCGACGATGCCCTCGACCGCGCCCTCGCCCACCCCCTTGATCGCGCTCAGGCCATAGGCGATCTCGCCCGGCGCCGGCACCGTGAAACGCAGGTAGCTGCGGTTGATATGCGGTGGATGCACGATGAGTTTCATGCGCCGGCATTCGTCGAGCATGGTCACGACCGAATCGGTATGCGCCATTTCGCAGGACAGCACCGCGGCCATGAATTCCGCCGGGTAATGCGTCTTCAGCCAGGCGGTCTGGTAGCTGACCAGCGCGTAGGCGGCCGCGTGCGACTTGTTGAAGCCGTAGTTGGCGAACTTCTCCATCAGGTCGAATACCGCGGATGCGGTTTCGCCCGATACGCCGTTTTTCTCCGAGCCTTCGGTGAAGATCGCGCGCTGCTGCGCCATCTCGTCGGCTTTCTTCTTGCCCATTGCGCGGCGCAGCAGATCGGCGCCGCCGAGCGTGTAGCCGGCCAGGCGCTGCGACATCTGCATCACCTGTTCCTGGTAGACGAAGATGCCGTAGGTTGGCGACAGCACCGTCTCCATCGCCGGGTGCAAATATTCCACTGGTGAATCGCCGCGCTTGCGCGCGCAGTATTCGGGAATCAGCTCCATCGGTCCGGGCCGATACAGCGACACCAGCGCGATGATGTCCTCGAAAGTATCCGGCTTCAGATCGCGCGACGCCTTCTGCATGCCCGGCGATTCCATCTGGAACACGGCGGTGGTGTCGCCACTGGCGTACAGGCTGTAGGTCTTCGCGTCGTCGATCGGCAGCTTCAGGATCTCGAGTTTCTCGTTGCGCGATTTCTCGATGTTCTCGACCGCTTCCTGAATCACGGTCAGCGTCTTCAGACCAAGGAAGTCGAACTTGACCAGGCCGATCGCCTCCAGGTCCTTCATGTCGAACTGGGTGCGCATGCCGGTGCCGCCGGCTTCGCACAGCAGCGGCGCGAAGTCGGTCAGCGGCCGCGGCGCGATCACCACGCCGCCGGCGTGCACGCCGACGCCGCGGGTGATGCCTTCCAGCTCCAGCGCCAGATCGAGCACCGCGTGCACGTCCTCTTCGCCCTCGTAGGCGGCCTTGAGCTCCGGAATCTCTTCGACCGCGTCGGCCAGCGTCGCGCCGGGCGTGCCCGGGATCAGCTTGGCCAGCCGGTCGCCGAAACCATAGCCGTGGCCGAGCACGCGGGTGACGTCGCGAACCACGCCGCGCGCGGCCATCGTCGCGTAGGTGACGATCTGGCCGACGCGCTCGCGGCCGTATTTCTGGCCGACGTACTCGATCACCCGATCGCGATTGTCCATGCAGAAATCGATATCGAAGTCCGGCATCGACACGCGTTCCGGATTCAGGAAGCGCTCGAACAGCAGGTTATACGGCAGCGGATCGAGATCGGTGACGCCGATCGAATACGCGACCAGCGATCCGGCGCCGGAGCCGCGCCCGGGGCCGACCGGGCAGCCATTGGCCTTGGCCCACTGGATGAAATCCGCCACTACCAGGAAGTAACCCGGGAACTGCATCGTCTCGATGACGCCGAGTTCGTAGTCGAGCCGCGCGCGATATACCTCCTCGGCTGCATACGGCGTGATCTCGGAAAACCGTCGCGTCAGGCCTTCATGCGCCTGCAGCTTGAGCCAGGAATTGGTGTCGTGGCCTTCCGGCACCGGGTAATCCGGCAGGTAGTAGGTGCCGAATTGCAGCGACAGCGTGCAGCGCCGCGCGATCTGCAGCGTGTTCTCGACCGCCTCGGGCAGATCCGCGAACAGCTCGCACATTTCCTCGGAGCTTTTGATGTACTGCTCTTCGGTGTAGTCGCGCGGCCGCTTGTCGTCGTTGATGACGCGGCCCTGGGCGATGCAGACGCGCGCCTCGTGCGCGGCGAAATCCTTGCGCTCGATGAAGCGCACGTCGTTGGTCGCCACCAGCGGCAGCTCGCGGTGCCGCGACAGCGCCACCGCGGCGGTGACCCAGGACTCGTCGCCGGGCCGCTGGCAGCGCGAAATCTCCAGGTACAGCCGGCCCGGATACAGCAGCTTCAGCTCGTTGAGCGAGGCCAGCGCGGCATCGACGTTGTCGGCCGCGGCGGCGCGGAACGCACCGCCGTCGCGCCCGGTCAGCGCGATCAGGCCTTCGCTGGTCTCGGCCAGCCACGCACGTTCCAGCAGCGGCGTTCCGCGGCTCTGCCCCTCGGTATAGCCGCGCGACAGCAGCCGGGTGAGGTTTCGATAGCCGATGTCGTTCTGCACCAGCAGGGTCAGGCGCTCGTGGCCGTCGCCCTTGGAGCGCTCGGCCAGCCAGACGTCGGCGCCGACAATCGCCTTGATGCCAGCCGATTCGGCGGCCTTGTAGACCTTGACCATCGCGAACAGATTCATCCGGTCGGTCAGCGCCACCGCCGGCTGGCGATGCGCGGCGACCGCCTGGGTCAGCGTGCCGCCGCTGCCGCCGCCTTTGCGCTTGGGCGGCTCGACCCGGACGATGGAATCGGTCAGCGAGTATTCGGTGTGCAGACGCAGGTGAACGAAGCCGCTCATGGCTCGACCAGCTTGCGGCAGGGACCGAAACCCATGCGGTGCACGGGGCTGGCGCCGAGTGCACTCAGCGCCGCCAGATGCTGCGGTGTGCCATAGCCCTTGTGCCGGGCGAAGCCGTAGCCCGGATATTCGGCGTCCAGCCTGAGCATCTCCCGGTCGCGCGCGACTTTGGCGAGTATCGACGCGGCCATGATCGCCTCGTGAATACCGTCACCACCGATCACCGCTTCGGCTGCGCAAGGCAGACGCCGCGGCAGGCAGTTGCCGTCGATCAGGCATAGCAGCGGCGCCGGCTGCAACGCTTCGACCGCGCGCTGCATCGCCAGCATCGAGGCATGCAGGATATTCAGGCTCTCGATCTCGCCAAGTTCGGCGCGGGCGATAGCGAATGCGCGAGCGCGGTTCTGAATCCTGTCGAACAGACGCTCGCGCTCGATCGGCTTAAGTTTTTTGGAATCGTCCAGGCCATTGATGCCGTGGCCCGGTTCCAGAATCACCGCCGCCGCGTAAACCGGCCCTGCCAGGCAGCCGCGGCCAGCCTCGTCGACGCCGGCGACCAGCGGGACGGTCAGCGAGACAGTGTAGGAGGACAGGGGAATTCGGCGTTTCATCGGCCCGCCGATTTTAGGCGCTGGCGCCGTGCATGACAGCCTTGACAGCCGGTTTTTTCAGATTCACTGCCGTAGGTCGGCAATCCCTTGCCGACATGAGGCCTCGATTGCGCATCCCAGAGTACACGTCGGCAAGGGATTGCCGACCTACGCGTGACGGAGTTGCGAAGCCCAGCTGCGTTCAAGCCCCGCGCCGGTTGCGCAAAAGATCAGTGATTGCCTCGGCCGCCGCGGCACCGGCGTCGCGGCGCAGTTCGGCGCGTACCGCGTCGAACTGGTCCAGCTGCCGCTGCCGGCACGCGTGGTCGCGCAGCAGCGGCAGCAGGGCTTCGCCGATGCGCTCGGGCGTCGCGGCACTCTGCAGCAACTCGGTGACCGCGGGCTTTGCGCTGAGCAGGTTGGGCAGGCTGACGTATTGCGTCTTCAGCAAGCCGGCTTTCAGCATCAGCCAGGCCGTCACCGGCGAACCCTTGTAGGCAACGACCATCGCGCGGCCCAGCAGCAGGCATTCCAGCGTCGCCGTGCCGGAGGCGACCAGCACCACATCCGCGGCGCGCATCGCGTCGCGGGACTGGCCGTCGAGCAGGGTCCAGTCCAGTTGCGGCGCATGGCGGGCGATAGCGCGGGCGAAGCGCTCGCGCAGCGCCGGTTTTGCGATCGGCGTAACGAAGCGCAGCCCCGGCACCCGTACGCGCAGCCAGGCCGCGGCCTTGACGAAAGGCTCGGACAGATAGTCGATTTCGCTGCCGCGGCTGCCGGGCAACACCGCGAGCACCGGACCCTCGGCTCTCATCGCCAGCGCGATCCGCGCCTGCGCGGACGTCACCGATGCGTCGAGTTCATTGGCTAGCGGATGGCCGATGTAGCGCGCCTGAAAAGCACGGCGCGGCGCGGCGTCGGCCTCGGTTTTCTGCAGCGCCTGGCGCTCGATTTCCTGAGCATAGAACGGCGGTTCGAATGGGAACAGACAAAGCAGCAGATCGACTGCGCGGACGATCCCTCGCACCCGGCCGCGGCGCCAGGCCCAGACCGTCGGGCTGACCAGGTGCACGGTGCGCAAACCGCGTTCGCGCAGGCGGCGCTCCAGGCCCAGATTGAAATCCGGCGCATCGATGCCGATCACCAGGTCGGGCCGGCCCTGATTCGCGATATGCCTGACCAGCTCGGCACGCAGCTGGAACAACCGCGGCAAGGCGGGCAACACTTCGGCGAGGCCCATCACCGACAGGATTTCGATCGACGCGATCGCCTCGCATCCGGCTTCGATCATGCGCGGCCCGGCGACGCCATAGAAACGCGCGCCGGGATGCAGCTTGCGCAGGGATCTGATCAGTGCGGCGCCCAGAAGATCGCCGGAGAGTTCACCGGCGATCAGCGCAAAAACCGGGGGGCGCAGTACCGACGACGACGGCCCGATCAAAGCTGGATCACCGCTGCAGGGGACGTTTGCCGCCGGCGGCGATGAAGCGGTTCATCAGAGCGACGCTGGCCGAGTTTTGCGCCAGCACCGGCAACTCGGCCTTGACCTCGGACATGACTTTGCCGGAGCGATAGATCAGCTTGTAGGCATCTTCGATCGCGTCGATTTCGGCAGCCGCGAAACCGCGGCGGCGCAGGCCTTCCTTGTTGATGCTGCGTGGCGAGGCCGGATTGCCCTGCACCATCACAAACGGCGGGATGTCGCCCGATACGCCAGCCGAAAAGGCCGTGAACGCATGCGCGCCGATACGGCAGAACTGGTAGACCAGCGTATAGCCGCCGAGTATCACCCAATCCTGAATCTCGACATGGCCGGCGAGGCTGGCATTGTTCGAAAAGATGGTGTCGCTGCCGACCACACAGTCGTGCGCGATATGGCAGTAATTCATGATCAGGTTGCGATCGCCGAGGCGGGTTTCGCCGTGCTTGGTGTCGTACTCCTTCATCGTGCCGCGCTGGATCGTGACGAACTCGCGGATCACGTTGCCGTCGCCGATGACGACGCTGGTCGGCTCGTCTTGCCTGGCGGTCTTGTCCTGCGACACTTCACCCAGGCTGGTGAATTGGAAGATCTGGTTGTCGCGGCCGATCTTCATCGGCCCGGCCAGCACCGCGTGCGGGCCAATCACGGTGTTTTCGCCGACGCTGACGTGCTCGCCGATGACGCTGTACGGCCCGACCCGCACCGATGGGTGCAGCTGCGCCCTGGCGCTGACGATCGCCGTCGGGTGGATCAGCGGCTCGCTCATTCGATACCGGGAGTCGGAGCGCGGTTGGTGCCCTTGAGCATGCACAGCATCTCGGCTTCGCAGGCAAGCTCGTCACCGACCATTGCCTTGGTGGTGAACTTCCACAGATCGCGCTTGTGCTTGTCCAGCCTCGCGTGCAGCAGCACCTGGTCGCCAGGGATCACCGGGCGCTTGAAGCGCGCGTTGTCGATGCCGGCGAAGTAAATGATCATACCGTTGTCCGGCCGCAGCCCCGATTTCAAGGCCGCGAGGATGCCGCTGACCTGAGCCAGCGCCTCCAGCATCAGCACGCCAGGCATCGTCGGCAAGGTCGGAAAGTGACCGACGAAGAACGGCTCGTTGTAGGTGACGTTCTTGATGCCGACGATACTGACACCAGGCTCGTGACTGATGATGCGATCGACCAACAGAAAAGGATACCGATGGGGCAACAGCCCCATGATGTCGCGGATGTCAAAGTTGATCTTGTCCATCGTCGCCGTCATCTTGCCCCTTTATCCCTATTTTCTGTTCGACGCTGCGCACGCGCTCTTCGAGCTTCCCCAGCCGGCGCACGCGCGCAACTGATTTACGCCATTCCCTGGCGGGCGCGATCGGCAGGCCCGATCCGTAAACGCCCTTTTCGAGCAGCGAAGTCGTCACCATCGCCCGACCCAGGATAACCACGTCGTCGGCAATCTCGATATGCCCGTTGATGCCGACAGCCCCGCCGATCATACAGCGGGCGCCCACCGTGGTACTGCCCGCAATTCCCGTGCAGGCGGCGATCGCGGTGTGCTCGCCGATACGGCAGTTGTGCGCGATCATGATCAGATTGTCCAGCCGCACGCCGTTGGCGATCAAGGTGTCGTCGATCGCGCCACGATCGATGGTCGTGTTGGCGCCGATCTCGACGTCGTCGCCGATCAGCACACTGCCGAGCTGCGGCACTTCTTCCCAGCCGGCTGGCCCCATCACGTTGCCGAAGCCGCGCGAGCCGATCACGGCTCCAGGCTGAATCTGGCAGCGCAGGCCCAGATGCACGCCGCGATGGATATACACCCGCGCTTCCAGCCGCGCGCCCGCACCGAGCACGGCGCCGACTCCGACGATGCAGGCCGGGCCGATATAGCTGCCGTCGCCGATCTGCGCGCCGGATTCGATCACCGCCTGGGCGGCGATATGCACACCCTGCCCGATCACCGCATCGGCAGCGACAACCGCAGTCGGATGCACGCCCGGCACAAAATCGCGATTGACATCGAACAGCCGCGCAATCTGTGCGAACGCGCGATAAGGGTCCTTTGCGACCAGCCCGTTGCCAGCCAAATCCGCCACGTCGCGGCGGCCGACCACGACCGCGCCGGCGCGGGTCTGCGCCAGCGCGGAACGATAACGGGGATTGGCGAGAAAACCGATGCGGCCAGGCTCGCCGGGAGCGAGTGTGCAGACGCCGGTGATCAGAGCGGCGGGATCACCGGCGACTTCGAGGCCGAAACGCTGCGCGAGCTCGCCCAGCGAGTAACTCATGGTGCTGTCGGCAACAGCGCCCAGCTTACTTGCCGGTACCGGCGGACAGGCGCTTCAGCACATCGTCGGTGATGTCGATCGCCGGCGTTGCATAGACCGGGTCCTGCACGACGACGTCGACGCCCTTTTCCTTGGCGACGGCTTCGATCACGGCCTTGATCTTGCCCATCATGCTTTCGGTAAGTTCCTTGTCGCGCTTCTGGAAGTCTTCACCGAACTGGCGCTGCTTGTAGTCGAAGTCGATCTTGCGCGTGTTCAGATCCTTCTCGGTCTTGGAACGCGCATCGGCGCTCATCACGTCCTGCTCGCGCTTGAACTTCTGCAGGTCTTCGCCGAGCTTCTTGGCTTCGGCCTCGAGGTCGCTCTTGCGCTTGTCGAACTCCGACTTCATCTGCGTCTGGCCAGCCTTGAACTGTGGCGAGTTCTGGACCAGCTCGGCGGCGCGGATCGTGGCGATCTTGCCCTGGGCCTGAGCAGTGGCGGAACCCGCGGCGAGCATCAAGCCGGCGGCGAGCACAGAGGCGATCAGCTTGGAAACAGTATGCATAGCGGTCAGGAATACTCTAGTGGTTAGTTGTGCTTGTTGGGGAGCAGTGTAAGGCGGCGACGGGCGAAGAGCGACTTAGAAGCCGGTGCCGAAGGTGATCTGGAAGCGCTTGGTCTCGTCAGTCGGGACATCGTTCAGCGGCCACGCATAACTCAACTCCAGCAGGCCGAGGAACGGCGTGAACCATTGGAACGCAACACCGGTCGAGGTTCTCAACTCGCCCAGATCCACGTCGCGCGGCGCAGCATAGACCTGACCGATGTCGTAGAAAAGGCTCATTCGCGTCGATTTCTGGTCAGTCTCGACCGGCAGCGGAATGATCAGCTCGTTCTGCACCGTAGCGCGAACCTTGCCGCCCAGCGGGTTATTGAACGGATGGTCGCGTGGGCCCAGCGTACCGTCGTCGTAGCCGCGCACGGTGCGTGCGCCGCCGGCAAACAGGTACTCGTACGGCGGAACTTCGCTCTTCTTGCCGCTGCCGTAATCGTCGACCACGCCGACATTGGCGGTAGACGTGAACACGAACTTGTAGGGCAGGCCGACGTACTGTTCACCGTGGTAGGTCGCGCTGTAGTAGTTCAGATCGCTGCCGGGCACGCTGGCGTCGACGAAGAACTGGTGCAGCGAGCCGCGCGTGGCGAAGAAGGTCTTGTTGCGCGTGTCACGGGCGATACCGGTACGCAACTGGTAGGTGTCGAAGCGCGAACCGTTGTCGAGCATGAACTGCAGCACTTCGTCCGACGTCTGGTTCGGGAACGCCTCCAGCGCGGTTTCCTCGATACCGAAGCCGGCGCGCAGGCTGGTGTATTCCGACAGCGGGATGCCGTAAGTCAGGTTGAAACCGATGATGTTCGAGTTGAAGCCCGAGCTGAAACGGATCACCGACTCGGACTTGCGGTAGAAAATCGACGCGGTCTGGCTGATGCCGTCGGCCGTGAAGTAGGGGTCGGTCCAACTCAGGTTAAGGACTTTCGAAATCTGGCTGCGGTTGGCTTCCAGGCTGACACGGTTACCGGTACCCAGGAAATTGGTGTGCGTCAGGCTGCCGGTGACCAGGAAGCCGGCCGAGCCGGAATAACCGATGCCGAACTGCACCGAACCCGGCGCACGCTCCTTGATCTTGAAGTTGACATCCACCAGATCGTCGGTACCCGGCACCGGCTGCGTGTCGACTTCGGCTTCCTCGACGAACGGCAGGCGCGCCAGGCGCACACGCGAGCGCTCGACCGAGCTTTTGGAGAACGGCGCGGCTTCGAGCTGGCGCATTTCGCGACGCAGCGTCTCGTCGTGGGTGTCGCCGTGGCCGGTGAAATTCACGCGGCGCACGTAGGTACGCTTGCCCGGCTGGACCACGTAATTCAGCGCGACTTCGCGCTTGTCCTCGTCGACTTCCGGCAGCGGCGTGACCTTGGCGAAGGCGTAGCCGATATCGGACAGCGCGGCTTCGATGCGGTCCGAACTTTCGGTGGCCTGCTTGCGCGAGAACGTATCGCCCGCCTTGGTCGACAGCAGCTTGGCGAGGAAATCGACCTGCAGGATCGTGTCACCCGAAAAACGCGCGCTGCTGACCTTGTAGATCTGGCCTTCTTCGACGTTGGCCGTGATGTAGATGTCTTTCTTGTCCGGCGACAGCTGCACCTGCACCGAATCGATATTGGCCTTCAGATAGCCGCGGTCCTGGTAGTAGGACGTCAGCGATTCGAGATCGCCGACCAGCTGCTGCTTGGAGTAGCGATCGGTCTTCTGGAACGGCATCCAGGTGGTGCGCTTGAGCTTGAACGCCTCGAGCAGTTCCTCTTTCGTGAACGCATGGTTGCCGATCAGGTTGATGTCCTTGATCTTGGTGACCTTGCCCTCGATGACCTTGATCTCGAGGTTGACGCGGTTGTTCGGCTCCTGCTTGACCTGGGTATCGATCTGCACGTCGTAGTAGCCGTTCGCGAAGTACTGGCGCTGTAGCTCCTGGCCGACCTGTTCGAGCAGGTCGCGCTTGAACAGCTCGCCTTCGGCAAGCCCGGCATCGGTCAGCGATTTCTTCAGATCGTCACCGCCGATCTTGTCGTTGCCGTCGATCTTGAAGCCCGAAATCGCCGGGCGCTCCTTGACCCGGATCACCAGCGTCTCGCCGTCGCGCTCCAGACTGACGTCCTCGAACAGTCCGGAGCCATACAAGGCGCGCATCGCCTGGCGCGAGGTCTGGTCGTTGACCTGATCTCCGACCGACAGCGGCAGATACGTCAGCACCGTGCCGATCTCGAGGCGCTGCAGGCCTTCGGCGCGGATCTCCTTGATCGTGAACGGCGTGAAGGCAAAAGCTGCGGGCAGCCACATCGCGGCGGCAGCGCCGGCAATCAGCTTGAGCTTGAAACGCGGTTTCTTAGCGCCCATTTTTTGGGTCTTTACCCTAAATCAAGAATCAATCAACGCGTCAGATCAGACGCATGATGTCGTTATAGAACGCCAGCACCATCAGCGTGCCGATGAAGGCAAAACCCAGGTACTGACTCGCCGCCATGGCCCGCTCAGACAACGGACGGCCCTGGACCCCTTCGATTGCAAACAACAGCAGATGCCCGCCGTCCAGAACCGGCACCGGCAACAGATTCAAAACGCCGAGGCTCACACTGACGATCGCCATGAAGCTCAGGAAAGATACCAACCCGATCCGGGCGGAATCTCCGGCCACCTGTGCAATCTGTATCGGACCGCTGACGTTCTTCACCGACACGTCGCCGATCACCATTCGCCCCAGCATGCGCAAGGTCAGCCAACTCATGCGCCACGTCTGTTCGGCCGCGGCTGGAATCGCTGCCAAGCCGTCGAGCCGGCGTTCGGCGCGCAAATCCTGCCACAAGTCGGGGGGCGTCGCCACGCCGGAGCCCAGACGCCCGTAAGCTTTACCTTCGGTTTGCGAGCTCTCCAGCACCACGCTGCGCTTGCTGCGCTCGCCAGCGCGTTCGATTTCCATTTCGACGATCGCGCCCGGATGCGCTTTTACCCAGCTCACCAGCTCGCTCGGGCTGCGGATCGCGTCGCCATTCATCGCCAGAACACGGTCGCCTTCAAGCAGGCCGGCCGATTCTGCCGGGCTACCCTTCTGCACCTGGGTCAGTACCGGGGGCGCCATCGGCTCGTAGGGCGACAGGCCCAGATCGTCGAACAACACTTCGGGATCGACACGCACCTTGGATACATCCAGTGACACTTCGCGCGGCACTCCGCCCTTGGGCAGCACCGTCATCTGCAGATTCCCGCCGTCGAGTACGTGCTCGATCAGATCAGTGCCGAGCACCGCCCAGGT
This sequence comes from Hydrocarboniphaga sp., assembly GCF_028291725.1. Classification (GTDB taxonomy): domain Bacteria; phylum Pseudomonadota; class Gammaproteobacteria; order Nevskiales; family Nevskiaceae; genus Hydrocarboniphaga. The sequence goes on along the minus strand of NZ_JAQGNT010000026.1, from coordinate 103,865 downwards.
CTGCACGGCCTCGCCTTCGATCGCGACGATCTCGTCGCCCGCCTGCAAGCCGGCCACCGCAGCGGCGCTGCCCGGCGGCGGCGCCGCAATCAGCGGCTTCAGGCCCTCGGTGCCGATCACGAACACCAGCCAGTACAGCGCGATCGCCAGCATGAAATTGAAGATCGGCCCGGCGGCCACGATCGCCATGCGCTTGGCGACGCTTTGATTGTTGAACGCGAGATGGCGCTCGTGCGGCGCGACCGGGCCCTCGCGCTCGTCGAGCATCTTGACGTAGCCGCCGATCGGCAGTGGCGCGATCGACCACTCGACGCCGTCGCGGGTTACAAAAGTCTTGAATGGAGTACCCCAGCCGAGCGAAAAGCGCAGCACTTTGACGCCCATGCGCCGCGCGACCCAGTAGTGGCCGAACTCATGGAAACAAACCAGCACGGAAATCGCGACGATGAAGCCGGCAACCGACCACACGATGTCAGGCATGTACGCGGGCACCCTCGACGGCGGTAATGGTGGTGACGGAGAACCGCTGCAACTCGCGCCGGCACCAGTCGCGCGCCCAGGCATCGACAGCCAGCACGGCTTCCAGGTCGTCTGCTGCGTTGGCGTGCACGCCGAGGCCGGCGTCGACACAGGCTGCGATCATTTGCGGTATCTGGTTGAGGCCGATCTGGCCGTTCAGGAACCGTTCGACCGCGATCTCGTTCGCAGCGTTCAATAAATTTGGAGCATGGCCGCCGGCCCGCAGCGCGGCCCGGGCCAGACCCAGGCACGGGAAGCGTTCCAGGTCGGGCGAGGCGAAGCGGAACTGGCCCAGCGCGGCCAGATCCAGGCCACCGACGCCCGACTCCCAGCGCTCCGGCCAGGCCAGCGCATGAGCGATCGGCACGCGCATGTCGGGCTGGCCGAGCTGAGCGAGCAGCGAGCCGTCGACATACTCGACCAGCGAGTGGATCACGCTCTCCGGATGGATCACGACGTCGAGCTGCGCGTCGGTTACGCCATACAGCACCGAGGCCTCCATCAGCTCCAGGCCCTTGTTCATCAGGGTTGCCGAGTCCACCGAGATCTTCGGGCCCATGCTCCAGTTCGGATGGCGCACCGCCTCGGCTGGCGTCGCCGTGGCGATGCGCTCGGCGCTCCATTCGCGGAACGGCCCACCGGAGGCGGTCAGCAGCAGCTTGCGCACGCCGACTGGCGGCTGGCCGCAGCGATATTGCGGCGGCAGGCATTGGAAGATCGCGTTGTGTTCGCTGTCGATCGGCAGGATGCAGGCGCCGCTGCGCAGGGCCTCGCGCATCAGCAGGCGGCCGGCCATCACCAGCGGCTCCTTGTTCGCGATCAGCGTCTGCTTGCCGGCCCGCACCGCGGCGAGTGTCGGCAGCAGGCCAGCCGCGCCGACGATCGCCGACATCACGATGTCGGCCTCGCTGGCGCCGGCGACCTCGCTCAGCGCGCTGGCGCCGGCCAGAACTTCGCAGGGAATATTTTCGGCGGCGAGCGCCGCGCGCAGCCGCTTTGCGGCCGCTTCATCGACCAGCGCCGCGATGCTCGGCCGGTGCAGCCGGCACAGCTCGAGCAAGCCATCGGCGTCGCGCGCCGCAGTCAGCGCGTGGATCTGCAGCCGTTGCGGATGCCGCGCGGCCACGTCGAGCGTACTGCGTCCGACACTGCCGGTGGCGCCGAGCACGACGAGCTTGCGCATCAGAGCTTCAGCAGAAACAGGCCGAGCGCCATCAACGGCGCGGCGGCGAGCAGGCTGTCGGTGCGGTCCAGGATGCCGCCGTGGCCCGGCAATATTGTGCCGCTGTCCTTCACGCCGGCGGCTCGCTTGAACATGCTTTCGCTGAGGTCGCCGAGGATCGAGATCGCGGCGACCAGCAGCGACAGCGCCACGAACGCGGCCAAGCGACCCAGCGGTGCATAGACGCCGCCGAAGAACACCGCAACCCCGCAGGTCAAGGCCCAGACCGCGCACAACAGCAAACCGCCGATCGCGCCCTCCACCGACTTGCCGGGCGATACCGATGGCGCCAGCTTGCGCCGGCCGAATTTGCGGCCCGCGAAATAGGCGCCGGTGTCTGCCGCAAAGATCAGGAAAAACATGTACAGCAGGCGCAGCGGGCCGCTGTGAACGTCGGTGATGGCGCCGCCCGAATGCAGCACCGCCAGCGCCAGGATCGTCGGCGCGATCAGCAGCTGACCGATCAGCGCCATGGCTGCCGTGCCCGGCGCGCGCGATGCGAAGCTGGCCGGATAAGTGCGCACCAGCGCTGCGGCGTAACACCACCACATCATCGACGCCACGCAAAGCCAGAACCAGTGAATGCGAAACACCCAGGCCATCGTCAGCAGGACCGCGGTCAGCAGCACGTAGCCGCAGCGCGCAGCGCTGGGCAGCTGCATCAGTGCCGACCACTCCCAGGCGATCAGCAGGCCGGCGCCGGCGAATACCAGGTACAGCCAGGCGGTCGGCAGAAACCACACCGCCGCGAGCAGCAAGGGCAGCAGAACAAGGGCGGTGATCACGCGCTGCATCAGCATCGACGATCCTCGTTCAGCTGCGCTTCGCGCAAGCACCGTGTCGGCGCGCTCATGCCTGTTCCGCGACGCGGCCGAAGCGGCGCTCGCGATCAGCAAACCAGCTTAGTGCAGCCGAGAATTCCGTGTCGCCGAATTCCGGCCACAGCGTGTCGCAGAAATACAGCTCGGTGTAAGCCAGCTGCCACAGCAGGAAGTTGCTGATCCGCGATTCGCCGCCAGTGCGGATCAGCAGATCCGGCGACGGGATGCCGGACGTGTCCAATTGGGCTTCAAGCGCCTCGGCGGTGATCTCGCGCCCGGCGGCGGCCACGCGCCGGGCCGCCTGCACGATGTCCCACTGCCCGCCGTAGCCGACTGCGACCTGCAACTGCAATCCGGTGTTGGTCGCGGTCAATTCGACAGCCTTGTCCATCTGCTCGCGCAACTCGGCGGAGAAATCGCCGTGGTCGCCGATGAAGCGCAAACGCACGCTGTTCTTGTGCAGCGACTGAGCCTCGCGCACCAGGGTGCTGACGAACAGTTTCATCAGCAGCCGGACTTCGAGTTCGGGGCGCTTCCAGTTCTCCTGGCTGAAGGCGAACACGGTCAGATACCGGACGCCGGCCTTGTGCGCGGCGCGAAGGATCTTGCGCGCCGACTTGACGCCGGCGCGATGGCCGAACGCGCGCGGCTGCATACGCTGTTTCGCCCAGCGGCCGTTGCCGTCCATGATCACCGCAACATGGGCGGGCACTTTCTCGGCCGGGATTTTCGGAGGAAGCTGGGTCACTTAGGGGTCTGTTGGTGCGGACCTGCAATGCGCGGCGCGCATTAGGGCCTGTTGACATTGAATCGATCGCTGCGCTGGCCCCAAAGCGGGCGCAGTGCAAGGATCGACCGACGCGGTGTACTTGACGTACACAAGGAGGGAGAGACGCCGCAATGCGCCCGCTTTGGGGCCAGCCCGAAGGGTTGCCGCCAAAAAGACGGCCATGCCGCGTTGCTCGTCGTCACCATAGTCACACTATGCCTCCTCCTCGCGCCTTGCCTGGCCGTCTCTTTGGCGGCAACACAGCGATCGATTCAATGTCAACAGGCCCTACATCGACATCAGTTCCTTTTCTTTGAGCGCCGCGGCTTCGTCGATCTTGGCGACGAACTGGTCGGTGAGCTTCTGGATGTCGGCTTCGCCGCGCTTTTCCTCGTCGGCGCTGATCAGCTTGTCCTTGATCAGATCCTTGATGTCCTGGTTGGCGTCGCGGCGCACCGCGCGAATGCCGACCTTGGCCTGCTCGGCCTCACCCTTGACGACCTTGACCAGGTCCTTGCGGCGCTGTTCGGTCAGCGGCGGCATGATGATGCGGATAATCGTGCCGGCGGTGTTCGGGTTCAGGCCCAGATCCGACTTCAGGATCGCCTTCTCGATCGGCCCGATCATATTCTTGTCCCAGGCGGTGATCGAGATCGTGCGCGCATCTTCGACGGTAATCTGCGCGGCCTGCGACAGCGGCACCTCGGAGCCGTAGTACTCGACCGTTAGATGATCCAGCAGTGCGGTGCTGGCGCGGCCGGTGCGGATCTTGGTAAGGGCACTCTTCAGCGAGTCGATGCTTTTCTGCATGCGATCGCCGGCTTCTTTCTTGATTTCGTTCAGCATGTCTGCTTGCTCCTGAGGCTTGAGTCTGGACGCCCGGACTTAAACGTGCACGCGGGTGCCGATGGTCTCGTCACCGCAGACGATACTCATCAGCGCGCCCGGACGATCCATGTCGTACACGCGCAGTTTCATCCTGTTGTCGCGGCACAGCACCATCGCAGTCTGGTCCATCACGCCGAGCCGCTGGTCCAGCGCCTCGTCGTAGGTCAGCTCGCTATAGCGCGTCGCGTTCCGGTCTTTCTTCGGATCGGCGGTGTAGATGCCGTCGACCTTGGTCGCTTTCAGAATCAGGTCGACGTTCATCTCCACCGCGCGCAGTGCCGCCGCGGAATCGGTGGTGAAAAACGGGTTACCGGTACCAGCCGCAAACACCACCACACGGCCCTTCTCGAGGTGGCGCACCGCGCGGCGGCGGATGTAGTCCTCGCAGACTTCATTGATCCGGATTGCCGACTGTACGCGCGCCTGCAGACCGACCCGCTCGACCGCGTCCTGGATCGCCAGCGCGTTGATGACCGTGGCCAGCATGCCCATGTGGTCGCCGGTGACCCGGTCCATGCCGGCGCGAGCCAGGCCTTCGCCACGGAAGATGTTGCCGCCGCCGACCACCAGCGCGACCTGAACGCCCAGATCCATCACCGCCTTGAGCTCCTGCGCCAGAAAACCCATCACGTCCGGCGCGATGCCAAAGTCCATGCGGCCCATCAGCGCTTCGCCGGAGAGCTTGAGCAGGATGCGACGGTAAGCTGGCGTAGCGGGCATAGGCGTGTTCTTCAAGGCGTGGGTTTCTTATTATCGACCTTATTCGGCAGAAGGCCCCGTTTCCGGGGCCTTCTGTATCCGTCTGATCTGCTGACAGTTTAGCTCAGCAAGGGTTCAGACCTGACTGGCCGCAGCGACCTCAGCCGCGAAATCAACCTGCTTCTTTTCAATACCTTCGCCTACCGCCAGACGCACGAAGCGCGCCACGCCGGCATTCTTGGACTTGAGCAGCTTTTCCACGGTTTGGCTGTCGTCCTTGACAAATTTCTGCCCCAGAAGCGTGACCTCTTCCAGGAACTTGCGCAGGTTGCCGTCGATCTTCTTGGGCAGGAACTCCGGCTTGGTCGCCGCCTTGCCGTTGGCCACCGCTTCTTCGTCTTCCTTGGCCACCTTTGCTTCGATGATCTTGCGCTCGGCATCGATCACCTCGGCCGGAACAGCGGAGGCGTCCAGGTAGCGCGGGCTAGAGGCGGCGACGTGCATCGCGATGTCCTTGGCCAGCTCGATATCGCCGGCCGACATCGCGACGACCACGCCGATTCGCGAGCCGTGCAGGTACTGGGCGAGCGCGCCGCCGGACTTCTCGACGACTTCAAAGCGGCGGATCGTGGTGTTCTCGCCGGCCTTGGCGACGAACACGCGGCGCATCTCCTCTAACGTCTGTTCGCCTTCTTTGAGCGTCAGCAGCGCTTCCAGCGTCGCCGGGCGATGCTTCAGCGCAAGCCTGGCCGCGGTTTCGCCGAGCGCCTTGAAGTCCTCGCCCTTGGAAACGAAGTCGGTTTCGCAGTTCACTTCGACCAGCGCGATCGCCTGGTCGTTGCTGGCGGTGGCGATGATGCCTTCGGCAGCGGTGCGGCCGCCCTTCTTGTCGGCCTTGGCCATGCCGTCGATGCGCAGCTTTTCGGCCGCTTTTTCGACATCGCCGCCGACCGCGTCGAGGGCCTTCTTGCAATCGCCCATGCCGGCGCCGGTGCGGTCGCGCAGTTCCTTGACGAGTGCGGCAGTGACGGGAATGGTGGGGGTGCTCATGATGTCGTCCTCAACGATTCGGAACCCCGCGCGCAAGTGCGCACAGGGGCTCCAATATGGGGTTCAAAATAGCTGGATCTGGGGCCGGAGCAAGCTCCGGCCACCGGATCAGGCTTCGGCCTTCTCGCCACGGCGATCACCCGGCTTGCCACCACGCGGGGCACGGCGCGGCGGACGCGGACGCTCCTCGCGGGTGACTTCCGGCGGCGCTTCGCGGAACGGCACCGGGTTGGCGGTGCGCGCCTCGATGATCGCGTCGGCGATGCACTGGGTGTAGACCTTGATCGCGCGGGTCGCGTCATCGTTGCCCGGGATCACCACGTCGATGCCCTGCGGATCGTTGTTGCTGTCGACGATGGCGACGACCGGGATGCCGAGCTTGCGGGCTTCGGCGACGGCGATCTTCTCGTAGCCGGTGTCGACGACGAACAGGCAGTCCGGCAGCGTCGGCAGGTTCTTGATGCCGCCGAGGCTCTTGCGCAGCTTGTCGAGCTCACGGGTGGCGAGCAGCTGTTCTTTCTTGGACAGGCGGCCGGTGGTGCCGTCCTCGAGCTGCTTTTCCATCTCGTGCAGGCGCTTGATCGAGCCCTTCACGGTCTTGAAGTTGGTCAGCGTGCCGCCCAGCCAGCGCTGGGAAACGAAGGGCATGCCGCAACGCGCGGCCTCGGCTTCAATGGCTTCACGGGCAGCGCGCTTGGTGCCGACGAACAGAACGCGGCCACCGTTGGCGGCCAGCTTGCCGACGTAGTTGCAGGCGTCCTTCAACATCGGCAGCGTGTGCTCGAGGTTGATGATGTGGATCTTGTTGCGGCTGCCGAAGATGTAGGACTCCATCTTCGGGTTCCAGTAGCGGGTGCGGTGACCGAAATGCACGCCGGCTTCGAGAAGCTGGCGCATGGTGATGCTGGACATGTGAGGCTCCAAAGGACTTGGGTTAATCAAACCGCGCCGTAGTGATAGCTCACCCAAGATCGGCAGCGGATGGGATTATCGGCTTGATTGCGCTGGCAAATCCGTGGATTTACCGGTGCTTTCAGGCTGATTCATTGCTTAAAAAAGCGCGGCTTTATATCATGCCCGGCTCACGGAGACAATCCGGACGGACGTCAGGCGATGGATTCTACAGGCAAGCAGCACTCCGGCATCTCGATCAAGAGTTCGCCCAGCGATATCCAGGGCATGCGCGCAGCCGGCCGTGCCGCGGCCAGCGTGCTGGAGATGATCGCGCCGTACGTCAAACCGGGCGTCACGACCGAGGAGCTGGACCAGCGCTGTCACGATTTCATCGTCAACGAGCTGCAGTGCATCCCCGCCCCGCTCGGCTATGGCGCCGCGCCGGGACGGCCGCCGTTCCCAAAATCGATCTGCACCTCGATCAACCACGTCGTCTGCCACGGCATCCCAGGCCCCAAGGTTCTGAAGCGCGGCGATATCGTCAACGTCGACATTACCGTCATCAAGCAGGGCTGGCACGGCGACACCAGCCAGACCTTCTATGTCGGCGAGCCCGGCATCCTGGCCCGGCGCCTGGTCGAGACCACGCGCGAGGCGATGCTGGAAGGCATCCGCAAGGTGCGCCCCGGCGCCACGCTCGGCGATATTGGCCAGGCGATCCAGAAGTATGCCGAAGCGCGCGGCTTCTCGGTGGTGCGCGAGTACTGTGGTCACGGCATCGGCAAGGTCTTCCATGAAGAGCCGCAGGTGTTGCATTACGGCCGCGCCGGCAGCGGCGCCGTGCTCACAGCCGGCATGTGCTTCACGGTCGAGCCGATGCTCAACGCCGGCCGCCCGGAAACCAAGCTGCTGCCGGACGCCTGGACCGCGGTGACCAAGGATCACTCGCTGTCCGCGCAGTGGGAACACACGGTGCTGGTCACCGACGACGGCGTCGAAATCCTGACCCTGCGCAGCGGCGAGCCGGTCTAAACAGAAGTTCCTCGGCACGAGCGCGCCCCACGACCGCCCGGTCGTGAGACAATCGCCCGTCATTCCCGTGGTTCCAAATCAGCCTCCCGATGGGCGTCGAACTCGATCTAGCAGAAGACGAAGCCGCCGCCGTTTTTTCGGCACGGAAAATCCGTACCCGGCTGCGCGCCGACGGCGTCAAGCCGGTGAGCGCGTTCCGCGAAACCCTGTCCTGGGGGCGCGACCGCCTTTACAGCCTTTTTGACGACGGCGCACCGGCCGACTCGCTGGTGCACGCGCGCGCCCACATCGTCGACGAGGTGCTGCGCGAGGCCTGGCTACGCGTGCTGCCCGAAGCGCCGGCCGGCGTCACTCTGGTGGCGGTCGGCGGCTACGGCCGCGGCGAATTGCTGCCGCATTCGGACATCGACATCCTGCTGCTGCACGTGCCGGGCGCGCTCGAGCAATACCGCGGCGCGCTCGAGCGCTTCACCGCGTTCCTGTGGGACATCGGCCTGGAAGTCGGCCAGAGTGTGCGCAGCGTCGACGAATGCGTCGATGAGGCGGGTAAAGACATCACGGTCATCACCAACCTGATCGAGTCGCGGCTGCTGATCGGCGACGCCAGTCTGTACTCGCAGATGCAGGACGCGCTGACCCCGGACAAGGTCTGGCCGGTCGCCGATTTCTTCCGCGCCAAGCGCGACGAGCAGGCCGCGCGCTATCGCAAGTACGACGACACCGGCTACAAGCTCGAGCCCAACGTCAAGGAAAGCCCCGGCGGCTTGCGCGACATCCACACCGTTGGCTGGGTCGCCAAGCGCCACTTCGGCGCGCAGACGCTGCATGAGCTGCGCGATCGCGGCTTTCTGACCAAGACCGAGTGCGACGAGCTGTTCGCCGGCCAGGATTTTTTGTGGCGCGTGCGCTTTGCGCTGCACATGATCACCGGCCGCCGCGAAGACCGGCTGCTGTTCGACCACCAGATCAAGGTCGCCGCGCTGTTCGGCTATGTCGACGTCGACGGACAGCACCATCCGAACTGGGCCGTCGAGCAGTTCATGCAGCTGTATTACCGCACGATCAAGTCGCTGTCCTGCCTGAACGACATGCTGCTGCAGCTATTCGACGACGCGATCATTCACGGCGACCGGCAGCAGGCGGTTCACCCGCTGAACTCGCGCTTCCAGATTCGCGGCCAGTACATCGAGGCGCGCGACGACGAGCTGTTCCGCAAGCAGCCCGCATCGATGATCGAGATTTTCCTGCTGCTGCAGCAGAACCCGAAGATCGGCGGCGTTTCCGCGCAAACGGTGCGACTGCTGCTGCGCGACAACCGCCTGATCAACGCCGAGGTGCGCAACGACGTGCGCGCCCGCGGCTTCTTCATCGAGATGTTCCGCGAAGGCGCCGGCCTGACGCGCAACCTGCGCCGCATGAATCGCTACGGCGTGCTCGGCCGCTACCTGCCGGCGTTCGGCAAGGTCGTCGGCCTGATGCAGTACGACCTGTTCCATACGCTGACCGTCGACGAACATCTGCTGTATGTGCTGCGCAACCTGCGGCGCATGGCGCTGCCGCGCTTCCAGCACGAACTGCCGTTTTGCAGCGAATTGTTCAAGAAGCTGGCGAAGCCCGAGTTGCTGTACGTCGCCGGCTTCTTCCATGACATGAGCAAGGGCAGCGGCGGTGACCATTCCGAACTCGGCGCGGTCGAGGCGGCCCGGTTCTGCCTGGAACACGGCCTGTCGCACGCCGATGCGGACCTGGTTGCATGGCTGGTGCAGCACCATCTGATGATGTCGCTGACCGCGCAGCGCGCGGATATCAGCGACCCGCAGATCGTCGGCGAATTCGCCAGGAAAGTCGCCCATCGCGACCGGCTCGACTATCTGTTCCTGATGACCGTCGCCGACATTCGCGCGACCAATCCGGCGCTGTGGAACAGCTGGCGCGAGTCCTTGCTGACCGAGCTATACCGGACGACCGCACGCGCGCTGGAGCGCGGGCTGGACAATCCGCTGCGCAGCGACGACATGGCCGCCGAGGCCAAATCGCATGCGCTCGAACTATTGACCGGCAGCGGTATTGCGGCCGCCAAGAGCCAGGAAGTCTGGGCGCGTTTCGAAGACGATTACTTTCTGCGCCACTCACCGGAAGAACTGGCCTGGCATCTGCCGGAAATCGTCAATGCTACGCCGGAAGCCCTGCCGCTGATCCTGGTGCGCCCGATCGATGGTCGCGGCACCACGGTGTTCGTCTATACCCGCGATCGCGACCATCTGTTCGGCCTGTCCACCGGCGTGCTGGCACGCTTGGGGCTCAACATTCTGGATGCACGGATCAATACCACGGCTGACGGCTACACGCTCGACTCCTACGTGGTCATGGAGGGCGACGGCTCGCCAATCACCCAGCCGCACCGCTTCGACGAGATCCGCGACTCACTGCATAAAGTGTTGGCGGATTCGGCGATTTCGATTGTCGACGTCAACCGCCGCATGCCGCAGAGGCTCAAGCATTTCAGCACGCCGACCAACATCAGCTTCAGCCGCGACGTGGTCCGCAACCGCACGATACTCGAGATCGTCACCGCCGACCGCCCCGGCCTGCTGTCATTGATCGGCCGCGTCTTCCACAAGCGCGCGATCCTGCTCGACGCCGCCAAGATCGGCACCATCGGCGAGCGCGCCGAAGACGTGTTTTTCATCACCGATCAGGCCCGCAATCCGATCACCGACAAGATGCTGGAAGAGCTGCGCGAAGTGCTGATCCGCACACTCGACCACGCGATCCCACACTGAACCTAAGGCAAGAACCAGCCAGAATGAATCTGCTCGAATTACGCGTCACCATCGAACACGCCTGGGAGCGCCGCGACGCGCTGGCCCCGACCGACACCGGCGTGCGCCAGGCAGTGCTGGCCGCGATCGATCTGCTCGACAGCGGCCAGGCGCGCGTTGCCGAACCGACGGCCAGCGGCTGGCAGGTCAACGACTGGCTGAAAAAAGCGGTGCTGCTGTTCTTTCGCCTGCACGACAATGTGCCGATCGAGATGGGCGCACTGTCCGGCTACGACAAGGTGCCGCTGAAATTCGAGAACTGGACCGCCGCCGACTTCCGTCAGCTCGGCGTACGCGTGGTACCGCCGGCGGCGGTTCGCAAAGGCGCGCATATCGCGGCCGGCGCAATCCTGATGCCGAGCTACGTGAATATCGGCGCCTATGTCGGAAAGGGCACGATGGTCGATACCTGGGCCACGGTCGGCTCCTGCGCGCAGATCGGTGAGCGCGTGCACTTGTCCGGCGGCGTCGGCATCGGCGGCGTGCTCGAGCCGCTGCAGGCCAGCCCGACGATCATCGAAGACGATTGCTTCATCGGTGCGCGCTCCGAGATCGTCGAAGGCGTGATCGTCGAAAAAGGCGCGGTCATTTCGATGGGCGTGTTCATCGGCCAGAGCACACCGATCTACGATCGCGCGACCGGCGAAATCAGCTACGGCCGCGTACCCGCCGGTGCCGTCGTCGTCGCCGGCTCGCTGCCGAAGGATGGCGGCCGCTATAACCTCAATGCGGCGATCATCGTCAAGCGCGTCGACGCGCAGACCCGCGCGAAAGTCGGCATCAACGCGCTGTTGCGCGACGACTGAGCGATGGCGGAAGCAAGCTCCGGCGAGGGCCCGGTCTTCGACCTGCTGTGCCAGCTGATCGCGCGCAAATCGCTGACACCTGACGATGCCGGCTGCTGCGATCTGCTGGAATCGCGGCTCGCGCCGCTCGGTTTCAGCTTCGAGAGAATCGATGCCGAGGGCGTGACCAATCTGTGGGCGACGCTCGGTAGCGGCGCGCCTCTGATGATTCTCGCCGGCCACACCGACGTGGTGCCGACCGGGCCTTTGGATCAATGGATCAGCGATCCCTTCGTGCCGAGCGTCCGGGAGGGCGTGCTGTACGGTCGCGGCGCCGCCGACATGAAGTCCGGTATTGCCGCGATGGTCTGCGCGGTCGAACGCGTTCTGGCGGCCGGGCCGCTGCGTGGCACCCTCGCCTTCCTGATCACCAGCGACGAAGAAGGCATGGCGCGACATGGCACGCGCCACGTCGTCGACGTGCTGCGCCAACGCGGCGTGAAGCCGGATTACGCGATCGTCGGCGAAGCGTCCTCGAACGAAATCCTGGGTGATCGCATCGTCGTCGGCCGGCGCGGATCGCTGGGCTGCAATCTGCGCGTGCTTGGCAAGCAAGGCCATGTCGCGTACCCGCACAAGGGCGACAACCCGGTGCATCGTCTGATCCCGGCGCTGGCCGAACTGGTCGCGACACAATGGGATAACGGCAACGAGCACTTTCCGCCGACCTCGTTCCAGATTTCAAATTTCCATAGCGGCACCGGCGCGAACAACGTGATTCCGGGTGAAGCGGATGTGGTGTTCAACTTCCGCTACTGCACCGAATCCAGCGCGGAGAGTCTGAAGGCGCGCGTGCATGCCGTGCTGGATCGTCATTGCCCGAGCTATGAAGCCGACTGGTGGCATACCGGCGAGCCCTTCCTGACCTCGCATGGCGAACTGATCGGGGCCGCCGTCGCCAGCATTACCGAACTCACCGGGGGCACGCCCGAATTCTTCACCGGTGGAGGCACGTCGGATGCGCGTTTCATCGCGCCCTGGGGGGCTCAGACCGTCGAGATTGGGCCGATCAACGACAGCATCCACAAGCTCAACGAGCATGTGAAGATCGAAGACTTGGCGGCCCTGAGCCGGATCTATGAAGGAGTGCTGCTCCGCCTGCTCGGCTGACACGATCCGGTCATCAGAGCGCACTAATTTACGCGCTCCGATAATCAGGGTCAGGGGGAGTCGTTCATGCTGAAGTCTCGTATCGCGCTTGCAGCCAGCTTGCTGTTTGGCGCGGCAATCGCAGTTCCGGCGCAAGCCGCCGTCGTTCTTCTCGGCACCGGCAGCATCCCCGGCAATGCGACCGACCAATCCGGCCTGACCGGCTTGCTCGAAGACGGCGTGACACCGAAGAATCAGGTCGGCGGATTCGGCTCCGCCATCACCTACAGCGGCAAGAACAGTCGCTACCTGGCAACCCCGGATCGCGGTCCCGCCGACGGCACCACCAGCTACATCGATCGTCTCTACAAGATCGACATCAAGCTGAAATCCAAAGGCCCCTATGGCCCGAACAGCTATCTGGTCACGCCGACGCTGGCCGGCACTTCGCTGCTGTCGAACAAGGACGGCGAGCAGTACACCGGCTACAACCTGGAGTTCGACGCGACCGGCTCGACCAGCAGCCTGCGCTTCGATCCGGAAGGCATCCGCGTCGACAGCTGCGGCAACAGCGTCTACGTGTCCGATGAATACGGCCCTTACCTGTATCGCTTCACCTTGAACGGCCAGCGGAAAGGCCAACCGATCAAGTTGCCGGCCAAGCTCGGCATCGACCTGCCCTCATCTGACCCGAACGCCGAACTGGCGAACAATGCCTTCGGCCGTCAGGCCAACCGCGGCATGGAAGGCCTGGCGATCAGCCCGGACGGCAACAAGCTGTACGGCCTGATGCAGAACGCGCTGATTCAGGATGGCGCGCTGGATGCCAGCCTCAAGCGCGTGGCGACGAACTCGCGCCTGATCGAACTGAATCAGAGCAGCGGCGAAATCAAGGAGTACTACTACCCGCTCGACAACATCGGCTACGGCCTGAACGAGATCACCGCGGTGAACGATCACCAGTTTCTGGTGATCGAGCGTGACGGCAAGGCCGGTGCCTCGGCCGCGTTCAAGAAGGTCTATCTGATCGACATCGCCGGCGCGACCGATATCCGCGGCATCAAGAGCCTGCCGGCGACCGGCGTCCCGTCCGGCGTCACGCCGGTCAGCAAGACGCTGTTCCTCGACCTGCTGGATCCGGCCTACGGCCTGGCGGGCGCAAGCTTCCCCGAGAAGATCGAAGGCCTGGCATTCGGCCCCGATCTAAGCGGCGGGCAGCACACGCTGATCGTCACCAACGACAACGACTTCGTCACCGCAAACCCGTCGAACTTCTATGTATTCGGCATCGACACGGCCGATCTGCCGGGCTACACGCCGCAGCAGATCTCGTCCTGCGAGTGACTGTGGCCGATCGGGTCTACTGATCGCCAAAAAGCCCGGCACCAGCCGGGCTTTTTTGTGCGTGCCGCAAAGCTCCTGATGCCTTAGGCTGCGCGCTCAGCTAAGCGGAGCGCGCGTGATTCATCCATTCGCCGACGGCGGCCTTTCCTTTGATCCTCCCTTCGGACTGCGCAGCAACTTCGCGCAGACGATTGTGGCAACCAAGCGCCCCGCACATTGGTTGTGGAGGCGACGCGGCGTCGATCTTCGTCCACTGTCGAGGCATCACGTGCTGGATTGCGGCGACGGCATACGGCTGACCGGCCTGCATACGCCACGCGCCGGCGCACTCGGCCTGGTGGTGCTGATCCACGGCTGGGAAGGCAGCCACGAATCCAGCTATCAGTATTCGATGGCCTGTGCTCTGCATCGCGACGGCTACAGTGTGTTCAGGCTGAACCTGCGCGATCACGCCGGCACGCATGATCTGAACGAAGAGATGTTTCATTCGGCGCGGATGGCTGAAGTATTCGGCGCGATCCGCGCAGTGCAGGTGCTCGACGCCGCGCCGGCGCTGTTCGTCGTCGGCTTCTCGCTGGGCGGCAACTTCGCGCTGCGCGTCGGCATGCAGGGGCCCGCCGCCGGCGTGTACCCGAAACTGTCGATCGGCATTTCTCCGGCGATCCATCCGCGGCACACGCTGGAGGCGATCGACAGCGGCCCGCGGATTTTCCACGGCTATTTTCTCGACAAATGGCGGTTAACCATGGATCTGAAATCCGAAGCCTGGCCGGGCCGCTTCGACTTCACGCGTCACCGCGGCTCGAAAAACTTCATCGAAATCACGAAGTTTTTTGTTGAGGATTACAGTGAGTACGAAACGCTCGAAGACTACTTTGAACGCTACACCCTGACGCCCCAGATGCTGATGGACTCGGCCGCGCCGCTTGCGGTGATTACCGCCCGGGATGATAGCGTCATTCCAATCGTCGATTTCGACGGCCTGTACGTTCGCGGTTCAGTACTGGCCTACGACCTGACCGCACATGGCGGCCATTGCGGGTTCATCGAAGACTGGGCACTGAATGCGTGGACCGAGTCCCGTGTGTTGCAGTTGTTGAGACAGGCAGCCTAAGCGCGCTTCAGCGGATTGGAAATGCCCGAGGCAACATGCCCGGTAGGCGCGAACATCGACGCCGAATCGCAGTGGCGCGTCTGGTCGTCGAAGAAGAAATCAGGCTCGAATTCACGCAGGAATTCGCCCTTGTCGAGACCGCCAAGGAACATCGCCTCGTCGACTTCCAGGCCCCATTCCATCAAGGTGCGTACCGCGCGCTCATGCGCCGGCGCGCTGCGTGCGGTGACCAGTGCCGTGCGCAGACGCATCGGCGCCAGGCCTTCGCTGGCCTGCTGCAGACGATGCAGCGCCTGCAGCAGAGGCTGAAACGGCCCTGGCGGCAGCGGCGAGGCCACATGCTCGGTCTCGTGCGCGATGAACGCATTGAGGCCATCACTCTGGAACACGCGTTCGGCTTCGTCGGAGAACAGCACCGCGTCGCCGTCGAAGGCGATGCGCACTTCGTTCGGATATTGCTCGGCCGCGCGTGCCGAATCCGGATAAACCCGCGCCGCCGGCACGCCGGCGTCGAGCGCGTCGCGCACGTCCGCTTCGTTGGCCGAAAGAAACAGCACCGAACCCAGCGGTTTCAGGTAGCGATACGGCGAACGCCCGCGCGTAAACACGCCGCGCTCGATAGACAACTCATGCGCGCGCGCCGAACGGAACACGCGCAGACCCGACACCGGATCGTTGCGCGACAGGATCACCACTTCGACCCGATTGACTTCAGGTGTATTGAACGACAGCAGCTTGCGCACCAGCGGAAACGCGACACCGGGCTTGGCGACTTTGTCGAGCCGCTCCAGCTGCAGACGCATGTATTCGCGGTCGTCGGCACCTTCGAAAACCAGGTTTTCCTCCTCGAAATCGAACAGCGCGCGCGACGACAGCGCGACGACCAGCTTGCCCTGAAGGCTGACGGCCATGGGCTCAGGTGACTCGAGCGCGCTTGAGCGCGTACGACATCACACCCGGTAGAAAGCGCTTGCCCCAGATGATCAGCGCCTCCTTGCCGATCGCGATCTCGTCGCGATTCGACGCGACCGCTTTCCAGATCTTGCGCGCGCACAAGCCCGCATCCATGCCGCGCTGCTGGCCAGCGTCCATCTGACCGTGCGAAGCGCCGCTGCCGGTAATCGCGTTGATCGACACATTGGTCTTGATGTATCCGGGACAGACCGTCGTGAAGCGCACGTTCTCCCGCCACAACTCGGACCGCGCCGCGTCGAAGAAACCCTGCACCGCGTGCTTGGCGGCCGCGTAGCCGGATCGCTGCGGCGTGCCGACGTAGCCGACCACGCTCGATATCGTGACCACGTGACCGCCACCGCGCGCAATCATGCCAGGAAGCACCGACTTGGTCAGCGCGATCGGCGCGAAGAAGTCCAGCTCGAAGATGCGGCGGTAGACATCCATCGACGTCTGCAGCACCGAACTGCGCTGCGAGATGCCGGCATTGTTGACCAGCACGTCGATCGGCCCGAAGAGCGCTTCGGCCCGCACCAGCGCCGCGGCGGGATCGAAGTCGGTCAGATCGATAGGCAGCACCGCGACATTTTTCAGATTCGGGCAAGCCGCGCGTACGCGCTCGAGTTCGGCCTCGCGCCGCGCCGACAGAATCAGCTTCGCATTCTGTTTGCCAGCCTCCAGCGCCAGCGCTTCGCCGATGCCGCTGGAGGCGCCGGTAATCCATACGACCTTACCCGCGATATCGGTCATGTTGCGTCCTTTCCCAAAAAACATCGCCCCCGGTCGGCGCGACAGCGTCGCAGCCGACCGGGGGCGATTGTATTACTACGCTCGTGCTGGCGATCGTGCTGCGATCAGGCGGCCTTTTCCAGCGACTTGTCCCACTTGCCGAGCGCCGCCAGGCCATTCATCTTGGCCCGGTGCAGGTGCGCCGCCTTGCCAGCGTCGGCATTCTTGCCGCCCCAGGCTTTCAGCGCTGCGGCCTGCAGCGCGCGGCCGTAACTGAAGGTCAGGCCCCAGGTAAAGCCGCCGATCTTGTTCATTGCGTCCAGATGCGCCGTGGCGAGTTCGTCGCTCTGGCCACCGGACAGGAACGCGACGCCCGGGACGGCGATCGGCACGCGGCGCTTCAGCAGCTTGAGGGTGCGCTCGGCCACTTCCTGCACGCCGGCCTGAACCGGGCACTTGATGCCGGACACGACCATGTTCGGTTTCAGGATCATGCCCTCCAGCAGCACCCTCTGCAGGTACAGCTCATGGAACACGGCTTCGAGCACGCGATCGGTGACCGACTCGCAGACCTCGACGCTGTTGTCGGCGTCCATCAGCACTTCCGGCTCGACAATCGGCACAATGTCCGCTTCCTGGCACAGCACCGCGTAACGGGCGAGCGCATGCGCGTTGGTGTGGATCGCGTAGTCGCTCGGCGTACCGTCGCCGATCACGATCACCCCGCGCCATTTGGCAAAGCGGGCGCCGGCAGCCTTGTACTTCTGCAGCCGCTGGCGCAGGCCGTCGAGGCCTTCGGTGATGGTTTCATCGAGGCCGGCCCCGAACAGCGGCTTGGCTCCCTGATCGACCTTGATGCCCGGGATCACGCCCTTGGACGCGAGCAGTTCCGGGAACGGAACGCCGGCCATGCTCTTCTGAAACAGGGTTTCCTCGAACAGGATCACGCCCGAGGTGTGCTTCTCGAAATCCGGGGTGGTGAACAACATGTCGCGATACGCCTGGCGATTGGCCTCGACGTTTTCGATACCGATCTTGTCGAAGCGCTTTTTGATGGTACCGGTCGACTCGTCGGCGGCCAGGATGCCACGGCCCGGCGCCACCATGCCGAGCGCGGTTTCGTTCAAAATCTTCTCGTTCACTCAAAACTCCGTGGAAAGCAGCGGATTAGACCCAATATCTGCTTGCGGATTGTAGCGAGGGCGATGGAGGCTTGGCCAGACCCGGCTACTATTCGTCTAGAACGTAAACAAGCGATGCTGTGGGGGCCGCCGCACACACTTGCTGAGCCCGCAATCGCATTGCGCATAAAATTGAGGATCACATCCCTTCATGGAGATCACCCGATCGTCCCCGTTGACGCGGCGGAGTTTTCTTGTCGCGGCGGGCACCGCCGCCGTGGCCGGATGCAGTCAGACGCCGAGCCTGCAACTGGTCAAGGACAGTTTCTCGCTGGTCGGCCCATCAGGCTCGGCGTACCCACGCAGCCGGGCGCAAGTCGAAGCGGCGCCCTATGCCCAACTGGGAGTCCGCATCGGGAATGGCTCGCGGGGCATCATGGTCCTGGCAGAAAAGAGCGGCGATGACCTGCAGTGGCTCTCCGCCAACCGGATCATGCTCGTGACCCGTCACGGGCGCATCGTCAAGACCGTCGGCCTGCCGACCGATCTTTCGGGCTGCGTACTGTTCGGACCGGATCTGCTCGAACAATACAATTTCGCGGCGCCGGCAGCGCCCAGCGGGATGCTCCGTCGCAGCATCGACATCGGTGCGGCGTTCGGTATTCCGGTGCAATCGAAATTCACCGTCGAGGGCGACGAGAGCATCAGCATTCTCGATCAGTCTTTCGACACGCTGCGCATCCGCGAAGACATGGAATCGAGCGACCGCAAATGGCGGCATCCGAATCGCTACTGGCTGAGCAAACGCAGCCCGATGGCGTGGCGCAGCCTGCAACACATCTCGCCGGACATGGCCCCGATCGAGCTCGAAGTATTGAAGCGGCCGGCTTGAACACAACGAACCGGCCTTGATTGCGAAAACCTGATGCCGGCCGAGACGAGCAAAGCTCACTTCAATACGTCGAACCATTCCGAATCGGGGTCGAAACGCCCGGCTTCGTTGAGCCCGTAGAGACTGACACCATCCCGGACTTTCTGGCCACCGTCGCGCGTCAGCGGACGGAAAGCCAGGCTGGCCCCGCGCCGGGTCGAACGTGGGAAGAAGATATCCAGCGGCAGGTAGAGGAAGAAACCCTTATCGAACTTGCCTTCTCCAAAATCTGCTGCCGAAACGTCGGTCCTGGTCGCAAACGCACCGACCACGACACCGCTGGCAAACTGCCTGGACAATTCGACGGTGCTGCCGACATCACGCGCCAGATAACGGCCGACGCTGACATTCAGATGCAGATCGTAGAACGGCAAATCGAAGTAACCCGTCAAATGGCCGGTGACCACGCTGTAATCCTGGAAGCCGAAGCGCTGATCGAAATCGCGCTTGCGCACCCAGTTCGCGTCCAGGCCGATCGCCCACGGCGAATACGGCTTGCTGTACAGAATTTCACCCGCGACGCCACCGTACATTTCTTCAAAAATGCCAGCCGAAAACCGCGCCTTCCAATCGGTCGCCGGCGACCAGATATAGTTGGTCTCCAGCTTCACCAAATTGTTCTCGCCTTGTTTCAGGTACTGGACGATGTCGCTGCGGACATGCGGCAGCGAACTGGTGTCGCGAACCTTCAGTCCATCGAAGTTGTTGTAGATATTGACGCCGACCGAACTTGCAAACGACCACTGCTCCGACAGCGCGAGCGATGCATTGGTACGCCACCACAGCTGGCCGAAGTAGAAGTCGTCCGGACCGCCGACGTGCTGCCTGAGCGCAGGACCCATGCCCCAGGAAAAGTTCGGGTACGGCACCAAGTCCTTGTACTGTGCGTCTTGATAGGCGTCCTCGCGTGGCAGGTCGAGCAGCGCGCTGGCGCGCACCTCTTCCGCACTGCCTTTGAAATCGACGAAGTCCTGCAACTGCTTGCGCAGCAGCGTCACCCGGTAGGTCTCATCCTTGCCGGAGACGTTGACGACGGTAAAGGATTGATATTCGTCTGGCGCCATCGTCGCCAGAGTCTGCCCGACCCGGCCGATGACCCGATGCGGATCGCGCGCGAAGGACTGCGTCATCCACACCGTGATATCCGCTTTCGCCGGATCGGCATCGAGCGCGACCAAGTTGATCTGCTGGCGCTTCAACTCCGAGCGGATGCTCTCGACCGTTGCGGTATCGATCACCGCCGCCTTCTGGATCGGCTCGCCCTTGGCTTTCGCTTCCCCCAGATACGCCGGGGTTGGAGGAGGATCGAATACCTTCGCGGGGCCGCGATTGCGGACAAAGTTGGTGAAGGCCGACAGGCGCAGCATGGCCGTATCGCCACGCTCGACGCCGGCGGATAAATCAACCGAGTCCCAGACTCGCCAGTTGACGGCCGCGTTCAGAGGAAAGTGCACATCCTGGCGGTTGTTGAAGACTTCAGACTGATAATCGTTACCATCATATTCCAGCTTCAAGCTGACACCGTCGATCGGCGTCTGCCATTGGATTCCTCCAAACGGTGATATCTCGGCACCGCTGAAAAAACGGTTGACGGAGATACCACCGGCTCCGTCGTTCGGACGATCTTCGAACCTACCGGATAGCAATCGAAACGGATTGTGCAAGCCCCCACGTGAGCCCAGACGGCCCCAGCCAAGTCCAAAACTGAAATCGAGGTTGTGGTATCGGCGGCTTGCGACCAGATATTCACTCGAGAAAAGCCCGGTGCCGCCAATATCAACTATGCCGAGCGAAATGGCGGGTAGATACTCACCCTCCTCTATCAGCCGGAGCTTGAAATCCACGCCGCGATCTTTGTAGGTCTGATCGCCGCTGAAGTCTTCCGGTCCATATAGCCGATTGCTGATCTCTACGTAACGCAGCTGCGTTTCGAGCCATGGCAATAGCTGCACACCGAGCAAAAGCTGGTTGTACGGCGAAACCAGCGATATTCCTGCCTTGAACTCCCCATCGTCCGACATCCGCGCGGTCGGCGTCTGCAACAGACCGACCGTGCCGAAATCACTCGACGAATAGTCTTCAGTGGCGTCCGAGCTGACCGCCCAGACCACCAAAGTGCCGACCATCAGCAACCCAGCCCATTTGGAAATCTTCAAGGGCTAGTTGTTTCCGATCGTGACCAGGGCGGCCGCTGAAATCGCAAGGCTGGAGAAGATGCTGAGCAGGCGCTCGGACAGCAACAGCCGGTTCAAGGGCGCCGCATTACGCGGAACGATGATCAGGCTGCCCGGTGGTACGTCCTGCTTTTCAAAGTTCCAGGCACTGAGCTTGAGCGGTTTGGCCTCGCCGTTCGGGAACACGATGAAGGCGCGCTTCCTGTCCGCGGCCTGGCCGATACCGCCAGCGTGCTCGATGTAATCCTGGGCCGCGTTGCCGGGCACGAAGATCTGCGAACCCGGATTCAAAACCTGCCCGGCAACACTGACCGAAGACGGTCGCTTCGGAATCAACAGCGCGTCACCCGCCTCCATCAGCACATCCTGCTCCGGCCGCAGACGGAGCACGGCCGGGTCGGCCTGTACGACCACACGTCCTGCCGCCTTGGCGCTCTGCAACCGCTTGATGACGCCGTCGAGAAAAGCGGCGGTCGATGAGACATCACCGTTCAAGGTGCCACTGGTGACCACGGTGACCACCGCTTCCTGCAACTCGTTTGCCGCTCGCTTGTAGGAAGCCTCTTCGGCGTTGCGCGCGCTTTCGCGCGTGAAAACCGCGCCGTAAGGATAGGCGTTGTCGGTCAAGCCGCCCGCCCGCGCGACGATCTGCGACATGGTTTCGCCGCGCATGACGCTGTAAGTCCCAGGGAAGCGTACTTCGCCGATCAGGCGCACGGAGCCGATTTCCTGGTCGAGATAGACCGCGCGAAAGTTGAAAACGTCGCCCGCTGCGATTACATGCTGCGCTGTCGATGCCTGCGCCAAATCGAGTGTTTCGTATCTGGCCTTGCCATTGGACAGTGCATCCGTGTACGAAACGTATTCCACGTTCCGCGGATCGCTCTCGCTGGTCGGGCCGGCAACCGCCTGCATCAGCAATTCGAAGTTGGTTCCATCTGCAACCGGATAGACGCCGGGGCGTGTCACTTCGCCATAGACACCGACGCTCTTGTCCAGCAGATACGGCAGCGCCCGAGGCACTTCCTCGAAAATTTCCGGGCACTCGACACGAGCGCGTGCCATTTTTCGCAGACGCAGACTTTCGGATGACAGCGCGCGAAGGAAGCGCACCGCCCTCTGGCTGTTGACGATCCGCTGCAACTCCACCAGGCCTGCACAGGTTTTTGCGGCAGCGACCGGTTTGCCCTCCAGCGTGGATTCGACGTCACGCGAACTCAGATACGCGATGTCCTCGCGCCCGAACACGATGACGACGTCGTTCGGCTCGAGAACCACCGGCGTACCGGTCGAATTCATTACATTCGACACATTGAACGAAACGAACTCGCGGATACCGGTTTGCTTGTTGGTGCGCTCGATGGCGCCCAGCGGGAGATAAACCTCGGCCTGGATATCCGATTCCCGCACTCCAGCGAGTTCGAGCACCGAACCGAGGTTACGGCTCTCGGTCCACGGATAGCTGCCAGGATACTTGACGTAGCCGGTAACCCGAATCTCGTTGGAAATCTGCCTGGCGATCTTGCGTACCCGCACGACGTCGCCGTCGTGAATCGGAGCCGCCAGATCCGAGGCCTTGGCAATGTCAAAGTTCAGCATCTGGCGTTCGGCGGACGGCGTTACGCGCTCGACCTCGACCGAAGTCTGATCGCTGGAAGCCAGCCGCCCGCCCGCCAGCGCCACGACATCGGCCAGCGAGCGCTCGCCACTCAATTCATAGATCGCGGGGCGTTTTACTTCACCTTCCACGGTGACCCTGGCTGCAACCGGCGGCACGAAAACCACGTCGCCTGGTTGAAGACGAACATCATTGCTGGAATCACCGCCCAGCAAAAAGCGATAGAGATCGAGCGTCTGTACGACCTGCCCCGCCCGCTTGAGCTGAACCCGACGCAGCGAACCCACCGGGCTGACGCCGCCACTGACAAACAAGGCGTGAGTCATCGTCGACAGCGAAGACACTGTGTAAGAACCGGGACGCTTCACGTCGCCGAGCACGAAAACACGCATCGAGCGAAGGCGACCCAGCGTGACGCTCGCCGTAGTACCTATCATTTCCTTGCTGACCCGACCTTCGAGCAAAGCCTGCAGTTCGTCGAAGCGCAGCCCGTTGGTGCTGATCGGCCCGAGTTTCGGGAAATTGACGGTACCGTCGCGTGAAACCAGCAGTGTAAAGGTCTCGTTCTGGTTCCCGAACAGCTGGATCCGGATGTTGTCTCCCGGGCCGATCACGTAGTCGCCGGGTACCGGGATGTCCGTAGCCGGAGCGAAAGTATTCGGCACACCGGAGAACAACTCGTAGCCGAACGGGCGCGCCTTCTTGTACGGCGCTCCGGTCTGGCGCTGATTGAACGATCGCTCCGGCTCACCCTTCCCGGACCCATCCAGACGATCCGCCCGCGAATCCTGCTGCCTCTGATTCCGGGAGTTTGTTGAGCGACCGTCCAAGTCTGACTGCTTTCGCGGATTGGCGAAGGTACCGTCCTGGTCCTGATCGTTGGTATCGCGGCTCTGATACTGCGATCCACGACGCCTGTCGTTACCGCTCAAGGGATAGTCGTAGACGTCGTAGCCGTTTTGATCGCCAGACGGATAGGCCTCGTCTCGGCTCGAATTCGAGCGCAGGATCTGCGGATTCTGCAGCGTCTGGTCCTGGTTGTTGGTGCTGCTGGAAGCGCCATTGCCGAGGCCATTGAGCAGCTGCTGTTTATCTTCCGGGCTGAGTTGCGACAAAACAGAAGGATCGATCAGTGAACTTTGTGCCCATGCGTTGCTGACAGTCACGAACAGCAAGACGCAGTGCAGGCGACAGAGCGAGCGAACAACAGCTCTCATGCGGTAATCCCCGGAGCTAAGCAACAACGAACGTAGATTTCGGCGGGTCGTCAGTATCCGGCAAGCTTGTACAGGTGCCCGAACGAGATCCGCGCGATTCTAAAACAGAAAAAAGGCCAGCATAACGCTGGCCTTTTTTAATCAGCTCGGAGCTATAAGCCCCGTGTCCGCTCTTAGTGGGTAGCGGTTGCGGTGCTGGTAGACGTACTGGTAGAGGTGCTGGTGGAAGTAGAGGTCGACGAATCCGACGCGTCGTCGCCAGCTGCCGCGTTGACCACAACCCCAATCACCGCCGCCGTAGCGGCCGCGATACCGACGGTCAGGCCAACATTGGTGCCGTCTTCAGCGCCGCCGCCGGGAGAACCGGTGGTGCCCTGCTCAGCCGCGAACGCCGTTCCATTGGCGAGCATTCCCAGTACCGCAATAGCCAAAAACTTCTTCATGCCAATCTCCAATATTTCGAACGGTCGCGCGCAAATCAGGTTGATCCTTGAAGCACTCTACTCAAAGCAGGACCAATTGCCAACCCTTGTTTCCTGAACAGAAGTAACGACTTCCTATGCTTAGGCCAGGCTGAACACAATCGGCTTGCAGAGTGTGCCCGCAGGAAAAATTCGCGGTCCGGCACTCTATAATCGTTGCGCCATCGACAATCCGAGCTTTTTCTACGCTGGCACTTCCAGCAGGGGGCTGATCGACGCCGTTTGCCTTAACATTGCGCCACGCGCCCGTAGCTCAGTTGGATAGAGCACTCGCCTTCTAAGCGAGTGGTCGCAGGTTCGAATCCTGCCGGGCGCGCCAGAGTAAAATCGCCGTGAGAACGACCGGTACGAGCGCGATCGACCCGGGGGAAATCAGGCTGTGCGAGGCCATCAGGCTGGCAGGCACACTGGAAATTGGCGGAGAGAGAGGGATTCGAACCCTCGATACGGTTTGACCCGTATACACGCTTTCCAGGCGTGCTCCTTAAACCACTCGGACATCTCTCCGCAGGCAAAACGAGACAGGCATTACCGCGAGGGCCGGGATTATACCGGCCCCTTGAGTCATCTGGCTTGTTATTTTCAGCTTCTGCTCAGGTCTTCGAAGGCGCGGCCGCAGGCGCCGCTGCCGGTGCCGGCATCGGTGGCGGCTTGTCCAGGCAAACCCCTTCACCAGCTTCGTTGCGGACACCAAACGGGACGGTTGCAACCGGCGGCGGCGGAATTCGCAGCGCGGTGGCCGAGTCCGGCAGGCTGAGCCCTTCGACCGGCGTCAGCGGCGGGCGATTTTCGGCGTGCTCGTACTTCTGATCGGCCAGGCAGTAATGATTCGCGGCGCAGCCGCCCAGCATCGAGGCCGCTGCAAGGATCAGCAGGGCGGGAAAGGACCTCATGTATGGACTCCAGCCGCAGTCAAGGCGGCTCCGACAATATCGTGGAAGGATGCATCGAGCGGCACCAGCGGCAGACGGATACCGGCCGGAATGCGGCCCATCTGCTGCAGCGCCCACTTGACGGGAATGGGGTTGGGTTCGACGAACAGATCGCGATGCAGTGGCGCCAGCCGCGCATCGATCTCGGTCGCGCGGGCGGCATCGCCGGCCAGTGCCGCGATACACAGTTCGTGCATCAGGCCGGGTGCGACGTTCGCGGTGACCGAGATGTCGCCGTGAAAGCCGAGCAGGATCGATTCGCAAGCCGTGGCGTCGTCACCCGAATACAGTGCAAAGCCTGCCGGCAGCTTCAGCGCGAGCAGATCACGCGTCCGCGCCATGTCGCCCTTGGCTTCCTTCAGGCCGACGATGCCGGGAACTCCGGACAAGCGGGCAACGGTCGCCGGCAGCATGTCGCAGCCGGTACGGCCGGGCACGTTGTACAGGATCAGCGGCAGGTCGACGGTCTCCGCGATCTTGCGGTAATGGCGGTACAGGCCCTCCTGGGGCGGCTTGTTGTAGTACGGCGTGACCAGTAGCGCGCCATCGGCGCCGCCGGCCTTGGCGGCCGTAGTCAGCTCGATCGCCTCGGTCGTGGAGTTGGCGCCGGTGCCGGCGATGACCGGGACGCGGCCAGCGGCGCGCGCGACGACCCGGCGGATCACGCCTATATGTTCGTCGACGTCCAGCGTCGCCGACTCCCCGGTGGTGCCGACGGCCACGATCGCGTCGGTGCCTTCGGCAATATGCCAGTCGACTAGCGCGTCCAGACTCACGAAGTCGACAGCGCCGGACGCATCCATCGGCGTCACCAATGCAACAAGACTGCCCTTGATCATGGGAAAGCGCGGATGTCGGTTAGGTGGGAGGAAACAGCGGGCCGGAACGGGCCCGGAAAAGCGCGCGAGTATACCCGTAGACGCGTCCTGGCGAACCAGCAGCCGCGCCCTCCCGGACCCGTATGGCAACTGTGACCACGGCCACTAAAACAGGTTCGACTACCGGTTCGACTTTTATGGGTCCGCTGCCTAAACTCGTTCATCCATTCTGATAGCGACACGATGTCCGCCCAAGACAGCCTGCTTTCCATTTCCGTTCTCGCCCGGGCCCGCGCCAATATCCCGCTCGAGCTGTTCCGCGCCATCCGTGAACGGGGCTGTGAGGTCGAAGATTGCCGCATCGCGCCGATCGGCGACCGGCTGGCCGCCAACCTGGTGGTTTCCGGCAACTGGAGCGCACTCGGACGACTGGAAACCGCGCTCCCCGGCATTGCCCAGAAACTCGACCTCCAGGTGCGCTTCGAGCGCTGCGGGCCGCGCGAACAGAATCCGGAATTCCGGCCCTATGCCGCCGACGTGATCGCGCCTCAGCAGCCCGATCTGCTGGTGCATCTGCTGGAGTTCTTCAACAGCCAGGACGTCGAGGTCGCCGAGATCTCGACGCAGAAATACGCCTCCAACTACACCGGCGCCGAGATGTGCAGCGTCCAGATGGTGCTACACGTGCCGGTGAATCAGCACCCGCAGGCGCTGCGCGAGTCGTTCATGGACCTGTGCGACGACCTCAACGCCGACGGCATGCTGGACCCGATCAAAACCTGATCCTAGATCTGAAGAGTTAAAAACAAACAGCCAATGAGCATCAGCCCCGGCGACTCCCTTCCCGACCTGAATCTGCCCGCCAACGGCGGCCGCACCATCAGCATCAAAAAGGAGTTCAAGGGCAAAAAGCTCGTCGTGTACTTCTATCCCAAGGACAACACGCCAGGCTGTACGCTCGAGGGCCAGGACTTTGCGCGGCTCTATCCCGAGTTCACGAAAGCGGGCGCCGACATCGTCGGCGTTTCCAAAGACAGCGTGCGTTCGCACGATAATTTCTGCGCCAAATTCGGCTTCCCGTTCGCGCTGATCGCGGATACCGACGAGGCGCTGTGCACGGCGTTCGGCACCATCGTCGAGAAGACACTCTACGGCCGCAAGTATATGGGCATCGATCGCAGCACCTGGCTGTTCGATGCCAAGGGCAAGCTGGTGAACCAGTGGCGTAGCGTCAAGGTCAAGGGCCATGCGGAAATGGTGCTTGAAGCGGTGAAAGCAGTCTGAGGCAACCCGTGTCGCGCGGTACTTCCGGCGGTCCGCCGCCGCAGTTCTCCATCCTCCTATAGGACCCCGTGAAGAAAAAAATCTTCGTTCTCGATACCAACGTGCTGATGCACGACCCGAGCAGCCTGTTCCGCTTCGAGGAACACGACCTGTTCATACCGATGGTGGTACTGGAAGAACTGGATGGCTTGAAAAAAGGCACGACCGATACGGCCCGCACCGCTCGCCAGGTCAGCCGCCTGCTGGACACCCTGGTCGCCGACAAGGACCACGCGCAAATCGAGAGAGGCCTGTCGATCCCGACCGGCATCCAAAGGCACAACGGCCCCAACGGCGGCCGCCACGGCGAACCCGCCAGCGGCAAATTGTTTTTCCAGACGCAGCCGACGGCGACCTCGCTGCCCGGCATTCTTCCCGGCAACAAACCCGACAACAGCATCCTGCTGACGGCACTGTCGCTTCAGGGTCAGCAACCCGGCCGCAAGGTCACGCTGGTCAGCAAGGACATCAATCTGCGGCTGAAAGCCGCGATCGTCGGCGTCCACACCGAGGATTATCACAACGACCAGGTCCTCGACGATCTGGATCTGTTACCGAGCGGCTACACGCAGTTGTCGGATGATTTCTGGCAGACGCATGGCGACAAGATGGAGAGCTGGCAGGACGAGCGTGGCCGCGCCTGCTACAAGCTGCGGGGGCCTGGGGTCAAGGACTGGCACATCAACCAGTTCCTGTTCATGCCCGACGAGAACGAGCGCGGCCTCGAGCTGATGGTGCAAGCCATCGAGGGCGATACCGCCAAGCTGCGCGTGATACGTGATTACCGCAGTGGCAAAACGCCGGTATGGGGCATCCACGCGAAGAATCGCGAGCAGAATTTCGCGCTCAATCTGCTGCTCGACCCGGAGATCGATTTCGTCACGCTGCTCGGCACTGCCGGCACCGGCAAGACTCTGCTGACGCTCGCAGCCGGCCTGGCACAGGTACTGGACGAGTCGCGCTACCGCGAGATCATCATGACCCGGGTGACCGTACCGCTGGGCGACGACATCGGCTTCCTGCCCGGCACCGAGGAAGAAAAGATGACGCCCTGGATGGGCGCGCTGATGGACAATCTCGAAGTGCTGACCCAGACCAGCAGCGCCGGCGACTGGGAGCGCGCGGCGACCAATGACCTGTTGTCGAAGCGCATCAAGGTGCGCTCGATCAACTTCATGCGCGGCCGCACCTTCCTGAATCGCCTGATCATCATCGACGAGGCGCAGAACCTGACCAGCAAGCAGATGAAGACACTGATCACGCGCTGCGGCCCGGGGTCGAAAATGATCTGCCTGGGGAACCTTGGCCAGATCGATACGCCCTACCTGTCCGAAACCACATCGGGCCTGACCTATGTCGTCGACCGCTTCCGCGGCTGGGCGCACGGCGGCCATGTCACGCTGGCTCGCGGCGAGCGTTCGCGCCTGGCGGCGTATGCATCCGAAGTGCTCTGAGCCGGCACTGGCATGCTGAGCAAACTCAAGGGCATGAAGGACGGCGCGATCGCGCTATTCCTGAAGAGCTTCGTCAATGAACGTCTGTCGAAGTTCGGCGAAGTGCAGGAATGCCAGGTCGACACCGCCAACAGCCGGGTGCAACTCAGGGTGATGCTCAAGGGCGAGAAAGAGCCGATCGATCTCGCCGTGGAGCGCTACGAACTGGAGCGCGTCGGCGACGAGCGCTTCATTCGCTTGAAGTCGTTCTCGTGCACGCGTGAATGGATCGGCGTTGCCTTGAATCATCGGCTGGCAGACAAGCAGTTCAAGCTGCCTGCGGCGGTCGCCGGCCTGCTTTGAGGTGATGAAACGCGGCGGCTGCGATGTCGCCGCGTTTTTGCTGATGCCAATGGCGCGGTTCGCGATCGGTCCTACAGTGCCTCGATCAAGGCCTGATCGATACGCGCGACCGCGACGATCTCGATGTCGAGCTTGGCCGCTTTGCGCGGCCGGTTGGATTCCGGAATGATCGCGCGCTTGAAACCATGCTTGGCCGCTTCCTGCAAGCGCTCCTCGCCGTTCTGCACCGGCCGGATTTCGCCCGCCAGCCCGACTTCACCGAACACCACCGTGTTGTTTGCGACCGGCTTGCCGCGGAAACTCGACAGCGCCGCGAGCAGCAGCGGCAGATCCGCTGCCGGCTCCTGGATGCGCATGCCGCCGACGACGTTGGCGAAAACATCCTGATCCGCCAGCGAGATGCCGCCATGGCGATGCAGCACCGCCAGCAGCATATTGAGCCGATTGCTCTCCAGACCCAGGGTGACTCGCCGCGGACTGCCGCCAAGGCTGGCATCAACCAGCGCCTGTACTTCGACCAGCAGCGGCCGGCTGCCCTGGCGCGTCACCGTGATCACGCTGCCGGGAACCGGCTGATCGTGCCGCGACAGGAACAGCGCCGAGGGATTGCTGACCTCCTTGAGGCCTGCGTCGGTCATCGCGAACACACCGAGCTCGTTGACCGCGCCGAAGCGATTTTTCACCGCGCGCACGATCCGGAACCGGCTGCCGGCGTCGTGCTCGAAATACAACACCGTATCGACCATGTGCTCGAGCACACGGGGGCCCGCGATCGCGCCCTCCTTGGTCACATGGCCGACCAGGATCACCGCAGTGCCGCTGGCCTTGGCATGCCGCACCAGGCGCGCCGCGCATTCGCGCAGCTGGGATACCGAACCCGGCGCCGAATCCAGCGCATCGGTATACAGCGTCTGGATCGAATCGATCACCACCAGCCCGGGTTTGTGACGAGTCAGCTGATCCAGGATGCGTTCGACGCCGGTTTCGGCCAGTACCGGCAGATCCAGGCGAGGCAAGCCGAGCCGGCTGGCGCGCAGGCGCACCTGCGACAAGGATTCTTCGCCGGTCACATACAGCGTGTCGAGCCGCCCTTCGAGCGCGGCGAGCACCTGCAACAGCAACGTGGATTTGCCGATACCCGGATCGCCGCCGATCAGAATCACGGCGCCGGGGACGATGCCGCCGCCGAGTACGCGATCCATTTCCGGCAGCCCGGAGGCGACGCGCGGCGCGTCTTCGGTCTCGACTTCGTGCAGCCGCTCGATCCGGGTTTCGCCGGCAATCGCGGCGCGCCGGTCCGGCGTCGCATGGTCGCCCACAGTCTCGACCAAAGTGTTCCAGGCGCCGCAGTCGGCGCACTGGCCCGCCCATTTCGGCGCCTCTGCGCCACAGGTCTGGCAGACGTAACGAATCAGCCGTTTATTTGCTAGTTTTGCCATGCGCAGCAGTATGAAGGCTCGCCGTCAGCGATGCTCGAGAAGCAGTGACTGTGAGTCGAGTCCTGGTTGATACAGGCGCTCCCCTGTCGCTACGCGCGCGCTGCTAATAGACTCCCCGCATGGGATTGCACAATAAGGTGGCCACCTGCCTCGCCACCAATGTCGGCCGGGTCAGGACCAACAACGAGGACTCCCTGGCCGAAGATCGCGAGCTGGGCCTGCTAGTGCTGGCCGATGGAATGGGTGGTTACAACGCCGGCGAAGTCGCCAGCGCGATCGCGACGACGACCGTTGTCGAGATCGTCAGACGCGATTGGAACGGCACAGAGAATCCGGCAGAGGTCGCGAATCTACTGAAGTCAGCCGTGCAGACGGCGCACGAACGCATTCGCGCACGGGCAGCGGCCGATCCCGAATGCGCCGGCATGGGCACGACCGCGATCGCCTGCGTGTTGAATAGAGATCAGCTGGCGATCGCTCATGTCGGCGACTCGCGGGTATACCGCTGGCGCCAGCGGGCGCTGAACCAGCTGACGCAGGACCATTCATTGCTGGAGGAACTAATCGCCCGCGGACACTACACGCGCGAGGACGCCAATCGGCTCGTACGCAAGAACATCGTCACGCGGGCACTGGGAGTCGAGGAAGACATCAGCGTCGATCTGATCGACGATCGACTCGAAATAGGAGACCTGCTGCTGCTGTGTTCCGAC
This sequence comes from Hydrocarboniphaga sp., assembly GCF_028291725.1. GTDB lineage: Bacteria > Pseudomonadota > Gammaproteobacteria > Nevskiales > Nevskiaceae > Hydrocarboniphaga. The sequence continues at coordinate 72,510 of NZ_JAQGNT010000026.1, read as the reverse complement.
GGTTTGACCGACATGCTGGACGACTCGGCCATTGCCGTGATTCTGGGCTCGCCCAGGGTCGAGTTGCAGTCGATCGCAAGAGCCCTGATCGAAGCCGCTCTGACCGCCGGCGGCCGCGACAACGTGTCGGTCGCACTGGCCCGCGTCGATCAGATAGAAGGTTCCGGAAGTTGGAGCGGCCGCCTGCGCAAATGGTGGCAGGCGGGCTAGACCGAAAAACCGCAGCGGTCGGTCAGTAAGCGCCGCTGCCGGTCAGCACTACTTTGACCGTCTTCAACAGAATGGAAAAATCCAGCAAAAGGCTCTTGTTGCGCGAGTAGTAGACGTCCATTGCTACCCGGCGACGGTAGCAGGCGTCGCTGCGACCGGTCACCTGCCACAGGCCAGTCAGACCGGGTTTTGAACCAAGATAGATACCCAGATTGCGGCCGTAGAGACGCAATTCGTCACGCACGATCGGGCGCGGCCCCACCAGGCTCATATCCCCGCGCAGTACGTTCCAGATCTGTGGCAACTCGTCCAGACTGGTCTTCCGAAGGAAGCGCCCGATCGGGGTGACACGCGGATCGTTGCGGAGCTTGCGAATCTCTTGCCATTCCGCCGCCAGGGCGTCGTCCGAATTCAAAAGCTCTTCGAGCCGCTCATCGGCGTTCGGGACCATCGTCCGGAACTTGTAGCAACGAAAGCTGCGGCCATTGAGGCCGACGCGCTCATGTGGGAAAAACACCGGCCCACCGCTGCGACGCACTGCCAGCACGATGCATAGGATGATCGGCGCAAAAACCAGCGCCAGGATCAGAGATCCGAGCCAATCGAAGCTGCGCTTGAACCGGTCGTGCAGCCCGCGTGATGGCAGACGGTCAGTCCGTCCCCATTCGCGGGCATCGTGAATCCAGGCTTCATCAGACGCAGCTGCCAATGGGAGGGCCAGCTCGCCGTCAAAGTCGGCTTCTGCCATTCTTGAAATACCCTTGCTCGGAATAGGGCATCGCTAGTCGCGACGCATTTTTAAGCGATGCCACCAACAACAATCGCGCCCGAACCCAATTAGCGGGTCGCTCGTCGATCAAATCGGCACTGCATTGCAGCAAAAGAATGTGACAAGGTCTTTATAAACGTTTTCAGTAGGTAATGGAACTTGTGAAGAGGCGATACATCAGCAGAAATGAGCTGTGCGTCACCTTAACGATCAAATTCATCGAAATGTCTAAGCCCTGACAAAACCGTTTATGTAACGTTTATGTACCGGAATCTGACCCGGTTGGTCAGACCACAGAAAAGCTCGTAGGCAAGAGTACCGGCGTGCGCAGCGACCTCTTCGGCCGGCAAGCCCTCCCCCCAAAGCAAGACCTCGTCTCCGACCCGGGCTTCCGGCGCCGGCCGCAGATCCAGCGTGATCATGTCCATCGAAACCCGGCCTGCCAACGGCGCGCGACGGCCTCCGATCAGGACCGGCGCGCCGCACGCCAGGCTGCGATGGATTCCGTCTGCATAGCCCACCGCCGCGACGCCGATCGGCATTGCCTCCGGGCACGCATAGCCGCCGCCATAGCCGATGCTGCTTCCCTCCGGATAGTCGCGACGCGCGATCAGCCGGCTGGTCAATGTCAGCGCGGGCTTCAGGCCGAGTTGAGGTCCTACACGGCCGGGCAAGGGGCTGGCTCCGTACAGGACCAAGCCGGGCCGCACCCATTCGCGACGCGCCTGCGGCCACCCCAGAATACCGGCCGAATTGCCGATGGACCGCGCGCCAGACCGATCAACCAGCGCCGCGTCAAAGGCCCCGATCTGGTTCAGCGTCATCGGGCTGTCGGGCTCATCGGCGCAGGCCAGATGGGTCATCCAGCCGCAGAAGCGCCAGCCACGGTTGCGCTCCAGCACCGCCTGCAGCCGCGGCACCGCGGACAACGGAAAGCCCAGCCGGTGCATGCCGCTGTCGAGCTTGAACCAGATCTGCAGGCTGGCGCTTGGCGGCATCGACTCGAGCAGATCAATCTGCCAGAAATCGTTCAGCACGATCTGCAGGCGCTCATAAGCAGCCAGCGTCGCTTCTTCGGCGCTGAGCACACCTTCCAGCAGCGCGATCGGCGCACGCACATGCGCTTCGCGCAACTCCAGCGCCTCTTCGATGCAGGCGACCGCCAACGCGTCAACGCCGGCGGCCTCGAGCGTACGCGCGACCGGCACCGCACCATGACCGTAGGCATCCGCCTTGACGGCCGCCATGACCCTGGACCCGGGAGCGAAGCGCCGTACCTGCTGCAGGTTGTGGCGGATCGCCGCCAGATCGACGGTCGCAATGACGCGGTCACTCATTCCTGGTACTCGCCACCGCTGTAGGGCGAGCGCGCATTCTCGAAGCGGGTGTACTGGCCGTGGAATTCCAGGTTCACCGAACCCAGCGGGCCGTTACGCTGCTTGGCGATGATGATCTCGGCCTGGGTCTCGTCGCTGGCCTTGTTGTAGACCCAGTCGCGATAGATGAAGACCACCAGATCGGCGTCCTGCTCGATGCCGCCGGATTCGCGCAGGTCCGACATGCGCGGACGCTTATTGTCGCGCTGCTCGACGCCGCGGTTCAGCTGCGACAGCGCGATGATCGGCAGCTTCAGTTCCTTGGCCAAGGCTTTCAGACTACGCGATATCTCGCTGATTTCGCTGGTGCGGTTGTCCTTGGTGCCGGGCACCTGCATCAGCTGGATGTAGTCGACGACGATCAGCTTGATCTTTTCTTTCTGCGCCAGACGCCGCGCGCGCGCGCGCAGATCGTTCGGCGACAAGGCACCGGTTTCGTCGATGAACAGCGGCGCCTCGCGCAGACGGTTGATGGTCCACGTCAGCTGGTCCATTTCCTGGTCGGACAGGTCGCCGCTGCGCAGCTTCTGCATCGGGATGCCGCCACGCGAGGAGATCACGCGATAGCCGATCTGTTCGGCCGACATTTCCATGCTGAAGACCGCGACCGCCTCTTTGCGTTCGAAGGCGACGTACTCGGCGATGTTGACCGCGAGCGTGGTCTTGCCCATAGACGGACGCGCCGCGAGGATCATCAGATCGCCCTCGCCCAGCCCGCTGGTCTTGTTGTCGAACTCGGTGAATCCGGTTGCCAGGCCCGCTGAGCCGCCCGGGTTGTCGCGCACTTCCGAAATCCGCTCGAATACCGCCGCCATGATCTGCTGCATTCCCGCATAGCCGCTTTGGCTGCGCATGCCGCGCTCGCGGATGCCGAACACCTTCTGTTCGGCGAGATCGATCAATACCTGAGGTTCGCGGCCATCGGCCCGAAAGCCCAGATCGCTGATGTCCTGCCCGGCCGCAATCAGGCTGCGCAGGATCGAGCGCTCGCGAACGATATCGGCGTAGGCGACGATGTTCGCGGCGCTGGGCGTATCCGCGGCCAGCGTGCCCAGATAGGCCAGTCCGCCCGCCTCTTCCAGCTTGTTCTGAGAACGCAGATGCTCGGACAGCGTGACGAAATCGCAGGGCCGATTGACGCCGATCAGATCGCAGATCGCGCGGTAGATCAGGCCGTGATCGGCGCGGTAGAAATCGGTCTCGGCGAGGCGGTCGGCCAACTCGTTCCAGGCGCGGTTGTCGAGCAGCAGACCGCCGAGCACGGACTGCTCGGCCTCGATCGAATACGGCGGTTGTTTCGGGTCCGGCATGGCACTCACAGAGCGGCGCAAAAGAGCGCCAAAACGAAAAACGGCCCGCATCGCTGCGGGCCGTCAAGTCTAGCCGAGAAGGCTGGAGGACCTCTCGATAAAGACTATCCGAAGGCTGCCCTCAGGCGGCCTTCTCTTCGACAACGATGACGCTCAGGCTGGTCTCGACTTCACCGTGCAGGCGCACGATGACGTCGTAGGTGCCGATCGCGCGGATCGGACCGTCGACCATGTCCAGCTCGGCCTTGGCGACGTCGATACCGGCGGCTTCGGCAGCGCGCACGATCTCGGCCGGGCCGACCGAGCCATACAGCTTGCCTTCTTCGGCAGCCAGCGCCTTCACCGTCACCGACTTGCCGCCGATCTTCTCGGCGCGCAGCTTGGCGGCGTTGAAGCTCGCCGACGACTTCTTGATCAGCTCGGCCTTGCGGGTTTCGAAAACTTTGCGGTTGCTATCGGTCGCCGGCAGTGCAATGCCCTTCGGCAGCAGATAGTTGCGGCCGTAGCCCGGAGCAACTCTAACGGTGTCGCCGAGGTCGCCGAGGTTTTTGACTCGTTCCAGCAGAATCACGTTCATGTTTGCGATCTCCTGGGCTTATTCGTGCTTGTCGGTGTACGGCAGCAGGGCCAGGAAACGGGCCTGCTTGATCGCAACCGCCAGCTGGCGCTGGTAACGCGTGCGCGTACCGGTGATGCGCGCCGGAACGATCTTGCCGTTCTCGCCGATGTAGCCCTTCAGCATCGCCAGATCCTTGTAGTCGATCGGCGCCGCATTGTCGGCGCTGAACTTGCACGACTTCTTGCGACGGAAGAACCGGCCGCCGGAACCACCGCCACCGCCGCCGCCACCCTCTTTGCGTTCGAAAGCCATCAGACGTTCTCCTCGGCGGTCTCTTCTTCGGAATCCGCATCGGCGTCGACTGCGGCGGCGTCGTCACGGCGCGACTTGTATTCCGGCTTCTTGTCTTCTTCCGGCGCCTTGAACAGCGGCGACTGCACGCTCTCCGGGGCGTCCTTGCGGATCACCAGCTTGCGGATCACGGCGTCGTTGAACTTGAACGCGCCCTCGAGTTCGGCCAGGGCCTTGTCGGTGCATTCGACGTTCAGCAGCACGTAGTGCGCCTTGTGCAGCTTGGCAATCGGGTAAGCGAGCTGGCGGCGGCCCCAGTCCTCTAACCGATGGATCTTGCCACCGTCGCCTTCCACCATTGCCTTGTAACGGTCCGTCATGGCCGGGACCTGATCGCTCTGGTCCGGGTGCACCATGACTACGATTTCGTAGTGACGCATGGATAACTCCTGTCTGTGGATGTCGGCCGGTTCACATATATGAGCCTGGCCGGGACAGTCCCCCGCTCGAAAAACCAACTCTGGGGCGGTGGGACAGCGCCTGGCGACCGAAGCCGGCCGCAAGGGGCGCGCATCTTAAGGGATTGCCGCTGCCGGATCAACGCCGGAGCGGGCGGCGCCGATCAGGGCGACAGCACGCAGCAGCGCGGATTCGACAGCAGCTCGGCCGAGCGCGCCTCGGCCTGTGCCAGGTCCACCGGCCGCAACTTGAGCCGGATCGACGCGATCATCGGCCCGAAGCGCCGCTCGACACCGGCCGCGGCCTGGATTTGATCCAGCGCGTCATAGTGCGCGTAGGCCTCGATGTCGTTGACCGGCAGTACCTCGTCGCTCTGGTACCAGGCGCCGAAGGTCCACAGCGCCGACACCGATCCGGCGTCGCGCGCCAGCGTCACGTAATGCAGGGACTCGGCCTGCAGCGCCGCCTGCTCGACGCGCTGCTGCGGCGTGCACTGATACAGGTATTGGCAGAATTCGCGCTGCGGCAGGTGGTACATCATGTCCAGCTGCGCCTCGAGCAGCCCGGCGTCGGCCGCCGATCGCAGCCAGTCGCGATACTTGCCGCGCGCTTCCAGCGGTACGCCTGCGCAATCCGCTACCTGCTGGCGCAGTTCCTTGGCCTCGACTTCAGGGTCGCTGACATCCCAGGCGCCGCGGCGACGGGTCTGATGGATCTTCTCGACTTCTCGCTCGAGACTGGCCTCGTCGGCCGGGGCATCGCGGCATTCGTACAGCAGCAGGCCGAGTTGGTATTGCGCCGGCAGATCGCCGGATTCAGCCGGGGGCAGCAGCGCCTCGTAGGCCGGCCCATAGGGCGCGCTCGGCCGCGGCAAGGGCAGCGGTTTGACGATGTGCAGCGCGATGCCGTCCTTGGTTACTGCGTCGATCACGATCGTCCCGCGCTTCTCCGGCTCGCCGGCGGGCTCGGCCGCCGGCGGGAGCAGACTCGGCTCCTCGACCGCCACCGTTGGCGCATCCGAATTCGGCGGGCTCCGAGTCAGCCACCAACTCGCCGCCATAACCGACAGCAGCGCGCCCAGCAGCAACGCGATGCGGCCGCGACTCACCGCCGCTTGCCCGGCTGCCTCTGCCGGAACGCTTCGTACAGACACACCGCCGCAGCGACCGACACGTTGAGGCTCTCGGTCTTGCCCAGCATCGGGATCTTGACCAGACGGTCGCAGGTCTCGCGGGTCAGCCGGCGCATGCCGGCCCCTTCTGCGCCCATCACCAGCACCAGCGGGCCGGTCAGGTCCACTTCGTACAGCGTCTGCTCGGCTTCGCCGGCGAGGCCGGTCAGCCAGTAGCCGCGCTCCTTCATCAACTCCAGGGTGCGCGTCAGGTTGGTGACCGAGATCACCGGCACGCGCTCGGCCGAACCGGCAGCGGCCTTCATCGCGACCGCCGTCAGGCTCGCCGCGCGATCCTTGGGAATGATCACCGCCGTCGCGCCGACTGCTTCGGCAGTGCGCAGGCAGGCGCCGAGGTTATGCGGGTCCTGCACGCCGTCCAGCGCCAGAAACAGGCGGTCCGGTGTTGCCGGCGCTTCCAGCGCGTCCTCGCCGAGCAACTCGCGCTCCGGAATCTGCGCCAGCACGCCCTGGTGACGCAGGCCGGGTGCGCGCATATCCAGCTCGCTCTTGCTGACCTGGCGCACCGGCACCGAGACGGCGTGAGCGAGCGCGAGCATACGGCGCGCGCGCTCGTCCTGGCGGGAATCGGAGAGCAGGATTTCAAAAGGCTTGACGGCGCCATCTTCGAGCGCGGCCATCACCGCGTGGAAGCCGCCAATGTAGTGTTCACTCATCGCCGGAGTTTAAAGGACCGGCCCTGCAAAAGTCGTAGGTCGGCAATCCTTTGACGACATGACGCGGCGATTGCGCATCGCGCGTACACGTCGGCAAGGGATTGCCGACCTACGCTTTGGTGCTTAGCCGCCGAGGTACGGGGGTGGGGTCCACGCCGACTGCTCGTTGCCTTCGACCACCGGCTTGATCACGATATCGACGCGGCGATTGCGGGCTTCCTTGACGTTGTCGCCGGTGCGCACGATCGGCTCACGCTCACCGCGGCCTTCTTCGCGCAGACGCGCGCCGGGCACGCCCTGCGACGCCAGGAAGCTGCCGACCGCAGCGGCGCGGCGCTCAGACAGGCCCTGGTTGTAGTCGGAAGTGCCGCTGGTGTCGGTATGGCCGACGACGTGGATCACGGTCTTGTCGTAATTCTTCAGGATCGCGGCGATACGGCCGTAGGCATCCATCGCATCCGGGCGCAGCGTTGCGCTGCCCAGATCGAAACTGACATCGCTGGCGATCGCGACTTTCAGAGAGCCGTCGGACAGCGTGGTGGTGCTGAGCTCGCCGCGCTGGATTTCCGGCGCCATCTGCTGCTCGACTTCCTTGCGCTGCTTGTCCATGTAGTTGCCGACCGCGGCACCAGCCAGCGCACCGACCACGGCGCCGACGATCGGCGCGCCCTTGGCATGGCTGACATTGTTGCCGATCACGCCGCCGAGCACGGCGCCGATACCGCCGCCGCGCTTGGCATCGCGATTGGGATCGTCGGCACAGGCCGCGAGACTGAGCACCACCGCCGCAACCAAGGCCGTTTTGACGAATTTCATCGTGATCTCCGCTTCTTCTTGCTGGGAAATGGGCGCGATTCTGTGGACGCGTCCTTAACTACGGATGAACGCTGCCCGGGCGCCTTGGACTGGATCAACTCGAGATCGATTTTACGTTCGTCGAGGTTCACACGCACGACCTTGACCTTGACCGTATCACCGAGATTGTAGGCCGTACCGCTACGCTCGCCGATCAGCCGGTGATGCCGTGCCTCGAACTTGTAATAGTCGTTCTTCAGCTGGCTGACGTGGACCAGGCCTTCGACGTACAAGCCGGCCAGTTCGATGAACAGGCCGAACGGCGCGATGCCGGACACCAGGCCGTCGTGCTCTTCGCCGACGTGATGGCTCATGTACTCGCACTTGAGCCAGGTGGTGACGTCGCGCGTCGCCTCGTCGGCGCGGCGCTCGGTCATCGAGCAATGCGCGCCGTTCTTCTCGATCGCATCGACCGAGTAGGCAAAGTCCTTCGGCGTCTTCTTGTGGATCAGGTGCTTCAGCGCGCGATGCAGCAGCAGGTCGGGATAGCGGCGGATCGGCGACGTGAAGTGCGAGTAGTGGGTCAGCGCGAGGCCGAAGTGGCCGAGATTCTCGGCGCTGTAACGCGCCTGCATCAGGGATCGCAGCATCACCGTCTGAATCAGCGGCTGATCCGGCCGGCCCTTGGTCCGCGCCAGCATCGCCGCGTAGTCCTGGGTCTCGGGGCGATCGCTGCCGCCGAGTTTGAGGCCGCGCTCGGTCAGGAATTCGCGCAGCGCCTGCACCTTCATCGCGTCGGGCTTTTCATGCACGCGATACGGCGCTGCGATCTTCATCTTGGCGACACGCTTGGCCGACTCGACGTTGGCCGCGACCATGCATTCCTCGATCAGCCGGTGGGCGATGTTGCGCTTCACCGGCACGATGCGATCGATCTTGCGCTCGTCGCCGAACACGATCTTGGTCTCGGTGGTTTCGAAGTCGATCGCGCCGCGCTTTTCGCGCGCCTTGTAAAACGCCTCGAACAGATCCTTCAGCACCTGCAGATGCGGCACCGCATGCGGCACCTTGGCTGCTTCGGGCCCGTTCGGGTTCTCCAGAATCGCCGCGACGTCTTCGTAGACCAGGCGCGCCTTCGAATTCATCACGGCCTCAAAGAAGGTCGACTTGGCGACTTCGCCATCGGGCTTCACGCGCATCTCGCAGACCATGCACAAACGGTCGACGTTCGGGTTCAGCGAGCACAGGCCGTTCGACAGCTTCTCCGGCAACATCGGGATCGCGCGCTGCGGGAAGTACACCGAGTTGCCGCGTGCCGCCGCTTCGTGATCGAGCTCGGAATCCGGCGTGACATAGGCGGCGACGTCGGCGATCGCGACCCACAGCGTCCAGCCTCCGCCGGTGCCGAACGGGCCCTTGCGCATGGTCTTGGCGTAGACCGCGTCGTCGAAGTCGCGCGAATCGGCACCATCGATGGTCATCAGCGGCAGATCGCGCAGATCGACCCGGCCCTTGATCTGCTGCGGTTGAACGGTGTCGGGAATTCTTTCGGCTTCTCGCAGCACGTTGTCGGGGAATTCGTTGGGCAGGCTGTGCGCGCGCACCGCCGCCTCAATCTCCATGCCCGGCGCCAGATGGTCGCCGAGAATCTCCAGCACCTTGCCGACCGGCAAGGTGCGGTTGCCCGGCGGCGCGACGATTTCGGCGACCACCATCTGGCCGTGCTTGGCGCCCATGCTGGCGTCTTGCGGAATCAGCAGATCCTGCTGCACGCGCGGGTTATCCGGAATCACGTAGGCGATGCCCTGATCGACATGCATACGGCCGACGACTTCGCGCGAGCCGCGCTCCAGCACCTCGACCAGCGAGCCTTCGGGGCGACCCTTGAAATCGGTTCCGGTAATGCGCACCAGCACGCGGTCGCCATTCATCAGCGAGCGCATCTGCCGCGGCGGCAGGAAAATATCCGGGCCACCCTCATCGCGGCACAGGAAGCCGAAGCCATCGCGATGCGCCTGCACGACACCGGCGATCGCGTTCATCTGCGCGACCGGCCCGAAGGCACCCCGGCGGTTCTGCACCACCTGGCCATCGCGGATCATCGCGCCGAGGCGCTTCTCCAGCGCCGATTGCTGGTTGAGCTTGGTCAGCTTGAAGTGGCCGATCAGGTCGTCGACATTCAACGGCCCTTCGTGATCGACCAGGGTTTGCAGGATCAAGGCGCGCGACGGAACCGGGTCCTCGTAGCGCCCCTGTTCGGCGTGGTAGTTCGGATCGCGAGCCTGCCAGTCGGGAGTCGCGGAAGAGTTGTTACGTGAGTTTTGAGAGTCGTTCTTTCGTTTCATTGACAAAGCATACGCTCATCGCCACAATTCGCGCCCTCGCTGCTCGGCAAATGCCTGCAGCGGGGCAATAGTGCCGAGATGGCGGAATTGGTAGACGCACTAGTTTCAGGTACTAGCGGGTAAAACCGTGGAGGTTCGAGTCCTCTTCTCGGCACCAACAAAACAACCGGCTTATGCCGGTTTTTTTGTTGGTGCCTCTTGCAGCGCTGCGCGCTGCGGCACGCATTGCTTCCAGAACCCCCGCTCGCTGTCGCGAGCCGGCCCCCTTGACTCAAGGGGGCCTCCATCACGACTGAATTGCCGCTGCATTTTCCCTCTCCCGCCCGACGGAGAGTGTGTCGTACTGCGACGGCAGAAGGGCTTTTGCAGCGGCTCAATCGAAGGGGTTGTGCAGCACGATGGTGTGCTCGCGGTCGGGGCCGGTGGAGATGATCGCGATTTCGGTTTCGGTGACTTCGCGGACGCGCTCCAAGTATTTGCGCGCGGTTTCCGGCAAATCCTGGTAACGGGTGATTCCGTACGTGCTGGTCTTCCAGCCGGGCAGTTCCTCGTAAATCGGCTCGATGTTCGAGAAACCCTCGGCACCGATCGGCGGCACTTCCACCGGCTTGCCGTCGGCCTGGTAGCCGATGCAGATGCGGATCACGTCGAGCTCGTCGAGCACGTCGAGCTTGGTGACGCACAGGCCGGTGACGCTGTTGTTGAAGATCGAACGGCGCGCGGCAACCGCGTCGAACCAGCCGCAGCGTCGCGGGCGCTTGGTGACGGTGCCGTATTCCTGGCCCTTGTCGCGGATGTGCTGGCCGATGTCGTTTTCCTGCTCGGTCGGGAACGGGCCGCTGCCGACGCGCGTCGCATAGGCCTTGACGATGCCGAGCACGTAGTCGAGGTTGCGCGGGCCGACGCCGGAGCCGGTGGCAGCGCCACCGGCGGTGGTGTTGCTCGAAGTCACATACGGATAGGTGCCGTGATCGACGTCGAGCAGCGCGCCCTGCGCGCCTTCGAACAGCACGTTGTCGCCGCGCTTTATATGCAGGCGTAGCAGTTCAGTGACGTCTGCGACCATCGGCCGGATGACTTCGGCATAGCGCAGCAGATCGTCGAGCGTGGACTGGAAATCGACCGGCTCGTCCTTGTAGTAATTCACCAGCACGAAGTTGTGATACGCCAGCAGCTCGCCGAGCTTGGCCGCAAGCTGGTCGCGATGGAACAGGTCGCCGACGCGCACGGCGCGGCGCGCGACCTTGTCTTCGTAAGCCGGACCGATGCCCTTGCCGGTGGTACCGATCTTGTTCTCGCCGCGCGCGATCTCGCGCGCCTTGTCGAGCTTGGCGTGCACCGGCAGCACCAGCGGCGTCGCCTCGGAGATTTTCAGGCGGCCGCGCACTGAGGCACCCGTGGCCTCGACCTTCTCGATCTCCTTGATCAGGTCGGGCAGCGACAGCACCACGCCGTTGCCGATCAGGCATTCGACGTCGGGCCGCATGATGCCGCTGGGAATCAGGTTCAGCGCAGTCTTGACGCCGTTGATGACCAGCGTATGGCCAGCGTTGTGGCCGCCCTGGAAACGCACGACGGCCTGGGCGCGATCGGTCAGCAGGTCGACGACCTTGCCCTTGCCTTCGTCACCCCATTGAGCGCCAATCACCACCACTGACTTACCCATGGTTCAGCTCCTGGCGCTCAATGGGGCAAGCCCCGCGTTGTCTGGCGGCCGCATCAAGACGCGGCCTTGGAGCGCCAATCACCACCACTGACTTATCCATGGTTCAGCTCCTGGCGCTCAATGGGGCGAAGCTCGCGTTGTTTTACGGCCGCGTCAAGACGCGGCCTCTGCGCACCGCGTACTACGACTGCATCACCTACTGATTCGCCCATGCTGTCTGTCTACCATCGTTTTGTTACGGCGCCACGGCGGCGCAGGAATCGGCGCCTTCAGGCACCGAGTCGGATCAACTCGTTCATGTCCGCCGAAAAACCGGTCGCCGGACGCGGCCGGCCGAACTCGTGGCCGACGCCATCGTAGCGCCCGCCACGGGCGATTTCGCGACCGTGGCCGGGCACGAAAGCCGCGAACACCAGGCCGGTGTGATATTGCAGCCCGCGCAGCTCGGCCAGATCCACATGCACCGGCACATCCGGGAAGCGGCGCTGCAACTCGGCAGCGGTCTGCTCAAGCGTCGCCAGGGCTTCGGCCATGCCCTCGCCCGCCAGAGTCTGACGCGCGCGCTCCAGCACGCCGATGTCGCCATTCAGGTCGATCAGCGCCGAAAAGGTTTCGGCCAGGCCGTCGAGACGCGTGCTGCTGGCGGCGAACTCGGCCAGATCCGGGTGCGATTTGCGCTGCAGGATGTCGAACAGCGCGGCTTCCTCGTCCTCGTCGAGAGCCAGCTTCGAGGCCAGCGAGCGGTAGATGCCGACGTGGCCCAGATCCAGGTGCACGTCGGGCACGCCGGCAAGCTGGATCGTGTCCAGCATCAGGCCCAGAATTTCGAAATCCGCCTCGATGCCGGGCTCGCCGAACAGCTCGCAGCCGACCTGGCGCGGCGAACGCGCGCCGCCCTGGCTCTCGGGTGACACGCGCAGCACCGTGCCCATGTAGCACAGGCGCACCGAGGCCTCGTCTGCGTAGCGGCGCGCGGCGATGCGCGCGGCCTGCGGCGTCATGTCGGCGCGCAGGCCGAGCAGCCGGCCGCTGCTGGGATCAGTGAATTTGAATATCTGCTGCTCGAGGTCGCTGCCGGCGCCGGTCAGCAAGGCATCCAGATGCTCGATCATCGGCGGGAAGATCAGCTCGTAGCGGGCCGCGCGATAGTGGTCGAGTAGCTTGCGGCGCAGGTCCTCGAGTTGCCAGGACACCGGCGGCAGTGCCTCTTCCATGCCATCGGGCAGCATCCAGCGTTTGATGGCCATGATCGGTTCGTTGCTGAGAATAGTGGAGTGCGGGCACGGTAGCGGCCCGGCGGCGGGCGCTATTGTCGTCGCCCGCGCCGGCCATTGCCAGTTACCGGGCGACGACACACCGGCGCCGCGCGCCACCGCTCAGGGCGACGGCAGGATCAGCTGCAGGAACGCCAGCCCGGCGACCATGCTGATCAGGCCCAGCAGCCGCATCCAGCGGTCCTCGAGACTGGCGAAATTGAGCAGGGACTTGCGGAACCGCCGTGGTGACAGAAAAGGCATCGCGCCCTCGATCACCAGCAGCAGCGCCACCGCCCGAACGATCTCTTGCCACACGGCTGTCCGTCCGCTTTTATGGAGCTGCGTCTTTCTTGAAGTACTTGAACAGCTCGCCTTCGGGCTGCAGCACCATGATGTCCTTGTTCTTGCCGAACGCATCGCGGTATACACCCAGCGAACGGTAGAAGTTGTAGAACTCCTGGTCCTGGCCATAGGCGGCCGCATAGATCTCCGAGGCCTTGGCATCGCCTTCACCGCGCAGCTTTTCGGCGTCGCGATAGGCATTGGCCAGCGAGGTCTGTGCTTCGCGATCGGCTTCGGCGCGGATCTTCTCGGCCTCTTCCGCCCCGCGGGCGCGCAGATCCGAGGCAACTCGGGTACGTTCGGCGCGCATGCGCTCGTAAACCGAGTCGCTGACGTCCTTGGGCAGATCGACACGCTTGACGCGCACGTCGACCAGCTGGATACCGAGATCGCCCACCGCGTCGGCGGCGTTCTTCTGCAGTGACTGCAGAATCTCGTCACGCTCGCCGGACACCACCTGTTGCACGGTGCGCGAGCCGAACTGGTCGCGCAGCCCGCGGTTGATGATCGCCGACAAGCGATCGGTGGCGACGATGTCCTGGCCGCCGGTCGAACGGTAGTACGCGGTGGTGTCGGCGATGCGCCACTTGACGTAGTAATCGACCTCGACGTTCTTCTTCTCGACCGTCAGGAAATTCTCGGTCTGGTTGTCGAGCGTCAGCACGCGGCCGTCGAAGCGCAACACGTTCTGGATGAAAGGGACTTTGAAATGCAGACCGGCCGGATAATCGGTGCCCTGGATCTCACCGAACTGGAACAGCACGACTCGCTCACGCTGATCGACGACGAAGAACGAGCTGAACAGTCCGAGCAGAACCGCCGCCGCGACCGCGACACCCAACATCTGTGAGTTCTTCATTTAGCGCCCCCGGTCGCGTGTGCGCGCCGGATCGGGCGGCAGCAGCTGCTGAGATGTGCCATTGCGTCCGGCCATACCTTGCGGCATCGAATAATCCGGCGCCTCGTCGGTTTTCGGCACCGCTTTCATCAATTGTTCCAGCGGCAGATACAGCATCTGGTTACTACCCGGCTTGGTATCGATCAGCACTTTACTGGTACCCGACAACACCGTGGTCATCGTGTCCAGATACATGCGATCACGCGTCACCTTCGGCGCCTTGCGGTACTCGGTCACCAGCTGGCTGAAGCGCGAGGCGTCGCCTTCGGCACGCGCGACGACCTGGTCGCGATACGCCTGGGCTTCTTCGAGCTGGCGGGCCGCGGCGCCGCGTGCGCGCGGCAGCCGGTCGTTTGCGTAAGCCTCGGCCTCGTTCTTGACGCGCTGCTGATCCTCGCGCGCCTTGATCGCATCGGCGAATGCGGACTGCACCGCTTCCGGCGGCTGCGCCTGCTGCAAGTTCACCTCGGTCACGATCAGCCCGCACTTGTAGGCGTCGAGCCGGTCCTGCAGCAGCTGTTTGGTGCGGTCGGCGACGGCCTGGCGGCCTTCGGTCAGGATGAAGTCCATCTCGCTGCGGCCGACGGTTTCGCGCACCGCCGACTTGGTCGCCTGGCGCAGGGTCATGTCGGGATCGTCCACCGAGAACAGATACTGCTCGGCGGAAGAGACGCGGTACTGCACGGTCAGTTCGACATCGACGATGTTCTCGTCCTTGGTCAGCATCGTCGCGCGGTCGTTGACCTGGCGAACCTGGGTCACGTTGACCAGTTCCTTGGTCTCGATCGGCCATGGCGCATGCCAACCCCAGCCCGGGGGCGTCGTGCGGCTATAGGCACCGAAGCGCATCACCACGCCGCGTTCCTGCTCGTCCACCACGTAAAAACCGGTGAGCAGCCATAGCACCGCAATCACCACGATCCCCAGGCCGATCAGGCCCTTGGGCAAGCCGGAACTGGCGCCGCCGGAAGGTGGGCGCGGCCCCTTGCCGCCGAGACGCGCCTTCAGGCGGCGCAGAAGCTCGTCCAGATCGGGCGGGCCGTCGCCTCCGCGCTTGCCGCCTCCAGGCCCTTGATTCCACGGGTCGCGATTCGGCCCAGGCTCATTCCAAGCCATTGATGCTCCAGTCGGTGTGATGCTTGATGAATCAGATAGATGGGGTTGTCTATGCAGGCCGCAAGGCCCGGCCGGCTCGATTGGCCGCACCGTTCGGGGACCGCGATTCTAGGTTGCGGTTTCCCATTCCTCAAACACGCGCGGCTCCGCAGGCGGCGCAATACCCGCCGCCACACACAGCCCACGCAGCCTTTCATACGGCAGGCTGATTCTCAGATGCGCCGCGCCTTCGTCGTCGACCGTCTCGCCGCGCACCGCGCGCAGCTCGAACAATTGAGCACGCAGACGGGCAGCACGCGCCGGCACCACGATCTCGAAATCGGGGACGCCGGGACGCAGGCGCTCGCCGATCGCGGTTTTCAGCAGATCGAGGCCGAGGCGATCGCGCGCCGACACGTAGACGCGCACCGCGACGCCGGCGTCGTCGCGCTCGATGCGCGGGGTTTCCTCGGTGCGCAGGTCGATCTTGTTGAACACCTGCAGCAGCGGCACGCCGTCGGCTTCGATTTCCGCCAGTACCCGGTTGACCTGCTCGATGCGCGCCATGCGCTCGCCGTCGCCGGCGTCGATCACGTGTAGCAGCAGCGCCGCTTCGCGTGATTCCTCCAGCGTCGCGCGGAACGCGGCAATCAGGTCGTGCGGGAGATCGCGGATGAAGCCGACCGTGTCGGCCAGCACCGCCGGCTCGCCTTCGGGCAGATCAATCCGCCGCACCGTGGTATCCAGCGTCGCAAACAACTGATTCGACGCGAACGAGTCGTCGCCGGTCAGTGCATTGAACAGGCTCGACTTTCCAGCGTTGGTATAGCCGACCAGCGACACCGTCGGGATCTCGCTGCGGCGGCGCCCGGCGCGGTTCTGCGCGCGGCGACCCCGCACTTCTTCCAGCCGTCGCTTCAGCGTGTCGATGCGCTCGCTGACCAGCCGGCGATCGGTCTCGAGCTGGGATTCACCCGGGCCGCGCATGCCGATGCCGCCTTTCTGCCGCTCAAGGTGAGTCCAGCCGCGCACCAGCCGGGTGCGCAGGTGATGCAGCTGCGCCAGCTCGACCTGCAGCTTGCCTTCATGAGACCGCGCGCGCGACGCGAAGATGTCCAGAATCAGCCCGGCGCGATCCAGCACCCGGCATTTCAGGATCTTTTCGAGATTGCGTTCCTGGCTCGGCGACAGATCGTGATTGAAGATCGCCAGGTCGGCCTCGTCGGCCACGACCGCCGCGGCGACCTCAATGGCCTTGCCGCTGCCGACGAACAGGCCGGCGTCGGGCCGCTGACGCGATCCGCCGATGATCGCGCACACGTCGGCTCCGGCCGAACGCGCCAGATCCTCGAACTCGCGTTGATCACTGTCGTAATCGGACGCACCGGCATGGCCGGTGGCCGACTGACTACCCGAACTGCCACCCATGCTGTGGATGTCGAGATGAACCAGGATGGCCTTCTGCTTCTGCGGCGACCTGTCGAACGTTGTGGTTGAAGCCAATGTGCTCGCTTGCTTATTTGTTGGTGTTGCCCGGCATTTCTTCGACAGGTTCGCCCTCGCTGGGGTCGTACACCCGCACCGGACGCGCCGGCACGATCGTCGAGATCGCGTGCTTGTAGACCATCTGGCTGACGCTGTTCTTCAACAGCACGACAAATGAGTCGAAGGATTCGATCTGGCCCTGCAGCTTGATGCCGTTGACCAGGTAGATCGAAACCGGAATGCGCTCCTTGCGGAGAGCGTTGAGAAACGGTTCTTGTAAGGTATGACCTTTGGACATCGTTGCTTCCTTTAATAGTTATCCATCCCGACAGCGCCCGAATACCAGGCCCAGCAGCGGGACTTGACAAAAGTCTAACACGCGTTCAACAGCGGCAAGCAAGCATTTGATGCAAGACTTTATCCAACAGCCGTGGATCGTCCGGATCGTAGCGATCGGCCGTTTCATTTCGCAGCCAGGTGAGCTGACGCTTTGCAAATTGCCGGGTGGCGGCAATGCCCTGCGCCACAGCCTCGGAATATGTGGACTGCCCTTCGAGATGCAACCACAGCTGGCGGTATCCGACCGCGCGCAGCGACGGGAGTTCAAGGTGCAGATCGCCGCGATCACGCAGCCTGCGCACTTCGTCGAGAAAACCCGCGTCCATCATTTGGCCAAAGCGCTGTTCGATGCGCTGATGCAGCCGCGCGCGATCCGGCGATTCGAGCAGCACGCTCAGGTACGGCGGCGCGAGCACTTCGGAGCGTGTCGCAAAATGCTCGCCCATGGTGCGGCCGCTGAGCGCGACGACTTCGAGTGCGCGCTGGACACGCTGCTGATCGTTCGGATGCAGGCGCGCCGCGGTATCCGGATCGAGTTCGCGCAAGCGCGCGTGCATCGCCGGCCAGCCGACGCCCAAAGCTTCGGCTTCGAGTTGCGCGCGCATCGCCGGATCGGCCGTCGGCAGATCGGACAGGCCGCGCGTCAGTGCCCGGAAGTACAGCATCGTGCCGCCGACCAGCAGCGGCATCCGTCCGCGCGCCCGGATCTCGGCGATCAGGCGCAGAGCATCCCTGGCGAAACGCGCCGCGGAATAGGCTTGCAGCGGATCGAGAATATCGATCAGGTGATGCGGCACGCGCGCACGCGTTTCGAGATCCGGCTTGGCAGAGCCGATGTCCATGCCGCGATACACCTGCGCCGAGTCGACGCTGATGATCTCGCAGTCATAGCGCTCGGCCAGCGCCAGCGACAGCCCGGTCTTGCCGGACGCGGTCGCGCCCATGATCAATACCGGCGGCAGCGATGGACTCATCCGGCCTCGCGCAAGGCGCGAATGCGCTCCTGGGTCGCCGGATGCGTCGACAGGTACGGCGTCCAGTAATCGTTGTCGTCGGGTTTTTGTCGCTGGTCTTTGTCGTCCACTTTTGGCGCGGGCACCGACACCTCTGCATGCTCGACCTTCCGCTCGTTGGCGCTCGCCTGCAATTTTTCGAGCATCTGCGCCAGCAATTCCGGCGACAGGCCATGCGACTTCAGCAACGACGCGGCGAAGGCGTCGGCCTCGGATTCCAGGGCCTGCGAATAGCGCGCCTGCATCACGGCGGCGGGCGCGGCGGCGATCACCGAACTGAAATCGCCGATCCACCAGGCGAGCACCGCGCTGATCGCCGCGCCCTGCACCAGCGCGTGCAGGTTGTGCCGGTAACGCACATGGCCAAGTTCATGACCGAGCACCGCCAGAATCTGCTCGTCGTTGTCGGCGAGATTGACCAACTCGTCGAGCAGCACGATGCGACCATCGGGCAAGGCCAGCGCATTGGCACCCAGTCTCGGCGACGCGCGGAACAACAGCTCGACCGGCCTATCCACGTATTGCTCACCGTACTGCTCACCGGCCAGCGCAGCAAACGCTTCGCTGATCTTCTGCTGCCGGTCCGCGGGCAGTTCGCTGTCCTTGAAAACATGCCCGTCCAGCAAATCGAGCACGTGATCGGACATACGCTGGACGACGATGTCCGGCATGTGCGCGGAGATTTTCTCCGCCATCAGCGGCAGGCCCCATAGATAGCCGACGAATACCGCGATCGCGACCAGCAACATGCTGAGGCCTGCGGCGATCCAGCTGCGCTGCAGCAGGTCGACGGGCCGTTCGCGATGTCCGACGGCCGCGAGCCACAGCTCGAAGCCGGCATGGTCGCGCACTTCGGCATGCGCGCCGTCGGCAAAAGAGATCAGTCTTGGCGCGCTGCCGAGGCGCTCGGAAATCCGCACTTGCGACAAGGGCACGGAGCGCTCGAAACCCTCGCCCGACAGCACGACCGTATCGGCCAGCGGCGCCAGCACCACTGGAATCCGGCGCGCACTCTTGCCGTCGTAGTAGTCGGCCTGCAGGCTCATGCGGCGCTCACAGTCCGATGTCGAAGTCGAACATGTCCATGGTTTCTTCGCCGACGGCTCCGACATCGCCTTCACTGCTCGCGAGAAAATCTTCCAGCGGCGCTGCGGGAACCAGCGACAGATTTTCCGCGCGATAGCGCGCGAGCCTGACCATCGCCCAGGGCAGGTAGAAACCCACCGTCACCAGCACCAGCAGCAAGTTGCTGATCTGGATCCACATCAGGGGTTTGACGGCCAGCGTACTCTCCAAGCGATGCTCGCCGAGCATGGTCGAGTTCCATACCAGGTTGCCCAGCCGCGCCGCGACATACGCGGCCAGGGCCGCGAACGCCAGCAGGTAGACCGGTACGATCAACACGAATACCCCGACACTCTGCCCCATCGCCTTGCCCAGCATCGATCCGCCTATCATCAGCGCGAAAATCAGCACGACGATGCCCACCATCGCCAGTGCCGCGCGACCGTAGATCGCGTAGAACGGTCGCGGCGTCGCCGAGAACGAGAACGGCGTCTGCCCGAACCAGGCCTTGCCGTGCTGGAACTGCTTAAGCCGCTGATACAGCAGCGGTATCAGCAAGGCATAGATCAGGCTGATGAAGCCCGCACCGGCCGCGAAAGCGATGGCCTTGCTCTTGTCCATCGCATCAGGGTCGCGTGCTATTTCGCCGTTGAAAGCCCAGGCGCCGAGACCCAGGAATATCAGCGCGAACAGCCCGAACGGCAGAAACGTCGCATAGGCATCGGCGTTCGAGGCGCGGAACGAAAAACGCAGCCCACGATAGCTCGAATAGCGCATGCGGAAGCGGAACGAGTTACGCAGCAGCCACGGCAGCACCGCGCACAGCACGATCAAGCCGATGAAGGCGGTGACCATCGATATGTGGTTGCAGGCCTGGTAGATCAGCAGCATCGCCAGCGCGACGATCCGCCCGTAAAGGATAGCCAAGGGCTTGCCGTGATAGTCGAAGCTCGAGCCCGCGACTTCGGTGTGCCGATAGAAATACTGCAGGCGACGGACCTTGGCCCAGGCGGAATAGATGCCGAGTGTCAGGATCGTCAGCGCGATGTTGACGATCCAGATTCGAAAGTACTCACCACCGTCGCCGGTAAAGCGGAACCGCTCCGGCGCGGGCGGCGGCGCCAGCGCGATGACGGGTTCGGACAGTGATGTCGGCAGCGTTTCGGATTCCATTAGAGCAAGCCCCCCGGCTTTCAATGTTTCACGAGTCTAACGAGGAAAAAAACGGGCGCTATGCGCTGGGTCTCAATTCCTCTGGGCGGGCTAACGCCCGCGAAGGAACAGCCGATCCAGCTCGTGCATCTCGAGCTGCACCCAGGTCGGGCGGCCGTGGTTGCACTGGTTGGCGAATTCGGTGCGCTCCATGTCGCGCAGCAGCGCATTCATTTCATGCAGGTTGAGCACGCGGTGCGCCTTGATCGCGGCCTTGCACGCCATCTCCGCGAGCACGCGCTCCTGAGCGTTCAGCACCTCGTCGACATGGGCCTCGCTCTCGTCGTCGAGCAGGCTGCGCAACAGGGCCTCCAGATCGCCTCCGGCCAGCAGCGGCGGCACGGCGCGCAGCGCGACCGAGTTCGGGCCGATGCGATCGAACTCAAGACCGAACTGGCGCAGCGCTTCGCGCCGCGACTCCAGTGCCTCCACCTGGTCATCGGCCAGCTTCAGCATCGTTGGCACCAGCAGTTGCTGCGACGGAATACTGCCTTCGGCGAGCTGGCGCTTCAGACGCTCGTAGAGCACGCGCTCGTGCGCCGCATGCGCATCGACCAGGATCATGCCGCGCTCGTTCTGCGCGACGATGAAGATGCCGTGAAGCTGCGCAATCGCCTGGCCGAGCGGGCCTTCGCCGCGTACGAAGTCGGCGACGCCGTGGTGCGGCTGAGGCAACTCCGATGTCGCCGCAGCTGGAGTCGTCAGCAAGGGCCAGCCGGTGTCGGCGATACTCCGCGCGCCGCCGGGTTCGGCGACATGCCAGGGTCGCGACGACGGCGCCATCGTGTAGTCCAGGCGCGACTGTGTCGTCAGCCCGCTCGGCGATGAGCCGCCGAAATCGGCGCTGCCGATGCGGTGATGCTGATCCGGATCGGGCCGCACTTCGCGCAGCGCGCGATGCACGGCGCCGAACAGCAGCTCGTGCACTCGCGCGGAATCGCGGAAGCGCACCTCGGTTTTCTGTGGATGCACGTTGACGTCGACACCGCGCGGGTCGATTTCCAGATACAGCACGAAAGCCGGATATCGCGTCGAATGCAGCACGTCGGCAAACGCACGGCGCAGCGCAGCGCCAAGCAGACGATCGCGTACCGCGCGGCCGTTGACGTACAGGTACTGCAAATCGGCCTGCGAGCGCGAAAAGCTCGGCAGCCCGACCCAGCCATGCAGCCGCATGCCGCCGCGTTCTTCGTCGATGTACAGCGCGTTGGTGATGAAATCGGCGCCGCAGACTTCGCGCACGCGCTCTTCACCGCTGGTCTGCACGCCCAGCGCTCGCAGGTCGTGCACGCGTTTACCATTGTTCTTCCAGCTGAAAGCGACATCGCGACGCGCCAGCGCCAGGCGCCTCAGCGCCACATCGATATGCCGGAACTCGGTGCTCTCGCTCTTCAGGAACTTGCGCCGCGCCGGCGTGTTGAAGAACAGATCCTGCACTTCGACGACGGTGCCGCCGGCCAGCGGCGCGGGCTGCGGTTCGCGATCACGCAGGACGCCCTCGCCCTTCACCAGCCAGCCGTGCGCATCCTCGGCGCGGCGCGAACTCAAGCTCAGCCGCGACACCGACAGGATGCTCGGCAGCGCCTCGCCACGAAAACCCAGGCTGGCGACACCTTCGAGATCGTCGAGGCTCTGGATCTTGCTGGTGGCGTGGCGCTCCAGCGCCAGAGCGAGCTCGTCGCGCGCGATGCCATGGCCGTCGTCGCGGACCCGGATCAGGCCCAGGCCGCCCTGCTCTGCCTCGACCTCGATGCGCGTGGCACCGGCGTCGAGCGCGTTCTCGACCAGCTCCTTGATCACGGCCGCCGGACGTTCGACAACTTCACCAGCCTTGATCTGGTTGACCAGCGTATCGGGGAGCAGGCGGATCGGCACGGATTACGGCTCGAAAAAAGGTGCGCCGCAAGGATACAGCACAGGTCAAAACGCCCCGGCTGGCGGGGCGTTTTGACCTGTAAAATGCTGGATTGCCGTTAACAGCCGGCAGGACTCAGTCGGTGAGCCCGCGGGACCGGCTCGCGGTCTTGCTCGTCGAAGACACCTTCTGCAGCCGTGGCCGGTCTTCGGCCAACTGCTGTTGCTGGTGCGGACGATAGCTCTTGAAATAGCCCTGGATGCCATCCAGCACCGAGCGCGCGATCTTGTCGTGGTAGCTCGCATCGCCCAGCAGTTTCTCATCCTGGTCGTTGGTGATGAACGCGGTCTCGACCAGCAGCGAGGGGATGTCCGGCGACTTCAGCACCATGAAGCCGGCCTGCTGCACGATCGGCTTCTGCAGAGGATTGACCCGGCTCAAGGACTGCAGCACGCGGCTGCCGACGTCGAAGCTCGCCTCCATCGACGAGGCCTGCGACAGATCGATCAGCACCGCGGCGAGTTCGTTGTCCTTGGCGCCGAGGTCGAGGCCGCCGACCAGGTCGGC
Source organism: Hydrocarboniphaga sp. (assembly GCF_028291725.1). Taxonomy (GTDB): domain Bacteria; phylum Pseudomonadota; class Gammaproteobacteria; order Nevskiales; family Nevskiaceae; genus Hydrocarboniphaga. Next base: position 49,755 of record NZ_JAQGNT010000026.1, on the reverse strand, counting down.
GGAATTTTCCTTGTGCGCCAGCCAGCGCGCCTGCTCGTTGGTCGCGCCGCGATCGGACAGCACGTAAACCGCGCTGCCGCGCAGGCTGCGGTCCTTGTACGCATTGCAGTGGATCGAAACGAACATGTCGGCCTGCGCCTTGCGCGCGCGGACGGTGCGCTCGCGCAGATCGATGAAATAGTCGCCGTCACGCGTCAGCACGGCCTTCATGCCGGGCTGCTGGTTGATCAAATTGGCCAGACGGCGCGCCATCGCCAGCGACGCGTTCTTTTCCTGCAGGCCGCCGCGGCCGATCGCGCCCGGATCTTCGCCGCCGTGGCCGGCGTCGACCGCGATCACGATCGGCTTCTCGGCGAACGAAATGCTGGGTGCGAGCCGGATGTCTTCGGCCGGCGGCAGCTTGGAGCGCGCCGGCAATACAGGGGTATTGTCCGCGACAACGGCCGGCAGCTGCGACAGGTCGGACTTGAGCGTCGGCGTCGCCACGCTGCTTGCGGCATCGGATTTCGCGCTGATTTGGTCGAGTGTCGGCGTCGGCCCGTACAGCTCGACGATCAGCCGGCTGCCGTACTGCGCGCTCGCCGGCATCTCGAAGCTCTTGGGCATGACCGAACCGCTGACATCGAGCACCACGCGCAGCGAGCCGTCGTCGCGCGGCCCGGCGCGCAGCTTGCGCACCAGGCCCTTGGCGTCGGCGCGCGCCACGATCGCGGCGCTGGCCTTACTCAGGCCCGAGATGTCGATGACGATGCGATCGGGATTGGAGAGCGTGAACAGCTTGTGCTCGGCCGCGGCGCTCAGGTCGAACACCACGCGGGTGCTCTCGGGGCCGTCCCAAACGCGCAGGTCGCGCAGTTCTGCCGCCGTCGCCAACGGCAGCACCAGGACCAGCAGCAAAAAAACAATCGAGCGCATGACCGCTCCCACAGTCGGAACGCGGCCAAGATAGCTTGATAATTTACCTGAAGCAAGAACTATCTTTCTTTATTCACAGTGAGATAGCGTCAATACCTCATGTGAAGTCTGGTGAATTGCCAGAAGCCGGTGGCGAGCGGGTCGAAATCTGCAATTTACGCCCCTCGCCCGCCGGCTCCAGCAGCAGGTCGAGGTCCGCCCGTGGCACGCCGGCACCGCCTTTTTCCGGCCATTCCACCAGCCACAGCGTCTCTTCCGGCGGATAGTCGTCCAGGCCGAGCTGGTCCAGGTCGGAGGCCTCGATTCGGTAAAGATCCATGTGCAGCACACGCCGGTCCGGCAGCTCGTAAGGCTCCATCAGCGTGTAGGTCGGACTGCGGATCGTGCCGGTCACACCAAGCGCGCGCAGCAGTTCGCGGGCCAGCGTGGTCTTGCCGGCGCCGAGCGTGCCGCGCAGATGAATCACCGCGCCGCGCTGTTCGCGCAGCGCTACCGCCAACTCGCGGCCGAATGCGGCGGTGGCCTCGGCATCGGCCAGAAAACGCTCTCCGGATCGGATCGAGGCCAGGCTCATGGATTGACCACATCACGCAGGGCTTCGATCAGATCGCTCGGCAAAAGCCCGCGTTCTCCGCCACGGGCCGCCAGGTCGCCGGCGCGTGCGTGCACCAGCACACCAATACGCGCCGCGTCTTCCAGCGGCAGCCCCTGCGCGAGCAGGGCGGCAACGATCCCGGTCAGGGTATCGCCCATGCCGCCGCTGGCCATACCTGGATTGCCGTAGGGGCAGACCGCCATTTCGCGACCACCGATGAGGCTGCCGGCACCCTTCAGAATGACGCAGCCGCCGTAGCGCGCGACCAGCGCGCGGGTCGCGGCGAGGCGGTCGGCCTCGATTGTCTTCACGTCGCAGCCGAGCAGGCGCGCTGCTTCCCCAGGATGCGGCGTCAACACCCAGTTGCCGCGCCGGCTCGGCGCCTCCGCCAGCAGGTTCAGCGCGTCCGCGTCCACCACCAGCGGCAGATCGGTCTGCAGCACCGCCTGCCACAGATCGCGGCCCCATTGATTTTGGCCGAGGCCGGGGCCGATCGCGATGACGCCGGCTTTTTCCAGCAGAGGCTTCAATTCGCCGGCATCGGCGACACCGCGGAACATCGCTTCGGGCTGCGCAGCTGCGAGCGTGCCGGCCTGTTCGGTGCGAGTCGCGACTGCGACCAGGCCCGCGCCGGTGCGCAGGGCGGCGCGCGCCGCGAGCAGGATCGCACCGGCAAAACCGGTATCGCCGCCGATCAGCAGCGCGAAACCATTGCTGCCCTTGTGCGCGCCGCGGGGGCGCCTCGGCAGCGCCGCGTGCAGATCGCCGGCGTCAAGCAGCTGCGCCAGCGACGCAATGCCTGGGTCGGGAACGACACCCAGATCGTCGAACCCGCGTTCGCCCGCGTGCTCCGGCCCCTGCCCGGTATACAGCCCGAACTTGCGGCCGATGAAGCTGACCGTCAGATCCGCCCGGACCGCCTGCCCCAAGGGCTGGCCGGTGTCGGCGGCGAGCCCGCTGGGCACATCGACCGCGAGCACCCAGGCGCCACTGGCGCGGATCTCGGCGATCGCCGCAGCCGCCGCATGCACCGGCGGCCGCGACAGGCCGGTGCCGTAGAGCGCGTCGACGATCAGGCTCGCACCAACGAGCGCGCCCGGCGCATACGGATGCACCGTGCCGAGCAGGCGCCAGGCGGCGCGGGCCAGTGCGGCCTCGGTGCCCGGGGCAGGTTCGCCGATCGCCCATACGCGCACCTCGCAGCCGGCGTGCTTCGCCAGCGTCGCGATCTCGTACCCGTCTCCGCCGTTGTTGCCTGGCCCGCAGACGATGTCGATCCGCGACGCATCCGGCTTGCGCTCGCACAGCGCCCGCCAGGCCGCGGCCGCTGCGCGCTGCATCAGCGCGTAACCGGCATCGGTGCGGCCATCGATCGCGACACGATCGATCTCGCGCACCTGCGCCGCCGAATACAATCGGCGCTGGTTCCGGTTCTGTTCTCGACCCTCGCTCACGGCAGCCATCCTCTGTGATGCCCGATTCTCGCCCAACATGATAGCCGCGGATTCCCTGCCCTCCCTGGTCGAAGACATTCGACTGTGGGCACGCGAACTGGGCTTTGCCGACGCCGGCGTGGCGCATCTGGATCTGGGCGAGGATCTGGCGCATCTGCACCACTGGCTGGAACGCGGCGATCACGGCGGCATGGACTACATGGCGCGCGATCCGGCGCAGCGCGCCGACCCACGGCTACTGCGTCCGGGCACGCTGAGCGTGATCAGCCTGCGCATGGACTATCGCGCCGGCTCGCTCGAAGCGGCGCGAGATCAGCTGGCCGATGGTAACGCGGCCTACATCGCGCGCTATGCGCTGGGCCGCGACTATCACCGCACGATGCGAGGCCGCCTGCTCAAGCTCGGCAAGCGGCTCGATGCCGCCATTGGAGAGCACGGCTATCGCGTGCTCACCGACAGCGCGCCGGCGCTGGAAAAAGCGCTGGCGCGCAACGCCCGGCTCGGCTGGATCGGCAAAAACACACTGCTGCTGAACCGTCAGGCCGGCTCGCTGTTTTTCCTAGGCGAAATCTATACCGACCTGATGTTGCCGCCGTCGGCCAGCGAAGCGGTCGCCGATCTCTGCGGCAGCTGCAGCGCCTGCCTGGACATCTGCCCGACCCAGGCTTTCACCGCGCCGTACCGGCTCGATGCGCGCCGCTGCATTTCCTACCTGACCATCGAGCATCACGGTGCAATTCCAGAAGAACTGCGCCCGCTGATCGGCAATCGCATTTTCGGCTGCGATGACTGCCAGCTGGTATGCCCATGGAATCGTTACGCGCGGCTCAGCGAAGAGCCGGACTTCGCGCCGCGCCACAGCCTGGATTCAGCGACGCTGATCGGACTATTTTCGTGGACCGAAGACCAATGGCTCGCCAAAACTGAAGGCATGGCGCTACGCCGCGCGGGCTATCCGCGCTGGCTCAGGAACATCGCAGTCGCGCTGGGCAATGCACCGCATAGCGCGGCGACAGTTTCAGCCCTACAGTCACGCGCGGACTTCGATGACGAGTTCGTGCGCGAGCATGTGGCCTGGGCTTTGGAGCGGCAGACATGTAGGTTGGGGTGAGCGCAGCGAACCCCAACGGGTTCCGCGCCGATGTTGGGGTTCGCGATGCTCACCCCAACCTACCTACCGGCAAACCGCGTCGCTACCCGCCGGCAATGCCACCGCCGCCGTACGTGTGTCGGCAATTGTTGCCGCCAACGTCGGCGGCACTTCGGCAATCTGGTCCAGCGCCGCCAGCGCATCCGCACGACAGCCGCGCTCGATCCTCACCTGAGCCAGATTGTTCAAGGCCGCTGGATCGGCGTCGATCGCCACCGCTGCATCGAGCGCTTTTTCGGCGCCGGATAAATCACGCTGTGCATATCGCGCATTCGCGAGCGCCTGCCAGACCAGCGCGTCGCCCGGCCAGCGCTGCGCCGCCGATTCGTAGGCCGTCAGCGCACGATCGTTCTGCTTCAGGGCTTCCAGCGGCGCGACCGCCGCGATCCAGTCGTGTGCGGTCACGGCGATCGGCGGCGGTGCCGTCGGGTCGGCGATCACGACGGCCCAGCGCTCGCCGAGATCCCAGGTCTGCAGAAAGCGCGCGAGCGACAGGCGTTCACGTTTCTTCGAGCCAGAACGCAGAATGATTTCGTTGGCACTGGCGTCCCAGCCGACGATGACCGCGTAATGCCAAGCCGGCAGGCTTTTCAAACCGAGATTCTGCAGCAACAGCACCGGACGCTGTTCGCTTAGCGGCGACAGCAGCGCCTCCAACCGCGGCGCAAGCCGCACCGCGACGCGCTGGTGCGTGCGCACCGCAGCCAGCAGTTCCGCCTGCAGCGCACCTTCGCGGCCGGGAATATAAATCTCGCTGGCGAGCGCATCAGGCGTCACCGGAACATGATCGGCATTCAGTACGGTCGCCAATGCGGCAGGACCGCATTGATGGATTTCCTGCGGGAAAAATGGGGTTTCCGTCAGCTCGAGCTTCGGCTGAGCGGTCACCGGACCCAAGGGAAGCTTGCCAAGTTGCGGGCTCAGTGCACAACCCGTCGCACCCAGCACGCAGGCAAACAAAACGGCGAGCCCGAAGGCTCGCCGTTGGTTCATCGACCGCTTTGATCCGATCTTCAAAAACTCCTTTTCAGAAGCGCGAGAAGATGTGAGTCACGCCCACCAGTTCGAGCACGATCAGGATGATGAACACCAGGCCTACGACCCAGATCAAACCGGCGCCGGCCGGCTGCTGATCGATGTTCATCGCCAGCTGCTCGAGTTCGGAGTCACTGAGCTTGGCGACGCGGGCGTCGGCCACATCGGGAGCAACGCCCCAGGCAACCAGCTGCTGCTTGACGTCGGCCCGGGCCAGGAAACCCTGGATCTGCGCAACACGCGCTTCGCGAACGTGACCTGCATCCGCGTTGACCAGTTGCTCGGTGGAGACCATTGCCGCATTCGCCGGCACCCACGAGGACACTGCGAGCATCGCCGCAATGACGACGCCGCTGATCAAACTCCGTTTATTGCCCATAGAACACTCCCTTCAAAATCGTGGCTGTAAATGTCAAGGAAATCCTAGCCTCTATTTTTCATGAAGTACAACTATTTGTTTTATATCAGTAGGTTAAGCTCTTGTTCAGCAACTCGCGCGTGGAGGCGTCCAGCAAAACTTCTTCTCCGTTCATGGCCTTGAGCACGGTTTGCGCCAGGCTCTTGCCGAGCTCGACGCCCCATTGGTCGAAGGCGTTGATGTCCCACAGCAGCGACAGTACGAACGTGCGGTGCTCGTACAAGGCCATCAAGGCGCCAAGGTGATAGGGATCGAGCCGCTGTACCAGCAGCGTGCTGCTGGGCCGGTTGCCAGGGAAAACCCGGTGCGGAATCGCCTGCTCCAGTTCGCTGCCCGACAGCTTGACGGATAACTCGGCACGCACCTCGTCGGCGGACTTGCCCCGCATCAGCGCGGCGCTCTGCGCCAGGCAATTCGCGATCAGCATCTGCTGCTGCTCGGGCCAGGGATGGGTTGCGCGCACCGGCAGGATGAAGTCGACCGGGTGTACGTCACTGCCCTGGTGCAGCATCTGGAAGAACGCGTGCTGGCCGTTGGTGCCGACATCGCCCCAGAGCGCCGGCGTCGTCGATACCGCAAGCGGAGATCCATCTCGATGCACGCGCTTGCCGTTGGATTCCATCTCCAGCTGCTGCAGCCAGTGCACGAAGTGCTCGAGGTTCTGCGCATACGGCGCGACGACCTGGGTCGGCGAGTCGAGAAAGTTGCGGTTCCACACCGCCAGCAATGCCATCAGCACCGGCAGATTGGACGCCGGAACGGTCTCGCAGAAATGCCGGTCCATTGCATGCGCGCCGTCCAGCCACTCGCGAAAGCGCTGCGGACCCAGCGCCAGCATCAGCGACAGGCCGACCGCCGACCAGACCGAATAGCGGCCGCCGACCCAGTCCCAGAATTCGAACATCCTGGCGGGATCGATGCCGAAACGCCGGACCTCGGCGGCGTTGGTCGATACCGCGATGAAGTGCTGCGACACCGCGCTCTCGCCAAGCGCGCGCACCAGCCAGCGCCGCGCGGCGCCGGCGTTGGCCATCGTCTCCAACGTGGTGAAAGTCTTGGAGGTGACGATGAACAGCGTGCTGGCCGGCTCGAGATCGGCCAGCACGGCGGCCAGCTGCGCGCCGTCGACATTGGCCACGTAATGCGTGCGCGGGCCGTCGCAGAAATCGATCAGGGCCTCGTTGACCATGCGCGGGCCGAGGTCCGATCCACCGATGCCGATGTTGACGACATGGCTAAACAGCTCGCCGGTGGCACTGCGATGCCGCCCGTCGCGAACGCGGCTCGCGAACTCCGCCATCCGGTCGAGCACGCGGTGCACGTTGACGTTGACGTCCTGGCCATCGACGACGACCTTGCCGTAGCCCTTGGGCGCGCGCAGAGCGGTGTGCAGCACCGCGCGGTGTTCGGTCGGGTTGATGCGCTCGCCCGACATCATCGCCGCGACGCGGCCGCTCAGATCCTGCTGCTGCGCCAGCCGCTGCAGCGCCGCCAGCACCTCGGCGTCGATACGCTGCTTGGAATAGTCCAGGTAGACCCCGCAGGCCTCGGCCGCGAACCTCGTCGCCCGCCCCGGATCGGCGTCGAACAACTCGACCAGGGTTTTTTTGCGAAAGGCTACGGCCAGTGCGGCCAGGTTCTGCCAGGCGGAAGTCTGAGTCAGCGACATGGGAGGGACTTTAGGTTCGTCGCCCCAAGCTTAGCCGGGTTTTCTTGAATACCGACCGCCACGCTCAAAAAAATGTAGGTCGGCAATCCTTTGCCGACGTGCGCGCTCCGATGCGCAATCACCGTCTCACGTCGGCAAAGGATTGCCGACCTACGGGCTCGTGGCGCTCGACTTACATCCAGTGATAATTGAAGCTGATGCTGATGCGCTCGGCCGCGACCGGGTTCGGCGGCACTTCGTGGCGCAGCCAGCTTTCGAACAGGATCAGCTCACCGGCCTTGGCCGGATAAACGATGTGCGGGCGCTGCTCGGGCACCGTATCGGCGCTGCGCGGCGGTGCCGCCATCATCTGCGACAGGCGCGGATCTTCGAACTTCAAACCCGGGCAGCCGCGCGGCGTCTTCACGTAGTAAGTGCCGCTGACCGCCGACTGCGGATGCAGATGGAAGGAATGCGCGCTCCCCTGCGGCATGATGTTGAGCCAGCAGTCGGTCATCTCCAGGCTGCGGCCGCCGAGTTCCCAGTGCAGGGATTTCGCGTAGCGGCGCACATGCGTGTCGAGCTTGCGGCGCAGTTGATCGAAGGTCGACGAGAACTGGTGCAGGCGGTCCATCGAGCCATAACTGGTATAGCCGCCGTGATAGTTGGCCTGCGACCAGTTGCGGCCGGCGCGGTCGAAGTCGCGCAGCTGCACCGCTTCCCGCAGCAGCTCACGGTTCAAGGCCAGGGCGGCGCTTCCAGAGGAAAGCGGCGCCTGGTAGATCAGCGTCGGAAACCAGGCCTGGACGCGGCTATCGCCACGCCCGGAGCGGCGACTCAAGCCGCCTGGACCGGGATCGTGTTCGTTGTGCGCACGACGCGGTTGGTCTCGTCGCAATAGACCAGGCGCGGCTTGAAGACGCGAGCCGCGCCCTCTTCCATCTCGCCGTAAGCGCAGATGATCACGCGATCACCGACGCGGGCCTTGTGGGCCGCGGCGCCGTTCACCGAGATGATGCCGGAGCCCGCCTCGGCTCGGATCGCATAGGTCGTAAAGCGCTCGCCATTGTTGATGTTATAGATCTGGATCTGCTCGAATTCGAGCAGTCCCGCCAGGTCCAGCAGGCGGGAATCAATCGCGCAGGATCCGTCGTAGTCGAGCTCGGCGTGCGTGACGCGCGCACGATGGAGCTTGCACTTGAGCATCGTCAGTTGCATGGGTTTTAGTCCAACTGGCTTGCGATTCCTGGGTGGCCCACCAAGACATGCACCCGGAGATCAAGTTTGCGGCGGAAGCGGGCGGCCCAAAAAGACATGCACCCGGGCGACGGTCACAACATGATCGGTCAGAATCGTGTAGGTGCCGGAACCGGCCGCGAGTGTATCCGCACGTATGGTGAGCGGCAACCATTTTGTAATAAGTAAAGACAGCCCCCGGAACGGCGGCAACCGACCTCCGGTTCAGGCCGCCACTTCGAGGTTGTCGATCAGCCGCGTGCGGCCCAGATGAGCGGCCACCAGCAGCACCCAACCGCGGCCGCCGGCCCGGGGAGCGCCGAGGTCGTCGGGATCCCGGATTGCCAGGTATTGCGGCTTGAAGCCCTGGTGCTCGAGCAGCTTTTTGGCCTCGTCTTCCAGGGCCTGGAAATCCCGCGAACCGGTGCGCAGACGCTGCGCCACCGCCGACAGCGCACGGAACAGGCCCGGCGCCACCGGGCGCTCGCTCTGGTTCAGATACTGGTTGCGCGACGACATCGCCAGGCCGTCCGGCTCGCGGCGCGTCGCCACGCCGACGACCTGCAGCGGCATATGCAACTCGGCGACCATCCTCCGGATCACCATGAACTGCTGATAGTCCTTGCGGCCGAACATCGCGAAATCCGGCTGCACGATGTGGAACAGAATACTGACAACCGTGGCGACACCTTCGAAGAAACCGGGGCGGAACTCGCCTTCCAGCAGCCCTGATATCCCCGGCACCGAAACCTGGGCGATGTTCGAGCGGCCGCGGGGGTACATCTCGTCGACACTGGGCGCGAACACCAGGTCGCAGCCGGCCGGATCGAGCCGCGCGCAGTCGTCCGGCAAGGTGCGCGGATACCGGTCGAAATCCTCGTTCGGCCCGAACTGCAGCGGATTGACGAAGATGCTGGCGACGACCCGGTCGGTCTTGGCCTTGGCTTCAGCGACCAGGTCCAGATGCCCCGCATGCAGGTTGCCCATGGTCGCGACAAAACCGACCGATTCGCCGTTCGCACGCCAGGCGGCGATTTCGCGCCGCACTTCGGCCACCGTGTGCACCAGACGCATGCGGCTACTACTCGCTCAGAAACAGTGAGCCGGAGCCGGATAGGCGCCCGACTTCACCTCGGCAACGTAGGCGCGGAACGCAGATTCGATGTCCAGCGCGCCCGCCATGAAGTTCTTGACGAAGCGCGGCGTACGGCCGAGCGTGACCATCGGCGAGATATGCAGGATGTCGTGCATCACCAGAATCTGGCCGTCGACCGCAGGCCCCGCGCCGATGCCGATCACCGGCACCGGGCTGGCTTCGGTGATGCGCCTGCCGAGTTCGGACGGGATGCATTCCAGCAGCAGCAGGTCGGCACCGGCCTCGACCAGCACGTGCGCGTCGTGCAGCATCGCCTCGGCGGCGGCCTCGTCGCGGCCCTGCACTTTGAAGGCCCCCATCTTGTGCACGAACTGCGGCTGCAGGCCGAGGTGCGCGCAGACCGGGACGCCGCGCACCGCCAGGTATTCCACGATGCTCGCCTGCTCGCGTCCACCCTCGAGCTTGACCATCTTGGCGCCGCCTTCCTGCATCAGCCGCTGCGACGAATCCAGCGCCCGATCCAGGGTCGCGTACGACAGGAAAGGCAGGTCGGCAACCAGGAACGCCCGCTTCAGATGCGGCGCGACACAGCGCGCGTGATAGACGATGTCCGAGACCGTGACCGGCGTCGTCGTATTGCCGCCGTGGAGCACCATGCCCAGTGAATCGCCGATCAGGATGAAGTCGACACCGGCGCGGTCCTGCACCAGCGCGAAGCTCGCGTCGTAGCAGGTCAGGCTGGCGATCTTTTCGCCGCGGCTGCGCATCGCGCGCAGCTCGACGATGTTCACCGGCTTGAGGTTTTTTTCAGGCTCCATGGGATCGCACTCGAGGCCGGGGGGATGAAGGCGGCGCGACTATACCAAAGACATCGCCGGCAACCGCTGGCGCGGCGCATCGCCGGCCAGCGCGTCGAGCAGCAATTGATAGTGCGCATCGTCGCCGAGCAGATCAAGACTCCCGGTATCGACCTCGATCAGCCGCGCGGCGCGCGCTGTGATGAACCAGCGGCCATAGGCATCGGCAAGCCGGGCCAGATATTCCGGGTCGATACCGGCCTCGTAGCCGCGGCCGCGCTTCTCGATCCGCTGCAGCAGCGTGCTCAGCGGTGCCTGCAGGTGGATGATGCAGTCCGGCGCCGGCACGTCCATCGCCAGGCGCTCGAAGACTCTCGAATACAGCTCGAAATCGACGCGCGACAAAGTCAGCTCGGCAAACAGCCGGTCCTTGTCGAAGGTGAAATCGGCAACCCAATTGTGCGAGAACAGATCGCCCTGTTGCAGCTCCTCGGCCTGCCCTGCCCGCTGCATCAGGAACGTCAGCTGGGTCGGCAGCGCAACGCGCGCGGGATCGCGATAAAAGCGCGGCAGAAACGGGTTCGCCTCAGGCTTTTCCAGCAGCAGGCGCGCATCGAGACTCCGCGAAAGCCGTTGCGCCAGCGAAGTCTTGCCGGCACCGATCGGCCCTTCGATCGCTACATACATCGCGATACCCGCGGACCTCAGGTAAGCCACATCGACAGGTCGTCGCGCGGGATGCGCGCCGCGAGTTCGGCAACCCGGCCGACGCCAGGAATCTCGAGCAGCGGTGCGATCTCGGCCAGCGGCGCCACCACGAAATTACGCCTGGCGATGCCCGGATGCGGCAGGCGCAAACCCGCGGTGGCCGAACGCACGCCCTCGATATGCAGCAGATCCAGATCGATGCGCCGCGGGCCCCAGTGTTCGCCGCCGCGCACGCGGCCGGCCTGGCGCTCGATCTCCAGCAGCTGGCTCATCAGGCTCGCCGGCTCGATGCCACACTCGACCGCGCACACGGCGTTGCAGTATTCGGGCTGTTCCGGCGGCCCCATCGGCGGCGAACGATACAGGCTCGACACCGCGAGCAGGCGCAGGCCCGCAATCCGGCCGATCGCCTGCAGCGCATCGCGGATCTGCTGCGCGGGATCGTCGAGATTGCTGCCGAGCCCGACATAGGCCGTCGGCACCACAGCCGGCTGGGGCATCGTCGTCACACCACCTGAAACCACGTCGGGCAATAGCTTATGACGGATCGGTCGCGGTCTCGGGGCCGTCGGCTTCGGAGTCGCCCGCCGCATCCGGGCCCCGGCGGTTGCGGCCGCCGCGACGGCGGCGACGCTTGCGCGGCGGAGCCGCCTCGGACGTGCCCGCCTCAACCAGCAGATCGTCCGGGGAGAGATCCGGCGGCTCCGGCAGGTCGCCGCCCTTCTGCGCCTCGGTCCACCAGGCGGCCAGTTCGGCCAGCGCCGGGTTGCCGGAACTCTCGCCGCGCACCAGAAGAAAGTCGTAGGCGGCGCGGAATTTCGGGTGCGTCATCAGGCGGCGCGCGCGCGTCGCGGCGGTCTGCTCGAAGCGCGGCTGCAAATCCCAGATGTCGCGCATCGGCAACGAGAACCGCTTCGGGATCGCGACGCAGGCGATGGTCCGCGCGATCACTTCTTCGCCGGCCTGCTGCATCGCCGGCAAGGGCTCGCAGCCCTGCTCGACGCGCAACTGCGCGGCGCGCGCCTCCACCGCCGGCCACAGCAGGGACGCATATAAGAAGGCCGGGCTGACCGGCAGACCGCTCTGCATACGTTGCGCGGTGCTGCGCAAGGCGGCATTCACGAACGCCAGGTTCTCCGGCCTGGCCAGGTGCGGATCGAGCACCGGGAACAGCTGGCGGAACAGGCCGTAGACGCGCATGCCGTACAAATTGTCTTCGGCTTCCTTCGACAACAGCAGCTTCAGCACTTCGTCGAACAGCCTCGCCGCCGGGATCTCGCGCAGCAGCGGTGCCAGCCGCGCGATCGGCGCGGCGGTGGCTTCGTCGATGCGAAAGTGCAGCTTGTTGGCGATACGGATCGCCCGCAGCATGCGCACCGGGTCTTCGCGGTAGCGCAGCTCCGGGTCGCCGATCAGCCGGATCACGCCGGACTTCATGTCCTCGATGCCGGTGGTGAAATCGACGATCGAATAGTCGCGGATGTCGTAATACAGCGCGTTGACGGTGAAGTCGCGCCGGATCGCGTCCTCCTCCAGCGTGCCGTAGACGTTGTCGGACAGGATGCGCCCGGTCTCATCACGCTTGTGCAGATCGGTGATCGCGCCGCGGAAGGTCGTAGTCTCGACGATCTCGTCGCCAAACCGCACGTGGCAGATCACGAACCGCCGCCCGACCAGGCGGCAGGAGCGGAACAGCGGCTTGACCTGCTCCGGGTGCGCGTTGGTCGCGACGTCGAAATCCTTGGGCTCGAGCCCCGCCAGCAGATCGCGCACGCCGCCGCCAACCATGTAGGCCTCGTAGCCGGCGTCTTTCAGGGTGTAGAGCGTCTTGAGCGTGCCGCTCGAGATCATCGAACGGGAAACATGGTGCTCGGCGCGGGGAATGCGTCTGAGTGAGGTCAAAAAAAACTTCCGTCTGGTGCCGCGCGGGTTGACTTTGCTTACTTTGATTTTTTGGCGCGGACCGCATTGTCTGGCGGCGACGCTTCCGTATAATACGCGACTCGCAGCTGTGCTCCTATCGTCTAGAGGCCTAGGACGGGGCCCTCTCAAGGCCTAAACCCGGGTTCGAATCCCGGTAGGAGCGCCAAACATGTCCTGTATTTGTCCGGCCGACCGGTTTCGGCCACCGGGCCGATCGGGATCTTCGTAGCGAATCTGGCAACTCGCCGCCTTCGGATCGAGGACAACTTTCGCCACAAGAGTCTGCGGGGGCTGCCTTCGCGCCTTCCGGCTCGAAGCAGTTCAGGCAGTTGCTGAAGCGCTTCGGCACCGCCGCAATCATCTCCCTGCAAATGTCGGAAAAGCTCGGTCGGACGCTGCACGTACTCGCGCTCGGCGCGCCAAAGCTCAGCCGCGAATCAGAATCGTAAAGGCGGCAACCCTCTAGTCATCTTCCAAATCCAACGGAACTCTAATGGGGGCGTCACGATCCCGAGCATGCACCGCAAGAGTTCGGCTTATGCACTGCTCAAAAAAACGTGGTGTCTGAACACGTTGAGAAAAATCTGAGATTAACTGCTCGCAATCGTATAGTTCCTTGCGAATTGCAAGTCGAAGCAACTGGATCCTGTGCCGGCTTTCCGCTGCGCTATCCTGTATTGAAAGGCAAACCTCCTCAGCAAGCTTCCTATCATTAATTGGGACATCAAAAATTACATTTCCCAGATACTCCGAGTTCGTCGGTAGCACCCGCAAATGGAATAGTCCAGATGCCGTTACTTTCACGTAATCATCAGATGATAGCCCTTTGTTTTTCTGATGATCGGCAACGATTAACGCATCTCTTTGCAGAGTTTCAGCAGCCCACATGACATCTTCGGTTGTGTATCCTAGAAGATTGAGGTGCCGCACAACTTCCGGAACGTGCACATATCCTTCCAAGCGCAACGAACCTTTTGTTTTGCGTAAGCCCGATAAGAATTTCAGTAGTTCAGGAATGAGAAAAATATTGCAAGTTACTGAGTTCTCTGGGATTGCGAAAATATTGAATACGTAACCATGACTTGGAAGGTAGAATTTATATTTTGTGCGCATCAATACACGGAAGACTAGCCATTCTGGAATATATGTATCTTTGCCAACCGTCATGTTAAATATTCGACTATCAGATAAATAACCTGACATGAGAAAGCTAGAGAACATCTCCAAGGCATTTCGAATGTTCTTACCGGATAAGGCTTCAAGCACAAGCCGACTTTGGCGATCGGGATGAAAAAGCGAAAGGTAAATTGAGAAAAGGTATTCACCAACTAATGTTGTTGGGTATTCAATATGCATTCCGTTGTCCAAAACATACTTCTGTTTGGACTGAGCCTCCCTACTCAAGTGAGCTATTGCCAGTTCGAGACGCTTTTTCACAACATTGACAAAGCGCGGCGGCGAAATGCGGAAGGTAAATTGCTTTAAAAAAGCATCGAGAGGTGGCTGATTTCTGTATGCGTCATATGTCTCATCTCTCAGAGTGAGAATCACTATGCAAGGATTTCGATGCCGAAACCATTGAGCCGATTGAAAGATTTTCAGCTGCTGGTCACGGCTCCGTCGATCAACATTATCGAAGACCACAATAAGTGGAAGGCTCTTGTCCTTCACAAAAAAACGAACTATTCCAGCGCAGAGCTTTTGCGGATCGTCCGTCCACTGTCCAACAAGCTCGGCAATTTTTAGATCATATTCTTTCTTATTTTGCTTCTTAACAACCGAAAGGCTTTGTGCCGAAACTTTTGCGATATCGGGACCAAAAAATTTTAGAAGATTTGGATAGTGAAGAAATGTCTCACCTTCCTGTTTTTCAAGTTCATTTACTAACTCAGCGGATATCCAGTTCTCCACATCATCGAGTGAATCAGACGCAGTATTGAAGTTCAGCGTTACTGTCCGCAATCTCTGCTTCAGCTGATCATTCATCAGAAATGAAAAGTATCTTTGAATGAACATTGATTTTCCGGCGCCAACACCGCCGAGCAGGATAATCAATGGATCTGGTACGCCTTTTCTGTCTTCCCACACTTTCTGTAAAGCACTGTCTACGGCTGGGGCACGCGTCTTTGTAGTTTCGATTGCGGATACATTCACTTGGGAAGGCACACGGTCTTTGAGCAATGCTTCTAAGTCTGCCTCGTATTTTGTTATTTCATCTGAAGAAACGTAGCCCTTATGCAGTACTTCGTCCGAGTATTGCGTTACGTCGGGATCAAAGTAACGACGCAGGAGAGGATAAAGTTGTGCAGAAAATGTGTTTCCGACAATTTCTTCATTTTGCCTAGTTGATCCGCCTAACAAAGCTATTGGTCTAAATCGATTTATAGGCGCGAGAAGCCGTTTGACTTTTTGAACTCCAGTTAGAAGCACATCCCGCTTAAGCATATTTCTCAGGGATTCAAGTGCAGCTGTTCCTGGACGCAATTCGTCGAGATCAAACTTTAACAAATCCAACTCTGAGTCGGATGGGCCACAAATAAGTGTACGACCGTTCGTTGACAGGACGACGCTGACGGGGTTGATGCCTGTTGGATACCCTTTATTTATCTCCGCTGCGTAAAGTCGAGCTTCTCGGTATCCAATCGTGGCGATCGTGCCGGGTTCTTTCGCCTCGACCACAAGCACCGGCTGCCCGCCCAGATATAGGAGGTAGTCTGGGTAGTAACCCAACCGCTTACCGGCGCCCTTATCGATTTCGCTGGGAGATAGATAAGATTTGGTCAGTATCTCGCCGTCGGTGAAGTCGAGGAGATCGGTAAGAAGCGGATATATAAACTTCTGTTCAACATCGCTTTCTGTTATATATAAGCTTTTGTCAATAGCGAACATGGGTACTCACCGGAAAAGCTTCTATGCCCGCGCGTGCAAAAGCTGCGCCCTAGGTCAAACAGTATTGAATCGCGAGCGCGCTGGCCACTATTTAGAGTCAGATCGGCGTGCAAGTACCGCTAGGAGGAATACGTTACAGGCTGTTGCACCTGCTTCATGTCTTCACTGCCCAGCCTCCGCGCGCCCCAAGTAACTGATCTATTCAACCGCGACCGGTGCGTCACCAGCCTCGGGCCGGTCGAGCGTCGGTGCCAGTTTTTGCGCCTTGGCCGCTGCCGGGGATTTCTGGAACGAGAACCTGGCCTCCTTGTCCAGCCGCGTCAGCTCCTTCACGCTTTCCCGTGCCGATCTCGTGGTTTTTCTGCTCTCGATCAGATTCCAGAGCAGCAACAGGCATGCAGCGATCGAACCCACCGCAAAAATCCACAGCGGCAGCAGCAGCCGCTCGGTGGAAGCGGCCGCACGCTGGGCCGCGTCATTCGCCATCGACACCGCCATCAGCATCTGGGCGTGTTGCCTGTCCAACGCAAACTCCCGGTCTCTCAAGCGCTCGGTCTCCGCCGGGTCTGCGATCAGCCTGACGTTCTGAATCGCCGCAGCCGTGGCCTGCGGCGGGGTCGGCGCTTTCGCGGCGGCAGGCTTGGGAGCCGCTTTCGCAGCGGCCGGCTTCTTCTGCTGAGACGGAGCCGTCGCGGCAACGGCCGCGACACTCATCGCCAGCGACAGCGCACCCGCAAGGCAGCAACCGAGCATCGCCGCCGCCAAGCTCGTACCGAGTCTCGAACTCTTTACCGCCATTTGAACCCCCAAGGATTTCCGTAGCCGCCAACTATGCATGGCGTCGCGGCGTCGCGCATAGCACGAACCCGGCCCGGACCGAGCACACATCAGCACTACGGCCCTGCAGGATGAAAGCCATGCGCCAGCATCAATCCACACGCAGACGGGGCCGGGCTTGCGGCTTCTGCATGCGCAATTCCGCAAGCGCCTGGCGGCTCACGCTGACAGCCGCGCTCAGCCCCAGCACGGCCATCACGACGGCAACTGCAGTATCCGGATAGCCGGTCGACGTACCGAATACGCCGAACGCCGCGACCAACACCGCCACATTGCCGAGCGCATCGTTGCGCGAGCACAACCACACCGCGCGCATGTTGGCGTCGCCGTCGCGGAACGCATAGAGCATCGCGGCCACGCTGAAGTTCGCCAGCAATGCGACAGCGGCGACGATCCCCATGGTCGCCGCGGACGGCACCACGCCGGCCATGCCCGCCCGCAGCGCCTGCGCCAGGACGAACCCGCCATAAAGCCCCATGGACACAGCCTTGATCAGCGCGGTCCGCGACCGCCACACCGGCAGCAGCGACAAGGCCAGCAGCGACAGGCCGTAGTTGGCGGCGTCGCCGAAGAAATCGACCGCGTCGGCCAGCAGCGACACCGATCCTGCGCCCCAACCGGCGACCAGTTCGACTCCGAACATCGTCAGGTTGATCACCAGGGCCAGCCACAGGACGCGCCGGTAACGCGGGGAAACGGGCTGGGCTTGCCGAGCGGAACCACAATCGTGGCAGTGGGCGGACATGGTCGACTCCTGTGGGGCTGCGCGCATTGAGCGCCCTGTAGTAACTTCAGGGTCAAGACTTATTTACGGCAAAGATCATGACCTCGGCAGGCCTGAAGATCGGCGAGCTGGCCACACGCCTGAAGATTCCGGTCGAAACGATCCGCTATTACGAGCGCGAGCATCTGCTGCCGCAAGCGCGGCGCACCGAGGGCAACTACCGCCTGTACGATCCGGCGCAGGTGGAACGGCTGGCCTTCATCCGCAACTGCCGCGCGTTCGACATGACGCTGGACGAGGTCCGCAAGCTGTTGCAGCTGCGCGACGCGCCGGAGCAGGAATGCGGCGGCGTGAATCAGCTGCTGGACGAGCATATCGGGCATGTCGGCGAACGCCTCGCCGAGCTGCACCGACTGAAGGATGAGCTGCGGCAGCTGCGCGGCACCGCCGCCAACCCAGTTGCCGGCGCCAGGAACGCGCTGGTGACCGTCGGGCGCAGAGGGCTGATTCTGTCCGCGGCATGAAGGCGGCGCTGTTGCGGGTGTCGCCTGATCGATGAACTGTAGGAGCGGCCCTTGGCCGCGATTGTGCCGGTGAAGCCTCAATCGCGGCCAAGGGCCGCTCCTACAGTTCCAATCCTTGCACGTCGGCGCCGGCCCAGCGCCATCCGGTAAAGCCCCGGCAGCACCAGCAAGGTCAGCAGCGTCGACGAAACGATGCCGCCGATCACCACCGTCGCCAGCGGGCGCTGGACCTCGGCGCCGATGCCGGTGTTGAAGGCCATCGGCACGAAGCCCAGGCCGGCGACCAGGGCCGTCATCAGCACCGGCCGCAGGCGCGTCAGCGCGCCCTGCACGACCGCATCGTCGATCGCCATGCGTTCGTTCTGCCGCAGTT
The DNA here is from genome assembly GCF_028291725.1 of Hydrocarboniphaga sp. GTDB lineage: Bacteria > Pseudomonadota > Gammaproteobacteria > Nevskiales > Nevskiaceae > Hydrocarboniphaga. The sequence goes on along the minus strand of NZ_JAQGNT010000026.1, from coordinate 31,433 downwards.
GCCGGATGAAGCTGACCATGACCAGGCCATTGAGCACGGCGACGCCGGACAGCGCGATGAAGCCGACGCCGGCCGAGATCGACAAGGGGATGTCGCGCAGCCACAGCGCCAGCACGCCGCCGGTCAGCGCCAGCGGCACGCCGGAGAAAATCACCAGCGCCTCGCGCAGCGAGCCGAAGGCCAGCCACAGCAGGCCGACGATGAGCGCCAGCGTCAGCGGCACGACGATCGCGAGCCGGCGGCTGGCCGATTCCAGCTGTTGAAACGTGCCGCCGTATTCCAGCCAGTAGCCGGCCGGCACCGTGACCTCCGACGCGACTTTGGAGCGCGCCTCGGCGACGAAGGAGCCCAGGTCGCGTTCGCGGACGTTGGCGGTGACGACGACGCGGCGCTTGCCCTGCTCGCGATTGATCTGGTTGGGTCCCTCGCCCAGCGACAGCGTCGCGACTTCGGCCAGCGGTACGAAGCTGCCGTTTGCCAGCGGCACCGGCAGCGCGCCCATCGCGGCGAGATCGGTGCGCAAGCTCTCCGGCAGACGGACCAGAATCGGGCTGCGCCGGTCGCCTTCGAAAATAGTGCCGGCCTCGTCGCCGCCGTAGGCGGTGGCCACCAGCTGCTGCAGGTCGGCGATGTTCAGGCCGTAGCGCGCGAGCAGCTCTCGCTTCGGCTCGACCGTGAAGATCGGCAGACCGGTGGTCTGCTCGACCTCCACATCGTGCGCACCGGTGATGGCTCCCAGGGTTTGCCGGATCTCGCCGGCGACTTGATTCAATACATGCAGATCGTCGCCATAGACCTTGACCGCGACGTCGGTGCGCACGCCGGAGATCAGCTCGTTGAAGCGCATCTGGATCGGCTGCGTGAACTCGTAGTTGTTGCCCGGAATCCGCGCAACACGCTGCTGAAGTTCGTCGACGAGCACGCTCTTGGGCTTGCGCGGGTCCGGCCACTGCGCGCGCGGTTTCAGCATCACGAAGTTGTCGGCCACCGAAGGCGGCATTGGGTCGTTGGCGACTTCGGCGGTGCCGAGCTTGGCGAAGATGCGCTCGACCTCGGGCTGCTGCATCACCGCGTTCTCGAGCTGGCGTTGCATCGTGATCGCCTGCGTCAGGCTGGTGCCGGGAATGCGCAGCGCATGCATCGCGATGTCACCTTCATCGAGGTTGGGGATGAACTCCGAGCCCATGCGCGTCGCCAGCACGCCGCAGAACACGAGCAGCCCGGCCGCGATCGCGAACACCGCCACACGCCAGCGCAGCGCCTGCGTCAGCAGCGGCTCGTAGACGCGCCGCGCCGCACGCATCAGCCAGACTTCGCGCTCGGCGACCGGGCCGCGGAACAGCAGCGCAATACTCGCCGGCACGAACGTCAGCGACAGCAACAGCGCCGCGCTCAACGCCATCACCACGGTGATCGCCATCGGGTGGAACATCTTCCCTTCGACACCGGTCAGCGCAAAAATCGGCAAGTAAACCGCGGCGATGATGCCGACGCCGAACAGGCTCGGGCGTATCACCTCGTTGGTCGCGGCGAACACCAGGTTCAGGCGCTCGTCCCGGCTCAGCCTGCGGCCGCCGTGCGCGGCCAGCGCCAGATGGCGCAGGCAGTTCTCGACGATGATCACCGCGCCGTCGACGATCAGGCCGAAGTCCAGCGCACCCAGCGACATCAGGTTCGCCGACACGCCCTGCTGCACCATGCCGCTCAGCGTCAGCAGCATCGCCAGCGGAATGACCGCCGCGGTCAGCAGCGCCGCACGAATATTGCCGAGCAGCAGAAACAGCACGACGACGACCAGCAGCGCGCCTTCCGCCAGATTCTTGGTCACGGTCTCCAGCGTCCGGTCGACCAGTCGCGTGCGGTCGTAGACCGCGCTGGCCTCGATTCCCGCCGGCAGCGAGGCGTTGATATCCACCAGCTTCTGCGCCGCGGCCCTGGCGACCGTGCGGCTGTTCTCGCCCATCAGCATGAACACCGTGCCGAGCACGACTTCGTGGCCGTTCATCGTCGCCGCGCCGGTGCGCAGATCCGAGCCCAGCTCGACCTGCGCGACATCGGCAACGCGCACTGCTACGCCGTGATGCACACCGACCACGATGCGCTGCAGATCGGAGATGCCGCCAGCCTGCCCCGGCACGCGGATCAGCTGCTGCTGGCCGTTCTTCTCGACATAGCCGGCGCCGCGGTTGCCGTTGTTCGCCAGCACCGCATCGACCAGCTGCTGCAGGCTCAGGCCGTAAGCCAGCAGCTTCGCCGGTTCCGGCTGAATCACGAACGCGCGCTCGTAGCCGCCGATTGAATTGACCTCGACCACGCCGGGCACGCGCAACAGCTGCGGCCGCACGATCCAGTCCTGCGCGCTTTCCAGATCCATCGCGGTGACCGGCGAGCCGTCGGGATTCTTCGCGTTCGGCCGGGCATCGACCGTGTACATGAAGATCTCACCCAGGCCGGTCGCGATCGGCCCGAGTTGCGGCTCCAGGCCGGCGGGCAGTTCGGAGCGGACCGCCTGCAGGCGCTCAGTGACCTGCTGCCGCGCGAAGTAAATGTCGGTGCCATCGGCAAACACCACCGTGACCTGCGACAGGCCGTAACGCGACAGCGAGCGCGTATAGGCCAGCCGCGGCAGCCCGGCCATCGCGGTTTCGACCGCGTAGCTGACGCGCTGCTCGGCCTCCAGCGGCGTGTAGCCCGGCACCGCGGTATTGATCTGCACCTGCACGTTGGTGATGTCGGGCACGGCGTCGATCGGCAGGCGCTGATAACTCCAGACACCGATCGCCGAGCAGGCCAGTACCAGCAACAACATCAACACGCGCCGCCGGATCGCGAAGCGCAGCATCGCCTCAATGATCATGGCTGGCTCCGGATTTCTCGATGTCGGCCTTGATCAGATAGCTGTTGCCGGACACGTAGCGCGCGCCAGTCTTCAAGCCCGACAACACTTCAACGACTTCGCCGTCGCGACGGCCCAGCTGCAACATCCGCACTTCGTACTGATCGCCGACCTGCTCGAACACCACGGTGAAATCGCGGAAGCGCTGCAGACCGGCTTCCTTGACCGCCAGCGGCACATCGGCAGCGCCGACCTGCAGCTGCGCATTGACGAACAGGCCCGGCGTCCAGGCACGCTGAGCATTGTCCAGCGACACGCGGACCGTATGCGCCTGATTGGCGCTGTCGCCGACCGGCGCCACGCGCGTCACCTCGCCCTCGCCCGCCAGCTCGCCATCGGCCGCGCGCACACGCACGCGCTGGCCGGGGCGGATGCGCGAAAGATCGCGCGGGAACACAGCCAACTCGGCCCAGACCTTGTCGAAACGGCTGACGACGAATAGCGGATCGCTGCCAGCCTGCTCGCCGGCATTGGCGTGGCGCTCGGTGATCACGCCGGCGATCGGCGACGTCACCGCGTAGACCTGCAGGCTGTCGTTGCTCTCGACGCGCGCCAGCACCTCGCCGGCGCGAACCTCGTCGCCGAGGGATTTTGCGAGCGAGCGGATCGTACCCGGAAAACGCGCCGCGACGCTGCGCACGCTCTCGGCATCCGGAACGATGCGGCCGCTGAGTTCGATCGCATCGACGATCGTCGCCGGGCCCGCCATGTCCACGACAATGCCGGAGGCTTTGGCGATCTCGGCATCGATACGGGTGCGGCCCTCGAAACTGTCGTAGCTCCAGCGATACGCCTGGCCTTGATGCTCGGCGGCGACCACCACCGAGAACGAATGCGGCTCGTGAACGATGCCGTCGCCTTTCAGATAGTCACCCTCGGGTGCAAAGAGGAACCGGTTCTTCTCGCCATCCAGCCGCGTCAGCTCGACACTCAGATTCGCCGGCACCAGCTTCTGCGCCGACGTCGCCCAGGCGCGGTACTGCGGCTCCATGCCCTGCTCGAAGATCAGCAACTCGACCGCGAACGGGCCGTCGACCAGCAGGCGGCCGCCGTGCGGACCCTTGGCGACTTCCGCTTCGGCAGCGTCGTGCTCGCCGGCCGGCTCGCTCGCGGGTTTCGTGCAGGCGACAGCAAGCGCGCAGAAAAACAACGCAGCCAGGATTCGTATCGTCGGGTTCATTGGGGTTCTCATTGATGACCTGCCGACGGCGCGTTGCTCGCAGCCTGTCCGCTCAGCCTCTGCATTTCGATCAGCGTGACGTGGTAACTGGCCGCGGCTTCGATCATTCGTCGGCGCTGCGCGGCCCATTCCGCTTGCGCGTCGCGCAGCTCCATCAGCGAATAGCGGCCGCGCTCATAGGCGTAGCGCGTCTGCTCCAGCGCACGCTCTGTCGCCGGGATGATCCGATCACGCTGCGACTCGAACTCGACGCGCGCGTGATTCAGCTCCTGATACAGCTCGAACAGCTGGGCCTGCGCCTTCAGGTAAGCCACTGCTTCGTCGGCGGCGACCTGGTCCCGCTGCGCCTCGGCCTCGGCGATACGGCCGCGCTCGCGCGAGGGCGCGAACAGCGGAATCGAGGCCGAGAACACCAGGCCAATATCATCGGTCCGCTCCTGACGGCGCAGACCAGCGCCGAGCGTGACACCGGTGATCGCACGCGCCTGCGCCAGGCGCAGTTCGGAATCGCGTACGCGCGCCAGGCTGGCAAAGCGCAGGAACTCCGGTGTCGATCGCACGCGCGCCAGCAGCGAGTCGAAGTCAGAGACTGCAGGCAGCGAGCCCAGATCGCCGGCCGCCTCGCCGAAGTTCGCATCGGCCGCTCCGGTGGCCGCGGCCAGATGACGACGCGAGCTGCGCAACTCATGCTCGGCGTGCTCTTCTTCGAGCCGCGCGCGTTCCAGCGTGACCTCGGCGCGAAAGCGCTCCGCCAGCGGACTGCGCGCGGCGCGCACGCGACGTTCGACATCCGCCGCGGTCGCCGCGGCCAGCACGCTGGCCTCGCGGGTGATGCCGAGCTGCACCTGGTCCGAGAGCACATGCACGAAGCGCCGCGCGACTTCGGCGCGCACGTCCATGCGGGCGGCCTGGGCCTCGACTTCGTGACTCGCGTATTCGGCCTCGGCGGTTTCGACGCGGCGATCGCGCAGGCCGCCGCGTTCGATCAGCTGGCTGAAGGACAGCGTGGTTTCGGCTGCGCGCGCAGCGTGCAGCTCGCCGCTGCCCAGCACATTCTCGACCTCCAGGCCGAGTTCCGGAGCGGGGCCGACGCCGGCCTGCGTGATCCGCGCGCCGGCCCTGCGCAGCGCCGCCTGCTGCGAGGCGAAGATCGGGTGCTGGCGCTCAGTGCGGGCCAGTGCCTGTTCGAGCGTCAGCGGCGGTGGCGCAGCGCCCGCAGACGCGGGCTCATCGGGACTCGCGCACAGCGAGCCCGGGCATAGCAGGGCGGCCGCAAGCACGGCGCGCGCCAAGGGGGAAAACATGGAGACCTCTCATCGGCATGCGGGCCCAGAACAAAAAAAGCAAGAACGGGCGCCGCGAAATGGCTTTAAAAAGCGATTTCAGGCCGGGAGAGGCGGTGCTTGAGCCGGTGGGATGAAATACGCCGGCCGCTGCGGCCGACGCACGATCGGCGCGACCACGATGCGGACGATCTGCGGCGGGACCCGCCACAGCAGCGCCAGCGAAACCAGCAGCAGCGCGAGGTTCCAGCCGAACTTCGGCCACTTGGCGACTTCGCCGGGGCCGCTGACATCACGGTCGCCGTGATCGAGATGCGCTTCCTGATGATCAGCCGCATGCACCGAAGTGCTGTCGTAGACGTCGTGGCCCGCCGCGTGATGCTCGCCATGAATGCCGGCGTCGAATGTGGCATGCACATCGGCGGTCACCGCCACGCGGTCATCGCCGAGCGCATGCGTATGCGCATGGACATGCACGCCCATCACCCGGATCACGGCGAGCGAGACGATCAGCCACAACACGATGAGTCGCGAAAAGCGCATGGCCCGAGTGTAACCGGCAAGCGCCGATCAGCGCTTGGCCGCGCCCGACTCCGCCGGTGATCCGGTTTCGACAAAGCGCTTCAGACGCGCCAGCTGCGAGCCGAGCACTCCATCGACGCCGGCAGCGATCGTGTTCAAGCCACCCGGATAGTAGCCGCCGACCCGGTAGACCAGCGCGAGCTGTGTGCCCGCGTCCTTGGCCGACATCTGCACGGCCATCGCGCCGGAGACGCCGGCCGTCTGCAGCGGGCCGAGCGCGCCGCCGAGCGTCAGCTGCCGGCCGAGCGCGGCATACAGCACCGTCAGATGCACGACACCGCCGCCTTGCGGCAGCTTCTCGCAGAAGCAGCCGCCGGGCTTGTCGACCAGGCTCAGGTTCGCCGCATCGCCGGAATAAGTGTGCGCCGGGTCCCACCATTTACCGATATCCACAAAGGCCGCATAGACCTTCTCGGGAGCCGCGGCGACAGTGACGGCGTACTGCAGGTTCAGGCCGCCAGCTTGCGATTCGACCACTTCGGCCTGTGCCGAAGCGGACAGCAACAGGATTGCCGCCATTGCGGATAGACGCTGCCGGTTTCGCATCGAGAAACTCCCCTTGACTCGGTTTACTCTAACAGCTGGCTGCCATGGCTTCGATTGGAAACAGCGCGGTGTCTGACTAGATTCAATCTTAGAGGGAATGCGATGAAACACTGGCCGGTACAGGATGCGCGGGCACGGTTCAGCGAACTCCTGAAAGCGAGTCTCACCGAGGGGCCACAGGTGGTCACCTTGCGCGGAGTCGAGACTGCCGTGCTGGTTCCCGTCCAGGAATGGCGCCATCTGCGGCAGCAGGCAACACCCAACTTCAAGGCGCTGTTACTGGCAAAACAAGGCCGGGGGAATCTTGAGATTCCGGCGCGCGGCGGCCAGCGTCGCCGCACACCTGCAGCGGCTGGCTGAACCGTCAAGCCAAACATCAGCGCCGGGAAGCCGCGATTCGTTCGATCCAGTCGATCATGGCGATGAACGATGCCTGCTTCGGCGAATCCGCGAGGTTATGCCCTTCCTCGGTGAATACCCGGTACTCGAAATTGCTACGGCCGTTGTCAATCAGCTTCTGCAGTCGCCGGGTGGACAACTCGATGGGTAGGTAGGGGTCCTGCCCTCCAAACAACCAGAGTCCCGGAATCGACACCGCCGTTAGTTGGCTCAGAGGGTCGATATCGTCAGGCCGATAGTCGACGTGGCGCATCGCCACGCTGATCTCACTGTCCGTCATGCGGGATCGGTCGGACTCGTGCTCTGCCGAAAAGTGCTGGAATTGCAACTGTTCGCTCGTCGTGCAGGTCGGCCCGCTCCAGAATCCGATGAAGTCGACCGCGGGTGACTTCGCCAGCGCCATCGGGACGACCCAGCCGGACTGGCTGATGGCGACGAACCCGCCTGGGAGTGAGCGCACCCGTGAACTGTTGGAAACCCACTGCATCGCTGCAGCCGCGTCGGATGCCAACAGCGCCAGATTGGCGGCACTGATGTCATCGGTGCGTTGGTAGCTGCCGCCCGACTGCCCTACACCGCGCTTGTCGTATGTCAGGACAGCGATCGCATGAAGCGCCATCAGGGATGCCAACGCGGTGTATCGCTCCACTGGTCCGGATCCCTGTCCGAGAACGACGACCGCAAGCGCAGGTCCATCCCTTGGGACGATAAGCGAACCCGACAGCCCAACGCCGTCGGCAGACCGAAAGGAAACCTCCTCCGTTGACCAGCCGTCGCGCGCAGAATCGGAGGCATGCGCCCCACATGTCCAGGCCAGCATCAGACAGACCGCGGCAGCCATTGCTCGAAACAAAGACATGATGAAGTTTCCGATGACATCAGCGGGTCGCGTTCGAACGAAGAATGCCACGCACGGCGCCTTTGGTCGCGTAGGGCGGGAGAAGCGCAGCGTATCCCGCCGTTTTGGCGCGAAAGGCGGGATGGATGCTCCGGCCCTACAATTCGGCGTTGACTGAACGGTATCGGGGCTACGTTGCACCGATGATCGATGAGCGCCGCCGCAGGCGTGTCGCGACCATCGTGTCGAACAGCTCCTCGCCGCACCACAGGCCGATGTGCTCGCGGGCGCGGGTGACGGCGGTGTACAGCAGTTCGCGCGTCAGGCCGCGCGCCAGTGTCGGCTCGATCACCAGGTCGATGCGCGCGAACTCCGAGCCCTGGGCCTTGTGCACGGTCAGCGCGAACGCGGTCGCGACGTTCGCCAGGCGCCCGGGCGCGAACGCGCGCAGGCCGTCGTCGCCGGCGAAATACACCAGTAGCCGGCCCTCGGTGTCCGGCAGCGCGACGCCGATGTCGCCGTTGAACAGGCGCAGCGCGTAGTCGTTGCCGGCGACCATCACCGCGCGGCCGGCATACCAGCGCGCGCCGCCGGCCATGCCGCCGAGACGGCGCTGCAACTGCGCGGTCAGATGCCGGTTCAGCGATTCGCTGCCGTAGGCGCCGGCGCGCGTCGAACACAGCACGCGGTAGCGCTCGAAACTGCTCAGCACTTCAGCCGGCGAGGCAGCGCTGCGCACTGCGTGGATGAAGGGCTCATATCCTTGCGCCAGCGTGGCGGCGAGCAGCGGCGGCGACGGTAGCGCCGAGCGCCAGGCCAGGCTCGCCGACCCGGCGGCCAGCACTTCGCGCACCGCCTGCGGCTGGCCGGCGTTGATCGCGGTCGCCAGGCGCGAGATGCCGCCGTCGTCGGCGAAGCGCCAGGCGCGGTTGAGCCAGACCACGGCGTTGGCCATCGCGTAGCCGCTTGCGTCGATGGGCACTGCAGGCAGATCGCCGGCGATGCGCTGCAGCGTGGCGCGGCCGGCGGCGTCGAGCAGCGAGCGCGATGACAGCTCCGCATAGACCGCGCCGGCTTCCACCGAGGCCAGCTGATCCTTGTCGCCGAGCAGAATCAGCCGCGCATCCGCCGGCAGCGCCGCGACCAGCTTCGCCGCCAGCGCAAGGTCGAGCATCGAGGCTTCGTCGACCACCACCAGCTGATACGGCAGCGGCTGGCTGGCGTCGTGGCGAAAGCCGGCGCGGTTGGGCCGGTAGCCGAGCAGGCGATGCAGCGTATGCGCCTCGGCCGGCAGCTGTGCGCGCAGCGCATCGGGCAGATCCAGCGCGTCGAGCTGCGAGGTGATCGAGGATTTCAGCCGCGCCGCGGCCTTGCCGGTCGGTGCGGCGATGGCGATGCGCAGGTTCGGCTGCAGCCGCAGCAGCGCGGCGAGGATGCGCACCACGGTTGTGGTCTTGCCGGTGCCCGGGCCGCCGGAGACGATGCACAGATGGCGGGACATCGCGGTCGCCGCGGCGATCTTCTGCCAGTCCGGCTGCGCATCGCCGCTGGCCGGGAACAGCTGCGTGATGATGGCCGCGGCCGCCTCGATATCGAGATCTTGAACCGGCCGGTTCAGTTCGATCAGCCTCGCCGCCAGCTGGCGCTCATAGCGCCAGTAGCGATACAGGTACAGCCGCGTGCCGGCCAGCACCAGCGGCGTCGGCGCGGTGCCGTTGCCGACCATGGGGCTGCGGCGCAGCGCGTCGATGTCAATATCGACATCGAGGCTCTCATCGATCGCCAGATCCGCACAGGCGTGGCCCTGCTGCACCGCCATGCTGGCGAGGTTTGCTGCGGCGATTACAGCCGCAGTATCGGCGGCGTCCCCGCCCTGTTCGCGATGCAAATCACCGAGCGCGGCCGCGAACAGCGACGCGAACGCCGCGTCGGGCTCGTCGATGCCGGCCGCCGCCAACGGCAAACGAAGATCAGCCAAGCTCACGCCGCCACCTCGCTGCGGCACAGCGCGTCCAGCGCCTCGATCAGCGCCAGCGGCGGACGGCTTGTGTAAACGCCGCGCCCCTCGGCATCCATGCCGCGCAGAAACAGATAGAACACGCCGCCGAAGTGCTGCTCGTAGTCGTAGCCCGGCACGCGCCAGGTCAGCCAGCGGTGCAGTGCCAGCGTGTACAGCAGGTATTGCAGGTGATAGTCGCCCTCGGCCATCGCCTGGTTCAGCGAATCCACGGCGTAGTCGTCGAAGCGCGTGCCCAGCCAGTTCGACTTGTAGTCGGCGATGTACCAGCGTCCGCGGTGCTCGAAGCACAGATCGATGAAGCCGCGCAGATAGCCCTGCAAACGCCGCGGCGACAGCGGCGATATCGGCAGGCCATGCGCATTCGCGAGTTCCGCGATCTGCGCCGGCAGCACGCCGGGCAGCGGCAGATGAAAGGCCAGCTCCGCGATCACTCGCGTCGGCGGCAACTGCGCCAGCTGCACCGGCGCCGCGCTCGCCGGGCAGATCATCGGCGTCGCGACGATCTCCGCGAGCCAGTCGATCAGCGCCGGCGCCCAGTCCACCGGAAAGCCGGCGATGCGCAGCTGCGCCGCCACCGCGCGTCGCCAACTCGCCGGCGCTGTACTTGCATCGATGTGCTCGAAGATCGCATGCAGGCAGGTGCCGGCCGCCGCGCCGCGTGGAAACGCGAAGCGCCCGCCGCCGGGCGCCAATGCCGGCACCGCTGCAGGTTCTGCGCGCTGGTCGTGGTCGGGCAGCACTTCGACCGCGTGCTCGGACGCGAGTCCCTCGGCGTCCTGCAGCAGCCGTGTATAGCTGCTAACGCTGAAGCCTGGCGGCGGCGTCCGCTGCGGCAGCCGCGCCGACAGCGGCTCGGCCGATTCAGCCACGCGGCGCAGCACGATCTCAGCCGCGCTGTCGTCGGTCTGAATCACGCGAATGCTGCCTCCGGATGCTGCCGCCAACAGCCGCAGCTGTTCCAGCAAGCGCGCGGCGACCGGCACCTCGGTCTGCGCATCGGCGCCGCGCAGGCCGTGCAGCAGCACGCCCAGCGGCGACATCGCCAGCTCCTTGAACGGACCGCTGAACAGATAGCAGCGATTCTTCGCGCGCGTCAGCGCGACGTAGGCCAGGCGCAGCCGCTCGGACAATTCCTCTTCGCGCGCCAGCCGCAAAGCCTGTGGCAGATCCTGCGCGCGGCCGTCCAGCCGCAGCGCATGCGGCGGCTGCTCGTCGTGATGCACGATCAGGTCGGCGTCGTCGCCGATAAAGCTCTTCGCGTTCCACAGAAACGGCAGGAACACCACCGGATATTCCAGGCCCTTGCTCGCATGAATCGTGACGATCTGCACCAGCGCCGCGTCGCTCTCCAGCCGCAGCTGGGACTCGTCCGCCGCTTTCTCGCCGCGCTGGCCGCGCAGCCAGGCGAGCAGCGATTCCATGCCCTGCAGGCGGCGCTGCTCGGCGTGCGCCAGCTCGGCCAGGTGGAACAGATTGGTCAGCCGGCGTTCGCCGTTGGGCTCGCCGGCCAGGCGCTGCACGATCCGCTGCTCGCGCGCCAGCTCGCGGAACATGCGCATGAAGCCGCGCGTGCGCCACAGCTCGTGGTAACGCTCGAAAGCCGACAGCAGCTGCTCCCATTCGCGCTCGTCGCTCTCGAGTGCCTGCAACTGCTGAACGCTGAAGCCGATCAGCTCGGACAGCAACGCGGCCTTCAGCGTCGCCGCGCGATGCGGTGCCGCGACCGCTAGCAGCAAGCGTTCCAGCTGCTCGGCCTCGGCGGTATCGAACACGCTCTCGGTGGACTGCACCGCGCAGGCGATGCCTCGACGCCCGAGTTCGGCGCGCAGCGCGCTGGCCTGGTAGTGATTGTTGACCAGCACCGCGATGTCACCCGAGGCGAGCGAGCGGTTCTTGTATTCGATGCCGCCGGCCTGTGCGTCCGCCAGCAGGCCGGCGATCTCGATCGCGCAGGCCTGCGCCGCCCAGGCTTCGCCATGAGTCTTGGCGGCGCCATCGCTCTCCGGCATGAACAGCAGCCGCAGCGGTGCCGGGTCGATCTCGCCGTGCTCGATCAGCGCGGGCTTGTCGCGCGGCGATGCGACCACAGTCTGATAGCGGATCTCGTCGTTCTGGAACGGCGAGGCGACGCGCGCGTACAGCGTGTTCAGCGCCTGCACATAGCCCGGCACCGAGCGCTGGTTCTCGCTCAGTTCGTGATGCTCGCTGCACAGCGATTTCGCCGCCAGGTAGGAATAGATGTCCGCGCCGCGGAAGCTGTAGATCGACTGCTTGGGATCGCCGACCAGAAACGCAGTCAGCATCTCGCCGGCCTGCAGCCCGTCGGCGTAGATGCGCTTGACGATGCCCCATTGCAGAGGATCGGTGTCCTGGAACTCGTCGATCAGCGCGGCCGGGTAGCGACGCCGCAGATCGGCCGCCAGAGTCTCGCCGCCCTCGCCCTGCAGGCCCGTGTGCAGCTCCAGCAGCAGGTCGTCGTAGGACAGCAGACGCTGCGCGCGCAGACGTGCCGGCAGCTGCGTGCGTGCGTAATCCAGCAGTTCCAGCCGCAATGCACGCCAGCGCTGCTCGAACGCGGCGGCCAGCGTCGCAGCGGCGTCGTGCAGCTGATCGAGCAACTGATAGAACTCCTCGCGTAGCGCCTCACCCTTGTTCTTGCCGGCGAGCACGCTGGCGCGGAAGCACTCGACCGCCGACGGCATCGCGATCTCGTCGGTCGCGGCCAGCCAGGCTTCGAGTTCGACGAAGCGCTTCGGCAGATGCTTGAGGTTGTAGCTCTGTCGGTTGAGACCCTTGTGCTCGTTCAACTGGCGACACAGCGCCTCGCGCTGTTGCTGCCACAATGCTGCCGCCTGTTCGCGCAACACGCGGTAACTGCGGCAGCGATCCTCGACCGGCGGCGGCGGTTCGGCGGCGACGATCTGCAGATCAGGCTTGCCGATCAGCCCGGAAACCCAGCGCGTCAGCTCGCCGGCCGAGACTTTTTCGTTCTGCAGCCAGGCGACGAACAGATCGCGGGAGTCGCTCTCCGCGGGGTCGTCGTGGGCGATGCGACGGCGCCAGAAATCCAGCACCACCTCGCGGCGCAGCTCGCTCTGATCCGGCGCGATCTCGTTGTCGAAGGCGACGCCGGTGGAGAATGCGCGGTCGCCGAGCACGCGCTGGCAGAAGCCGTGAATCGTATAGATCGCCGCCTCGTCGACGCTGCGCAGCGCCGCCTGCAGCCGCCGCGCTGCCAGCGCACGATCGTCCAGGCGCGCCAGCAGCTGCTCGCAGAATTCGTCGCTGCTGTCACGGCCTTCGATGCTGCCTTCGAGGTGATCGAGCATCTGCCGCAGCCGCGCGCGGATACGGTCGCGCAGCTCCGCGGTCGCGGCCTTGGTGAAAGTGACCGCGAGGATCTTGTCGACGCCGATGCCGCGCTCGACCACCAGCCGCAGATACAGGCCGGACAGCGTCCAGGTCTTGCCGGTGCCGGCACTGGCCTCGATCAGCCGCAGCCCGTCCAGCGGCGCCGTTAAAGCGACCGGCATCGTCATACGCCGGCCTTGGTACCGCGTTCGTGGGCAGTGAACCCGCGTAGGGCGGGTCTTGACCCGCCGCTTTTGGTGACGAACAAACGGCGGGTCACGACCCGCCCTACGCGGGCTTGCCGCCATAATCGAGCTTCTGTTGTGGGTCGGGCTTCAGCCCGACATCCAACAGCGTCGGGCTGAAGCCCGACCCACAAGGGGTTCAAGCTCGCGCGGGTCACGGCCCGACCCGATCGCAGCCGGAACGGTTCATCGTTATTCATTGCGCGCCCCTGGCCGCGAGCAGCGGTGCCAGCATGCGCCGCGCTTCGGCGTCGAAACCCTCCGGCAAAACGCGGCGGCTGTCGCGGTAGCGCAGCTGCGAATACGGCTCGCGGCTTTCGCCGCGGCTGTGCGCGTTGCCGAGCCAGACGTCGGTGGCGCGGCGCTGATCTTTTTCCAATAATTCGTACGCGGTCTTCGGCAGAAAGGACAGTGGCAGATGCAGGCCCTGCCAATACAGCGCCAGCAGATCGGCCAGATGCGCTTCGGCATCCTCCACCGGCTGCAGCGCGTGGACGCCGTTCTTCGCCAGGATGCGCGTGGTGCGCGCGACGCCGGCCGGCGCCAGCAGTTGCAGCAGCAGATGTCGCGGCCAGGCGTCCAGCCAGTCGAGTGCGCCGATGTCGCGGTAGCTGGCCGCGAACAGGCCCTGCGCGGTGAGTCCGTCGAGCACGCCGCTCAAGCGGTACTCGCCGATCGCCAGTTCGAAATTCAGCGGCGGCAGCAACTCGCCGCGCAGCGTCAGCGCCTGGCGCGCGAAGCCCATCGCCGGCCGCACTTCGCGCTCCAGCAGGCGCCGGCCCCAGCGGCCATGCGGAATCTCCGGCGAGGCACCTAGCAGATCGACGATCGCGGATTCGCTGTCGCCGGCCAGCGCATGACGCAGCAGGCGATCGCGCAGCGTCCATTTGGCTTCCGGCAGATCCAGCGGCTCCTCGCCAGGCAGTTCTTCATCGGCCTCGTCGATGCGCACGCCGACACGCTCGCGCAGCAGGAAGCGCAGTGGATTGCGCAGAAACATCGCCAGCCGGTCCAGCGTCAGCTGCTTCCATTCCGCGTCCGGCAGCGCCGGCAGCGCGCTGCCGTCGAACAGCGCTTCTGCGGATTCGTCCGGCAGTGCCGGGCCGCGCTGCATCGCGTCGGCCGCGGCCAGGTATTCGCGCGCATAGCTTTGCTGCGGCCCGCGGCGGAAATAGCGCGCGTCAAAAGGCTGCAGCGCATGCTCGGCAATCAGCGCCTTGGCCACCGCGTCACGACCACCAATTACGAAGCGGCCGACATAGTCGATCAGCTCGGACACCAGCACCGACGGCGGCAGCAGCGCGTTGTCGCGCAGGCTGCGGCCTTGAAAGCCGATCCACAGCGCGTCGCGAGCCGCCAGCAGCGCGTCGAGAAAGGCGCCGCGATCATCGACGCGGCGCGCGCGGTCGCCGCGCCGCGGATGTGCGGCCATCAGGTCGAATTCCGTCGCGGCCGGATTGCGCGGGAACGCGCCGCCGTCGAGGCCCAGCAGCACGACGATGCGATACGGCAGGCCGCGCAGCGGGCCGATGCCGGTGAAGGTGACGCCGCCGCCCGGCACGCCGCCGGGGCTGCTGGCCGACAGGCGCGCATCGATCAGACGGCGCGCGACGTCGAGTTCCACGGCCTCGTCCAGCGCGGCGCTGCGCGCGTCTTCGCGCAGGCTGCCGATCGCCAGCCGCAGACGGCGTTCGTCGGACTCGTCCTCGGATGTCGGTGACAGGCAGCGGCCGATCGCCTGCAGCAGACGGTCGCACCAGGCGCTCAGCGTGCGCGGCCGCGAGAGTTCGTCGCGCAGCGCCACCAGATCGGCAAGCACGCGCGCGAGCTTGCCGAGCGTGATCGACTGCGAGCCCTCGATGTCCTCGTAAGGCAGCACGCCGGCGAACAGCGCTTCGCCCGAAGTCGGCATTGCATAACCGAGCAGCAGCCGCAGCAGGCCGTCGAGCCAGGTGTTGCGCGGCTCGGCCGGCAGGCCGAGTTCGCCGCGATGCGCGCCGTCGAGCGCCCAGCGCACGCCGGTCTCGGCCAGCCACAGATGCAGCTGTTCGAGTTCGGGCTCGTCGAGTTCGTAGCGCGCGGCGACCGCCGGCAGCTGCAGAAAATCGAACACCTCGGCGGCAACGAAGCGCGAACGCGGCAGATCGATCAAGGCCGCGAATGCGCGCAGCAGCGGCGCGGCATCCGGCGCCGCGCTGCCGGTGATGGTGTAGGCGATCAAGCGCTCGAACGGCGCCGCGCCGAACACCGCGTCGACCGTCGCCGCGGCGCTCTCCGGGTCCGGCAGCATCACCACGATGTCGGCCGGGCGCAGCGTCGCGTCGGCGTCGAAGCGCCCCAGCAGGCGGTCGTGCAGCACCTCCAGCTGGCGCGTCAGGCTGTGGCAGGCGAGCAGCTGGATCGAGTTGTCGGCCAAGTCGAGTGGCAGCGCGGCTTCCGCGAGCGGCGCCAGATTCAGCAGGCTGCGCTGCAGCCGCGCCAGCAGATGTTCGCCCTCCGGTTCGACGAAGTACGGAGTCTCTTCGACGGCCGGATGGCGGTCCAGCTGATCCATCACCGTCGCCAGATGATCGCGCGCCTGCCCGCCCCAGGACGCGAGCAGCGGATGGCCGACGTCGCGCTGTTCGGTGTCGTCGAAGTTCAGCGCCAGTTGCGCCTGCGCGCGCTCCGAGACGATGTCGGCCCAGTACAGCCGGCAGGGATTGGGCACATACCATTCGACCTCGACATGGCGGCCGAGCCGTGCCAGCACCGCCGCGTACTGCGGCGGCAGGCTGGTCACGCCGAACACGCGCAGGCGCTGCGGCAGCAGCTGCGCCGCCAGCGCCGGCTCGGCGTCCAGCCGCGCGAATGCCGCGTCGGCCGGGTGCTGCAGCTCGGCCAGGCCAGCCTCACCGATCAGCCGCCGCCACAGGCGCTGCTGCCAGCGCTCGGTGATCAGCGGCTGCAAGGCGCAAGTCCGGTTCGCGGTCCAGGCCGCGAGCCAGTCCGGGCGATAGACCAGGTATTGATCGAAGGTCCGTGCCAGCGCCTGCGCCAGATCGAGCCGCCCGCGTTCGCCGGTGCGCACCAGATAGCTTGCGAGCGGCGCGTAGTCCTCGCTCTGCGGCAAGCGGCCCAGCAGCGCGAACAGCCGCAGCGTCATCACGTCGGCGTCGAACGGCGAGCGCTCCGGCGCATCGGCCAGCACCCGCGCGAAGCTCTGCCAGATGAACTGCGCCGGATACGGGAACTCCACGCGCGCGCACACCGACAGCACGTCGGCGATGCGGTACTGCAGCCAGCGCGCAACGCCGAGGCTGGGCACGACGATGATCTCGCGCTCGAACGGCGACGCCGGCGCCTGCAGCAGGCTGCGCATCAGCTCGCCGGCGAGCGGCTCCAGGCGGTTGCCGTGGATGATTTTCAGCATTGAAAGTCGAGTATTTTTCCACTCTCCCACGTGTGGGAGAGGCGTAGGGCGGGTCGTGACCCGCCGATCGCGTAGCGATCCACGGTTGTAGCGGCGAGAACAAGCCGGCGGGTCACGACCCGCCCTACGGGTTCGGCGAATTCACGGAAACGCCGCGGCCTCACTGCGGCCGGCTCGGCGGCTGCAGGTAGCTGATCGCGCTTTGCTTGCGGATCATCAAATTGCGGATTTCCCATTGCTCGGCGAGATCGGTCTCGCGCAGATAGCGGGTCTCGCCGCTGCTCTGCACCGCCACCGGCACGCCGTCCTCGAACACGACGCGATTGCCCGGCAGCCGCGCGAGCTTGTCGCCCGGTACCAGGATGCCGACCAGGTTCAGCGGGTCGCCGGCGCCGATGCAGACGCGCTCGATCACGCCTTTTTTCTGCTGAGTATCGGCGTAGCGCTTCAGCGCGCCGGCGGCTTCGATCAGCGCGAACTGCTCGCCTGAAAATCCGCTGACGAATCGGCCGCCGCGGATTTCGCCGCGCGCTTCCAGACGCCGATAGACGTAATGCAGCTCGCGCCACGGCGGCAGATCGGCCTCGCGTTCCAGCAGCTTGCGGAACACCACGCCATAGCGGCGCAGCAGCACGCGCGCGATATGCTCGACGCGCGGATCGGCCAGAGCGCTCGTGGATTCCTCAATCACGCGGCGCGGCCGCGTCAGCGACCAGCGGCCGGCGTCGTCGAAGGCGATGTCGCCGCGGCCGAAACGGCGGCGCAGACGGTCGCGCTTGTCCGAACTCATCGTCAGCGCGCGCAGGCCGGCGAAGGAATCGCAAGTCACCAAGCCGGCGCTGACCAGTTCACCTAGCGCGTCGCCGAGTTCGGCGCTGAGCAGGCCGCTGTCCTGCGCGAGTTCGTCGTAGAAACTGGCGCCGTTGGCTTTCAGCGCATCGAGCAGACGATCGGCGCGCGAGGACAGCGGCCGCTCTTCATCGCTGCTGGGTTCGGCGTCGCGGCGCTGCGACCAGTGCGCCAGAAATTCGCGCTCGCACAGCACGATCGGCGTGGTCCGCACCGGCCCGCCGCGGCGGCGCGTGCCTTCCGGCGTCTCGACGACAGGCCGCTGCCAGACTACGCGGCCGCTGCTGCAGACTCGGTCGAGCATCGCCGGCGCATAGGCGTCGACGCGCGACGGCAGCAGATCGTCTTCCCACGATCCGGCAGGTGCCGCAAAACCTTCGAGCTGCTGCAGCGCCGCGACCAGGCCGCCGTCTCCCTGATGGCGCGCCTCGGCGTTGCTGCCGGCGATGCGGTGCCAGCCGAACAGGAAGCGCATGAACTGCGCGGGCGCGACCGGCTGCGCCTCGGCGCGCTGGCGATCGCGGGTGTAGCGATGGATGCGCGCCAGCAGCCGGCGATCGCACCACTCGTGAGCGCCGGGCGCGGTAAAGCTGCCGCTGATTACGGCGCCTTCGGCTTCGAGCTGCAGCAGTGCGGCTCGCGTACCAGGCAGGTCTTGCAGCGGCGCGGCCAGTGCTTCGGCCGTCACAGGGCCCAGCAGTTCGAGCCGGCTGCGCAGGATTTCGCGCAAGGCGTCTTCGGCTACGGGCTCGATGACGCTGACCGCACGGATCGGTGGCTGCGCTTCGCTGCGCGGAAGCGCGGCACGGAATTCATGCAGACGCTCTGCAGCGACCCATAAACCATCGCCGTCCGATTTCCCAACGGTAGGAGCGGACCTTGTCCGCGAATCTTCCAGTGCCGCGCGAACTTCATCGCGGACAAGGTCCGCTCCTACAGGGGTCAACTGCAAGCGGGTTACGCGTCGTTGAACGACGAGTTCGTCCAGCCATTGCATCGCCGCCGCCAACTCGTTCTCTGTCAGAAACGCATGCACGCACAACGCATCGTGCAGTTCATCAGCACTGCGAAATTCCGGCCACGCCTCGGCGCGCACACGCTCGATCGCGGCCAGATCGAGGCGGCCCAGATTCGCCGCCGTCTGCACGTCCAGCATCGGCTGCATCGCCAGCGCACGCGTGCGGCGTTCCTCGGCAGCACCATCGTCGAGAAAGGCATACGGCCGCGCGTTCAGCACCGCCTGCGACAGCGGCGAAGGCGCCGCCAGATCGCAGCAGACCACCTTGATCTCGCCGGACTCCATGCGCGCCAACACGCGTTCGAAACCTTCCACATCCATGGTCTCGTGCAGGCAATCGCTCAGCGTCTGCTGCACCAGCGGGTGATTCGGAATCTCGCGCTCGCCGACCAGGTTCTCGGCGCAAGCGACCTGGTCCGGGAACACCAGGGTTAGCAGGTCTTCGGAGTCCGAACGCTGGAACTGCGGCGGCACGCGCTTGCCGGCGTTCATGCGGCGAATCGCCAGCGCGACGCTCGCGTTCCAGCGCCAGCGCGTGCCGAACATCGGCGCGTCCAGCAGCGCTTGAATCAAGACCTGGCGCGCGCTTGCCGACTTCAGATAATGCTGGACCGTGTCCAGCGGAAAACTGTGCGTCGGGCCCAGCGACAGCACGATGCTGTCTTCCAGCGCGCTGGCCTGCAGCTCGAAATTGAAAGCGCGGCAGAAGCGCTTGCGCAGCGCCAATCCCCAGGCGCGGTTCACCCGCGAACCGAACGGCGAATGGATCACCAGATGGGTGTCGCCGACCTCGTCGAAGAAGCGCTCGAACACCACGGTCTTCGCGCTCGGCAGCACGCCGATCATCGCCAGCGCGGCGCCCCAGTATTGGCTCAGCTGCTGCGCGGCCGATTCGGGCAGCCCAAGTTCGTCGACCAGCCAGCGCGTGCAGGCATCAAGGCCCTCAGCGAGTTTCTGCTGAGCGTGTTCGCTCAGATCGGAGACCGCAGCGCTGAGTTCGTCGGTACGCCCCGGCACTTCGCCGAACCAGAACGGAATCGTCGGCGGCTGGCCCTTGGCGTCTTCAACCAGCACGCGCGAAGTCTCGATCTTCAGCATCCGGTACGAGGTGTTGCCGAGCTGGAAGATGTCGCCCACCATGCTCTCGAACGCGAAGTCCTCGTTGAGCGTGCCGACGCGATGGCCTTCGGGCTGCAGCACGACTTCATAATCGAACTGGTCCGGAATCGTGCCGGCGTTCATCACCGCGGTCAGCTTGGCGCCGGGCCGCGCGCGCAAGCGGCGATTGACCGCGTCTAAGTGCAAGTAGGCGCCGCGACGTCCGCGCCGCGTGGTGTAGCCGTCACTCAACATTTGCACGACCTGCTCGAATTCCGGCAGCGTCAGCTCGCGATACGGATCGGCGCGGCGGAAGCGCGCATATAAATCATCGATGCCCCATTCGCCGCAGCCGATCTCGGCGACGATCTGCTGCGCCAGCACGTCCAGCGGACGCCGCGGCAGACGAATCCTGTCGAGTTCGCCGCGCTGCACCGCATGCAGCAGCGCAGTGCATTCGAGCAGGTCGTCGGTGGTCAGCGGAAACAGCCGGCCTTTCGGGATCGCACCGATCGCGTGGCCGGCGCGGCCGACCCTCTGCAGGAAGGCGTTGATCGCGCGCGGCGAGCCCAGCTGGCAGACCAGGTCGATGTCACCGATGTCGATGCCGAGTTCCAGCGAACTGGTTGCCACCAGCACTTTCAGCGTGCCGCTCTTGAGCCGCTGCTCGGCGTTCAGCCGATGCTCGCGCGACAGGCTGCCGTGATGCGAGGTCACATGCTCCTCGCCGATGCGCTCGGCCAGATGGCGCGCGGTGCGCTCGGCGATGCGGCGCTGGTTGACGAAGATCAGCGTGGTCTTGTGCTGCTCGATCAGTTCGGCGAGCCGATCGTAAGTCTCGTCCCAGACTTCGCCGGCCATCACCGGCGTCAACGACGAACGCGGCACTTCTAGCGCGATGTCGCGCTCGCGAATGTGGCCGGTGTCGACGACGTGCACCGGCTCGTCGCGCACACCGATTAGATACCGAGCCATTGCGTCCAGCGGCTTCACCGTCGCCGACAGACCGATGCGCACCGGAGGCGCCGCGCACAGTGCATCGAGACGTTCCAGCGTCAGCATCAGATGCGCGCCGCGCTTGCCGCCGGCGACCGCATGCAGTTCGTCGACGATCACCGTCTTCACACCGCCGAGCATGCTGCGGCCAGCGTTCGAGGTCATCAGGATGAACAGCGACTCCGGCGTCGTCACCAGGATATGCGGCGGGTTTTTCTTCATCCGCTCGCGTTCGAACACCGGCGTGTCGCCGGTACGCACCGCGTCGCGGATACCGACCTCGGGCAGGCCCATCGCGGCGAGCTGTTCGCGGATGCCGGCCAGCGGCTCCTGCAGATTTTTCTGGATGTCGTTGCTAAGCGCCTTCAGCGGCGACACGTAGAGCACGTAGACGCGGTCCGCCAACGGCGCTTCCAGGCCCTCTTCGACCAGGTCGTTGATCGCGGCCAGGAACGCGGCGAGTGTTTTACCCGAACCGGTCGGCGCGGCGATCAGCGCATGCCGGTGCTGCGAGGTCACCGTCCAGGCGCGCTGCTGGACTTCGGTAGCCTGGCCGAAGCGGGCTTTCAGCCAGCCGGACACCGCCGGGTGGAACGGCCCTTCCCTGCTCTCAGCCGTCGAGCGGCCGGCGAGATCGAGACGGAATTGCATGGGTTTATTATCGCATTCCCCGGGCCGCGGTACTGGCCCCAACGGCCATGCCATCCAAGGTAAGCCCGAACCATGAATCTTGCGCTAGGCATGGCCGCCCTCACCCCACCACCCGCTACGCGGGCGGTCCTCCCCTCTCTCACTTCGTGGGCGAGGGACATTGGACTCGCTGCGCGAGATGCACGTTAATTGGAAGCGCAGACGATGGCCGCAGCCTGGTTCCATTCGACTATGGAGAGCCCGATCGGCGAGCTGACACTGCTGGCCGACGAGACCGGACTGACCGGTGTGCATATGGAATACCGCCGGCATCCGCCGGCCGAGCAGGCGTGGCGCTCGGACGAGCTGCGCTTTCGTGTTGCGAAGGACCAGCTCGCGGCCTATTTCACCGGCGAACTGCGCGAGTTCGATCTGCCGCTTGCGCCGGTCGGCACGCCGTTCCAGCGCAAGGTCTGGGACGCGCTGATGCAAATTCCTTACGGCGAAACGATCAGCTACGGCGAGCTGGCGCGACGCCTCGGCGACGTGAAGGCCTCACGCGCGGTCGGGCTGGCCAATGGCAAGAATCCGATCGCGATCATCGTGCCCTGCCACCGCGTGATCGGCGCCAGCGGCGATCTGACCGGCTACGGCGGCGGCCTGGAACGCAAGCGCTGGCTGCTGGATCACGAGGCCGGGCCGTTCCGCTTGCTCTAGCTTGTAGGTTGGGGTGAGCTTTGCGAACCCCAACATTGGCGCGGATCGATGTTGGGGTTCGCAGGCTCACCCCAACCTACGGCGGCGGGTTTTCCATCTCGCGCAGCCAGCGCCACAGCGTGGTGCGGGATACGCCCAGGCGCTGGGCCAGGCGTTCGCGCTGGCCACCGGCTTCGCGCAGGCCGCGCTGCAGGCTGGCGTCGTCGGGGCGCGCGATGCGCGCCATTTCGCGCGCCGGTGCCGGCAGCGTCGGCGCGTGCTGATTTTCGGTCACCGCGTCGCCGAACAGCTCCGGCGCGCAGCGCAGTAGCAGCGGCCGGGTGATCGCCGACAGCGGCGACTCTGCGTGCGCCAGCACCGCCAGGCGCTCGGCCAGGTTGCGCAGCTCGCGGACGTTACCGGGCCAGGAGTGCTGCTGCAGCAGGGCCTGCGCCGGGCCGTCGAGCACCATCGCGCCGCCACCGGCCGCGCGTAGGAAGGTCATCAGCAGCAGCGGAATGTCATCACTGCGTTCGCGCAGCGGCGCGAGCGTGATGCGCAATACGTTGAGCCGGTAGTAGAGATCGCGGCGAAAACCGCCATTGGCGGCCAGAGCGTCGAGCTCACTATGCGTTGCAGCGATCACGCGGATATCGACCGGCGTCGGCCGATGACTGCCGACCCGCAGAACCTCGCGTTCTTCGAGCACCCGCAGCAACCGCGTCTGCAGCGCCAGAGGCATCTCACCGATCTCGTCGAGAAACAGCGTGCCCTTGTTGGCCGCCTCGATCAGGCCGACGCGGCCGCCTCGGCGCGAACCGGTGAACGCGCCATCTTCGTAGCCAAACAACTCGGATTCGAGCAGCGACTCGGCGATAGCGCCGCAATTGACAGCGACGAACGGCGCCGAGCGCCGCGGGCTGGCGCCGTGCAGGGCCTGGGCCACCAGCTCTTTGCCGGTGCCGGTGGCGCCGGTGATCAGCACGGTGCGATCACTGGCGCCGTAGAGCCGCACCTGTTCGCGCAGCGCCATCACCGATTCGCTGTTGCCTATCAGCCGGCGCAGGCTGAACTTGGAGTCGGCCGGCTTGACCAGGCCGCTGGAGCCGCTGCGCGCCACCGACAGCATGCGCGCCAGGTCGATCGCCTGCTCGAAGGCCTGGCGGATCGATTCGGCCGAGTACATCAGGATGCCGGAGACCCCGGCGCGATCCGCCAGTTCGGCAATCAGCCCGGGGCCGACGATGGCGCCACAGCCGAGCGCGATCAGCTCGGCGACACGATCGCGCGCCTCTTCCGCGTTGCGATAGGAGCGCTGCTCGATCTGCAATCCGAACTGCTGCTTGAACTCGACGAACTCGGGCATTTCGACCGCGTAGCTGACCACGCCGATGCGGCCCGATTGCCGGCGCGCGCGCGCCAGCGCCTGCATCAGGTCGAAGCCGTCCGGCTGGATCAGCACCACCGGCTTGTCGACGCGGTTGCGCAGGTATTCGCCGTTGGAGCCCGCCGACAGCAGCACGTCGCAGTCCTCGCTGCGCAGACGCTCGCGGATCAGCGTCACGGCCTCCTCGAAGCCCAGGTTGATGGTGTCGATGACCGCGCGGCCGTCGAACTCCGGCGTCATGTCGCGCAGCAGGCTGGACAGGCGCGTGACGCTGACGGTCCAGATGGTCGGGATGACGGTGTCTTGAGTGCTCACGTTTCAGATTATGTCGCAGTTTTAAATCTGGTGTTTCATTGAACGAATATGAAACGTCGCCACTGCAACGCGACGCCGACGCCAACACTGGGAACCCTTACTTTCCCCAACTTATTTAATAGCTTGCGAGCCTCGAACATCGGCCCGCAGCCGTGGCACGGAGCTTGAGACTAGGCCAAGGTCTACCGACCGGACCGCGCCGCCAGAGCATGCCGCGGCACCGTCCCGCCGGCCGTTTCGCCTCACAACAGGAGCAGACCATGATCGCTTCCGCCGGCGCCCGTTTCCGCGCCGCTCTCGCTGCCGAAAAACCCTTGCAGGTCGCTGGTGCGATTACCGCCTACGCCGCGATGATGGCCCAAGCCACTGGCTTCGAGGCTGTGTATCTATCCGGTGGCGGTGTCGCAGCCAACTCGCTCGGCGTTCCCGATCTCGGCATCAGCACAATGGAAGATGTGCTCACCGATGCCAGTCGTATTACGAACGCCTGCTCGTTGCCGTTGTTGATTGACATCGATACAGGTTGGGGCGGAGCCTTCAGCATCGCGCGCACGATCAAGTCTTGCATCAACGCCGGTGTCGCGGCGGTGCATATCGAGGACCAGGTGGGCCAGAAGCGCTGCGGGCATCGTCCGGGCAAAGAAGTGGTGTCGAAAGAGGAAATGGTTGACCGCGTTAAGGCAGCCGTTGACGCAAAGACCGATTCGGAGTTCGTCGTCATGGCGCGCACTGACGCTGCGGCTGTCGAAGGCATCGACTCTGCGATTGAACGGGCCATCGCCTATGTAGAAGCCGGCGCCGATATGATTTTCCCCGAGGCGATGCAAACGCTCGACGACTATCGCCGCTTCAAGGCGGCCGTGAAAGTGCCGATTCTCGCCAACCTAACCGAGTTCGGCTCAACTCCGTTTTTCACTGTGGATGAACTACGCAGCGCGAATGTCGACATTGCGCTGTACTGCTGCGGCGCGTATCGCGCCATGAACGCCGCAGCACTGAAATTTTACGAGACGACTCGTCGCGAAGGCACACAGAAGAATGTTGTGGAGATCATGCAGTCGCGTGCTGATCTGTACAAATACCTCGGATACCACGCTTACGAGAACAAGCTCGACGCCTTGTTCGCCACCACGAAGAAGTGAGGCAATAGCGTCATCCCCGCGTAGGCGGGGATCCAGTTCTTGAAGAGTAGCGTTGAACTTCGGGGCTGGATTCCCGCCTACGCGGGAATGACAGCAACGAAACAATTTTCCGCTTTCGCCGTAACGACACAATCCAACGGAGATCAAGATGAGCGAGACCCCAGCACCCGCCGCCGGCGCATTCAAACCGAAGAAATCCGTCGCGCTGTCCGGCACCACCGCGGGCAACACCGCGCTGTGTACGGTCGGCCGTAGCGGCAACGACCTGCACTATCGCGGCTACGACATCCTGGATGTCGCCGCGCAGTGCGAGTTCGAAGAGATCGCGCATCTGCTGGTTCACGGCAAGCTGCCGACCGCCGCCGAACTGAAAGCGTACAAGACCAAGCTGAAAAGCCTGCGCGGCATCCCGGCCGCGGTGAAGACCGCGCTCGAACAGCTGCCGCCGTCCTCGCACCCGATGGACGTGATGCGCACCGGCGTCTCGGTGCTCGGCTGCGTCAAGCCGGAGAAGGACGACCACAATCACGCCGGCGCGCGCGACATCGCCGACAAGCTGATGGCCTGTCTCGGCTCGATGCTGTTGTACTGGTACCACTTCGCCTACAACGGCAACATGATCGAAGTCGAGTCCGACGAGGATTCGATCGGCGGCCACTTCCTGCACCTTCTGCACCAGGAAAAACCGAAAGAATCCTGGGTCAAGGCGATGCACACTTCGCTGGTGCTGTATGCCGAACACGAGTTCAATGCCTCGACCTTCACCTCGCGCGTGATCGCCGGCACCGGCTCGGATATGTACAGCTGCATCGCCGGCGGCATCGGCGCGCTGCGCGGCCCGAAGCACGGCGGCGCCAACGAAGTCGCTTTCGAAATCCAGAAGCGCTACGACACGCCCGATGAAGCCGAAGCCGACATCAAGGCCCGCGTCGAGAAGAAGGAAGTCGTCATCGGCTTCGGCCACCCGGTGTACACGATCGCCGATCCGCGCAACAAGGTGATCAAGGAAGTTGCGAAGGATCTGTCCAAGGAGGCCGGCAGCACCAAGATGTTCGACATCGCCGAGCGCCTGGAAACGGTGATGTGGGACATCAAGAAAATGTTCCCGAACCTGGATTGGTTCAGCGCCGTCAGCTACAACGTCATGGGCGTGCCGACCGACATGTTCACGCCGCTATTCGTGATCGCGCGCACCAGCGGCTGGAGCGCGCACGTGATCGAGCAGCGCATCGACGGCAAGATCATCCGCCCGAGCGCAAACTACGTCGGGCCGGAAGACCTCAAATTTGTACCGCTCAAGGATCGCAAATAATACGCATCCGACTGTAGGAGCGGCCCATGGCCGCGATTGAGGCCCCGCCGGCACAATCGCGGCCATGGGCCGCTCCTACAGGTGTCGTCATCACTTCACCGCCGTGAGCCATATGAACACCGCCTACCGCAAACCCCTCCCCGGCACGACGCTCGACTACTTCGACGCCCGCGCCGCCGTCGACGCCATCAAGCCCGGCGCCTACGACAAGCTGCCCTATACCTCGCGCGTGAAAGCCGAAAACCTCGTCCGCAAGGCCGAGCCCAAAATGCTCAACGCCTATCTCGGCCAGCTGATCGAGCGCAAGCGCGATCTCGATTTCCCCTGGTTCCCGGTGCGCGTGGTCTGCCACGACATTCTCGGCCAGACCGCGCTAGTGGATCTCGCCGGCCTGCGCGACGCCATCGCCGACATGGGCGGCGATCCGGCGCAGGTGAATCCGGTGGTGCCGGTGCAGCTGATCGTCGACCACTCGCTCGCTGTTGAGTTCGGCGGCTTCGACAAGGATGCGTTCGCGAAGAACCGCGCGGTGGAAGATCGCCGCAACGAAGACCGCTTCCACTTCATCGACTGGACCAAGGCCGCGTTCAAGAACATGGAAGTGATCCCCTCGGGCAACGGGATCATGCATCAGATCAATCTGGAGCGGATGTCTCCGGTCATCTACACCAAGGACGGCGTCGCGTTCCCCGACACTTGCGTTGGCACGGACTCGCATACGCCGCACGTGGATGCGCTGGGCGTGATCGCGATCGGCGTCGGCGGCCTGGAAGCCGAGAACGTGATGCTGGGCCGCGCGTCGTGGATGCGTCTGCCGGAAATCACCGGCGTCGAACTCAGCGGCAAGCCGCAGCCGGGCATCACCGCCACCGACGTGGTGCTGGCACTGACCGAGTTCCTGCGCAAGGAAAAAGTCGTCGGCGCCTATCTTGAGTTCTACGGTGAAGGTGCTGCCGCGCTGACGCTGGGCGACCGCGCCACCATCTCCAATATGGCACCGGAATACGGCGCCACCGCGGCGATGTTCTTCATCGATCAGAACACGCTGGACTACCTGCGCCTCACCGGCCGTGAAGAGTCGCAGATCAAGCTGGTCGAAACCTACGCCAAGCACACCGGACTGTGGGCGGATGCACTGAAGACCGCCGAATACGAGCGCGTGCTGAAGTTCGATCTGTCGAGCGTCGTGCGCAACATGGCCGGCCCGAGCAACCCGCACAAGCGTCTGCCGACGTCGGCGCTCGCCGAGCGCGGGATTGCGGCGCCCTGGGAATTGCCGGCCGACGGCAAGATGCCGGACGGCGCGGTGATCATCGCCGCCATCACCAGCTGCACGAACACGAGCAATCCGCGCAACGTTATCGCGGCCGGCCTGATCGCGCGCAACGCGAATGCGCGCGGCCTCACGCGCAAGCCCTGGGTCAAATCTTCACTCGCGCCTGGCTCCAAAGCCGTGCAGCTGTACCTGGAAGAAGCAAAGCTGCTGCCGGAACTCGAACAGCTCGGCTTCGGCATCGTCGCCTTCGCCTGCACCACCTGCAACGGCATGAGCGGCGCACTCGATCCGGTGATCCAGCAGGAAATCATCGACCGCGATCTGTACGCGACGGCCGTGCTCTCCGGCAACCGCAACTTCGACGGCCGCATCCATCCGTATGCGAAACAGGCCTTCCTCGCCAGCCCGCCACTGGTCGTGGCTTATGCCATCGCCGGCACCGTGCGCTTCGACATCGAGAAGGACGTACTCGGCATCGACAAGGATGGCAAGGAAGTCCGCCTGATCGACATCTGGCCGAAGGACGAAGAAATCGATGCGGTCATCGCCAAGAGCGTGAAGCCCGAGTTCTTCCGCCAGATCTACGATCCGATGTTCACGTTCAAGGTGCTGACCGACAAGGTCAGCCCGCTGTATGCCTGGCGCCCGATGAGCACCTACATCCGCCGTCCGCCGTACTGGGACAAAGAGGGCCAGGGCGCGCTCGCCGCGCGTCCGCGCACGCTCAAGGGCATGCGCCCGCTGGCCGTGCTGCCGGACAACATCACCACCGACCACCTGTCGCCGTCGAACGCGATCATGATGGACAGCGCCGCCGGCGCCTACCTGCACAAAATGGGTGTGCCGGAAGAGGACTTCAACTCTTACGCCACGCATCGCGGCGACCACCTCACCGCGCAGCGCGCGACCTTCGCCAACCCGCAGTTGGTCAACGAGATGGCCGTGGTCGACGGCAAGGTGAAGAAGGGTTCGCTGGCGCGCGTGGAGCCGGAAGGCAAGCTCATGCGCATGTGGGAAGCGATCGAAACCTACATGGATCGCGCCCAGCCGCTGATCATCATCGCCGGCGCCGACTACGGCCAGGGCAGCTCGCGTGACTGGGCCGCCAAGGGTGTGCGTCTGGCGGGCGTGGAAGCGATCGTCGCCGAAGGCTTCGAGCGCATCCATCGCACCAACCTGATCGGCATGGGCGTGCTGCCGCTGGAGTTCAAACCCGGCCAGAACCGCATGACCTTCGGCATCGACGGCACCGAGACCTACGACGTGGTCGGCAGGCTCACACCGCGCGCCGATCTGACCGTGGTGTTCACGCGCAAGAACGGCGAGAAAGTGGAGATTCCGGTGACCTGCCGCCTGGATTCGGACGAGGAAGTGTCGGTGTACGAGGCAGGTGGTGTGCTGCAGCGGTTTGCGGTGGACTTTTTGGCGCAGACGAAGGCGGCGTAAAACGACACGCACAGGCTTGTCATTCCCGCCACAAGCTGTCATTCCCGCGAAGGCGGGAATCCAGTGCCGATTGGAACTGCGGCTCGGTTCCGAAGCACTGGATTCCCGCCTGCGCGGGAATGACGTCGGTGGCATTGGCGGTGATGCGTGAGCTACTACGTCTACCTGCTCGCCAGTGATCGCAATGGAACGCTGTATGTCGGCGTCACCAACGATCTAATCAGACGAGTGTGGGAACACAGGAACGATGTTGTTGAAGGCTTCACCAAGAAGTACCGCGTCCATCACCTCGTCTGGTTTGAACAGGCCGACGATGTCACCGCAGCGATCACGCGAGAGAAGCAGATCAAGAAGTGGAACCGGGCATGGAAACTGAAGCTGATCGAAGCATCGAATCCCGACTGGGCTGATTTGTATGACGAGCTGATTCGATGACAAAACTCCTCAAACGCACGTCATGCCCGCGTAGGCGGGCATCCAGGGAAGTCCCAACGGACACTCGACATTCAAGGACTGGATTCCCGCCTTCGCGGGAATGACATCGACATCTTTCAATCGGGAGTCGCACATGGCCCACACCCCCCAAATCAAAATCCCCGCCACCTACATCCGCGGCGGCACCAGCAAAGGCGTCTTCTTCAAGCTCAGCGATCTCCCCGAGCGCTGCCAGGTGCCGGGCGAAGCCCGTGACAAGCTGCTGCTGCGCGTGATCGGCAGCCCCGATCCGTATGGCGCGCAGATCGACGGCATGGGCGGCGCGACCTCGTCCACGTCCAAGACCGTGATCCTGGCCAAGAGCAGCAAGGCCGATCACGACGTTGATTACATGTTCGGGCAGGTATCGATCGACAAAGCCTTCGTAGACTGGTCTGGGAACTGCGGCAACCTCACCGCCGCCGTGGGCTCGTTCGCGATCAGCAACGGCCTCGTCGATGCCTCGCGCGTTCCGCAGAACGGCGTCTGCATCGTGCGCATCTGGCAGACGCAGATCAACAAGACCATCATCGCCCACGTGCCGATCACCAACGGCCAGGTGCAGGAAACCGGCGACTTCGAGCTCGACGGTGTTACCTTCCCGGCGGCCGAAGTCCAGATCGAATTCCTCGATCCGGCCGAAGATGGCGACGAGGGCGGTTCGATGTTCCCGACGGGCAATCTCGTCGACGATCTCGAAGTGCCCGGCATCGGCACGCTCAAGGCGACGATGATCAACGCCGGCATCCCGACCATTTTCATCAACGCCGACGAGATCGGCTACACCGGCACCGAGCTGCGCGAAGCGATCAACACCAATCCCGCAGCGCTGGCGAAGTTCGAGACCATCCGCGCCTACGGCGCGCTGCGCATGGGCCTGATCAAGGATGTCAGCGAAGCCGCCAGGCGCCAGCACACGCCGAAAGTCGCGTTCGTCGCCAAGCCGGCCGACTACGTCTCGTCGAGCGGCAAGGAGGTGTCCGCCTCCGACATAGATCTGAACGTGCGCGCGCTGTCGATGGGCAAGCTGCACCACGCGATGATGGGCACAGCGGCCGTCGCCATCGGCACCGCCGCGGCGATTCCGGGCACGCTGGTGAACCTCGCGGCCGGCGGCGTCGAGCGCGAGGCGGTGCGCTTCGGCCACCCGTCCGGCACGCTGCGCGTCGGTGCCAAGGCCGTGCAGGAAAACGGCCAGTGGGTCGTGAAGAAGGCGATCATGAGCCGCAGCGCGCGAGTGCTGATGGAAGGCTGGGTACGCGTGCCGGGCGACGCATTCTGAGGGAATAGCCGTAGGTTGGGGTGAGCGCAGCGAACCCCAACTTCAGCGCGGACGAATGTTGGGGTTCGCTGCGCTCACCCCAACCTACTTCAGATCGGCACCCGCGTACTCAGCAGCACCACCGCATCATCCGGCAGGCAGAAGAATTCCGCGGCGTTGCTGGAGCGGTTGCTCATCGCCGCGAACAGGCGCTCGCGCCACAGTGCCATGCCACGACCCGGTGTCGGCACCGCGGTCAGGCGGCTCAGGAAATAGGTCAGCTCGCCGGCCTCGTCACCGAACTGCAGCCCCTGACGGTTGCTGCACAGCCTGAGCGCCTTGGGGACGTCGGGCACGTTCATGAAACCGAAGTTCAGCGTCACGCGCCAGAAGCCGTTGCCGAGCTGTTCAATATGCGTGCGTCCGGACATGCCGACCCACGGTGTCTGATGGAAGGCCAGGTGCAGGATGATGTTGCGCTCGTGCAGCACCCGGTTGTGGCGCAGGTTGCTGATCAGTGATTGCGGCACGCGATCGGGCGTCGCCACCAGGAACACGGCGGTGCCCTGCACTCGCGTGATCCGCTGCGATGGCAGGCCGTCGATATAGGCCTGCAGCCCGGTACCGGGCTCGGCGGAGTTCGCAAGGACCAGCTGTGAACGGCGGTTCAAATCCGCGTAAATCTGGCGGCGAGAAGTCAGCGAGTCCAATCCAGGCTGGACAGAACGGGGGATGGTTGGCGGTCGCGTGAGCGATGCCCAGTGCCGACACGGGCCTGGGC